>JAZUCU010000035.1:0-181043 GCA_045639325.1 Victivallales bacterium
TTGGCGGTCAGGATGGGTAAACGGTCGGCTTGTTGCTTCCCCCTTGCCGTGTTTGGAGATGACGGCTTTCCGTTCAAAGCGAAAATCAGAACCATTTTGGAGAATTTTCCGAAGGGTCTATTATGGTGTGGTGGTTATATTCATTTCGGAAGAAAAGTCCTGCATGACCTTGTTTACTATCAGTGAGTAATGACTATTTTAGAGAATAAAAAAGGAAAAGACTTTTGGTCTCTAAAGTAAAAGTCGGCAAAATACGGATAGAGAAAAATAGAGAATTCTCTGCTATTTTTGGCGTGTGTTTCTGTAAAACCTTACTCTCTAATTGCTTACAAAATAAATGAACATAAAAGACCGCCGACTTTTATAAACAGAGAATTTTGAGAGAATCTATGCAAAACACACTGAAAAACAGAGAATTTGCCGTTCTCTATTTGTTCTCTGTTTGGACGATGAATTGCTATAAGTACCTGTCATTCATTGGGTAAAATCAAGACACAAAAAATCCAGCCATAAAGGACTGGATTGCAGAGAACAAAAAAAATGGTCGGGGTAGGCGGACTCGAACCGTCGACTTTTTGGTCCCAAACCAAACGCGCTACCAACTGCGCTATACCCCGATCAAATATCGTTCCTGTAATGTAATACAAAAATCTGAAAAGTCAATACGGCAAATTAAAAATTATGTAAAATAATCAGAAAACGTGTGTAATCCGATTAATTTTAATACCGTTGAAATAACCAATCATTGTCCGGAAGGATGCAATTTCAAAGTCAAGGACGCAACCATTCCATTTACGTTCGTATCGCAGCAGAAAACGGATCTTATACGGTTTATCCAAGCCCGGAATGTTTTCCCGTGCCATACCGCCGGTTTTATCTATGAAGGAACGCATTCCTTTCGCCGCATTCTCACGCAAGGAACAGGGCGGATTCATGCCGTCCGTGCGGGAAAGTGAGGCGCGTTTTGATGCGGCATCAAGACGGAATTCCAAGTTGCCGTCCGTGCCTTCAAAGCGGAGTACAACATTCTCGCCAGTTTGACAATCCAATTCAAAAAAGCAATCCGATTCCACCGCAGAATCCGCAGGACACGGCTTACAGGGCAAATCCGGTAAGGCTTCATCCAGGAAACGGGTGCCGGGGACGTTATTCGTGGTATCCCAGACCAATTCACGCAGCAACATAATGCCGCCCCAACCGGTAATGGGGAGCCATCCAACCATGATCCGGCGATCATTTTCATACGGAGCGATCATAGGGACCTGGATACCGTCGTAAATATCCAACGCTTCCGCCGCAAGATCGCGGGGATTCGGGAAATCGAACGCATCATCCATCCACATGCCGGAGAAGCCCATAATCATAAAATGTTTCTCATGCCAGGTGAACCATGCGGGACAGTCACGGCAATTGCGCATGGCGGATTCTTCGCCTTCCGGGAAGATATTTTCTTTGTGCATGACGAAATCCGGGAATGTTTCCGCCGTTCTCAAATCGACGCCGTTATGAAAGAGAAATGTTCCGTCATCCAGTCGGTAAACGCTGGGGTTTTCGGAATAGAGATGAAAGATTTTATCGGTGGGTTGAAATGTTTTTCCGCCGTCGATGGATTCCGCCCAGGTTGCGCCGCGCAGGTAGCGATCCGGTGCTTTCTCCATTTCTGCATTGGGGATGATTCTGCCGGTATGCAAGCCATAAGTCAGAATCAATTTATCGCCCATCTGGAACGGGGTGCCGGTGCCGTATGTCTGATGATCTTTATAGAACGGGAGAACGACTCCATGATCTTCCCAGGTGCGCAAATCCCGGGAGACGAGGTGCGCCCATTGATGTCCGCCCTGACCGAATTTGCTGCCGTGGTGACGTCGATCGAAGAGATAGAAGATGTGGAAATTTCCGTTTTCGTAAAGGAGGGAGACGTCGCCCGCCCAGGCGTTCAAGCCGTCAGGTGACCAGGTATGCAATGCGGTGACGTCATGTGCGGTTTTATCTTCTGTAATCAGTTCTTGCGACCATTGGGAGAATGTGACGGCATCGGAAGCCGGAGTGATATTTTCCGGCAGGCTTCCGGGCGGATTGCCATAGGTATAGTTATCGGTAACAAGTTTCCGGTCGGCGAAGAGGGAGAAATAGACGCCATCGTATTGGAGTGTAAAAGTTGCCTTGAAATCCAATTCGGAAAGAGGGATGCCGAACGAACATTCATTCCATTCGGGGTGGAATTCTGAAGTCAGAAAAAGGGTTGCTTCCAATGCGAAATTTGCGCTATCGCCGGGTGTGCGGCCAGCATAATTTTCTTTCCGTTCGAACATTTCATATTGTGTATCGCCGCCGATTTTGCGGATGCGGCATTGCACGATCCCGGGGATATCGAGGATGTTTTGTTCTGCGAGGCATTTGAGTTGATCGAGTTTGAATTGCCAGGAAAAAATTTTTTTTATGCTGTTCATAGGTCACTTACGTTTTGAATATTAATTTATTATTTCGTTTATAACTATACAACATTTTCTGAAGTAGTCAACCCCATTTGTTTGTAAAATGGGAATTTTTTGCAGAAAAAATGCACCTCAAAGGTTGTGTTCAACTTTTGGGGTGCATTTCAAACGCCGGCAAAGAAATCTTTTTACTTCAGGAGATAATCCTGAACCGCTTTGGCAGATTCCGGCCATTTGCGGATTTCACGGTCGCCGAGGAGGACGATGCCTTCCAGTACGCCTTCTGCCAGATATTTGCGGCAGCGTTCCAGCTGATAGATCAGCAATTCGGGCATCTGTCCGGCATCGGAGGAGCCGTATTCATGGAGGAAGATCCCCTGGAGGATCTTTTTACCCGGGAATTGTTTCTGACACATTTCGATGTATTTATCGTATTCCAGAATATCTTCCATGTGCCAGAGCCAGAAGTTGACGACATCAAAATATTCGGAAACGAGGGAGAAGTCTTTTTCGCCAACCAATTCATGGGCATAAACTACGCCATACAGTTTCAGATCCTTATTATATTTTTTCAAGCCGCGATGGACCGCCTGTACGGGTTCCGGGGGGACAATATGCAAATAAGTGGTCGTCATATCATCGCAAACAGCGCCGATGATATTGGGGAATTGCAGAGAAAGTTTACTGAGACGTTCTGCATTTTCTTCGTTGGTAGAACCTTCCTGTGCGCCGGGAGTTCTGCAGTTGTCATTGACCTGACAGATCAATTTTTTGAAACCGGAATGGAGCTGCAGCGTTTTTTCATTGGTTGCACCGTAGACATAAACGCCGTTTTCGGATTTGAAATAATCGGCAGCTGTCACGAGGGCATCGTCCGCCATATTCCCGCCCCAGTAAGGAGTGGGACCGCCCCAGAGCCAGATTTTATCCAGAGGGAGTTTCGGATAATTCTTGAGGTCATCATTGGGGAGCTGTTTCAATGCTTCGCGGATGACGTTTGCTGCGTTGGAGTATTCGGGTTCCAGCAGGGAAGTCCATTCGGTATTGACTTTCCCGAGCAGGGGATTGGTATTGTTGATGTTTTCCGGTGTGGGTGCGGCACTTTCACCGAGATCGACTTTATGTTCTTTTCTGACTTTACGAGTTTTTTCGATGAGTTTTTCGATTTCCAGAAAAACTTTCTGTTTCATTTCAAGAGTCATAGCCATTTGTTATTCTCCTTAAGATTGGATGGTGTATGCGTATTATTATACACTGAAAAAAGAAAAATAAAATGTCAAGAATTACTTATTCCATGTCAAACTTTACTTTTTTTCTGCTTTTTTGTGCAAATCATGATTGATTTTTAGTGGTATGTGTGATATGTTAAAGCGGAAACAAACAAGGAGATGATTAGATATGAAACAGAAATTATATATGATAATCGGAGCTTTTCTTATGATCCTGTTCGTGTCCGCTTGTACGACAACTGCCCCTGACAAGAAAGAATTGGCGGCTGCACGGAAAATGCTGCAGGAAAATAAAGCCGCATGTGTGTTGATGAAAGATGGTAAAATCATCATGACGGAAAATGGCCGCGGCGTCAGTCCGCTGCTTGTTATTTACGATAAGCGGAAAGGTGACATGAAAGATACCGTAGTTGTCGATAAGGTCATCGGCAGAGCTACCGCTGCCATTGCCATCTGCGGAAAAGTGAAACATGTTCATGCGGAAGTGATGAGTCAGGAAGCAGTTGACTTCTTGAACGAATACAAAATCACTTCCAGTTATACTTTACTGGTCCCCCGGATTCTGAACCGGACACGGGACGGACTCTGCCCCATGGAGTCGACTGTCTTGAACATCACCGATCCTTACAAAGCGGTGGAAGCCGTCCGCGCAAAACAAATTGAATTGCGTCGTAACGTGA
The DNA here is from genome assembly GCA_045639325.1 of Victivallales bacterium. Lineage (GTDB taxonomy): Bacteria > Verrucomicrobiota > Lentisphaeria > Victivallales > UBA1829 > RGIG8244. Next base: position 4,345 of record JAZUCU010000035.1, read on the forward strand.
AGAAGAAATAAACCGTCAGAACCGTTTTCTGCGACGGACGAAACAGAGTTCGCCGCAACGTGGGCAGCGTACAAAAGTCTGCCCGCGGGATGCCAGGAATGATAAATGGCATTTGCCGCACAGATAGAGAGTTTTTTTATCCGCAGTCCACTTGGCGCTGACGCGGCTTCTGTGCAACTCTTCGCGGAACCAGAGGAATCCGAGGATGAGGAAGAAGAAAATGGTGAATAAGTAAATCACCTGTTCAGCATAAACGGGGATCATGATTTATCACCTTCTTTCTGAGAATCTTCCGGCAACGCAGCCGGTTTAACATCCAACTGCCAGTAAACGGTGAGAATCCCGCCATTCTGCCAGCTGCGGCTGGAATTCGCAAGGAGATATTGATTGATGGAACGCAGTGCCAGCATATCCAGTTTCCGGTTGCCGCAGGATGTCAGCAGTTCGGCATGGAGGAAGCCGGGGATGGCATCCAGATCGGGAATTGTGATTTGGAATTTTGTCGGGAGAGAAGGCGCAGGTGTATTTTTGCCGATGCTGATTTTGCAATCGGGCAGAGGGGTACCATCGAAGCTGAGAAGCAGGGGATAGGTCAGATTTTTCGGAACATTTGCAGTTTGTTTTTGCGTCGTGACCGGCAGGAACAACGGTGCGGTAAAGGCAGGTTGATTGCTGCCCGGCAGATTACCCGGCTGAATCTCTGCAGTTTCCTGTTTCAGAAGCGGAGGGAGACCGCCGATTTGTTTCTGGAGATATGCAGGATCATGTTCACGGATTCGGAAACTGGCAAAAGAATGTGTGTCATTCCCTTCCAGAAACACTTTCGGGTCATGATAATAAAGCTGCTGCTGCAATCCGGCGGGCTGATAGGATGCGGCATCTGTAATGACGGCAGGAGTTTTCCGCGGAACTTTTGGAGCCGGCAGATTTTTCCGCGGCTGAAAAAGCAGCGCAGGGAGAATAAAAGTGATCGCCGTGATCAGAAAAAGCAGGATATGATCCCGAAGTTTTCCGTTTTGTTTTTTCATCGTTCCGTTTCCATGAAGGATGTTTTGCCGGTTTGTTTCGGCTGATCGACTACGAAGAGGGCAGTCATGTTCAATTCACTGGCGATTTCCGTCAACTTCATTATGACATCGGCATTGAGCGATTTATCACAGCGGAAGACCAATTCTTCAGACGTATTGTATTTCTGTGCCGCTTCTGCCACGCGCCGTTTCAACTGCTGAATGTTTTCTGCCGGTACATCGTTAAAGTAAAACTTGCCGGACGCATCCGCCGTAACAATCATGTGACGGGAGACATATTCGGTTTCTTTCATGGCGGCCGTGGGGAGGGTGACTTTTACGCCCTGCACGGGTACGGAACTGGTACTGAGCATGAAGAACAGGATCAGAATAAAGAACAGGCCCAGGTACGGAATAAACGGCGGAAGTCCGCGGTATAACTGTAATCTGGTGCGCACATGAACGCATGTTGTGGGTTCATTTTTCATTCTGTGCAGTCTCCTGATCGTGCTGCTGGAAAAATGTCATGATGGAGGAAGAGGCGCGTTCCATTTCCACACAGAACCCCTGGATTTTGGTCAACAGGAAGTTGTAGGCGATATGACAGGGAATGGCGACGCACAAACCGGCGGCAGTGCAAACCAATGCCAGGTGAACCCCTTTGGAAAGTTCGGGCATTGTCACAGCAGAACTCTGCTGCATGATGCGGAAAGTTTCCATCATCCCTGCGACCGTGCCGAGGAGACCGAGCAACGGCAGAATATAGGTGATTGTGGCAAGGATATTCATGTGGGATTCCAGGCGGGGGACTTCGATCAGAGACTGATCTTCCAGCGCCTGTTTGATATCATCGCCGTTCTGATAAGCGTGAATGGCCGCAGAGAGGACGCGGGCGACAGGGCCGGGGGTGGTTTCACACAAGGTGATCGCTTCAATCATGCCATCCCGGCGCAGCACGTTGACGAGACCTTTGATCAAGTCATCTACATTAACTTGCGCGCGATAGAACTGCATATATTTTTTCAGAAAGATAAAAACAGCAATCAAGGTACAGAACGCGATTACGAGCATAATCGGTCCGCCGTCACGGATCATTTGCAGATACAATGTCATTTTTTATGGATCTCCTGTATTATAGGTCTGTATTTTTTGCGTCTCAAAGTCCGGACCCGTTTCCGGACGGTATCAGCGGGAATCAAACCGGCTTTTCCCAGATAATTGGTGGCTTCGATGGCTGTATTGGTATTTTCTCCGGTGGGGGAAATACGGGTGAGGGCAATCAGAGAGTCGATCCCCTTCACGATCCAGAACAATTCGGCGGGGTGTGCCTTTGCCTGTTCCGGTACAACCAGATACAACATTTTCTTATATTCGGCGAAAACCTGATCGGCAGGTGCACCGGCAAGTTCCAGAGACTTTCCGCTTTTATAAATCGCCATAGCCCGGTATTCGGGCAGGACATTTTTACATTCCAGAACTTTTTTGTAACAAAGCAGTGCTTTCTGATACAATTCCGCTTTATCCGCTTTTGCCGCCAGAGCAAAATTGCAATCGCCTTCTGCCCCGAGTGCAGCCTGTTCCAGGTGAGTGTCTTTGCCATGTTGTGCGGCAAGTTGATAATCTGCAATCGCTTCTGGATATTTTTTCGCATGACGCTGCAAATCCCCGCGCAGATAAATGGCCGGTCCGGCGTTGACATCCTGCGGGAATTGAGTGAGCAATTCCTGAATGGTTTTTTCTGCCAGCTCATAATTTTTCTGCTGGTAAGCAATCAATGCTTTTTCATACAGCGCCCGTGCCCGGATGGCTTGATAACGGGTCTGAGTCACGGCGGATTCCAATACTCTGCCGGCGCGATCTGTTGCATTTTGTGTACGGTAATATGCTGCCAGTCGCAGAACTGCGGAGAAGGTGTAAATGGATTCCGGGTAACGTTCTGCCATCTGCCAGGTGAGCCGTTCCGCATTCACACTGTTATTTTTGCTCAGGTTTGCGTGAACCAGCCAATAACCGGCGGCGGGTGCGAATTCGGACTTCTGATTATTCCGGAAGATTTTCTGGAATGATGCAACGGCTTCTTTTTCTTTGCCTTCCATCATATACGTTTCCGCAATCCGGAATTCAGCCTGAATGCGGAATGCGGACGGTGCTTTCGCTGCAGGTAAACGCAAATAGGCATTGAAATCCTTGCGTGCCTGGCCAAAATGATTCAAGTCTTTATGTGCGTTGGCACGATAGAACAAGACGGGATCCTGCGGGTTATCTTTCAGAATCTTATCGCAAATCTCAAGGACTTTTTTATGATCCCGGATTTCTGCATAAATGGTGATTGCACGGCGGTATGCTTTGTCGCGGATGACGTTATCGCTGATGGCGGTTCGGATGCACAGGTCGGCGGCTTCTTTCTTCTTGCCTTCCCGGTAATAGAGGGCGGCTTTTGTCAACTGATATTCACTGGAATCTTTCTGATCGCTCAGATAAATATCCAGAAGTTTTTCTCCGTGCTGGAATGCATTCTTGTGGAGAAACGCTTTGAAGATGGAACGGAAAAGTTTTTCCCGTTTATCTTTTGATTTGACTTCATCGAAAATGCCGGCAGCTGTCTTCAATGCGGAATCGTTCAAGCCTGCATGAATCAGCAATTGACAATAACGCAATTTTGTTTCCGGGATGGTTTTTGCACCCTGGAAAAGTTCATATTGAGCCATGGCAAGATGGGCCGCATCTTGTGCATTGGCATTTTTTTCCAGTGTTTCAATGATTTTAGTCAGAACATTCCGTTCTTCTGTTGCGGAAGAGGCACAATGGTATGCCGTTACTCCGGCAAAAAGACTGTTTTTGTAGTCTTTGCGTGCAAGAAAGGAATCTGCAATCATCCGGCTGGCAGAGTAAAGAACGGAGTCCCGGATTTCCGGTTTAGCCTTTATGATTTCCTCCCATGCCGGGTAGGTCTCGGCTGGCGGATCTTTTTCCAGCCGGAGATAGAAGCTGAGGAGTTTCATTGCCAGCAAATCCCGTTCGGATTTATTGGCAAGCGGCATGTCCAACAGTTTTTTCAGTGCTTTATCGTATTCTTTTGCGGAAATATGCATCAGGATACTGCGTTCGACACAGTTGCGTTTGAATGCAGCATCGCCTTCCATCAACGCCAGTTCATCATAAAGTTGAGCTGCCTGCTGATATTTTTTCTGATTTTCCCGGACAAATGCCAGAGAGGCGACAGCCTGTTTCCGGCGGGGATCATTCTGCTGCAATACGTTCAGAATCTGCTCCAGAATTTTCTCGCCTTCACCGGCGCGGTTCTGAAGTATCCGGATATTGGCACGCCACAAAGCAACAGAAGTGGAATCCACATTGCCGGAATCATACTTTTTTTCGTATTGATTCAGAACGGATTCCGCTTCATTGCCCAATCCGGCACGGATCAAGGCATCAATCTCACGCTCAAAGGCATCGCGGAGCGCATCCGAATCCTGCTGCTTTTCTGCGAGCTTACGGTAATTGCGATAAAAACTTGCGCCGGAGGGAAAATCACCGGAACGGCAGGCTTCATCGCCGGATATCCGATCCCGGTATTCTGCCGCTGTCATACAGACGCAAAATACCAGGATAAGCCCGGTTGCAACAGGTTTCAACCCGTTATGCCGGATAATGTTCCGCAAAAATGTCATGCGTCTGCAGTTCCATCTGTTTCAGGATTGACTGTTTCCGCAAAATCTTCCGCAGCGGGCTCTTCTGCAGCGGCAGCATTACCGGCACGCATGGCGGCGAGCTTTTCTTTGATCTTGCCGTAAATGCGTTCGGTCAGTTCCGGCTGTTCTGCCAGAGCAGCTTTGACTGCATCTCTGCCCTGTGCGACCTGTTCCCCTTCAAAGGAGAACCAGGAGCCGCGTTTTTCCAGAATGCCGAAGTCGGAAGCCACATCGATGATGGAACCGATACGGGAAATACCTTCGTTGAAGTTGATATCGAATTCGGCTGTTTTGAACGGGGGCGCGAGTTTGTTTTTCACAACTTTGACACGGGTATGTGCGCCGGTCGGCTGACCTGCACTGTCTTTCAAGGTCTGCACGCGGCGGATATCCATACGGACGGAGCAGTAATATTTCATTGCGTTACCGCCGGGAGTTGTTTCCGGATTACCGAACATGACACCAATTTTTTCACGCATCTGGTTGGTGAAGATACAGCAGGTTTTGCTCCGGCTGATGGCAGGTGTCAGTTTACGCAATGCCTGGGACATCAATCTTGCCTGCAAGCCCATGAAGGAATCGCCGATGTTGCCTTCGATTTCATTCTTGGGAACCAATGCTGCCACAGAGTCGATGACAAGCACGTCGACTGCATTGCTCTTTACCAGAGTTTCTGCAATGTTCAATGCGTCTTCCCCGCAGTCCGGCTGGGCAATGAGCAGGTTATCAATATTCACACCGATCTTTTTTGCATAAATCGGGTCGACAGCATGTTCCGCGTCGATGAATGCTGCTGTTCCGCCGGCTTTCTGAGCGTTTGCAATCACATGGAGACAGACGGTAGTTTTACCGGAAGATTCCGGACCGAAGATCTCGATGATTCTTCCGCGGGGCAAACCCATGATCCCCAATGCAATATCGAGAGAAAGCGCGCCGGTGCTGATGACCGGTACATCCACTACTTTATTATCGCCGAGACGCATGATGGAGCCTTTACCGAATTCTTTTTCGATCTGATCCAATGCGATCTGTAAGTTTTTATCACGACCTTCAGCTGCTTTGGCCGCAGCTGCACCTTTTCCACTTTTCAAATTGTCTTTTTCCGCCATGGTATAATATCCTTTCGTTACACCTACAATTTAACCTCCGAAACCATTTTTTCAAGCTCTGAATTCATTTTTTTTCTTATTTTTATTTAAAAATGCTTTTGCACGCATAAATATTCCTTGCATTTTGAATTTCGGGAATTAAATTATTCCAACAGATTCAAAAAATAACACCGGAGGTTTTTACGGATGACTTTTTTACAACCTGATTTTTATGTCGCTGTCAATGGCTCTAAAATCGCCATTCTGCGCGTTGCTTCGGGAAATCCTGATACGGATGGCAGTTGTTACGGTATCGGCTCCATTCTTTCAGATGAACCGGTGTCCGTGGAAATCCGTTGCGCAAGAAGTTTGGCGGCAACGAAAATCCTGCCTTGCAATGCCATCGAAAATCCGGTAATCGAGGATGATAAAATTACGTTTCAGCTGACAAAACACGGGACCTATATCTTTCAGCCGGAAACGTATAAAGATATCCCGCTGATTCTCTTTTATGATTCGGAAGAGACGGATGCCCCTGCGCCCGATACGCCGGGTGTTCATTATTATGGCCCCGGACTTCATTCCCCCGGGAAAATCGAACTGGCATCCAACGAAACATTGTATCTTGCAGCCGGAGCCATGGTGGAAGCAACTGTTTGGGCTGAGGGGGATAACATCCGTATTTGCGGACATGGTGTGTTGACGCAGCGTCATCTGCCCCGTGGGGCGGTGCGCCATTGTCTTGATTTTTATCAATGCAATCACGTGGAACTGCGCGATTTTATCTGTACCGATCCTTGTATGTGGAATGTGGTCTTCCGGGATTCCCATGACATTCTGGTTGACAACATCAAGATTTGCGGCAGCCGGATGATCAATGATGATGCGGTTGACATCTGCAACAGTACCGATGTGGTAATCCGGAATTCCTTTATTCGTTCCCGGGATGATATTATTGCAATCAAGGGGATGCTTGAAAGGCGGGAATTGACTTCGCTCAAAATGACGGATCAGGAAATGATTCACAATACGTTTGATACAGACCGGCGCGGAATTCGCAATGTGCTGGTGGAAAATTGTATTTTCTGGTGTGATACCGCTAATATTTTCCGTTACGGATACGAATGTATCGCAGAAACAATGGAAAATATAACCGTCCGCAATTGCGATATCGTTCATGTGAGCGATTGCTTCAAGAGTCCGGAGGCCTTCTGGTGCAATACAGTATGGTATCTCCAGCCGTCACACCGGATGCCGATGCGGGATTTGCTGTTCGAAGATTTACGGATATATGTCGACGTGCCGGATCTTGTTTTAATGAAAATCACGCCGATGGAATGTGGCGCCTGGACGGAATGTGGTACGTTGCGCAATTGTACATTCCGGAATATTACTGTGACGGCCCCGGAGAGTTATCGCGGACAGATTCTGATAGCCGGAGCCGATGCAGAACATAATGTGGAAAACATCCACCTGGAAAATGTGACGATTAACGGCAAGCGGATCGATCGTAATTTTGCATATCTGACCATCGGGGATTATGCTGAGAATATTACCTTGAACTAATTGAACTTTAACAAAATAACAAATGAAAGAGTAAAAAAGAATGAACGTAAAAAGTTTATTGGCAGTTGGTGTCGCTCTGTTCGGGTGCAGTTTTGCACTGCAGGCAGCTGTGGCAGAATTGAATGGCGTTGTTCCTGACGCCCAGGAGTATGAAACCATTTATAAGCTTGATGCCGTCAAGTACAACAAGAATGACTACATCACAGACAACAGTCTTTCTTTTAAGGGAAAATTGACAAAGCTGGCTTATTACTTCAAACTCACGGATAAAAAAGGCAATGTGACATGGGCGTTTGCTTCCATGGATCCGTTCACACAGAACCTGGCAGATGTCGGTATCCCCGGCAAAACTATTCAGCAGATCGTGAATAATCTGGAAGTTTTGAGTAATGTGCCGGGTGTTGAAAAAGGTAAGTTCGCTGCTGGATTTATTGAATTTTCTCCATTTAATTATGTCGGTACAAAAACAAAAAAAATTCCCAACGGCACAAATAAATTTGATGTGAACGATACTATCCTTAAAGTCGGTGATTACGGCTGTATGCAGATCCATAATCATCAGAAAGAACAAATCGTGATTGCGTTCAATCATTTTTACAGTTCAAAGCCTGAATTCGGGATCGGCAATGCCCCGGATCCCAAGAAACATCAGGACTGGACATTTGCCCGAAACTGCGATCAATACAAATCAGCCGAACTGATCGTTGCCGGTAAATTTGAAAACCTGAAGAAACTCAATGTTTTCCCCCTGACTTTGAAAAAAGTATCTGTCCTCGGTTCCTCTTCTGCAACCGCCGCAGAAATCAAAGCCGGTGAAAAGGTTAAGTTTACCTTTACCATGGATATCGGCGATCAGAAATACAACGATGAAGACCCCTATTACCTTGCATGGAAACGCGTTGGAGATGACGGCGTGACACGTCAGGGGAAAGTCAAGATTTCCCCGGAAAAACCAGTCGTGGTTGAAGAAACAATCGAAAAGCCCGGCTTCTTCCGTCTGAAAGCATGGCTGGAAAACAGAAACGGCAAAAATGTTTCCACATTGACGAAACATTATCTTGGTACTGTTTTGTTCGATGGCGGTCATGGTGTTGCACTTGATACATTGAAACAGGCTGTTCCCGAACCGGCAGACTTTGATGCATTCTGGGCAAAACAGAAAGCCAAACTCAAAGCCGTTCCTGTGAAATATACAATGGAAGAAGTTGCGATCAGCAATAAGAAATACAAAATGTATAAAGTTGTTGTGGATTGTGCCGGCCCCAGACCGGTTACCGGTTATCTTTCCATTCCCGCAGATGCAAAAGAAAAATCTCTGCCTGCGGTTGCCGCATTCCAGGGATATGGTACTTATATTCAGAGACCGCATTCTCCCCCTTATAATCAGATTTATTTCGCCGTCAATGCCCATGGTTTTGATCTGGCAAAAGAAAAGGCTTATTACGATAAGTATTTTGCATCCATCCGTTCCAATGGATACAGTTATGCTCTTGATCCCAGACAGAATGCCAACCCGGAAACTGCCTATTTCTGCGGCATGGCTCTCCGCGTGATCCGTGCATTCGATTTTCTTAAAACTCTGCCTCAGTGGGATGGGAAAAATTTGATTGCACAAGGTGGAAGCCAGGGCGGACTTCAGACCGTTTGGGCTGCGGCTCTGGTCGATGGCCTGAGTGTTGCAAAGCCGACTGTTCCCTGGTGTGGTGACATCGGTGGTGAGCAGGCAAAACGTATGAAATCGGAATTCTTCCCCCGTTATTCACCCGGATTGCGTTACTTTGATATTGTCAATCACGCAAAACGGATTCCGGCAAGCTGTCGGATCGTTGTTCCCCGTGCCGGTTTGGGCGATTACGTCTGCCCGCCGTCCGGTGTTCAGATTTTCTACAATAACGTGAAAGGTCCGAAAGAAATCCACTGGTTCCAGAACAGCGGACATGGCGGACCGTTCCTGCCGAAAATGCAGAAATACCACGTGTATTCCAAGAAGTGATCAGAGGAGACGGGCAATATGAAACCTGAAATCATTGCACATCGTGGTTGGTCCGGACGTTATCCGGAAAATACATTGCTTGCTTTTGAGAAGGCGATGGAACTGCCCATCGACGGCATCGAATTTGATTTGCGCCGTACTGCGGATGGTGAAATTGTGATTTCTCATGAGCCCAATGTGGATATGCATAGTAACGGAACCGGATTGATTCGGGAGATGACGCTGAAGGAATTGAAAAAGCTTGATTTCGGCAGCAAAAAGAATCCTGAATTTGCCGGTACGCAAATTCCGGAGTTCAATGAATTTCTGGACTTGGTCATGACAAAACGCCCGGACATCTGGCTTGCCGTTGAATTGAAAGAAGATGATGAAGACGTGGCGTGCCGCGTATTCAAGGAATTGGATAAACGCGGTTTTACGGACCATTGCAGCATTATCAGTTTTCAGTCCAATATGCTCCGGACGGCAAAAAAATATGCCCCGGAGTTGATCCGGCACGGATTTCATTTACCGCAGGAAGGTGAGGATTATATCCCGATGCTTCATCGGGTTGGTCTTTCTATCAAATCTCTCAGCATGGGACTTGTCGATTTCTACCATGAACGGAATATCAAGGTGGATACCTGGGCTCCCGGGAATGCGGCAGAATATGCGGTCGCCCGTGGTTGTGGTGTGGATACGATCACAACCAACGATCCGGATATTATTTTGAGCCTTCAGGCGCAATACGAACAATAAAATTTGAATTGCGGCAGAGTCGTTGCGGATAAGCTCCGTACAGACTCTGCCTTTTTTGTGCCTTCTAATAAAGAAAATTGCCAAAACTTGCAAAAATCTTTATTAGGAATGTCTATAAACGCCTGTTTTATGATGTTCTAATAAAGAAAAGTATCAAAACTTGCAAAAATCTTTATTAGAAACCTTGACAAATGGTGGTTGAAGGTGTATTCTAATAAAGAAAATTGTCAAAACTTGCAAAAATCTTTATTAGGATGTGAAAATGGAAATACAACGCCAATTTTATTTAAATGAACTGATTCGTAAACGGGGCAATGGATTTGTTAAAATCATTACCGGTTTACGACGTTGCGGGAAATCTTATTTGCTTCGCACTATTTTCAAAAATTATCTGCTTGCAAATGGTGTCAACCCGGAACAGATTGTGGAAATGGCGTTTGATGAACGTGACAACCGGAGATTTTGTGATCCAGATACATTCTACGATTTTGCCAAAGAAAAACTGGCGCAACATCCGGATACTATTTTTCTGCTTGACGAAATTCAGTTACTGGGGGATTTTGAATCAGTATTGAACGGATTGCTTGGGAAGAAAGCAGAAATTTATGCAACCGGCAGCAATGCCAAATTTCTTTCACGGGATATTATTACTGAGTTCAGGGGCAGAGGTGATGAGATTCACATGACGCCGCTGACGTTTGCTGAATATTTTTCCGTTTACAAGGATGACCGGAGTTTCCGTTTTCAGGAATACATGCTTTATGGCGGGCTCCCGCTTGTTGCTTTGGCGTCTGCGTTGGAAGATAAAATAGCAATTCTCAATTCTCTTTATACAGAAACTTATTTGCGGGATATTGTTGGGCGAAACAAAATTCGTAAGGTTTCTGAATTGGAAAATTTGCTTGATATTCTTTCTTCCAGTATTGGCAGTCTGGTCAATCCGGAAAAATTGCGCAAGACTTTTCACAGTGTGAAAAATTCAAAAATAACCATTGTCACAATATCCAAATATCTTTCCTATCTGGAAGACGCATACTTGCTTGAAGCAGCAAAACGTTATGATATTAAGGGAAAAGCATATATTGAGACTCCGCTCAAGTATTATTATTCCGATCTCGGATTACGCAATGCCCGCTTGAACTTCCGTCAGTTGGAAGAAACGCATAGTATGGAAAATATTATCTATAATGAGCTGCGTCATCGCAAATTCAATGTTGATATCGGATTGATCTATGCCAATGAAAAGACAGTCAATGGTGCTTATGCACGCAAGCAGCTTGAGGTTGACTTTGTTGCCAACAAAGGATCAAAACGTTATTATATCCAGTCAGCATACATGATTCCGGATGCAGAAAAACGGGAACAGGAGATTCGGTCTCTTTTGAAAATCGATGATTCCTTTAAAAAGATTGTTATTACTTCTCATGCTCCGGCTCCTTTGTATGACGAGCATGGTATTTTAACTATGAGTATTTATGATTTTCTGTTGAATCCGGACAGCTTGGAATTGTAAAAAAAAGCAGAGTCAGTCGTAAATCGGTGCTGACTCTGCCTGTTTTGTTTGACGTCAGAGTTCGGTTCCGTTGTCAAGAAGGATCTGCTGGACTTCCCGGATGTTGACGTTACGCAATTCTGTATTGTTACGGATCGCTACGGCTGCCGCTGTGCCAACACCGACACCGATATTCAGGCAGATGCCCATCACACGGTAATTGGAATGGGCTTTGTGCGTTCCGGAAATGTTGCGGCCGGAAAGCAGAAGACCATCGATTTTTTCCGGCACACAGGCACGGTAAGGAATGGTGTAATGGCCTTTTGCCTGGAAATCCCGCTGGGCACCGTTCTTATCCAATCCGGCACCTTTGATGTTGTGAATGTCAAAATTAAAGAAGTTTTTCGTGGCGATCCAGTCCTCAAAGACCGTCGCTTCTACAATATCTTCCGGCGTGAGCGTGATGACGCCTTTGAAATGGCGGGTTTCCCGGATGCCGACCATTTCGCCGGATGCAGTCAGGTAACATTTTTCATAGCCCGGTACATATTCCCGGAGGAAGAGGACGATTTTATCCATTTGATCGCGACAGATCATTTCCGCCTTTGTGAGATCACGGACATCGGTTCCATCAATATCGGTCACGTTGGTCATATTGACCGTCACTTCGCCCGGCAGTCGGTTTTTGTACAGCAGAACATGTCCGGCGGGGTGAGGCAGATGGGTTTTGCCCAAAGATTGAATTTCCCCTTTCGGCAGATCAATATAGGTTTCGAAGGAACAGGGGAAGAATGCCCGTTCGTAATCCACACCGCCGATGCGGAACATGAGGGTGACGGGTTGGCAGGCATTGTCTTCTTCACGTCCGAACAGATATTCTGCGCCGGCAAAAGCCGCAATATCACCATCGCCGGTTGAGTCGATGACGGCTTTTGCGAGAATGGCTTCTCTTCCGGATTTGCTTTCTGTTATAATGCCTTTGACTTTATTGTTTTCCATAATCACGCCGACCGCCATGGTATGAACCTGAACGGTGACTCCGGCCTCTTGCATCATCTGGAAAAGAACCTGTTTCTGACATTCATGGGGGATCGACCATTTCAAATCGTGGGCGGTAAGGCGGGGATCTGCTTCAAACGGCGGCAGGGATGTGCTTTGAATGGTACGATCCATGATTTCATTCATCAGCGGACATTGTGTCGCCCCGGACCAATGGGACATCATCCCGGCGGTTGCGACGCCGCCCAGATAGCCGCATTTTTCGATGAGCATGACTTTTGCACCACAGCGGGCCGCGGAAAGTGCTGCGCCGATCCCGGCAGGACCTGCGCCTGCGACAAGGACATCTGTTTCTGCGATAATCGGAATATCTCTAGCACCTTCATGATAGTATTTCATAATGTATCTCCTGTTTATTAAGTTTGCAAAAATATAGCATATAAAAAAGAAAAAAACTTGAATTTTTCAGAAAAAAAGCTATAATTATTTCAGGTCAGGAGAAAAATTATGAATCTGTCGGAAGTTTTGAAATTGTTGGAAAAGGAGTGCTGCACTCAAATCAGCATCGAAGCCATTCACGAGGCATTTGCGGATTGCGATGATTTGAAAATGACGCCGGAACAACCGCTGCATCATTCCGCTTTCTGCAGAAGTAAGAAACTGCTGGATCATAATAAATCATGTGCAGACAACAAAAAACGCTCTCTCAAAGTTGCATCACACGGGCGTTCCTTTATCGGATGCTGTCCGTTCGGAGTCCGCGAATTTGTGCAGCCAGTGATGATTGAAGAAAAACTGGCGGCAGTGTGTTATTTCACGATTCTTTCCGGAACGGTTGACGTGATTGATTTGCGGAAAAAGGGCAAATGGCTGGCGGAATTCATCCGTCTGGCAATAGTATCTTATCTTTCGGAACATCCCCACGGCAGCCGCCGGAACAGTATGGAATATTACCGGAAAAGATGTCTTTACTATTTGGACTTGCATTATATGGAAAATATTGCAGAAACGGATCTTGCGGAATACTTGGGGCTGAACTGCACATATTTCAGCTCCTTATTCAAAAAAGTGCTGGGGAAAACATTCCGTCAGGCATTGACAGAGCGTCGTATTCATGAGGCAAAAATCTATTTGCGCCTGCACAAAAATCTGCGGATATCCTATATCGCCCGCCTGTGTGGATTTTCCGACAGTAATTATTTCAGTCTTGTATTTCACCGTTTGACGGGGATATCACCGAAAGATTACCGTAACGGGAAAAAGTGAAAAGCCCCTGCATCCGGACTCAAAATAATGAGTTGGCTGAGGGGCTTTTTCAGTAAAATATCTTACTGGAATCAGACCAGTTTGAGCAGGCCTTTGCAGGATTCTTCGATACATTCGAAATCGGTTGTATCGGGCAGATATTCTTCCTGTTCGATGATCAGTGCTTCTGTGCCGCCGGCTTTTTCTGCAGCGGCAATGACACTCTTCCAATCCACGGAATCTTTACCGATGATGGGGAGTTTGCCGAATTCTTTCTGCTGTTCCAACACGGCAGGTTTGAAGTGCAGGACTTTGCTTCTGCCGGGATATTTGTTGATCAGGCAGGTGGGGCAGTAACCGGCAAGGGCAGCCCAACCACAGTCGAGTTCCATAACCACGTCATCGCAAGTATTTTCTGCGAGGATTTCCCAGGGAGATTTTCCGTCTTCATCCCACTTCTGGAATTCCTGTCTGTGGTTGTGATAACCGCAATACATGCCGTAAGGTTTCAGGATGGCGGCGACTTCATTGAGCTGTTCTGCGAAACCTTTGACGGTCTCAAGAGACATGGCATCATTATTCCAGGGATTGATGATATATTTTGCGCCGAGTTGGGCATACAGATCGACAGTCGCTTTGAGTTTATCCTTATCGACATAAACATCGGCACCGACATGCGTACCGATCATGGCAATGCCGAGATCATCCATAAATTTACGCAGGTCAGAAATTCTGCCTTCAAATTCAGAGAAACCGCAGGCATGTTCCACGGCATTAAAACCCATACGGGCGAGTTCTTTCAACGCATACCCATAGCCTTTTTCGGCGATGGATTGGCGTACAGAATACATTTGAGCTGCAATTTTCATAGCAAATATCCTTAATTGATTATCCGAGACGTTCTTTTACCAGTTTCTGTACCAGCTGCGGATTGGCTTTGCCTTTGCTCAATTTCATGGTCTGGCCGATGAAGAACTGAACTACATTGGGTTTGCCGGATTTATACTGTTCCACCTGTGCCGGATTGTTTGCAATTACCTGATCCACAAATGCGGCAACAGCGGATTCGTCGGAAACCTGAACAAGTCCTTTTGCTTTCACGATTTCGCCGGGATCATCGCCGGACTGGAACATATCTTCGAACACCGTCTTTGCCGTTTTACCGTTGATGGTTCCTGCCTGAATCAGATCGACCAATGCGGAAAGCTGTTCCGGAGCGATTTTGCAGTCAGCAATGTCAACGGAATTTTCGTTGAGCAGACGGAGCAGGTCTGTGATGAACCAGTTTGCGACCAGTTTGGGAACATTGGATTTTGCCGCTGCTTTTTCAAAGTAGGCAGCATAACCGCGATCCATGGTGATGATCTGCGCATCGTAAGGAGTCAGACCGTAATCCTGAACATAACGTTCACGGCGGGCTTCGGGCAATTCCGGCAGATTTTTGCGGTATTCTTCGATTTCTTCATCGGTGAAGACAACCGGGAGCAGGTCGGGTTCCGGGAAATAACGGTAGTCGTGTGCATTTTCTTTTGTACGCATCACATAACTTTCGCCGGCTTCATCGTTCCAGCCGCGGGTATCCTGTGTGATGACGCCGCCGGATTCCAGAACGAGGATCTGACGTTTGATTTCATACGTTACAGCACGGTGTGCCGCACGGAATGAGTTCAGGTTTTTGATTTCCACTTTGACGCCGAATTCTTTTGCGCCGCGTTCCCGGATGGAGACGTTGACGTCGCAGCGCATCTGACCTTTTTCCATATCGCAATCGCTGACATCGGCGTACTGCATGATCTGTTTCAATGCAGTGAGGTAAGCGTAGGCTTCGTCCGCAGAACGCATATCCGGTTCGCTGACGATTTCCAGCAGGGGAACGCCGGAACGGTTGTAGTCGAGACCGGACCCGTTTGCCGTGTGGAAGGATTTACCGGGGTCCTCTTCCATGTGGATACGTGTCATACCGATATATTTATCTGCGAGGGGAGCGCCGGAGAAACCGGTACCGCAGATATGGATTTTACCGTTTTTGCAAATCGGCTGATCATACTGTGTGATCTGATAATTTTTCACCAGGTCGGGATAAAAATAGTTTTTCCGGTCGAATTTACTGCGTTTGGAAATTTCGCAGCCGCACATGAGACCGGCGACGACTGCCTTATTGACAGCTTCGCGGTTCAGAGTGGGCAATACACCGGGCATACCCATACAAACGGGGCATGTCTGCGTATTGGGTTCCGCCCCGAAATGGTTGGGGCAACTGCAGAACATTTTACTTTTTGTCCGGACCTGCACGTGTGCTTCGAGTCCGATCACAGCTTCATAATTGACAGCCATATTTCATCTCCATAGATTACATTTTAAAATTCATAAATAAGATACAGCTTAAACCGGAAAAAGCAAGCCGGGAAATGATGATTTTCATTATAATTTTTTGGAACATACACGGACCGGCTTGCGGGAGAGGTTCCGGTAAAGTTCTTTTTTTTCAATCCCTTTGCAGCGTAAAATTTCAAAAAAGTATCATTTTGTCCATTTTTTTTGGCTTTTATCCATTTACTTTTTCTGCAGTGCGATATATATTATAATGAATCAATGATTTTTAATGTCATGTTTTACAACAAAAAATAACAGAAGGAACCTGAATTATGTATCTTACAGGATTTGCAGACGAAGCCTCCGCCACATGGGAAGGTCAGATTAAAGCAACCAAAGCCCTCGGCTGGAAATATATCGAAACAAGAAAGCTGTTCGACGGCAATCTTTCCAACATCACCGATGCCCAGTTTGAACAGGTACAGAAGGATTTGGAAGAAAACGGACTCAAATTCAATGCGTACGGCAGTGCCATTGCAAACTGGAGTCATCCTATCACAGACGAAGCGGAATCCAGCTACGAAGAATTGCGCAGAGCCATTCCCCGTATGCACAAACTGGGTATGAAATATGTCCGTATCATGAGTTTCAAGGTGCCCGATGAACTGAAACCGAAATCCTGGGATTATGCTGATGAAGTCATCAAAAGAGTGACCAATATCGTCAAAATCGCAGAAGATGCCGGTATTATCTGCCTGCATGAAAACTGCATGAACTGGGGCGGCCTTTCTTACGAACACACCCTGTATCTGCTGGATAAAATCAAATCTCCGGCTTTCCGCCTTGTTTTCGATACCGGGAACCCCGCATTCAACCTGGATTGCCGCGGCGAAGCTCCCTATACAAACTATCAGAATGCCTGGGAATTCTATGTGAATGTCCGTGAATTTGTGGATCACATTCACATTAAAGACGGTTACTATCCGGTCAAGGGCGGCGACTTCAAATTCACCTTTGCGGGTGAAGGCGATGGTTGTGTGAAACAGATTCTGAAAGATCTCTGTGAACGCGGTTATGATGGCGGCATCTCCATCGAACCCCACGTTGCGACCGTCTTCCATGATACGGACGATCAGGATAATTCCGACATGAAGGAACAGCGCAAGATGGAAACCTACATCGAATACGGTAAAGCCTTGCAGCAGTTGGTGATCGACGCCGGTTTCAAACTCTGAAAAAAGGATTGAGTGTTTTTATGGATCAGGTACGTATCGGTCTTATCGGTGTCGGCGGAATGGGTTCTGCCCATGTCAACAACATCAACTCTCTGAGTAATTGCCGTTTGACAGCGGTGTGTGATTGGAAGGAAGAACGGCTGAAGAATTCCAATATCAAGGACGATGTCAGAAAATTCACCGACGATGATGAATTTTTTGCATACGGGGAATTTGATGCTGTGATGATTGCAGTGCCCCATTATCAGCATGTGGAACTTGCCATCCGCGCAATGGAAGCCGGAAAACACGTTCTTGTGGAAAAACCGGTTTCCGTTCAGAAAAAAATGGCATTGGAACTGGTGGAAGCTGTCAAGAAACATCCGGAGCTGAAAGTCGGTGCTATGTTCAATCAGCGCACCTTGCCGGCTCATGTCAAAATCAAACAGCTTTTGACTTCCGGCGAGCTGGGTAAGATCCGCCGTGTCAACTGGATCATCACAAACTGGTTCCGTACACAGGCTTATTATGATTCCGGCGATTGGCGTGCAACCTGGCGCGGGGAAGGCGGCGGCGTACTGCTCAATCAGTGTCCGCACCAGCTTGACCTGATGCAATGGTTCTTCGGGATGCCGGAACGCATTACAAGTATTGCCTCCATCGGCAAATATCATGACATCGAAGTGGAAGACGAAGTGACCGCCATTCTGGAATATCCGGAAGGTTATACCGGCGTATTCGTTACCACCACGGGGGAATTTCCCGGCACCAACCGTTTGGAAATTGCGTGCGATCGCGGTCGTCTTATTCTGGAAGATGATAAACTTTCCTTCTCCCGTTGTGAAACACCGGTCAGCGAATACATCAAAACAGCAAAAGTGGCATTCTCTTCTCCGGAACTCTGGAAAGTGGAATTGCCGGTCAGACCTGCCGCATTTCAGCAGCATACCGCTGTGATCAATGCATTTGCGGAAGCGATCCTCCACGGAACACCGCTGGTTGCGGAAGCTGTGGAAGGTTTGAACGGATTGGAACTGGGGAATGCCATGCTGCTCTCCGGACTCAAACACAAAACGGTCACGCTGCCTATTGATGTGGATGAATATGATGAATTGCTTTCCGGTCTGGTTGCCACTTCCAAATGGGAAAAGAAAGAAGTGGTCAAGACGGCACTCGGAGACTTCGATAAATCCTTCTAATCATAGAATTGCAATTTATGAATAACATCCGGATTCTTCTGGGAGATAAAAACATTCACTTCCTGGATGGCACAACGCTTTACGGCGATGATCCCACGGAATGTACGGTCGACGGTGTCCATGGTACGGACTTGGGATTCTACATGATTTCCCGCTGTATGGCACCGGTGATCCGCCGGATATTGAATCTTTGATTTTTTCACAGCATGTCATTTGCAAAAATGGGAGGAACATGCTATAGTAATCTATGATAAGAAAAAGTCAACAGCGAAAGGTTAAGAAAAATGTTACAGAAAATCAAAACCGGAGAAATAAAGATCGGGATCATCGGTCTCGGGTATGTCGGGCTGCCTCTTGCTGTTGAGTTCGGGAAAAAGTACGATACGGTCGGCTTCGATGTGAAAAAAGCACGACTGGAGTCCCTCCGGAATGCCGTTGATGAAACGTTGGAAACATCGACCGATGATTTGAAATCTGCAAAAAGACTCCGCTATTCTGATAATCTGGATGATTTGAAAGACCGGGATATTTTCATCGTTACGGTTCCGACACCGGTCGATCAGTACAACCGTCCGGATCTGACGCCTCTTTACCGTGCCAGCGAAACCGTTGGTAAGGCAATGAAACCGGGTTCTATCGTGGTTTATGAGTCAACTGTTTACCCCGGTTGTACGGAAGAAGATTGCGTGCCGGTTCTGGAAAAATATTCCTCTCTGAAATTCAATCAGGATTTCTATTGCGGCTATTCTCCGGAACGGATCAATCCCGGCGATAAGGAACACCGTTTGACCAAGATCCTGAAGATTACATCCGGCTCCACACCGGAATCGGCGGAAATTGTTGATACTCTGTATAATTCCATTCTGGAAAACGGAACACACCGTGCGCCGTCGATCAAAGTTGCGGAAGCCGCGAAAGTGATCGAAAACAGCCAGCGCGACTTGAATATTGCTTTTGTCAATGAGCTTGCAAAAATATTCCAGCTGATTGGAATCGATACCCATGATGTACTGGAAGCCGCCGGAACCAAGTGGAACTTCCTGAAGTTCAAACCCGGTCTGGTTGGTGGACATTGCATTGGTGTTGATCCCTATTATCTTACACACAAAGCCCAGTCTCTGGGATATCTGCCGGAAGTCATTCTTGCTGGACGGCGTATTAATGACGGTATGGGAAAATACATTGCGGCGGAAGTTGTGAAACTCCTGATCCGTAAGGAATTGAAGATTATGCATGCCCGTGTTCTGCAGCTGGGTATCACATTCAAGGAAAATTGCCCGGATATCCGGAACAGTCATGCCGTGGATGTGGTGGATGGTTTGCGTGAATTCGGCTGCGAAGTGGATATTTATGATCCCTGGGCTGACCCGGAAGATGTGAAGAAGGAATACAATCTGACCTCATTCCGTGATTTGAAAGATTTACCCGGCAATTATAACGCGGTTGTTCTTGCCGTGGCGCACAAAGAATTTCTGGAAATCGACCTTTGTTCGCTGATGGATGAAAATGCTGTTGTGTTTGATATCAAGGGGATCCTTCCCCGTAATATGGTGGATGGCAGACTCTGATGAATAAACAGGTGAAAAATTCCCGGATACTTGTGACTGGCGGAGCTGGATTTATCGGTTCGAACCTGGTTGAAGTGCTTCTGCAGCAGGAGAATGAAGTTATTGTACTTGATAATTTCTCCACCGGCCGGCAGGAAAATCTGGAATCTTTCAAAGACCATAAAAATTTCCGCCTGATTACCGGTGATATCCGGTCGATGGATGATTGCAGAAAAGCGGTTGATGGCGTGGATTATATTCTGCATCAGGCAGCATTGGGGAGCGTGCCCCGTTCTGTAAAAGACCCCATGACATCGACTCATGTCAATATTCTGGGGTTTGTCAATATGCTTTTTGCGGCGCAGGAAGCGAAAGTCAAACGTTTTGTCTACGCCTCCAGTAGTTCGGTTTACGGAGACAGTCCGGTCTTGCCGAAAGTGGAAGCACAGACCGGGATGCCGTTGAGCCCCTATGCCATTACCAAGTCGGTCAACGAGATGTATGCGAAGAATTTCCATGATCTTTACGGTATTGATACCGTTGGCTTGCGTTACTTTAACGTGTTCGGCAGACGTCAGGATCCCTACGGTGCTTATGCGGCCGTGATTCCCCGTTTTGCCAGTGCACTTTTGAAACATGAAAGTCCGGTCATCAACGGTGACGGTTCTTACAGCCGGGATTTTACCTACATTGAGAATGTGGTTCAGGCGAATCAATGTGCTTTGCTTGCCGATGATCCGTCGGCATTGAATCAGGCATACAACATTGCCTGTGGTGATCAGATTACATTGCTGCAATTGTTTGACATGCTCAAGCAGAATTTGCAGCGTTTTGATGCTGCAATTGCAGGGATCGAACCGGTATTCGGAGCCATCCGGCCCGGTGATATTCCCCACAGTCTTGCGGATATTTCCAAGGCGCGCCGGTATTTGAATTATGATCCGGAATGGAATGTGGAGCAGGGGATTGCCCAGGCCGCAGAATGGTATTACCGGAATCTCTGATTTCCGTTTTTTATGAATGAGCCGCAGTTTTGCGGCATTTTTTTTGCAAAAAAAATTGATTTTGTCATGATTTTAACATTTTTTGTCCTGTTTTTATTCTTGAAAGGTGAAATTCAGACTGTATATTAACATAAAATGTATCATACACATGTCAGAAAGGAAAACAAACATGAAAATTACAGCAGTAAAGACATTTATCTGTAACGCATTCCGTACCAACTTTGTTTTTGTTAAAGTGGAAACGGACAAAGGTATTCACGGCTGGGGGGAAGCCACACTGGAATATAAAGAACTTACCATTCAGGCAGCAATCCACGATCTGGAAAACTATCTGATCGGCAAAGATCCGCATAACATCGAAGCATTCCGTCATGACTGCTATCGTGATGCCTATTGGCGCGGTGGTCCGGTGCTGATGAGTGCTCTTGCCGGTGTGGAAATGGCATTGTGGGATATTAAAGGGAAAGACCTGAATGTTCCTGTATATCAGCTTTTGGGCGGCAAAGTCCGTGATGCCATTCCTGTATATGTCAACGGCTGGTTCTCTCCCGCCAAAACTCCGGAAGAATTTGCAGAAAAAGCGTTGGAAGTCCGCAAGAATAAATATCCGGGCTGCAAATGGGACCCGTTCGGAAAAGCCTGGCTTCAGATTTCCAAAGCCGATTTGAATAAAGCCATGAAATGTATTGAACTGGTATCCGAAGCTGTGGGTGAAGATGTTCAGCTGCTCATTGAAGGTCATGGCAGATTTGATATTCCGACCGCAGTGAAAATCGGGAAACGTCTGGAAGAATTCGATATCTTCTGGTTTGAAGAACCGATCCCGCCGGATGATAAGGAAGGTATGCGTGAGGTCAAGGAACGTGTCCGTGTTTCCATTGCAGCCGGGGAACGTCTTTATAACCGTTACGAATACCGCCAGTTCTTTGATTTGAACTGTTCCGATTACATCCAGCCGGATATTTCTCATGCGGGCGGTATCATGGAAATGCGTATGCTGGGTGCGGAAGCGGAAGCACGTCATATTGGCTTCTGTCCTCACAACCCCTCCGGCCCGGTAGCAAATGCGGCAACCTTGCAGATCGCAGCATGTGTTCCCAACTTTGTCATGTTGGAAATGATGATGACGGACGTTCCGTACCGTGCCGACATCTGTGATGAAAAACTCACGCTGAAAAATGGAGCCATGGTCATTCCGGATCGTCCCGGACTGGGCATTGAATTGAATGAAAAAGAATTGCTGAAATATCCGTACATCCGCACGGAATTGCGCCATTACCGGGGCGATTTGACCAATATCCGCCCGCCGGATGCCGTAAAATATTATGAATTGATCTGCGATTGAGGAGAATTCTGCAATGGGTATGTTTGATGGTAAAACAGTCCTGATTACCGGCGGAAACCGGAATACCGGACTGTATATTACAGAAAAATTCTATCGGGAAGGCGCTCGTGTTTTTATATGCGGTCCCACACCCGAATCCGTTGTTGAAGGATTGGAAAAACTGGAAAAATTAGGTGTGACCGGAGTCCGTGCGATTGCCTGTGATATTTCTGATTTTGACCAGGTCAAAGCGATGTTCGATATCATCGAAAAAGAAGCCGGGGTATTGGATATCGTGGTCAATAATGCCGCACATCAGGGGATCGGGAAACCGTTTGTGGAAATGGATCCGGAATATCTCATGGAAGTGCTGGGTGTGAATGTTCGCGGTGGCTTCCAGGTCACACAGCAGGCGGTCAACCGTTTCTTTCTCAAGCAGGAATCCAGAGGCGTTGTTGTGTTTCTTTCCTCCAATACAGCACAGCGCGCCATACGCAATCGTACCGCCTATTGTGCCAGTAAAGGTGCAATCAATTCTATGGTGAAGGCATTGGCGCTTGACATGGGGCCCCTCGGGATCCGGATCAATGCCTGTGCACCGGGCTATATCTATACGGAACGGTGGGATGTCCTGCCGGAAGAAAAGAAGGCACGCCGCCGTCTGAACTGTCCGTTGCGTCATGAAGCAAGCGGCAGTGATATTGCCAATGTTGTGGCATTTCTGGCAAGCGATGCCAGTTCCAATATGACGGGCGAGATCATCACCTGCGATGCCGGATGTTCCTGCCAGCACATGCCGGAAGATGTGGATTACTGATAGAAAGGATAAAGAAATGATTCAATTTGATTATGAAGGTCATGCGCCCAGTTTTCTGCCGGACGGTAAGAAATGGAAATTGGTTTGGAATGATGAGTTTGATGGCGATAAACTGGATGAAACAAAATGGAGTTTCCGCCGTCATCTTCTCCAATTGAAACATCATGCTTTGGTTGGAGAAGAAGCACTGGAAATCAAGGATAGCTGCGCCCATTTGAAACTGGTGGAAAAAGACGGCGAATTTTATACCTGTCAGTTGCAGACGGGGGAAAATTATATGGACCGTCCCGGTACCGATTTTTATGAAGTAAACGGTGCGGAAAATCCTCCGGAATTCAATTGGCCGATTGCAAAATTCTCTCAGCAGAAATTTGTGCATCGTTACGGCTATTATGAATGTCGCTGCAAAGTCCAGAAAAATCCGGGCTGGTGGTGTGCATTCTGGATGCAGTCTCCTATCATCGGATGCTGTCCCGATCCCCGGGTTGCCGGTGTGGAAGTGGATATCATGGAATGTTTTTACCCGGATAAAAAGACCTGGTCTGCCAACAATCACTGGGGTGGATACGGACCCGATCATCAGCACGAAGGAACCGGAGAACTTCCGTTGCCGGACAGCGAAGACGGCTTCCATATATTCGGTTTGCTCTGGACACCGGAAAAATATGTTTACTATATGGATGGTAAAGAAGTCGGTCAGTTGAGTAAAGCGGTATCACAGGTGGAACAGTTCCTGCTGATTTCAACAGAAGCCATGGGGTATCGTTCTTCCTATCATCATGACCCGATTCTGAAGAAAGAATATGCGGGTGACGCCTTTGTTGTCGACTACGTCCGTGTTTTTGACGAAGTGGAATAAGCAAAGTCTCTATCCTGCAAGCACAAAAAAACGCATCTTAACGATGCGTTTTTTTTATGTCATTTTATCTGCCGCCGGTGCGGTTGACTGTTGGTCTTTTATTCATTTCCAGCGTAGAAACATCGGGCACTTGCGGTGCGGTCAGACTGTCGAATTCTTCCATGGTCATTTCCGGTCTTGCGCCGGGTTCGGATAATGCGCCTGCATCGGATGGCGTACCGGCAACACCACTGGGAGTCGGGCACACAATGGCATAAACAGCCCATGCAATCAGCAGAATGATAAGGAACAGAACAACTGCAAACAGACTGAACATTTTTTTGATCCGCTGTTCTTCCGCTTCGCTGACCTTAGCATCCTTACCCATGTTTTCAATCAGGGCAGGCGGAATGGAACTGTCACCCGCCTCGGATTCCGCATTGAACCGTTGACGCAGGAAATCAACACTGGCATCATCCAGCCGGTAAAACACGCACAAAGAGCGGATGTAGGATGAAACATAAGTCGGCGGGGGCAGGCGATCCGTCTGACCGTCTTCCATGGCATAGAGATAATAAGTCCGCAACTTGGTTTTTTCTGCAATTTCTTCCACGGAATAACCGGATTTCTCCCGTGCATAGCGGAGCAGATCGCCGTATTTGACATCATGGGAAAAATCTTTGGGATTGAGATGTATTTTTGCCGGAGCTTGTTTCGGAGCAGCGGCCGGAGCTTCCGTTTCTTCTGCGCGTACGGCAAAACGTTTCTGTTCACCATCCGCAAACATCTGCACTTTCGGCTGAGATGCTGCAATGGGTGGAGGCAGGTTTGTTTTTTCTTTTTCCGGCATCAATGCGGCAGGGGGCGGCGGAGGAACGTTGAACGTCTCATCCTGTCCGAACAGATCAGCCTCGTTGGGAGAAGTTTCTGCCGGGGGGATATTGTCATTATATTCTTCAGACATAATTAAACCTCATAATGTTACTTTTTCAGGAATCCAGATGATTTTCTTCCAAACCGTCTGTAATCAGGATATTGCGTTTCTGACCGCCGGGGAGCGGGGCACTGATAATACCGCGTTCTTCCAGTTGATCCATCAATTCCGCAGATTTGTTGTATCCGATACCCAGACGGCGCTGGAGGTAAGAAGTACTTGCTTTCTGTTCCATGATGATAATTTCAAGTGCTTTCCGCAGTAAATCCGAATCGCCCGGTTTCAAATATTTTGCGGCACAGGAATTGATGAATTCATCACCCGGAAGCTCGCCGATGATGTCATCCACATCCGGGCCGAATTGATCTTCCCGGCTGCTGCGGGAGGTTGCAACGGGGCCGTCATCGTTGCTGCCGTTGTGAACCTGTACATCTTCTGCAAGAACCTGAGCATCAAAGTTCTGTTCCACCTGAACAGAAACGAAATCGGCAACCTTCTGAATTTCGGGGTCAGAGACCATGGACCCCTGAATACGGATCAGGCCGGCACCTCCGGGCGGATTGAACAGCATATCGCCTTTGCCCAGAAGTTTTTCCGCACCCCCGGCATCCAGAATTACGCGGCTGTCCATGTTGGATCCGACGCGGAATGCAATTTTTGTCGGCAGGTTGGCCTTGATCAGACCGGTGATAATATCTTTACGGGGCGTCTGTGTGGCAATGACCAGGTGAATACCGGCAGCACGGCCTTTCTGCGCAATACGGCAGATACTGGTTTCCACATCGCTCTTGGCTTCCGTCATCATGATGTCCGCCAATTCGTCGATGATGATAATGACCAGCGGCAGTTTCTGAGGAATGAGCTCGCCATCTTCATCATAAACCGGGACCTGATCCTTGGGACGGTTGTTGAAGCCTTCCAGGTTTTTCGCCTTGACTTTCGCCAGAACACGGTAACGCCGTTCCATTTCATTCACACCCCAGCGCAAGGCAAGGGGAACTTTCTTGGGATCGTTGACGACCGGTGTAATCAGGTGGGGAATCAGGCGGTACATTTCCAGTTCCACCACTTTCGGGTCGACCATAATCAGGCGCAATTCGGCGGGGGAATATTTGAACAGCAAACTCATGATGAGAGTGTTCATACAGACGGACTTACCGGACCCGGTTGACCCTGCAATCAGCAGGTGCGGGGCTTTTGCCAGGTCGGTCACAATCACTTTCCCCGCAATATCGCGTCCGAGGATGATGGGGAGCTGAGCATTGCTTTCCCGCCATGCCGCAGATTCAAAGAGGGAACGGATGTATACCACGCTGGAAACTTTATTCGGAACTTCGATCCCCACAGTGGTTTTGCCCGGAATCGGTGCAAGAATACGGATACTTTCTGCTGCAAGATCCATGGCAATGTTGTTCTGAATACCGGTAATTTTTTCCACCTTCACACCGGCGGCAAGGGTGATTTCAAAACGGGTGACACGGGGGCCGACAATGATCTCACTTACGTGGCCATCGACATTGAAGCTTTCCAATGTTTTCTGCAAACATTCGCGGGAATGTTCAATGTGTGCGGCATCTTCGGTATGAGATTCTTCCTGCTTATCAAGGAGTGCAACCGGAGGAAGTTTATAATCCAGAGAACTGTCAAAAGATGTTTTTCCGTTTCCACCGCCAACGGGTTTTTCCCGATCGAATGCCGATTTTTCATCGGAGAATTGTTTGACCTGCGGAGGCGGTGCGACGGGAGCAGGTGCATCTTCATCGGCATCATCTTCCAACACGATCTTTCTCTTTTCCGGCTGAACGGCAGTCGGCGGCAATCCGCTCACTTTATACTGCGGAGGCGGAGCGACAACGGCAGGTGCATTATCATCTTCTTCGTTCTGCGGAGGTGTTTCTTTCTGCAAAACAGCTGTCGGAGGAGGAGCGATTGTTACAGTTGTTTCTTCCGTTTCTTCCTCTTCCTCATCGGCGGTGTCGGGTTGACGTCCGGTGACCAATACTTTCAACCGGTCGGCAAAGCTCAGACGCTTACCGGCAGGGGCAGGCGGCGGGGGAGGCGGCGTGACAGCAACCGCTTCTTCCGGTTGGGCGGGTTCTTCTTTTTCTACGGGTTCGGAGTTTGCCTGAACTGTAGACGTGACCGGTGATTCTCCGGTTTCAGCGCCGGTTTTTCTTTTCAGATTCGCCATGATCGGAGGATACCAATCCTGCATGAAAATGAAAAACAGGCCGGGCAGGAGAAATGCGAGTGCAACGACAAGTGTCCCCGTTTCTCCGATATGCCGTCTGAGCAACCCTGCTTCCAGCTGTACACCGGCATCGAAAACGGGCGGAGCGGCAAAGGCAGCACCGATGGTACCGCCGCTGAGACACATATCGGGGTGTATGACTCTTCCGATACCGAGATTTTCGCAGATGATCTGGAAATTGGCAGGCCACATTGCCATCAGCAGAATGATGCCGACAAAGACGGAAATGAAACTGCTGACATAGCCCTGCCGTTTCAACGGATAAGGCAGGAACTTGCGGATAACGGATACGATCAGCAGAAATCCCATGGGGTATACAGAGAGTCCGAAAAGGTACAACATGGCACGTGCGATATTGGCACCGACGTTACCGATCCAGTTGGATTCCGGCAAGGTTTTATCAATGCCGCCTTCCAGGATTGCCAAATCGTTCACGTCATGTGAGATAATCGCCAATGTGTACAAAATCAGCAAAACGAGCCATACCAGGCTCATCACACTGAATCTGTTTTTTGTTTCAATCGTTGTTTCTTCGCTTTTCTTCTGCTCTGCCATACTTGACTCCGGGATAAAAAGACTTGGTGGTTACGGTAATAAAGCACAAAATCTCAACTTATAAAGTCTTTTTTCTACTTTTTTCCGATTTTTTTTTCAAACCTCATAGTCCAGGCATAAACGGGTCTGTGTGTAGGGCCGGACTTTTGTATCGGCGACTTCCACATGGGCGGGGTGAACGGCATAATTTTTCAATGCATCCACGCTTTCAAAGGTGGAGTCGAGCATGACATCGGCGTTGGAAGATGCCAAACCGTTCTGATTGACTGTGATATCAAGTAATCCGGGAATAACGCCTTTCAGCCCTTCCAGCCCGGCTTTGATACCGGCTTTGATGGCAACTTTATCGGCTTCGGAAAATTCGTCTTTCAATTTCCACAAAATGACGTGTTTGATCATGTTACACCTGTTATTATTTCACTTTTTTGAGTTCATCTTTGAGGATGGACCAGACGAATGCTTCCACACTCATCTTCTTTGCATCGGCAGCTTTCTTCAGAACTTCGTATTCTTCAATGCTGATAAGATATTTCGGATTATGGGCGTGATTCAGGATGGGAGCCATGGACGGCAGTTTTCTCCAGTCTTTCTTGTATTCCTGAATTTTTGCAGCGGGGACACCCAATGTTTCCAGGACGCCTTCTGCCATCATCTGGTTGCCGTAACCGTTCATGTGCAGATTGTCGATGGTCATTTTATTGCCCCGGATATGTTTCAGGTCGAAAGCGATTTTGTACATTTTCTTGTAGAGATCAGCGACGGGGATTTTTCTTTCTGCGGCAATCTGATGGAGAAAATCGCAATACAATTTCAATTTTTTATTGTTCGCCGAATCCGGATGCTGTTCGCCGCAAAGCGTGGGAGTCAGGATCACGATCCGGATACCGGCAGCCTGTGCCTTATCCAGAATGGCGGTGATGTTCTTCTTGTAATCGGGCAATTCCACGCCGCGTTTGCCGTGTCCGACGTCATTCACGCCGCAGCTCAGGAGCAGAACGGTTGCTTTTTTCTTGATGACGTCCCGTTCCAGACGGCGGAGCATATCGTTTGATTTATTTCCGGAGATACCGGCAGGGATGGCTGTGGCATTGACACCACTGCGTTTCAAACCATCCATAACGAGCTGAACATAACCGTAGGGGCGGTTGCCGAATTGAGTGATGGAATCGCCAAGGAATGCGACGCGGTCGCCGTTCTTGATCAACATTTCAGCATGAAGTCCAGCCATAGAGCAGAGGATCGCCGCTGCGATTGCGGTAATTTTGATGTGGTTCAACATAAGAATAATTCCTTCGAGTTAAGAGTTAAAAAGGGATATCGTCATCATCAATCTCTTCATCCGTATCAAATGGATTGCTGCTTTTTGCGGAGGGATTCCGCAATTTTGCCAGCGCTTCCAGAACTTCATCCCGGATGAGACCGAAACGGGAGAACATGTGCTGGATATAGAATTCCGATTCTTCGCAATTGGAAAGGGGTTCCAGCTTTTTCAATTCGCCGTAAATCTCATTGAGCGTTGCCATACAGCGTTTGCATAAGGCAATACGCAACGCCGGCAATTCTCCGGATGAAGCAAGATTCAGAATGTTGATCAAGCCAACGATGAGTTTGCCAACCAGACATTGCAGACGCATGACTTCCTGATGTTTCGCCAGTTCCGGGTCGATAACCGGGAACATGGCGAGAATTTTTGCCTGTTTATAGCTGATGACCAGTGCTGTGGAACCGGAAGCGGAGGTTTGTAACGCCTTATCGCGCATTTGAGCCATGGGGTCAAGGTCTTCCTCGGAAGGATTTTCCATTTCCCAGAATTGAAGCGGCCATACACCACCGTGAGGAACCAGATCCTCCCGGCGTTTGATCCGCTTATAGATCAGCTCATCTTCATTGGGCAGATCAATGTAGGAAGGCAGCTCCCGGAAATATGTATGAATCCGTTCATCATCTTTCCGGAGCTCCTTTTCCCAGTCAAATTCATTCCAGAATTCCTGCAGCTTGGATGCCATCTCAAAGCTCTTTCTTCTCCGCGTTGCGACGGCGGTATTCTTCATCCAGACGCTTCATGGCATCTTCGCAGGGGACGTCGCTCCAAAGTTCTTCCAACTGGTAACGGTCACGTGCTTCCGGAGTCATCAGGTGGATGATGGCATTGCCGAAATAGTCCATGACAATCCATTCGCTCTGGGGTGTGCCGTCAACAGAAGAGGGGCGGACGCCCAGTTTTGTGCGGAGTTCGCGCTGCACACGTTCTGCCAATGCGCCGATGTGGGGAGCACTGGTACCGGTGCAGACGATATAGTGATGACTCTGTGCCCAATCGAATTTAGAGGGATCAAAGCGCAGAATGTTTTCTGCTTTGTGAGCGTAAAGTACCCGTTCGCAAAAATCGGCGACTTCCTGCGGTGTGGGTTTGCGTTCCTGTGTTGCTGATGTTTCTTCCATCGTTTTCATTCTCCTGTATATAAGTTATTTTGTTTGATATATTCCAATACTGCGGACGGCAGACCGTTCCGGATTGCATCGGCGTTACCCTGTTTGAGATTCTCCCGGATTTCCGTAGAATTCTCCGCGTAAAGCGGTGCCGACCGCAAAATGTTTGCAGTCAGTTTCCGTACCGTATCAGCCTGCCAGTGTTCCGCCAGTTCTTCTTCCCCGGGCAACGTTTCACCGCCGCGCGGATAAGTCAGAAAAGTAAATCTTTCCACCAATTCCGACGCCCGGTACCAGGTGTGAAGCTGACGTAAACTGTCCGAACCGATGACCCAGCAGATTTCATCCCCGGGCCGTTCCTGTGTCAGAAAAGACAAGGTATCGAATGTATACGAGATACCGCCGCGCTGCTGTTCCAGATCCGAGATTTCCATCCCGTCTTCCAGAACCAGTTCCAGCATATTACGCCGGTGTGCGTAGTCCGAAATCTTTTTCTTTCCGGCTTTATGAGGCGGCAGATAAGCCGGCAGAAAACAGGCTTTTCCCACTGTGCCGGATTGAAGCAGATAACGCGCCATGCCGATATGCCCGTTATGTACCGGGTCGAATGTTCCACCGAATATTGCTGTTTTCATCACTCCGAATCCTTGAAAATCTGACATCCCTATATATTAATACAAAAAATGAAATTAGCAAGTCCCAAATGGAATTTTTTTGAGATTTTCCGCAATGTTATTCCGTCACAAGTTTACGCTTGTGCCATTTGCAGAACAGATAGTAGTATAATCCGGGGATTGCTGTCACATAGGTCGCAAGGGAAAAGCCGAGGATGAAGCCGTATAATCCCATGCCGTAGTAAATACCGAAAAGCCAACTTAATACGATACGGAATGCAAAGCCGTCCAGTAACGCTGTCACCAGGCTGAATGTAGCATTGCCGACGCCCTGGATGAACCCTTGTGTGCCTTTCATGATCGCCAATGCCGGGAATTGCCAGAGAATCGCGGCGACAAAGGTGGGAACCAATTCCATCACGGCCGGGTCTTTCGTAAAGAGACCAAACATTTTCTGCGGAATCCAAAGCAGGCAGATTGTATAAATGACGAAAAAGCCTGTACAGCATGCCCAACTGATTTTGACCCCGCTCCGGACCCGATCGTAATTGCCTGCACCCATATTCTGGGCAACTACACTGGCAACGGCAAAGGTCATGCCCTGCGTAATTTTGTTCACCAGGTCATCGAGACGCAACCCGACACCGAATGTTGCGGCAGCATGATACCCTGCCGTATTCACCAGCATATTCACATAAAGCATGGAAATATTGATGGCGCAGCTCTGAATCGCAAAGGGAATGCCGAGGGGGAGCAAGCCGCGTACCACACTCCAATCCGGAATGAGACTCCGCAATTTGAAATCGAATCCGAATTCTTTCTTGCGTCCGTACAGGAAAAAGATCGCGTAAAGGAAGGAAATGCCCTGGCCCATAATCGTTGCAAGAGCGGCACCGGCAACGCCCATTTTCAGGACAGCCACGAACAGCAGGTCAAGAATCACATTCAGCACAGATGCAATGGCGATAAAGAGGAACGGGTGTTTGGAATCGCCCAGCCCGCGCAGCACGGCGGAAACCATGTTGTAACCATAGGCAAAAATGACCCCGCCGCAACTGATCAGCATGTAATCCATGGCATCGTCAAATGCTTCCGGTGGTGTTTTCAGAAGAAGCAGAAATTGACGGGAAAACAGGAGTCCGAGGATGGTCATCACCGCGCCGCCGATCAGGATTACAGAAAATAAAGTGCCGATGGCATTGTTCAGCCGGTCATGCCGCCCGCTTCCGATGAGCTGAGAGATGTAAACCTGTCCGCCGGTGGAGAAGCCGAGACACAGCATAACGATAAACATAAACGCCTGACTTGCAATGGAGACAGCGGAAAGGCCATGACTGCCGACGAAGCATCCGACGACCGCCATATCCGCGAGTGCGTACAACACTTGCAGTGCATTGGAAAGCATAAAAGGGATCGCGAATAAAACCATGGGTTTCAGAAGCGGTCCCTGCGTAAAATCCTGAATAATTTTTTTTGATTTCATAGGGGGCAGACCGTAATAAATTTTTCTGTGTAAAATAGCATAAAAATACGAAAAATCAAATAAATTTCTGATTGCGGTATTGAAAAAATGTGTCATGATATTATATTACATGAAAATCAGCGCGACTGGTGAAATTGGCAGACACGCAGGATTTAGGTTCCTGTATCGCAAGATGTGTGGGTTCAAGTCCCACGCCGCGCACCATTGCTAAACTTTACAGCTGCAAGAGGTAAAATGAATTTATTGGAGTTATCGCAAACCATACGTGCAATCCGTAAAAAACAGGGCGTGACCGTTGAGTATCTGGCAAAAAAGAGCGGGTTCAGCAAAGGTTTTATTTCCCAGGTGGAAAATTTCCGTATTACACCGTCTTTGAAAGCATTGATCCGCATTGCGGAGGCTTTGGGTGTTTCGGTCGAAAATCTGTTCGGCGGCCCCCAAGCGCCCTGTAAACCTTACAGTTTCGGCAAGTTGACCGATGGAACACCGCTTGACCGGGATTCCGGGGAGCAGTACGGGATTCATTATTCGGCGCTGGCGTATTCCCAGATCGGGCGGAAAATGGACCCGTTCATCATCGAATACACTCCGGGTGAACCCCGTGATTATATGTTACACGATACGGAAGAATTTTTTGTTCTCACGGAAGGCGAACTGGATTATTACATCTATGACGATACCAATTGCCGTCGGCTGACGCCCGGTGACACAGTTTACATGATGGCAAACATTCCGCACCGGGTATCACTGCCGGAAGGTTGCAATTCCGCAAAAGCCCTTGTAATCTATTCCGATCAGGCTGAAATGTAATAAAAAAGCTTATATTATATTATTATATCGCTTGAAAAAACAACTGGTGTGTACTATATTATCGGAAATTATATTCGCAAAAGAGGAAAACTCTAACAATAAGGTATTCTGAATTATGGCAGAAGAAAGTAGTGTACCGCAAGTTGCAGATACTCAAATCAATCCCAGCGGATTGATATGTTTGCACAGTTTGGTCGTTAATCTGCATAGAAATGTGAACTTCGACGCATTGATGACAGATGAACTCAAGAAGAAATATGCAGAAAATATGTGCGATACTTTGCTGGATCTTGCACAGTCTCTGGAATTGCGCCCGGAACGGGGAACCGATGTCGACGCCATTTCAAAAGTCTACAGCGGTCCGGTTCTGTTCCGTTTGAAAAATAATCACTGGATCTGCATTCCCCAGTTCAGCCAGTTCCAGGGGGATGCTCCGATCCGGCTGTTTGACCCGCTGATCAAGCAGGCCCAGAAAAATGCCACCGGCCCCAAGGATAAAATTCTTGCCATGTACGATGGCGAATTTATTTTCTTCCATAACCTGCAGCCGGTCGACAACAAAAAATTCTCCGGTCTTTTCTGTTTGACCTCCATCGCACGTCATCATCAGGTCAATATGGATTCCCGCCGTTTGATGCATGAATATGCCCTTGATGAAGAAGAACCCACTGTTTCCGAATTGCTGGAAATGGCTGCCGATTACAAGTTGAAAGCAAAGAAAGTCAACTTGAAATGGAAAGATATGGCACGTCTCGGTCAGGCATATCCGGTGCTCGGTATCAAGAAAGATGGCAAGTATGCGGTTTACTGCGGTTGGCGGGAAGGGCAGGATGATCAGCCCGGAACGTTGGCAGTTCTTGACCCTGCCGACCCGCCGGAACAGCCCGGACAGCCTTTCCGTTTCTATACGGAAGATGAATTCAAGGAAAAAGCATCCGGTCGCGGTGTCTTCCTGAAAAAGATTTATAAACTTTCCGATGAAGATCAGCCGTTCAGTCTGCTCTGGTTCCTCCCGGAATTCATCAAACTCAAAGGTTTGTTCCTGCAGATCGCCATGCTGGTTATCATGATGACAATTATCGCATTGATCACCCCGCTGTTCTTCCAGATCGTTGTTGATAAAGTCATTGTTCACCATGCCATGTCTACCTTGAATACGTTGGGTGTTGGTATTGTGATTGCGATTCTGTTTAACGGGATTCTGGATTTTCTCCGCAGTTATCTGCTGCTTTTTGCAACGAATAAGATCGACATTTCCCTGGCAACCAAGACATTCAGTCACATGATGCGGCTGCCTATTGAATTTTATGAACGTGTTCCCTCCGGCGTGCTGCTCAAACACATGCAGCAGACGGAAAAAATCCGCGGGTTCCTTTCCGGTAACCTGTTCTTTACGATTCTGGACTTGTTCTCTCTGTTCCTCTTTGTTCCGTTCCTGTATTTCTACAGTCCGACACTGACCTTTGTCGTGCTCGGTTTCTCCGCATTGATGGCTCTTGTGATTGCAACATTGATCCGTCCGTTCCAGCGCAGATTGAATGAATTGTATCAGGCGGAAGGAAAACGCCAGAGCATGCTGGTGGAATCCATTCATGGTATCCGTACGGTCAAATCTCTGGCATTGGAACCGGTGGAAGAACGTCTCTGGGACAGCTCCAGTGCGTACGCCATCAAATCCTATTTCCGCGTCGGCAAGATTTCCATGACAGCCAAGAGCATAAGCCAGGTATTGGAAATGCTCATGACCGTATGTGTGATTTGGGTCGGGGTTTACCTCGTCCGCGATAAAATCATCACGGTTGGTGCTTTGATTGCGTTCCAGATGCTTGCCGGACGTGTTACCGGCCCGCTGGTGCGCATGGTCGGTTTGATTCACGAATATCAGCAGATTGCCCTTTCCGTCAAGATGCTGGGTGTTGTGATGAATACATCCAAAGAACCTGCCGGCGGCGGTGTCCGTAATGCATTGAAAGGCAATATCGAATTCGATAACGTCACCTTCCAGTACCGTCCGGATACACCGCAGGTCATCCGCAACTTCTCTCTGGATATCCAGCAGGGTATGACGATCGGTATTGTCGGCCGTTCCGGATCCGGTAAGACGACGTTGACCAAACTGTTGCAGGGATTGTATCCGGTGCAGAGCGGTTTGATCAAGATCGACGGTATCGACTTGCGTGAAATCGACAAAGCCCACTTGCGCAGCAGCATTGGTGTTGTGCTTCAGGAAAACTACTTCTTCAACGGAACGGTGCGTGAAAACATTTCCCTGACCAAACGTTCCGCAGCATTGGAAGAAATTATTTACGCTGCGAAACTTGCCGGTGCCGATGACTTCGTACAGAAACTTCCGAAAGGATACGATACCGTTCTGGAAGAAAACGCTTCCAACCTTTCCGGCGGTCAGAAACAGCGTTTGGCAATTGCCCGTGCGCTCCTGACGAACCCGCCGATTCTGATTTTCGACGAAGCGACCAGTGCGCTTGACCCGGAAAGTGAAACCGTGATTCAGAACAACCTGTCTGCGATCGCACGCGGCCGTACCGTATTGATCATTTCGCACCGTCTTTCCATTGTCAGTAATGCAACAAAGATTCTTGTTATCGACAATGGGGAACGTACGGCGTTTGCATCCCACCGTGAACTTTTGGCCATGCCGGGCACGTACAGCGAATTCTGGCATCAGCAAATGGAAAGGCACCTTGAAAAATGAGTAAGAAAGATAAAACAATGACACAGGCAATCGAGTTTCAGCCCGATGCCTTGGAAATCAAACAGTCCCGGCTCCCGTTCTTTGCCCGGTTTACCCCCTATGCCGCATTCTTCATGATGGCGGGCGCAATCATTTGGGCAACCATTGGCAAAACCGATACCGTGGTGCAGGCTCCCGGTAAACTTGTTTCCGATGAGCACAATATTATGATGAAACCCCGTGAAATCACGGTCATCAAAAAAGTCCATGTGGAAGAAGGCGATATTGTCAAAGCCAATCAGATCCTTATGACATTTGACCCGGAAAACTACAAGTCTGAACAGGAACGTCTGGAAAGCGAAATTTCCACACTGGAAGCCCAGTTTGACCGTCTGTTTGCAGAATTCAATCAGAAGGCTTATGCTCCGAAAAAACAGACTCGTGATACGCTCTGGCAGTTGGAAATCCACAAACAGCGTATGGCTTATTACAAAGAACGTATGAACTATTTTGCGCAGGAACTCGCCCGTATCAATGCGGCAATCCGCACTCGTACTCAGAGCCTGAAAAACAGTGAGTCCCGTTTGAAAGAATTCCGCCCGCTGGAAAAAATGTACCAGGATCTGGGTGACGTCGTTGCGACAAAACGCGAACGCATTGAAATCTCTGTCAAACGCATGGAATTGGAAGCCACCACGGATGAATTGCGTAACACTCTGGATGAACTGGAACATCAGAAGCAATCTTCCATTGCCAGTCGCAAGGCTTTTGATGAAGAATGGCGCAATGGTATTTCCACCGAAATGATCAAGATCCGCCGTGAATTGATTGCCAATAAGAAGCAGTTGGAAAAGACTGCCAACATGGCACAGTATATTTACCTCCGTTCTCCCTGCGAAGCCATGATTCATGAAATCGCCGCGGTTTCCCCCGGTTCTGCTGTGCGGGAAGCCGAACCGCTGATTACGCTGGTTCCCCTGAACGGCAAGATCGAACTGGAAGCGGAAGTCAGCCCGCAGGATATCGGTAAAGTTGCAGTCGGGGATTCCGTCCGTATCAAATTGAACGCCTATCCGTTCCAGAAATACGGGACATTGGAAGGGAAAGTTACTCACCTCTCCAAGAATACCTTTGGACGTCAGCAGGGCTCTCCGCTGCCTCCCGATGGTTCTACAACTTATTATAAAGCGACCATCACAGTGGAAGGCAAGCTGCGCAATGTGGATGAAAAATACCGTTTGATTCCCGGCATGGAAGTGCAGGCTGAAATCAAGGTTGGCAAACGCCGTATTATTGAATACATTCTTTATCCGCTGATCAAGGCGTTGGATGAATCTGCAAGAGAACCCTGATTCCATCCGGATCTGAATTTGTGATACAAAAAAGCCCGGTTTTATGCCGGGCTTTTTATTTTGTTTTGGGGAATAAGGAATGATTGATTATTCCGCAATCTTTTCCAACACAAGTTTGCGGATTTCCTGTGCCGGATAAATGGAACGGAATTGAATCATTCTGCCATCTTTGGAACGGAAAACAAGGTCCGCGATTCCTCCCACGATGGGTAATGACGGCGCTTCCAGATCAATGGAAAGAATGTCAGAAATGGCAATTTCCTTGCGGGATTTCCTGAAGATTCCTTCCGCTGCCGTGATCTTTTGATCCGTCACAGTATAACGATGGGATCTGCGGTGCAGATATACTGCCAGAATCAGCAGCAGACCTGCGCCGAAGACATAGATGAGAATTCCTGCGAGAAACAGAATGGGGGCATAACTCCACCAGGAAGGACGCCCGTTCCATAAAAGGACCTCCTGCTGTGGCAGAGTCAAAGGTGTTTCTTCTGCTGAGAATTCAAACTCATCAGTCATTTGTCATGCATCCGATAAAGGGCAAATTGCGGCCCAGCTCATTGTAGTCGAGACCGTAGCCGATGACGAATGTATCGGGGATGCGGAACCCGATCCAGTCCGCCTGATAATGTTTCTGCCGGCCTTCGGGCAGGATTTTATCGAGAACGACACAGGTTCTGACGGATGCAGCACCGCATTCGCTGCAATATTTCACGGTTTCGGAGAGTGTGAGACCGGTGTCAAGAATGTCATCAATCAGCAGCACATGGGTATCCTGCGGCACATTTTTCAATGCGGAACGGACATTGAGTTTCCCGGTTGATTGAGTGCCATGATAGCTGGAAACGCCGAGGGAGTCCACGGTAACTTCCAGTGCAGGATCGAGACTGCGTACCAGGTCAGCGGCAAAAATAAATGCGCCGTTGAGAAGGATGACCACATTCAATTTTTTACCCTGATAAAATTCTGAGATTTCCTTGCCGAGTCCGGCGACACGTTCTGCGATTTGATCGGCAGAGATCAGAACAGATTGTTTCATGATTTATTCTTTACCTTTATTGATTTTGTTTATGGTTTCAGTCGTTGAATGATTGGGAACAAAGGGGAGGAATTCAATGGCAGCACCCACGGAGAACAAAGCTGCGCGTTCTTCCGGATCCAATTTCTCCACAGTATAATCGGCACCTTTTACGTAAACATCCGGCGCCAATGCTGCGATTTCTTTTGTGCAGCGCTGTTCAGAGAAGACCACGACCATATCTACAAAAGACATACATCCGAGCAGATAGCCGCGGTCGTATTCGTTATTGACGGGGCGGGTAGGTCCCTTGAGACGCCGTACGGATTCGTCGGCATTCAGCAGAACAATCAATTTATCTGCTTTGGATCTTGCGCCGAGCAGGTATTCTGCATGGCCGCGATGGAGAATATCAAAACATCCGTTGGTCAGAGCACAGGTTATGCCCTGATCTTTCCATTGCTGCCGGATTTGTACTGCCTGTTCCAGCGTGCAAAGTTTTGTTGCGGGTGGGGTGATGTTATTGATCTTTGACATGATAAGCATCTCCGGTTATTGTGATGTTTGTTGGTATTGATTATCAAGGATCGGACTGTGAGTCGGCATAAAGACTGTATCTTCCAATACAAAGTTTTTCTTCGTGATAAGGGAACGGATTACGCCTTTCAGTGCTTTCAGATGTTGTTTGCCGAGAGGATCATTTTCGGTTTCTGTATTATGCCCCAGACCGGCAGCCGTCAGGAAAAGCCGGTTGCCGTCGAGGGTTAATGCAAAGTTATTGTTGTCAGGAATCTCCTGCAAGGTTTGATTGGAGGTCAGAAACAACGTTCCCGTATTATCCTGCAATTGTTCTGTGAAGACGTAGGCGGAGGTGTCGGTGACAGCGGACGAACTGTCGTCTTTCGTAAAATGTACTTTATCCTTGCCTGCGCTCCATGTTTTGATGGATTTACCGGAAGATGTGAGCAGCAACCCGCTGCGTGCTCTGGCATCGGAATTCTGACGCGCCATAATCGAAACATTAACATTTTCAACACCGAGCGTGGAGATCAGCAGAAAGCCGCTGAAGACTGCCAGAATCGCAACAAGGCAAATCACCAGTTCGGTCAAAGCCTGACCCTGCTGATTGCGTCTGTTCTGTTTCAGTGTTTGATAATGTTTCATCTTATTGCATGCCTTTTATTGTGCGAGAAAGAGATCTTTCGGCATTCCGTCTTTTGCGTAACCGGCGGCACGCTCTGTGAAATTGATCATGGTCATCCAGTCCGGACCGGAAATTTCAAGTTTGGGAATCAGATAAAAATCGCTGTCCGGTGCTTTTTTTACCGAGGCAATTTCCAGCATACGCCAATATTTTTCCCCGGGATGCTTTGCCGGATCCCGACGGAACCATTGCACTTTCAGCGGGAAGAAATATTCCGTGCTGATGAAAATCCGCGCTGTTTCCCCTTCTTTCAGCCCTTTGAGCATGAAGACCCGGCAGTTCAATGTCTTGACCGATTCCGGTTTTTCCTCCCGGATCAGATCTTTGTACATAAAGCCCAGAGTCAGGTCCGAAATATCAATCCCGTATAACGGCAATTTTGCTTTGACGTCCTTGGGAATTTGACTGTTGTAAGTGGAAACCGGCGGGTCAAAGGTCTGTCCCAGATCATAAAATTCATTTTTATTGAACACCAGTTGTGTCACGATCCGGGTCGGGGTGAAACGAATTCCAACACGAATCGGTGCTTTGATGCGGCGGGCATTTTCCCGTTTATGGGAAGCAGTACCCTCCATCTTTGCCCAGGTTTCCTGCCCGGGAACATGACGGACGATCTTGAGAAATTGTTCCGCCGTCAATTTCATGGGGTCGATTTTTTCCGCGCCGCAAAGCATGCAGCTGAAGATGGCGCACAACAGGAACAGACCGAATTTTTTCATTTTTTACCTCTTTTCTTTTTGCCGGCAATCAAATCAAAGCCGCGGAGCATCTGCCGTTTTGCCGGAGCTGCAAAAAGCGGCTTCCGTTCCGCCTTATATTTCGGGCGGACGGCAGGTTTGTCTGCTTTTGCCGTGACAGGTGCTTTCTCCGCCGGTTCTTCCGTTTTTTCTTCCGGAGCTTTTTTTTCATCGCTCAAGGGAGAGTGAACGGAGATGGTC
Source organism: Victivallales bacterium (assembly GCA_045639325.1). Lineage (GTDB taxonomy): Bacteria > Verrucomicrobiota > Lentisphaeria > Victivallales > UBA1829 > RGIG8244. Next base: position 44,699 of record JAZUCU010000035.1, read on the forward strand.
AAATTCGGCGGAGGCAGATTCGGGCCAAGCAGAATGCCTTTTTCCTGTGCGTTATCCGGTTTTTCCTGTTTTTCTTCTTCCGAATCTTCCGCCCCTGCCAGGTCATGGTATACTTTATCCGGCACGGGGAAGAGTTCGCCCACATCAATGAACTGGGATTTTTCCGGGTCCGCAATCCGGAATTTGCGATCCGGGAAGCGTTCTTTCACTTTTTTCTCCGCTTCATCCATGGAAACATCGCCCAAAGAATCAATGAAACGGTTGATTTCGTCCTGACCTTCAAAAAGCTCCTTAATGAATTTCGCATGCGCTTCTTTGGGGGTGAGCGGTTTCGGTTCTTCCGGTTTCGGCTCTTCCACTTGGGGTGTTACTGCCGGTACGGGGAGAGTGAATTCGTAAATCTCATCCTTTGCTTTTGCCGGTGCCAGCGGGTCGACTGCCGGCAGTTTCGGCAATTTCGCGGGAACTGTAATCTTCAACAAATCCAGAATGTTATTTACAAAATGATAACGGACCAGCTTGCGGATATCTTCCGGAATATCTTCCAGATCTTTCTCGTTTTCTTCCGGCAGAATCACGTCATGAATTCCAGTACGCAATGCTGCAATCACTTTTTCACGGACGCCGCCGATGGCTGTGACTTTGCCGGAAAGTGTGATTTCCCCAGTCATTGCCAATTTCGGGCGGACAGGATGGTTGGTCAACAGAGAGACCAGTGCAGAGACCAGTGTCACACCGGCGGAAGGACCATCTTTTGGTGTTGCTCCATCGGGAACGTGGATATGGAAATCGCATTTCTGGAACAAGGTCGGATCGATTTTCAATTCTTTGGCATGTCCACGCACAAAACTGAATGCCGCCATGGCACTTTCTTTCATCACATCCCCCAGAGAACCGGTGAGACGCAAATCGCCTTTGCCATCCATTTTTGCCGCTTCCACAGGCAAGGTTACGCCGCCGACACTTGTCCAGGCGAGACCGGTTGCCACGCCGACTTTCGGAATGTTATCGGACGGGTCTTCCACGTGTCTGGGAGCACCGAGCAATTCCCGGACTTTTTCGGGCGTAATGAGTTCGCCGGATCCGGGCTGTACCTTATTTTCTACAATCTGACGTGCCACTTTTCTGCACAGTTTACCGAAAGTGCGTTCCAGATTACGTACTCCGGCTTCCATGGTGTATTGAGAAATCACGTTATCCACCGCCGTGCGGGTGAAACGGATGTCCTTTTCTTTCAATCCGTTTTCTTTCATCTGACGGGGGATGAGGTAACGTTTTGCAATTTCATGTTTTTCGAATGCCGTGTAACCGGGCAGGCGGATGATTTCCATACGGTCGCGGAGAGGACCGGGGATGGTATCTTCCACGTTTGCGGTACAGATGAACATGACGGAACTCAGGTCGTAATCCACTTCCAGATAATGGTCATTAAAGGCATTATTCTGTTGCGGGTCCAGAACTTCCAGCAAGGCAGATGCCGGGTCACCGCGCTGATCGCTTGCCAGTTTATCAATTTCATCCAACATGAATACAGGGTTGGAACTGCCGGCTTTTTTCATGCCCTGAATAATACGTCCGGGCAGAGAACCGATATAAGTCCGGCGGTGACCACGTATTTCCGCTTCGTCACGGACGCCGCCCAGAGAGACACGCACAAATTTACGTCCCATCGCACTGGCGATGGATTTGCCGAGGGATGTTTTACCAACCCCCGGAGGGCCGACAAAACAGATAATCGGAGATTTCTTTTCCTGTTTCAGCTGGAGAACAGAAAGGAATTCCAGAATCCGTTCCTTGATATCCTGCAAGCCGTAATGGTCGGCATCCAGAATCCGTTCCGCTTCCACAACATCAATGCGGTCTTCGGTGTATTCATTCCAGGGCACGGAGAACAGCCAATCCAGATAAGTGCAGGCAATGTTGTACTCCGGAGCTACCTGAGGAATGGTTTCCAAACGGTTCATCTCTTTTTTGATGACAGCCAGAACGGACGGGGGAGCTTTGCAGGTTTCCAGACGTTTGGTAAAGGCGGCAATTTCCGGATTCCGGTCACCTTCACCCAATTCTGCACGGATTTGACGCAACTGTTCCCGCAGGAAAAATTCTTTCTGGGATTTGCTCATTTCCTGATGAACCTGTGCTTGAATTTCAGAACCGAGACGCAAAACTTCCACTTCACGGTTCAACAGAATGGTCAACAGATTCAACCGTTCTTCAAAATTCATGAATGTGAGAATGGCCAGTTTTTCCCCGTAGGAGAGATTGACGGTATCCGCAATCAGGTCGATGACCCGGCACGGATCGGTCAGATTCATGACCGAAATTTTCAATTCTTCCGGGAAGTTCGGGGAGAATGAAACAATTTCCTGGAACTGTTTTGTCGCATTGCGGACCAATGCCACGGTTTCCATATCCGAATCAATGTTACATTCCACTTTGCGTACGTCGGCAGTCAATACTCCGTTCTGTTCGGAAAACGCGGATTCCAGTTCAAGACGGGAAATTCCTCTGACCAGCAGACGGAGAGAACCATCCGGGAATTTCAGCATTTTGACCGCACGGACAAGTGTCCCGATTGCAGCATATTCTCTGTTGCTGTGTTTCCAGATGGGTACTGTAAGTTTAGTTTTTTCGGGGCTGACCGGGGCAAAAATGCCTCGATCCGCCGCATTGCCGCTTGGCATGGAAGAGAAAATACCGAAAAGGCGTTCCCCATTCATGATCTTTTCCATTGCTTCCACATTGGCTTTACCCGTAATGAGAAGCGGAGAAAGAGCATGGGGGAAGACTACTACATGTTCCAGCGGGATCACAGGAATATGCATTTTCATTTCATTCGCCCGGGCTTTCTCTTCAATATCACTGTTTACTGTAATTGACAGATTGTTTTGTTCCGGTGCAGCTTTCAGCGCATCGGAGTTCCCCTCTTGTTTTTGATTTTCTTCGTTCATAATCACCCTCTCAATCCTTACTTGTGTTACTTGAAGTTTATCATAAGGTAATGTACTGCCTGAAATGATTCTTGCAAGTCTGAAATGCTATTTTTTTAAATAAAAAAGAGCTCTGCATGCCTGAATATACAAAAATCAGTCGTTGCAGAGCTGAATATATCGGATTATTTTGCCCGGGATGTGCCGGAAACAGGAAGGGAAAGCGTCCAGCAGTCGCCGGTCTGTTTCGCATCCAGAAGAACCGGACCGGCGACACTGCGCTGCAGAACCAGCGTTTTTACATGGGGAAATTTACCCGCAAAAGAATAACCTTTGACAAAAATCGCAGTGGATAAGGCATCGCTTTCCACGCCGGTTTTTGTAATCACGGTAACGGATATCCGGTCCGATACCGGGTGACCGGTCAACGGGTCAATAATGTGTCCGTATTCCTTGCCGTCGATGGTGACAAAACGTTCCATATTTCCGCTGGTTGCCATTGCGGCATCACCATCCACCGGGGCCGTCGCGCAGACTTTATTTTTGTCAAAAGGATCCCGCACGCCGCCTTTGAATTTCCCGCCGAAACAGACAATGTTGCCGCCCAGATTCAAAAAGCCTTCGGTCAGATCGGGGTGACGCTTTTTCAATGCGGCAGCTGCCCGGTCAAGAGCCCATCCTTTGGCAATGCCGCCCAGGTTGGGACTCATGCCTTTGACCGGGAAGAAAACGGTCTTTTTCTCATCGTCGAACTTGACTTTATTCAAGCCGCAAAGTTTCTTTGCAGCAAGAATTTCTGCATTTGACGGAAGCTTCTTATCCTTGGTGTAGAATCCCCAGACTTTCATCAGCGGTGTGATGGTAATATCGAATGCGCCATCAGTCTTTTCATACCATTCACGGGAGAGCGTCAGGATCTCCCACAAATCATTGGAACATTCAAACGGTTTTTCGTGTGCGGTGGCATTCAAACGTGCCAATTCGCTGGATGCGTCAAAATAATTGCAGACTTTTTCCACTTTGCGGAATTCGTAACGGATGGTATCAAACGCATGATCAAAAGGATATTTCGGTCGTTCGGTTGAAAGTTGGGCAGAAAAAAAGGTGCTCATCGCGGTGAACATAATTGTCTGCGTCTCTTTGCGTTTTGCCGGTTCCTTTTTCGGCATACCGTAATACAATACAAGGAATGATCCCACGGCAACCAGTACAACACGGAATATGATACGCATCCATGTTTTTTTGTCCAGATTTAAAAACATATTTTTCTTCTCCTTCTGTTACTTTCTTGGGTGAAATTGACGGTGTACCGCAAGCAGGCGTCCCTGTTCCACATGGGTATAAATCTGCGTGGTGCTGATATCCGCATGCCCCAGCATTTCCTGAATTACTCGCAAGTCTGCACCGTTCTGTAATAAGTGACTGGCGAATGAATGGCGCAGGGTGTGTGGGTGAATATTTTTTGTGATTCCAGCTGCTTTTGCTGCATCTTTCACCACCGCCCAAATCCGTTCGCGATTCAATGCTTTACCGCGATATGATACAAATAAATTCGGAACCGAATCATCTTTTGCAAGCAAAGGCCGTGCCTCCCGTAAATACCGTTCCAACAGACGTAATACCGGTTTCCCGGCGGGGACAATCCGTTCTTTGCGCCCCTTGCCGGTGATACGCACCAGTTCTTCTTCAAATTTTATGCCGCCAACCGTGATATCTGCACATTCCGATACGCGTAACCCACTGGAGTATAACAATTCCAGAATGCAGCGATTGCGCAGCATCAACGGATCAAAAATGCCGTTGCCGTGCTGAACGAAAACTTTCAGAATGCGCTCCACTTCATCAATACTGAGAAAATCCGGCAGGATCCGCCACAATTTCGGGGAGTCCATGACTTCCGTAATATCGCTGAATACCAGTTTTTCCTGGAACAGGTAACGGAAGAAAACTTTAATCGATACCAGGCGGCGCGCCAGGGTTGCAGTTTCCATTTCCCGATCCCGGCACATGCCCAGATAATCCACAATCATATCGCGGTCAACTTGGGTGAATGAAGTGACGGAGAACTGTTCGCGGAGACATTGAATAAAGTCGGTAAGATCTGCCCGGTAATACTTTACAGTCAATTCACCTAATCCGCGCTCGATAGTGAGCCATCCGCAAAAATGAATAAGGACTTTTTCCATAATAAGTACAAACCTCAGGCAAAAGTGCAAAAAAAAACCATTTTTTCCAGAAGCCGGAAAAAATGGCGGGAGAAACGGGACTCGAACCCGCAACATCCACCGTGACAGGGTGGCACTCTAACCAATTGAGCTATTCCCCCGCATCATAAGCAACATTATGATACGAAAAGATTCTACCAGCTCACCGGATGAACCGGTAATGCGGAAACCATTTCTTTTGTCAGAAAGAAATGGCGGGAGAAACGGGACTCGAACCCGCAACATCCACCGTGACAGGGTGGCACTCTAACCAATTGAGCTATTCCCCCGCATCTTTTGGTATATGGCATTACTATACACCTGTTTTTGAGAAATGCAAATGAAAAAGTGAAAAAAAACGAAAAAAAAGTGAAAAAAGTTTAAAATACGCAGAAAAATGCTTTATTCTGCTCTTTTTTTGATATTTTTTTCTGATTTTTTCTGTTTTGCACTTGTTTTTAACCAAAATATGTATATATTTAATACCGTTATATGATTTCTATTCGCAGAATAATTCATATAATATATAGTCAGACTCATTAACAAACAAACATAAGTAAAGCACAAAAAAACTAAAGGAGAATGTAAAATGTGGCTTTGGTATGTAATCATGGGGCTCGGCCTCGTCGCTATGATGTGGTGTGCAAAAAATCAGAGACGCGTTGCTAATGCACAGCTTTACAGCGTAATCTGTCTCGTCGTTGTCGCTGTTTCCGCAGTGATGGCTCTCTCTTCCTACTTCGGCGATGGCGAACTGGAACAGAGTATTTCCAACGCAAAACAGTTCGAACTGGCTAAAGTTGACCAGATCGCACAGTACGTCAATGCAAACTATGCAGGCAAAAAAGTTGCTGTCATCATCCGCTCTGACATGATGAAGCCGTCTGACTATCAGATCAACGTTCTCGAAGCTTTCACAGAACGCGTGAAAGACAAAGTTCAGCTGCAGGATCCCATGATCATTCAGATGACTGACTATTCTCAGGTCTCTTCTGACAGCCAGAATCCTCCTCCGGTTCTCTCTCCTGAAGAAGAACTCAATGCAAAGAAATACAATCAGCAGTTCGATGCATGCAAAAATGCAAAAGTTGATCTCGTTGTCAACTTCGCAGGTCTGCCTCCCATGAACGAAGAAGTCTTCAAACTCAAAATCTGGAGATGGGGCAAAAACGATCCGAAAGTTGTCCTGGCTGAAATCAACGAAATGAACTTCGATGCCCGTACACTCAAAACTTGCGTCGCCGCTGCTGTCGTCAGCAAGCCCGATGTCAAATTCGATTACCTCGAAGACAAAGCTCCGGAAGATCTCAATGCCGCATTCAAACTTCGCTTCGTTCTTCTCACAGAAAAGAACGCAACTGAAGTTCTCGATAGCAAAGGTATGGTCAAAGCCGGTCTGAAATAAGTCTTATTTTGACACCTTATAGCCACGGATTGCGCAGTTTTTCTGTGCAATCCGTTTTTTTTTCGATTTTTTTTTATCTCAGGTATTGATTTTCTGTACTTTTGTGATAAATTACCTATATGCACAAAATAGTGCCCTGGTAGCTCAGAGGATAGAGCAACTGCCTTCTAAGCAGTGGGTCGGGGGTTCGATCCCCTCCCGGGGCACCATTTTTTTTGCCCTTTCAACACCTCCCTCCGCACTTATATATTATAATGTTTTTCTTATATTAAAATGTCATGACCTTGAAAATACAGGAAAAACGGTGTATATTATGTGACCTTTTTAACCAAATTCAAGGAAGGATTCTTTTATGTTACGACGTGCCGTCTCTAGTGTTGTTTCTCTCGCCGCCGTTATCATGCTTACTTTGCTTTGCGCTTGCAATGACAAAACTCCAATTGCCGTCAAACAGCTCAAAGTCTTTTCCGGTGATGAACAATGTGCTGCTGCCGGTGAAGAATATTCTGCCGATTTGATGGTTCATGCTTATGGCAGAGAAAAGAATTCCGAAAAGGGTAAAATGGTTGCCGCTCCCGGTGCCAAACTTGTTTTCCGCACAGAAAAAGGTTCCGATCTTGAGATCACTCCGACCGAAGTCACAACACGTAACGATGGTTTGGCAGTCGTGAAAGTCAAAGCCGGGAAAAAGACCGGCGATCAATATTTGCAAGTATTTCCGGAGGGAGATGAATCCAAAGCAATCCGGCTTCGTTTTATTTCCGGCGTCAAACTGTTGGGAACGGATGCCGACCGGGAAGGACAGGCTGGCAAGACCCTCGACCAGGCGGTGGGGATCCGTTTGATCAATGCCGATGGTACTCCGCGGGCAGGTGTGCCGGTTTATTTTGCTGCATCCGGCGTGAAACTTGCCAAGTCTGAAGTGTTGACGGATGAAAACGGGGAAGCAAAGACTGCTGTTACTCTGGGTAAAAAGACGGGTAAATATTATGTGAATGTGGAAATTCCGGAGCAGAAACTGCGTTCGATTCCGCTGACGGTTCTCGGCATTGATCCATTGAGTCTGATTTTGAATGTCCTGGGCGGCCTTGCCTTGTTCGTTCTTGGTATGGAATTCATGAGTAACGGTTTGCAGAAGGCGGCGGGCGAAAAAATGCGTACCGTACTTTATCTCTTCAGCCGGAACCGTTTTGTGGCGATTATTGCCGGTGCGCTTGTGACGGCAATTATTCAGTCTTCCAGTGCCAGTACGGTGATGGTCATCGGGTTTGTTAACGCAGGTTTGCTGACGCTTGTTCAATCTATCGGGATTATTTTCGGTGCGAATATCGGTACCACGATTACGGCGCAGATTGTATCTTTGAACATTGCTGCCGCTGCCATGCCGTCAATCGTAATCGGGTTGATCATGACCTTTATCAAATGGCAGAAATTGCGCGGCTGGGGGGAAGCGGTCCTCGGGTTCGGTCTGCTGTTTTTCGGTTTGACTGTAATGGGAACGGAATTGAAAGCGATTTCCGGATTCCCCACATTTATTGAATTTTTCAAGACCTTTGAATGTGCGCCCGTGGATGGCGTGATTCCGGTCGGAGCCATGTTCGGTGCGATTTTTGTCGGTTTGATTGCCACGGTTCTGGTGCAGAGTTCCTCCGCCGTCACAGGTATCGTTATTGTCCTTGCGACCAGCGGACTTCTTGACCTTTATACCGGGGTTGCTCTTGTGCTTGGTTCCAATATCGGTACCACGATCACGGCGCAATTGGCGGCGATGGCGGCGAACCGGATTGCAAAACAGACGGCATTGGCACATACGTTGTTCAACGTACTCGGTGCCCTTGTTCTGGTATTGACTTTCTGGATTCCCTGGGGCAAAACACAAATTCCGGTATTCTTTGCATTGGTCAATCTTGTGACCGATGGCACACTCGGAACGGATGGCATGGGCAATGCGCCCCGTCTGATTGCCAACGCCCATACGGTGTTCAATATCTGTGCAACCCTGCTGCTGCTGCCGTTCATCCCGCTGCTTGCCCGGATTTGTGAACGTTTGATCCCGATTCATGACAAAAAAGTCAAATATCAGTATTTGGAACCTCACCTGTTGAATACGCCGGCATTGGCGTTATCCCAGAGCGTTTTTGCAATCCGTAAGATGCTGAAAAAGTCCTGGAAGATGGTGGACCGCTCCATTCAGAAAAACTTTATTCCCTGCAATACGGATCCGGAAAGTTATGAATTGCTGGCGAAACGGGAAAAACGAATCGACCGTTATCAGCTTGAAATTACGGATTACCTGGTCAAAATCACCCGTCGGAGTCTCTCCAAACATCAAGCCGATCTGGTTCCTCTGCTGATGCATTGTACCAATGACGCGGAACGTATTGCTGACCATACGGAGATTATTCTTTGTCTTACGACCCGTTTGAGCGAAGCGGAACAGCGCATTTCTGAAACCGGCAAAGAAGAATTGAACGGCTTGTATGTCATGCTGAAAGAACAGGCGAAAAATGCCATTGCCTCTCTGGAACAGTATGCTCCGGAACAGGCTCAGGCAGCAATTGATGCAGAAGCAAAGATTCACGAATTGGCGGATAAGATCGAAGCAAATCATATTGCCCGTCTCAATGCGGGACAGTGTAATGCGGTTACCGGCGTGATCTTCATTGAAATGCTGGCGGAAGTGACCAAGATTTCTCATCACTTGCAGAATATTGCGGAACGTACCAAATCCATCAATATTTCCTATACACGTATCCGGGATGAACACCACAAGACATCTGCTACGCCGATGCCTGTGACCGGTGACGTTGAGCCGATGCAGGAATATCCTTCCCAGCTCCACGCGGATGAAGAAAACGAAGCCGAAAAATAATTAACGGCTGAGCAATTCCGCCACATCATGATGTCCCGCCTGGCGGGCGAGGGATGCGGCGGTATCGCCTCTGACATCTTTTAATGTTGGATTTACGCCGGCATCCAGCAGGAGTTTGACGATTTCCTTACGGTTTGCTTCGGCTGCGTAATGGAGTGCCGTACGCAGAAAACTATCCTGTCGCTGCAAAGTTTTTTTATCGGAAAGTCGAATCATCGTCCGGAGAAAATCATCGTCTCTTTGGAGTCGGATTGCTGTAATCAACGCAGTCGTTCCGATGGGTGACGCCTTCACATATCCGGGTGTTGACATGATGCTTTGCAGATCGCTTTCCTTTCCCCGGATGACAGTCTGAAACAATGGCGGCAGTTCTCTGTAAAAACACAATTCTTTCAAATAAAAAGTTTTTGGCAAGAACCCGGTGATCATGCCATTGATTTTGCCATCGGCACCAAGAATTACGGCGGAGGGCAGACGGATTCTGCCGGGAATTTGCTTTTGTACTTCTTTGACGATTGGCACATTCATGGTTGCTTTCCGGCTTCTGTCGGCGGTGACGATGCGGGAAAACTTCTTCAATTCCTGTTTAACATCCGGTGCAGAAAGAACCTGATTATGGAGCCGTATGCATGCGGGACATTTTATGGAATCGGTGAACAGGATGAGCGATATCCCGGCTTTATTTTTTTCTGCCGCACCCGCAAAAGGGACAACGGCAGAGAGCAGAAACAGGAAAAGATATTTTTTCATAATGACCTCTGGTTTTTCTTAATACATTAGCAGAGATGCAGCAAAAAACAAGGTGCATACGGGGGATAAAGCAGAAAAAAATTGTTTTTTTTTTATGAAATCGGTTAAAAACGGTTGAAAAATGAGATCATTGTGCTATTATACGGTTATCTTGAGTTAAAGCAACGATAAAATGAAAGGCCCCTGACTATGAATGACAGCGCATTTTTGATCCTCTTCATCGCATTCACCGCTTTCATGGGAATCGTCCCGTTCCTTTTCCGCCGGTTCGGTATCCCGATGGTCATATCGTTGTTGATCGTTGGAATGGCAATCGGTCCTACCGGTTTTGATTTGGTGGGCGTATGTTCCAAGGCGTTGGCGTTTCTCGGTACTGCACCGGAAACAACGGCAGCGCATTTCAACAGTCTGGTGAATTCCCTCGGATCGCTGGGCTTGCTGTTCCTGATGGCGCTTGCCGGGATGGAAGCCGATTTCAAGTTGATCCGTGCCGCCCGCAAACCTGTCATTTCTTTGAGTATTCTGACATTTCTGCTGCCTGCGATTGCCGGGTATCTGGTATATTTCTATTTCCGCCCGGAAGATTTGGCGGGTAAACTGCTCTATGCCTCTCTGTTTGCATCCCACTCTGTCGGGATTGTGTTCCCTGTCATGCGTGAACTGAAACTCTCCCAGACCCGTTTCGGAGCGGCGGTGTTGATTTCCACGGTGATTACGGACATTGCCAGTATTATTCTGCTTGCGGTTTCCGTTCAGCTGCACCGTCAGACCAGCCATACATCCCACATGGTTGCCAATGAAACGTTGTCGATTTTTGACCATGTGGACAGCTCCCTGCTGGGCAACAGTTTCACTCCGGTATTTCTGCTGATCGTACTGATTTATCTTGCCGTTTCCATTTTTGCAGTGAACAAAGCGGGCAATTATCTGCTGAAAATTTTCCAGCCTGGGGAAGATATGCTCATTACACTTCTGCTTTTTGTGATCCTGCTGACTGCTATCATTGGCGAATGTTTCGGCATTAATCTGGTAGTCGGTGCATTTATTGCCGGATTGGGCTTGTCGCGTGTTGTGAAAGCGCAGGATATGATGCTGTTCCGCCGGTTTGAAAGTATCGGTTACGGCTTCCTGATCCCATTCCTCTTTGTCTCGATCGGGATGAAGACGGATTTCTCTGCGTTTTCCGAAAAAGGCAATCTGTTGTTGATCTGCCTGACGGTCGGTGGTTTGATCCTGTCGAAAGTATTCTCCGGCTTCTTTGCCATGCGCATTACAGGCTTCAGCAAAGGCGAAGGTCTGGTTGCCGGTCTGATGACCGTTCCTCAGCTTTCTGCCACTCTTGCAGCGGCGGCGATCGGGAAAGAAATGGGAATTCTGGAACCCCGGTTCTTCAATACTATTATTGTGCTTTCCATCGTGACAACATTGCCGATTCCCAGTATTGTCCGTCTGCTTGTAGAACGGTTGAAACTTAAGGATCGAATTGCAAAATACGAAACGCCCCTTGTTGTTGAAAACGAAGAAATGCTCTAATCTCTTACTTCAACCCATGCAGGGTAAGGACCGGCACTCTTCTGCTGCCGGTCAATGCCCGGTATTGATTCCTTGCAATGGGGAGCAGAGGATCCAGTGTCAATGCTTCCCGTAATAATTTCAATGCTTCCGCTTTCCTGCCGGAGAGGGAGGCATCCATGGCGGATAACGTCAATTCCGCTGCACGTTTCCGGTCTGCCTGTTTGATGACCTTATACACCCGGTAAGTCCGCATATTTTTATATTCCGGCGGCAGGGGAACCTGATAGAACCAGCGGAGTCGATCGGGACGGTACAGCATCAGATTCGCCGGTGACATGGCAGGCACGTGTTTGACATTTGCCATGTATCGGATGCCATTGACGGAGTGGTCGGAAAGTGTTCCGCAATGATAAAGGACATAATCTGCCTTGTATTTTTCGCAATAGTCCAGCAGTTTGAGTTCATTTTCTGCAAAGAGAGCTTCAATGTAATACTGCGTGGCATCCCGGATGCGCTTCAATCCAAATTGAGGGTTCATGGTGATACCTGTCCCCGTATACGCCATCAGCATGGGGCCGACTGTGATATTGGCGGCAACGATTTTCCCTTGCATCTGTTCTTTTGCGGTGCGGAACCAGGCGATCACGTTGGCCGTGTCGGTGAATGCCACGTCGCCCGTATATCTGCGGCGTCCGGCGAAAGAAGAGAATGTTTCGATTGCCAGGCAAACGACAGCTGCAGTTAATATTGTGCCACGGAAGAAGCGCAGAAGTTTTTTCTTTTTGTAGATTGTTGTATAGGCTTCCTGCGGTACGACTTTTGCCGGAGCATAACGGAATGACCGGAGCATGTCCCGCATCAGCAGCGGCAGAGAGACGCACAGGAAAAGAATCAGAAATTCATGATAACGGACGATGAGCGCGAACGCAAAAATGAATCCGACAGTAAACAGAACCGGCAGCATGTTATCGGGGAACGATCTCAGGAATGTTTGACGCGGCATCCGGAAAAGGAGGGTGGTCAACAGCAGAATGAGGAATACTCCCAACGTTACCGGCAGATATCCCAGAAGGAAACGGAATAGCATAAAGTTCATGGATTTTCCGATATGGAAACTGGGGAAGAATGAGGTGGCAATATCCCACGTTGCCGAATGCATGGAAGGAGTCCACAGGATTCGGGCATCGTAAGAAAGTTTTGCGGGATCTTGCGGTTTCACGTTTTTATACTTGAGTTTTGCCGCCATTGCTTCGGAGAAATGACTGTAATTGGACCGGTATGCCGGGGTGTTGATGGTATGATCCCAGCCCGCATAAAGACAGAGCGGAATCAGGAACATGACAATTCCCCGTGCCGCCTGATGCCATTTGATTGTAAACTTTGCTTTCTGCAGATACCATGCCGCCGCCAAGGATGGCAACGCAACCCAGAGCAGAGAAGACCGCCACAGACTGTAGGTTTGATTGAACGGTACAAATGCCGCATTCAACAGCACGGCAAAAGCAATCACGCCCCAGGTGATATAACGGCTTTTCCGCACCGGATAACCCAATGCCGTCCGGAGAATTTCACACATCGCCCAGATGCCGAACAGCATTTGACACAGGTCCCATGTCACGAAGCAGAGGAAGACACAAACGCCGAGCAGGATGTATTTCCAATACCGTCCGCAGGAATAAGCACTGTATGCCAATGCCAGACTGGCAGTGTATAACGGAATACAGAATTCCCCGCGGACAAAATCCTGTCCAGTGGATCGAGCAATCGCCGCCAATGCGACGGCATGGAGCAGCGCGCCGAAGACAGCCAGCGGGCGGGAACAATGCAATGCCAGCAGCCAGAGGAAAATGAATCCGGTGGTGAGAGATGCCCAGAAACGCAATTGTGCACTCATCCATTGTGCCATCGCCGGATTATCCTGATACCGCAGTTCTTCCGCCGTCGGTTTGGTGTATGGGAAGAGGGAACGTATTTTCCAGCCCCAGCCGAGGAACCATTCCAAGCCCATATTCATCTGCCGCCATGGGGCCAGATCTTCCTGTCCGGCAAGCCGTTGATCGACTGCGGGGACGCCTCGGCCTTCCGCCACATCTTTCGCGTAGGTGAACATCATTGCGCTTTCGATGGTGAACGGGGCAAAGTTCTGATGATACCGGGGGAACAGTTTACGGAACATGGAGACGTTTTCCGCTTTCCCTGACATCTGATAATCCAGAACTTCCACCGATGTATTATAATGCCATGTGCGCATAGAGAACGCAAAAAGCACAATCAATGCAAAGAGAATCCCGTTCCACAGATACGGGTGCGCTTTCAACCATTTCATGATGTATAAACCTTTCTTCCCTGGGAAGAGGGGATGCCCAATTCTTCCCGGTATTTTGCAATTGTCCGGCGGGCAACCGTGTAGCCCCGGTCTTTCAATATCTTTTCCAGTTTGCTGTCGGAAAGCGGCGCGGCGGGATCTTCTTCCTCCACGGCTTCCCGGATGATTTCCTTGATTCCGGAAACAGAAATATCTTCGCCCGCTTCCGACTCATAACCGCCGGCGAAAAAGTCATGGAACGGAATCAGCCCGCGTGGTGTTTGCAGATACTTGTTTGCAATGGCGCGACTGATGGTTGTTTCATGCACATCCATTTTATCCGCGATTTCTTTCTGGGTCAACGGGTGAAGAGCCGCAGGGCCGTTTTCCAGAAAATCATGCTGCGCCGCAACGAGAAGTTGAGCGATACGCATGATGGTACTTTCCCGCAAATCCAGACTTTTTTCCAGTTGCTTGCCGTCAAGAATCTTTTCTTTCAAATATTTTCTGGTTTCCTCCGGCGTAGCTGGATCCGTCAGCATGTCAAGATACTTTTCGGATATCCGGAATGACGGCAGATGTTCGCGGTTGGCAATGACTTCATATTCGCCGTCCTCCCGTTTGCGGACGGTGCCTTCCGGGAAGATGTAAGGCGCAGTGCTGCCGGAAAATGCGGAGCCGGGGTGAGGATTGAGTTTCCGCAACACGGTCAGCATCTCGTTGACTTCTTCTACATCGACTCCCAGGTCTTTTGCGACTTTCGGCATCCGGTTCCGCATCAAATCTTCCCCGCAGTCATAAAGGAGTTTTTCGTAAAGAGCGACGGGGATTTTTTTGCGTTTCAGCTGAAGGATCAGACATTCTTCCGGCGTTCTTGCGCCAATACCGGGGGGCTCAAAACTCTGAACCAGTTTCAGTGCTTTTTCCACAACGGCAAGGGAGCAGGATGTACTTTGTGCAATGTCACCTTCCGCCGTCCGCAGATAGCCTGTTTCATCAATGCTGCCGATGATTTCAGCCGCTGCATGGCGGATACTTTTGGAACAGGGGGTACAGCGCAACTGATCCAGCAGATATTGCTGCAGATTCGGCGCGGGATTTTCCAGCGAATCGAAAAGATATTGCCGTCGTTCCTGGGCATCGCGGATCGCATCTGCATTGCCGTCGGATGGAATATCCGGAACGACCATCTGTTCATAACTTTCGGCGGTCAGCATTTTATCCAGACTGTCCTGAAAGTCATCCCGGTTTTCATCATAATCCGTATCCGTGGAGGGGAGCCGTTCCGGCAAATCGGGTTCGGAAGAATAAATATCGGGCTGAACCGCTTCCAGTACCGGATTCATTTGAATTTCGGTGGCGATCTTCTGTTCCAGCTCCATAATGGAGGCGGTGAGAAATTCCAGGGAATGAAGCTGTCGAGCCTCCAACGCAGTATGCAGCGTTGTCTGCTGGGAAAGAGAATGAGACTGCTCCTGAATCATCGACATTGCAGTACACCTCTTTGATTATATTTTTCATGCATGTATCGGCACATAAAAAGCTGCTTCCTTCCGGACCTGTTATGAATATGCACAATATACTCCCGTTTTATGCAGAATTCAATACAGAAAAGAATTTTTTTACAGCTTTTACAATGCAGCAACGCCGGGGGCTGCTTTATTCAGAAATGTTTGAGCCAGAGAACGTACTTCTGCCGCAGTTGTGCATTGTAATGCTTCCGCTGCAAGCCGCTCCGTATCATAGAACCGGATCTGGCGGATCACACGCCGGACAATGGAAATGGAGGAGGGCGGCATACTCAATTCCCGCACACCCAGCCCGATCAATAATGCAGTCATTGCCGGATCACTTGCGATATCGCCGCAAACGGTTGTGTAGATCCCCGCTTTCCGGGCGGCATCTGCTGTCTGTTTGATCAGGGTCAGAATCGCAGGATTTGTCGGCTTGTAAAGATAGGCAACACGTTCATTGGTCCGGTCCACCGCCAGAGAATACTGTACCAGGTCGTTGGAACCGATACTGAAGAAATCGACTTTCTTTGCAAATTGTTCTGCCAGAATCGCGGCAGACGGGATTTCCACCATGATGCCGATTTCCATATTTTCAGAAAATGCAATCTTTTCCTGACGCAATTCGGTACGTACATCATCGACCAGTACCAGCAGTGTATCCAGTTCTTCCACCGAGGAGACCATGGGGAACAACAGTTTGATATCGCCATGTGCTGATGCCCGGAGAATGGCACGTAATTGCGTTTTCAACAGGTCGGGATTGAGCTCATTCAGACGGATGGCACGCATCCCGAGGAACGGGTTCTGATCCCGGAACGGGAACAGGGTGTCATCCAGTTTATCTCCGCCCACATCAAGGGTACGGATCACAGCCGGCTGCCCCTGAAGAGATTCCACCATTTTCTTGTAAGCCTGATACTGTTCATCTTCCGACGGCAGCTGTGTGGCATTGAGGAACAGGAATTCCGTACGGAACAGACCGATGCCTTCCGCACCGTATTCCTGCAGCTGATCGAGGGTATCAAAACCTTCCACGTTCGCGAGCAGGCGGATACAGTAGCCATCCAGCGTTTCCGCACGCATACGGCTTTCTTTGCGCAGTTCGGCGTAAAGCTTTTCCTTCTGTTCCATTTTTTCCCGGTAAAGGGCTTCCGTTTCTTCCGCCGGATGAGCAATGACCATGCCCATGTAGCCGTCGATAATGATCCGGTCGCCTTCTTCCAGACGTTCCACAAAGTGCTGCATACCGACGACTGCCGGTATTTGGAGAGAACGTGCCAGCAAGGCTGTGTGAGAGGTCCGGCTGCCGGTTTCAGTGGCAAACCCGAGGACTTTTTCCCGATCCAGCATTGCGGTATCAGAAGGAGTCAAATCCTTTGCAATCACAATGGATTGTGTGGGCATATTGCTCAGCGAAGGCCGTGTCAACCCGCGCAGATTGTTCATGATTTGTGCGGCAACGTCTTTAATATCGCCCGCCCGTTCCTGAAAATAAGTATCCTGCATACTGCGGATGATCGTAATATATTTCTGAATGGAACGGGAGAAAGCGGTATCGGCGGCAAGTTTCTGATTCCGGATGGTGTCTTCCACATCACGAATCAGCATGCGGTCGTTAACAATCAGCAGATGGGCGGCAAAGACGTCGGCAGAACGTTTCTGAATGGTTGCCTGCATTTTTGTCTGCGTCGCCTTGATATCGTTTCTGGTCAGCTCAAGAGCCTGCCGGAAGAATTCAATTTCCTTATCAACCTGATCCTCTGCGATGGTATGCACGGTGTTTTCATCCAGATCAAGTTCTGCGGATTTTGCAAGGAATACAGGGCCGACTGCAATCCCGGGAGATGCAGGGATACCGTGAAAGAGAATTTCTTTTTTTACCTTGACGGGATTCTCACTCATCATCGTCATCAAGTCCACATTCCAGAAGGTCGCCCAACACTTTGAGCGCTTCTGCTTTATCCGCGCCGTTGGCGGTCAGGCGGATTTTTGTGCCGCAGGGAGCGGCAAGCATCAACATGGAAAGAACACTTTTACCGTCAGCGACAACGCCGCTAACCGTATTGCAAACTTCAATATCTGCCTGAAAAACCTGGGCAGATTGAACAAAAACAGCTGCCGGTCTGGCATGGAGTCCTTTCGGATTCCGCAGCACACATTCTCTGGTATTTCCTGATACTGCTTCGCTCATATTCTACATTCTTTCCGGTTAAAAAGCCTGACGTTAAAAAGAAATGCAGCAATCTTCCGCCACATCCATCTTGTTTTGATAATGTTGGTAATATAGCACCGAAAGGGCTGAATTACAACCTGTTTTTGGAATATTTTCTGTTTTATTATTCGCCGGTTTGCCCCAATGAAAATGGGACACCGTTTATTTGGAAATAATAAAGATAGAGTTGGATGCAAACAGGTTCGGGCAGAGTTTTGCCAATCCGGGGAGAAAGTCTCCACGTGCGGTTAATGGAATCTCTTGCAAAATCTTAATATCAAGAGTCTTGCAGAGATTGCGCAAGTCGGAGATCGTGCCAGGGTGAATCGTGGAGGTGTCATACCACGGTCTGGGCAGGTTCCGGTTCACCGGCATATTGCCGAACATCAATTGAATTCGCGCGTTGATGTGCCCGAAATTCATAAAAGAGATAATCCCGTATTTGCCAATCCGCACCATTTCCTGTAAGAGAAGGTCCGGACGGTGAACCGCCTGGAGCGTACGGGAGAGAATCACATAGTCGTAGGTGTTGTCCGTGAAGGATTCCAGCATGTCGTCAAGGTTTGCATGAATGACCGGCACGCCGCGGACAGCACATTCCAGAATCTTGTTCTGATCCCGTTCCACACCGATGACTTTTGCATTTTTATCAATCTTCAATGCTTTGAGAAGGCGTCCGGAGCCGCAGCCCAGGTCAAGAATGCGTGCGCCATCGGGGATCATATTCCGGATGGTTACCAGGTCATTACGCAAAAGAAGTTCGTCTGTAACTGTATGATTTACTTTTGAGTTCTGCGTCATTTTAACACCTCCAGATAGCAGTTGGAGAGGAAGCCGGAGACAAGTGTGCCGAGGGTTTCTGTTTCCAACAGGAATGCATCGTGTCCGTAAGACGATTCAATGTTGCAATAGGTGGTATCAATTCCATTATCCAGCAATGCCTTCACCAGTTCTTTGGATTGATAAACCGGGAAAAGCCAGTCACTGGAGAAGGAAACGACCATGTACTTTGCATGTTTCATCTTTGCAAAGGCTTTGGAGAGATCGCCTTCCGCAGAATCGGATACATCGAAGTAGTCAATTGCACGGGTGATATACAAGTAAGAGTTGGCATCAAAGCGTTCGACGAAGCGCATACCCTGATGCTGCAGGTAACTCTCAATCTTGAAGTCTTTATCGAAGTCAAAGGAATAATCCGCGGAATCCTGAAGGGATCTGCCGAATTTCTTCCGCATGGATTCATCACTGAGATAAGTGATGTGCGCCAGCATACGGGCAATGGCAAGTCCGCGCTGAGGCTGCTCGTTTTGATATTCGCCGTTTTTCCAGTTCGGATCACCCATGATCGCTTCTCTGCCAACCCAGTTGAATGCAATGGATTGGGGAGAAATGCGGGAGGTGGTGGCAATGGCAATAATGGCATTCACGTGTTCGGGAAATTCAATTCCCCACTGCAATGCCAGCATGCCGCCCATGGAACCGCCTGCAACACAAAGCCATTTTTCAATGCCCAGGTGATCCATCAGCCGTTTTTGCGCACGAACCATGTCGCCAATGGTGATGACGGGGAAATCCATGTTGTAAGGCTTACCGGTTTCCGGATTGATCGAGCTGGGCCCGGTGGAGCCGGAACAGCCGCCGATAATATTGCTGCAAACGATAAAATATTTGTTGGTATCAAAGGCTTTACCGGGACCGACCATGGTATCCCACCAGCCGGGTTTTTTATCGTTGACAGAGTGATAGCCTGCCAGGTGAGCATCTCCGGTGAGAGCATGTTCCACGAGAATGGCGTTATCTTTCTTTTCGGAAAGAGTACCGTATACTTCGTAACGGATATTGACATTACGGAGTTTTGCGCCCTTATCAAGGGGGAGGGCATCTGCGTCTGTTGTACCGAAAAGGAAGTCGCAAGGAGTGACTACCCCTACAGAGTTAACGGGATTTTCCTGATCCAAATTGCACCTTCACTTTCTTATACGATACGATTAGACATAAAATCCGCCTGAAATAAAACAGGCGGATAAAAAACAGTGACCGGAAACGGTATAAAACCGTTTCCGATCGAATAGATCAAATTCAGAATGTTCTTCCGGTGATTGCTTTGAGCGCTTCCAGATATTTTTCACGTGTCTTGGCGACGACGTCTTCGGGAAGTGCGGGGGCGGGAGGAGTCTTATCCCAGTCAAGCCCTTCCAGATAGTCACGGACATACTGTTTGTCCAGACTGGGCGGGTTTTTACCGAGGATATAGTCTTCCTTGGGCCAGAAGCGGCTGGAATCGGGAGTGAGAACTTCGTCGATGAGAATGATCTCGCCGTTTTCTTCCCCGAATTCGAATTTTGTGTCAGCCAGAATGATTCCGCATTTTTCAGCGTGATTTGCAGCATCTTTGTAGATACGGAGAGCGAAATCGGCAAGATTTTCTGCCTTTTCTTCTCCGATCAGTTCGCCGGCTTCTTCGATTGAAATGTTTTCGTCATGCCCTGTTTCCGCCTTTGTGGACGGAGTGAACATAGCACGATCCAACTTTTCAGAGAGCTGATAACCAGCGCGCTGTTTAATTCCGCTTACGGTTCCGCTTTTCTGATATTCTTTCCAGGCACTGCCGGAGAGATAACCGCGCACGATACATTCCAGCGGAATGGTTTTGACCTTTTTAACGATCAAAGCACGTTTATCCAAGTCAGCTGCGTATTTACGCAGTTCCGGCGGGAAATCTGAAACTTCTGAGCAGACCAGGTGATTGGGAGCCCAGGAGAGATACTCGAACCAGAAAAGTGAAAGAGCTGTGAGGACACGGCCTTTATCCGGAATTCCGTTCGGCATCACGCAGTCAAATGCGCTGATACGGTCGGTGGCAACGAACAAAAGGGTATCACCCAAATCATAGATATCCCGCACCTTGCCGCGGTGCGGGCGCGGTAAACCGGGTATTTCCGTTTCCAGCAATGCCCCGTTTGAATCATATTTCATGGCATTTTTTCCCTGTTATGCAATGGACAGGATTTTGATCTTCGTCAATTCCTGACGATGTCCTTTGCGTTTTCTGTAACCTTTACGGCGTTTCATTTTGAAGACGATCAGTTTCGGACCACGATACTGTTCGACGATCTCAGCCTGGACTTTTGCACCTTCGATTGTGGGTGTGCCCATCTTCAGATCAGAACCTTCGCCCATTGCGAGAACTTCCGTGATTTCAATTTTGGCGCCGGCTTCGCCCGGAATACGTTCCACGGAAAGGATGTCGTTTTCCTGCACTTTGTGCTGTTTTCCGCCGGTTGCAATTACAGCGTACATGTTTTTTGCTCCTGCTACGTTGTTGTTAAAATTCTTCTGTTTTGGAAATAATCCATTTAATATATCATCTTTTTTTCATTCTGCAAGCCGGAATATGCTTTTTTTTCAAAAGTTTTTTGTTTTTCCTGCTTTTTATGCACAAAATGTCAAAATCTGAAGTCCCGTTCCCCGTTCGCAATTTTCACCAAACGTTCCTTGGCGACCTTCCGCGCCGTTTCATTCGGGATCTCTTCCACTTCCGCCGCGATCACTGCTTCGCCCTTCGCTTTCGTATCTTCTGACGCATAGTCTTCCAGATATTCTTTCAGCGTCATCAGTGCATTCGGCTGACAGCAGTTGGCAATCTGTCCGGTCTTCGCCAGACTCATGAAACGGTCGCCCGTTCTGCCTTCCCGGTAACAGGCTGTGCAGAAACTCGGGATATAGCCCAGGGAGAGCAGCCAGTTGATGATTTCATCCAATGTACGGGTGTCGCTCACATCAAACTGGGCTGTTTCGTCGTGACGTTCTTCCGTTGTATAGCCGCCGACGCTGGTACGGGAGCCGCCGGAGATCTGGGAGACGCCCACTGCAAGGACCCGTTCCCGTGCTTTCTGGGATTCGCGGGTGGAGATGATGATTCCGGTATACGGCACGCTGATACGCAGGACTGCTACCAGTTTTTCAAAGATATCGTCCGAAATGGCATTGGAAAATTCCGCTGCATCAATATCGTCTGCCGGGCGGATACGGGGAACACTGATCGTGTGGGGGCCGACGCCTTTCGCTGCTTCCAGGTGTTCCGCATGCATCAATTGTCCGACAAAGTCATAACGGTATGTGCCGAGTCCGTAGAGAACGCCGCAGCCGACGTCATCGATTCCGCCATCCATAGCGCGGTCCATGGCTTCTGTATGCCATGCGTAATCGCTTTTGGGGCCGGTGGGGTGGAGTTCTTCGTACATCTTCTTGTTATAGGTTTCCTGGAAGAGGATGTAAGTACCGATTCCGGCATCTTTGAGTTTGCGGTAATTTTCCACCGTGGTTGCGGCGATATTGACATTCACGCGGCGGATGGCACCGTTTTTGTGCTTGATGGAATAGATGGTCTTGATACTTTCCAGAACATATTCCAGCGGGTTCATCGTGGGGTGCTCCCCGGTTTCCAATGCCAGACGTTTGTGGCCCATATCCTGCAGAGCGATGACTTCCGCTTTGATTTCTTCCTGCGTCAGTTTCTTCCGGGGGATATGTTTATTTTTTGCATGATAGGGGCAGTATGTGCACCCGTTGATGCAATAATTGGAGAGATAGAGCGGGGCAAACATGACGATACGGTTGCCGTAGATTTTTTGTTTGATTTCCTTGGCAAGATCCAGAATCTTTTTGTTTTCTTCCGGCAGATCGCAGTCCAGCAATACCAGAGCTTCCCGGTGTGTGAGTCCTTTGTATTCGGCGGCTTTTTTCAGGATCTGGTTGATGAGTTCCTTGTCGTGTTTATGCGCTTCGCCGTATTGGAGTGTATCCAGAATTTCGCCGTCATCAATAAAATCAACGGCATGGGGTGACATAATATCGTACATAGTCTTATTCTCCGTAAATGTTGTTGTTGTCTTCGAAAACCTGTTTGGAATAGATTGCTTTTACACTGACGCCGGGAAGCATTCCCAGTTTACCGGATAAGGTGCTGACCGCATCCTGCGGTGCATCAAGCACAACGCTGATAATCGAGATCTTCCGTTCCCGGTACGGGATACCCAGACGCCCGACAATGTATTCTCCACACTCATGGAGCAGCCGATTGATCTCTGCCGTGGCGGATTTGTTTTCCACAATAATCCCCAGCAGAGCGATCCGTTTCTCTTGCATTTGTTTCTTGTTCCTTTCTCTTCAGATGCAGCGGAAATGCTGTACCTTCCATTCAGGATATTAAAATTGTTTTGCTCTTCCCGTGAAGGCTTGTGAGAACCTGCACCGTCAGATTGGATATAAATATATCCTGTATTTTACGTTTTGCAAGTTTAAAATCTGTTTTTTATGATTTTATCCCGCGCTGCAGTTGCAATCTTTCTTTCTGATGTTATAGTACTACAATATGTTAACTTTATGTAAGGTACTTTCCGCTTATGAAAAAAATCATTCTGTCCAGCCCCGCAGATCATGCCGTTCTTTCCATGAGAACGCCGGAAATCGATCAATTCTTTCAGGAGCCCTGTCATCTCGGCCCTGCGTTTCCCGGTGACAGCGTCCCTTACTGCAGAAAAGAATTTTCTCACCCGAAAGGTATTGTTTTCAGCTGGCAGAATCTGGAAATGACGTCATGTACATTGCAGATATCCGATTCGCCTGCCATGCGGAAGTGCCGGAATTTTCCTGCATCCCGCCGGAAGACCGTATATAATCTTGTGCCGGGTATTCCTTATTATTGGCGTGTGGTTTCCGTCGACGGCAGACGCAGTGACGTGCGGACTTTCATGCTTGCGGAAGATGCCCCCCGATTCCTGTTTATTGATGGCGTTACGAATGCCCGTGATCTTGGCGGATGGCGTGGTATTGATGGCAGAAAGATTCGTTATGGGATGGTCTTCCGTGGTGCACAGTTTCAAACCTGGCCGACAACAAAACGTCCCATCAGCAAACGTGGGATCGAGACGCTGCTTGATGATCTTTCCTTGCATACCGATCTTGATTTGCGCGGCGATGATGTGAAGCCGTTTAAAGGATTCAATGGCAAAGTGCGTCATAAACCTTTTGCCATTTATGCGTATGCCACTTGGAAAAATTATGATATCGGCGAAAAGCCGTTCGGTATTTTTTCACCCAACGAAAGAAAACGGATCAAGAAGATGTTCGAGCTTTTTGCCAAGCCGTCAACCTATCCGCTTTACATGCATTGTCAGGGTGGTTGTGACCGTACTGGTACGATTGCGTTTCTGCTTGGCGCTGCGTTGGGAATGAGTCTGGAAGATTTGTTGCTGGAATACGAACTTTCCAATCTTTCCCTGGCACAGGGACGTTCCCGTCATACGGAAGTCATGGTGAAATTCCTGGAGAAATGGGAAAGTTATGTTCCGAGCGGCACGATCAATGAACAGGTCGGTGCTTATCTGGCTGAATGTGGAATCCGCGAAGAAACATTGAATCAGATCCGGGATCTGCTTCTTGAACCGTGAAGAATTTTTTGATTGATTTTTACCGGTAATCGCCCCGGTCGATAACAATTTCGTAACCGATATCCTGCATTTGCTGCTGAAGCGGAGATTGCAGGATATTTTCTTTCAGACTGCCGTTATATTTATTGTTATACAGCAGATATTTTTTCCGCATATCTTCCGGTGTGATATTGGGCATGATGACGTTGGCTCCGGAAAGGATGCCTTTTTCTCTGCCTTTGTGTTCCAACGTTTCCAATGCCGTTGTGGCAGGCAGAAGAATATTCGGATGCTGGAGACGCAACAGACTCAACAGGAATAATGTCAATTCCACATTGCCCGCCTTTTCATCACGGAACGGCGTATCTTTATGAGGAATGAATGGGCCGATGCCTATCATTTCCGGTTGAAAATCGTGGAGGAATAACATTTCTTTGACCAGATGTTCCGCTGTCTGGAAGGGGGAACCGACCATAAAACCGCAACCGGTCTGGAATCCGGCCCTTTTCAGATTCCGGAGACATTCCATGCGTGTTTCCCAACTCATGCCGTCGGGGTGAAGTTTTGCATAATGAACCGGGTCAGCCGTTTCGTGACGCAAGAGATAACGGGTTGCACCGGCATCAAAAAACGCCTTGTAAGTCTCGGAGGGATATTCTCCTGCGGAGAGAGTGATTGCGCAGTCGGGGAATTCTCTGCGGATTTTTTGCAGGAGTGGAATCAGACGTTTTGGTCCGAATGCACCATCTTCGCCGCTTTGCAGAACGAACGTACGGAAACCGTATTGATATCCGGCGTGACAACATTCCAAGATGGTATCTTCTGTGAGCCGGTACCGTTCCGCGCAAAGATTGGAGCGGCGTATTCCGCAGTAAAGACAATCATTTTTGCAATGATTGGAAAATTCAATCAGACCGCGTACATAGATTTTATTGCCGAAATGAGTATGCGCGACTTCTCTGGCATGGGCTGCGGCAAATTCCCGATCGTCGGGAGTCCATCCGGAAAACAATGCAAACCAGTCATCCGGGGAGAGAAAGCGTTCCTGTTTGAGTTTCAGGATCCGTTTCTGATTATCATTATAAAAGCAATTCATAAGCACCGTCTGTTGAAAAAAACGGATACGGCACCTGCGGAACAGGGGAACCGTATCCGTTTGAATTTAACGTCAAGCGATGGCGATTTCTTTCAGAGGATCGAAATCATCCGCGCAGAATCCGCAGGGATTATGGCGGATCCAGCCTTCGGCATATTCACATTTGCCGCAGAGCTGACCCATAGCTTTTGCTCTGTTAGCCATATCATCGAGATATGCGTCGAGCTTCTGACTTTCATCCAGCCACTGTTTCTGAGTCTGATGGCAATTCAGCATCTGACGTTTCATGGGGATGGTGGAAGTGACGTCGACGAACATATCGGGAATGACGGGCTTGTTCAACTGATCTTTCAGAGAAAGGGGCAGAGAGTGATAAACTGCCACGTCAGTTGCAACGGGAGCGACATCTTCCACTCCGCGGAAGTTGCCCATACCGCGGCAGAAAGCAGCGGATACGGCGAGACGACCGGCGTTGATGTGGTCTTCCATGTAATCGTAGGGACCGTGAGTCAGAACGATTTCGGGATCGACTTCGCGGACAGCGCGGACAACTTTAGTGAGCTGTTCGGTGTTGTAGAAGACTTCCAGGTCATGGGTGATGGATTCGTGGAAGATAGCGCCGATCATAGCAGCGGAAGCCATAGCTTCTTCGCGTCTGCGGGCAGCGAGAGCAGCATGTTTGAGCATGTTGCCGCCGAGTGCGCCGTCAGCGATATTCATATAATGGATTTCATATCCGGCTTCTTTGAGGCGGATAAGAGTACCAGCCATCATGAATTCGATATCATCGGGATGGCATGCGATAGCAAAAGCGCGTTTAGCCATTAGTGCATCTCCACATCACAAACGCCGAAACCGGGGGCGTAGAAGTTGAATACAACGTCATCATGTTCGCTGAGGAGGGACATGGGAACGGTACTGTCTGCGATCTTGTTGGAGATCATGTAGGTTGTCAGGCGCATGCCGAAGGGATTGTCATGGTGACCCGGATGCCAGATGGAGACCTGACCGGATTTCCATGTTTCCTGGGGACCGACTGTGAATGCACGGCAGGGAACGTTCTGAACCGTACCGCCGCCGGATGTTCTGGCGTTCTGGATCAGAGTGATCGGGTGCAGTTCGACCAGGCGTGTGCCGAGTTTACGGTATTCAGCCGGAGTCGGGGGAGCATCTTTGTACTGGCCGGTACGGCGGACGGGGTCATTGAATGCCCAGTGTTTTGTTTCGCCCTGGCCACCCTGCATGATGAGACATTTTGCTTCATCATAGGATTTCATGTATGCATCGAGACCATCGCTGGGGAAGTGCATGTTTTCTTTGGGCATGCGGAGTTCGGGACGGATCTTGGAGAAGCAGAGATCCCAGTCAGCTTTAGCGAAACCGAGGGGGAAGTCCATGCCTGCGGGAACGTCGCCTTCGAGAGCCCATTCATCCATGCCCCAGAAGTGAGCATGTTTGAGGGAGAGGTTCATTTCGTTGACGATCTGAGCAACGAGGGGGAGCTGTTCTGTGGGGCCGATCGGGCCGCAGATACCGCAGGGATTATCTGCAGTAGCTTTCATCCAGCAGCGGATGTATTCCAGAGCTTCCGCGCAGTAGAATTCCTGGAATGTGTTGTACAGATTGATTTTGAAGCCGGGGCGTTCATAGCTCTTCAGGGTATCAAGAGTGATACGGGCGGCAGCATCGAGAATATCCCGATCCAATGTTGTGTAATCCCACCAATCCTGTGAGATCTTTGAAAAAGCACGCATGTTTTTTTCTCCTTGTGTTAAGTGTTGATGAGTGCTGTGAAATACTATATCGAGATCCGGAATACGGCACTTCCATGTACCATATCCAGCGAATCAAGAACCAGATATACAAAGTCACCGGCATTATATTCCGTGTGACTTCCTTCATACTTTGCCGCGTGACGGTTGCGGCTTCTGCGATAATTTCCGCTGTGCAGGAATGTGGAGGGGACAAAACCGTACAAGCCCAGGTCCTGCACTTCGCACAACAGTCCGCCGGCTGTCACTTTTGTGATGACGCCTTCATACAATGTGCCGTTTTCCAATTCATGATTCTGCAGCAGATAATGAAGTTTCATGCGGTCATTGGCGGCAAAAAATGCATTGTCGTTGGCTTCTTCCAGCTTGGTGCAGCGGAGTGCCTGTTCTCCCATGAATTTCTTCGATTTCAAATTTTTCTTCAAGTCCAGATTCCAAAGCTGCTGATGAATCAGAAGATCCGTATAACGGCGGATGGGACTGGTGAAGTGGCTGTAACGGGTCTTGCCCAAACCGTAATGAATTGCCGGGTCTTCCGCATACATGGCGCGGGGCAATGCCCGGAGAAATGCGGAAAGGATGACGCTCTTTCTGTGATCGTCCGGCACGGAATTCAGGAATTTCTGGCAGTTCTTGCGGGAGGAAAGAATATCGCCCGTTTTGAGTTTGAAGGAATTCTGAACAAAAGCGGAAAATTCTTCAATCTTTTCCGGCGTTGGGTAATCGTGTATGCGATACATGCCCGGTACCTGACGTTCAATCAATTCATTGGCAACGGCGGAATTTGCCGCAAGCATACATTCTTCCACCAACTGATCCGCTTCCGATTGTTTGCGTTTATCAATGGCGGTAACTCTGCCTGTTGCTTCATCGCACAATGCACGGGTGTCGACGGTGTCGATCATCAGAAATTCTTCCTGTCTCAACCGCTGTGCCCGGAGACGTTTCACGGTCGTTGCCAGCAGTTGCAGTTCCGTCTTGAATGTCTTATCCCAATCCGCCGGAGTGTCCGCAGGATCGGTAAGGAAACGCTGGACCTGATCATAAGTCAAACGGTGTTTCACCCGAATGGTGGTATGAAGACGTTTCGTTGCCAATATTTTTCCATCGTTACGGCGGATGGTGAACATGACACTGTGCGCGGGGGATATCTGATCCTGCTGCAAGCTGATTTTTTTCGTCAACGTTTTCGGCAGCATGGGGAGGAAACGGCCAGGCAGGTAGGAGGAGAAGCCGCGTTTTGCCGCTTCCTTATCAAACTTGGTACCGTTCCGGATCCAGGCGGCAACGTCGGCAATGTGTACACCCAGAGTGACTTCATTCTTGCCGGTGACGGCGATGGTCAGAGCATCATCAAAGTCGCAGGCATCCGAGGGGTCGATGGTGATGGCGGAAAGCTCCGTCATATCTTCCCGTTCGATTTCAGCCCGTTTGACGGATGAGGCAGATTTTTCCAGTTCCGGTGTGTATGGCGGTTCCAGCTTGAATTCTGCGGCAACGGCATTGAGGTCGCCTTCCACGGTCCCGGCAGTCCCGAGACGTTCTTCCACAGCTCCGCGGAGTTTTTCGGTATGTTTGGAGCCATCGGAAAGAAGGCGCAGCTTGACCCATTCTCCGACTTTTGTCCCACGGGGAACGGAGTTGACGGCAATGCTTTCCGGCAGATGCCGGTCAAGAGGCTGGGCGGTGTGACGGCTGTCCATTCTTGCAACGATGGATTTTCTTCCCCGTTCAATGACGGACTGAATGTAGGCGACGGGGCCTTTTGCGAGACGTCCGAAGACTCTGCCGTGGCGGTCGGGATAAAATACCTGGGCTTCCACATAATCGCCATCGAGTGCGGAACCGATACCTGTGGGAGGCACAAAGAATTCTTTTCCTGTATCATCATCGGGCAGGAAGAAACCGAAACCGGCAGCGGCGGCGGAGAATGTCCCCCGGAACATCCGGCTTTTTTCAGTGAATTCAGAGTTTCTGCGTTGTCTTGCTTTCTTGCCCATTATATCATTTTCCTGTAGAATGTTTCCGGATCAGAGTATTGATTTTATTGCGCAGCTTCAGAATTTCATCTGCGGAGCCGGGATACGAGAACATGGTCATTTTGCCATTGGATGCTTTATCCAGCATGGCTTCGACTTTCTTTCTGCCGATATAGGTTTCCAACAGTTGCAAGGCACGCATATCCTGCAAACCCTGATACATGACTTCCAGTTTCAGAGAATCGATTGCTGTGCCATCTTCTCCGGGGTAAACCATAAAGGAGTCACCGGCAGGGAATCCTTCATCGGCATCCGTATTTGACCAGGGGTCGATTGTCCGGATGGAATACTGGGAGTGATAGAAATTGAAGCCCCACTGCAGGAACCCTGTTACATCGTACTGGTAAAGAATCATGCCCAATACCCGGTTACGGAACGAAGGCATGGCGAATACCCGGTTCGGAACCCGATCGAGCTGGGAACAACAGTAATAAGTCCAAAGCGGTTTGACATTGAGCTTTACGAAATCATCCAGATTATTTTCGCTGGGGATCGGCAGTGTGACCAAACCTTTTTCATAGAAATCGGTATGGCTCAATGCGTCACAAATCTTGAAATCTTTCAGATATTTCCGGAGGATGTTGACAGCACTGGTGTAAGTTTCCAACTGTTTCAAGTTCGGTTCATCGGAACAGTGGAAGAATGTGACATCCTGCAATTTCTTCTTTTTGAGGTATGCGGTCAATTCCGGGAGGAATGCACCGAGGAAATCCTGATATTTTTTTGAATCAGCCTTCACATCCCAGCCGAAAATACGTTTTTCTTTTCCGTTTACATTGGCAATGATTTTCGGGCAGAATGCGGCTCCCCACTGGGTGAACAGATGGGATATTTCAATATATTTGTATCCACAGGCAAATGCCAGATCGATCCATTTTGTCAAACGGGTGAAATCGAACGAATATTTACCGTTTTTCACTGTTACATCAACCAGCTGAACCGTCGGGCGTTCTCCGCCGACCGCGGTATCCAGCGGCGGCGTAAAGACCGGCGTCAGGATCATATTGATCCCGTGAGATGTGGCGGCGCGGAAATGATTTTCAATAATCCGCCAGTGTTCTTCGCTCCAAACGGGGATTTTATAATATGCCGCGATACAATCCGCATGGAACCATTCGGTATGAATCAGTTTCTGTTCCGGGAGAACGGCGTCGATGACTTCGAGCGTGAATTTACCCACGGTTGAGGGGATATTATCCGGCTGCCAGCGATCGAATACGGAACCGGTCAGTTCGATTTCATATTTGCCGGGCTTGCAGGATTTGGGGATTTCCACATCGATCCAGAGTGCATGCCAGCAGTTGTGTGTTTTTCTGAATTTGCCGTCAACGTTCAGCAGCGGGTCGGGGTAGAGACCGGGCTTCAGATCATTTGCGGCAGGGCCTGCAAAGCCGTCGGTTACGAGATAGCGTGCGGGGACGAGTTCCACCCGGCGCATGGTGCAGTATTTTTTCAGAGGAGATTTCAATTCAAAAGAGACGTCGGCGGGGAGGAAATTCTCTACCCGGTATACGAACTGCATGGAAAACCTTTCTCCTTTGAGCGCAGAACCGCTGCGATAATCATTTTTCCAGTCCGCATCGACGGGGAAGACTTTATCGAGACAGTGGCGGAAAACACCTTGTATGTTCATATTTGTACACCTCAATACTTATTAAAAAAATCAAACTTGACAGTACTTTAGCATTTTCCTCTTGTTTTGCAAGCGGAAAAACGAAAAAGAATGGAGATTTTCTTAAAAAAACTTATTTTATAAAAAAAAGACGGCAGAATTGAAGAAAATCTTATTGAACATTTAAAAAAGTGTGATATGTTATAAGCGTATAAAAATTTTGATATAACTTTTATGAGAAAGATCGACGACTATGGAATTGGAAGAATTAAGAGAGCACAGCCGTAATGTGACAGAGCGTGTTGAACACCTTGCCGCATTCCTCAAGCTGGATGAAGTCAAAGAAAAGATCGCCGCACTGGAAGAAACCATGTCCAGAGCTGATTTCTGGGATGACAAAAATAATGCACAGGCAACGGTTCAGGAACTCAGTGCCGCGAAGAACTCCATCGCACCGTTCCTCGAATTGAAGAAAGAAGCCGATGACTTTGTTGCATTGGCAGAACTTGCCGCAGAAGAACCTGCATTCCTGGAAGAAGCAGATGGCCTTTGGAGTGAGTTGGAAAAGCATCTCGATAAACTCGAACTGCTCAGCTTCCTCTCCGGTAAATTCGACCGCAACAACTGTTATTTCTACATTCACGCAGGTGCAGGCGGAACAGAATCCTGCGACTGGGCAAGCATTCTTCTGCGTATGTACCGCAGATGGTTTGAACGCCGCGGTTACAAAGATGAAATCATTGATATGCAGCCGGGTGATGAAGCCGGTATCAAGAGTGCCGTGTTGAAAGTCACCGGCGAATTCGCATACGGTTATCTGAAAGCGGAACGCGGTGTTCACCGCCTGGTCCGTATTTCCCCGTTCGACAGTAACGCACGCCGTCACACCTCCTTCGCTTCTGCTGATGCCTTCCCGGAAATGGAAGAAGATATCGAACTGGAAATCGAAGAAAAAGATTTGAAGGTGGATACCTACCGTGCATCCGGTGCGGGCGGACAGTACGTCAACCGTACGGACAGTGCGGTTCGTATTACCCACATTCCGACCGGCGTGGTGGTTGCCTGCCAAGTGGAACGTTCTCAGCACAAAAACCGTGCAATGGCTATGAAAATGCTCAAAGCCCGTTTGTACGAATTGGAAGAAGAAAAACGCAGACAGCAGGCACAGCAGCTTACCGGTGAAAAATCCGAAATCGGATGGGGCAGCCAGATCCGTTCCTACGTTCTGCAGCCTTATCAGATGGTGAAAGACCTGCGTACCAATGCGGAAACCGGTAACACCGCAGCCGTGTTGGATGGCGACCTGGATATGTTTGTGGAAGCATGGCTCCGTCACCTTGGCGGAAAATAATTACCTCAGTCAAACTGTATCGTTATGCTTTTTGGAATTATTGCTCTGATCGTTGTCGGTTTGAGCTGGACCATTGTCGGCGGCATTATGGGGCAGGCGCCAAAGAAAAAGATTGATCCTGAAGTGATTCAATTCTGCGGCGCAACTTTCGGCATCTCTGCCGGATTGGTTATTTCCAGTTTCGGTGGAGGCGGCGGTGCGCATTGCCCGTTAACCCTTGGCACATTGCTGGTCTGCCTTTCTTATTTCTTTGCCGGATTTCTGAATGCGATCATGCTTCAGCTGATGTCGAAAGCCATGCAGACGGGGCCCAATGGCATTGTCTGGACAATTATTCAATCTGCCATGGTTGTTCCGTTCCTTGTCGGGATGATTTTCTTCGGCGTGGAACCGAAACTGATCCGGATTGCCGGTGTGCTTCTGATTCTGATTTGTCTGGCACTCAGCGGATATTCGAAAGATAATTCGTCCGGAAACAGCAGCGGGAATGGCGGACAATGGAAAACGCTTGCGTTTCTTGCCTTTTTGATCACCGGTGTTTCCCAGACGCTTTCCAACCTGCCATCTTATTACGATGTCGGCAGAAATATTTCCCCGGTTATCCGGTCGGTCACGCTGGCCAGCGGTATTTTTGTGGTTGCATTGACTCTGATAACCCGTAACGGCAAGTGGAAACGCTGTGGTGATACATTCCGTTCAAAATGGCTTTGGATTTTCTTGTTCCTGTGGCAGTTTTTCAACTTGGCAGGCGCTTATCTTCTGTTGTATCCCGGCATGGATGCGCTGGCGAAACATGGAGTCGGGGCGATTGCCTATCCTTTGATGGTGGCATCGTGCATGGTCGGCTTTTTCCTTTACAGTAAACTTATTATCCGCGAAAAAAATACCATTTTACAATATATCACATTGGCGGGAGCAGTTATCGGGATTGTCATGAGCTGCTGCTGATCTTTGAACAGAAAGAGAGTGTGTATCGATGAAAATCAATACCGTAACAGGCAGTGTGGATGTCGCCGATCTGGGGACAACTTTTATTCATGAACATATTATTTGCTCTTCCCCCGAATTCATGCAGGCGTTTCATCCCCGGTGGAATGACCCCGCAAAAGTAGTCCCCGATGCCGTTGCAAAGCTCAAATACGTGAAAGAAAAATACAGCGTTACGACTATTGTTGATGGTACCCCGTTGAGTTTGGGGCGTGATTTGGAGTTATTGAAACGGGTCTCGGAAGAATCCGGCGTTTATATTATTGCATCCACCGGTTTTTACACCGGAGAATGTTTTACTGTCAATTCCACCCCGCCGGAAATTCTGGCGGATTGGATGATTGATGAAATTCTCAATGGCGCAATCAAACCGGCATTCCTGAAATGTGCGTTCGAATACGATATCACCCCGTATCAGCAGCGGGTGATCCAGATCCTGTCACTGGTCATGAAAGCGACGGGCCTTCCGGTGTTCGCCCATACCCATGCAAAACGGAAGACCGGCTTGCAGGTGCTGGATGAGTTTGCGAAATATGACATTCCATTCCATAAAATCATCATCGGTCATACGGCGGACGCCCTGACGGCAGAATATCCTTTGGATTTGCTTGGGCGTGGCGCCTGGGTGTCAGTCGACCGTCTGCACCGGGAATCTTTTGCTCCCAAAGCGCAGGTTGCGGTGGAATTGATTCAGAAAGGCTGGGAGAAAAAACTGTTTTTAGCTCATGACGGTATTTGTTATATGGATTGTGCCAATGCTCTGCATGGGGAAGGCTGGAATACGGCAGTGGATCGTTTGGGTGTGATCCATGAAGGTGTATTGCCGTATTTGCGTGATGCGGGAATCAAAGAAGAATCCATCCGGACGATTCTGCAGGAAAACGTTCAGACGCTTTTTGCGGATTGATAAAAAAAAGCGCAGAACTGCGGAATTCAGTTCTGCGCAAGTGTTCATGTTATTCCATGAACGGGTAGGAAGTTACTTGGTTTTAGCGGCAGCCGGAGTGGGTGTTTTAGCGGTGTTGGCAGGAACTGCTTCGCCGATGATCACGATTTCTTCTTCCGTTGTGATGACTTCGGTGCCATTGTTGTTGTTATTGGCTTTTTTTGCTGCATGGTGATTACAATTTTTTACCGTGCATTCCTGTTTGCTGCCCTTGCATGCGGCATCTTTTTTCGGGTCTTTGCATTTACCGCAACAACCTTCTGCTGCGCATAACGCAAGAGTGAACAAACCGGTGAATACAAATGCTGTGATGGTTTTCTTCATCATTAGCCACCTCCTTTTTTTACAGACCTCGATAGGTCTCAATAATAGATAAAGGGTTATTTTTCGACACCCCCTGTGCCGAATCCCCTTATAAAAACATACAGCAAGAAAAGGAAAAGTCAAGGAGGAAAGTTGAAAAAAAAGAAAAAAAGGTTGGAGAAAAATTTGTTTTTAGCGAAAAACGTGGTATATTGTATTAGCTTTAAAATTACTTAAACCCTAAACAAAATCAAGGAAAGGAATTCCAACATGGTCAACTACAAAGACCTCGGTCTCGTGAATACACGGGATATGTTTGCTAAGGCAATGGCTGGTAAATATGCCATTCCCGCATTCAACTTCAACAACATGGAACAGCTCCAGGCGATCATTCAGGCTTGTACTGAAACTGAATCTCCCGTGATCCTCCAGGTTTCCAAAGGCGCTCGTCAGTATGCCAACCAGACACTCCTGCGCTACATGGCTCAGGGTGCAGTTGAATACTCCCGCGAAATCAGCAACGGCAAAGGTCCGGTGCCCATCTGCTTGCACCTCGACCATGGCGATTCTTTCGAAGTTTGCAAATCCTGTATCGAATTCGGTTTCTCCTCTGTGATGATCGACGGTTCTCATCTCCCCTATGATGAAAACGTTGCTCTCACAAAGAAAGTTTGCGACTATGCTCACCAGTATGGCGTGACAGTCGAAGGCGAACTCGGCGTTCTCGCTGGCGTTGAAGACGAAGTTTCCGCTGCTGAATCTCACTACACAAAACCCGAAGAAGTTGTTGACTTCGTCACAAAGACCGGCGTTGATTCTCTCGCTATCTCCATCGGTACTTCTCACGGTGCATACAAATTCACTCCCGAACAGTGCACAGTCGATCCCGCTACCGGCCTGCTCGTTCCGCCCCCGCTGGCATTCGATGTCCTCAAAGCTATCGAAGAAAAACTCCCCGGCTTCCCGATCGTTCTCCACGGTTCTTCTTCCGTTCCCCAGGACGAAGTCAAAATCATCAACGAAAACGGCGGTGCTCTCAAGGCTGCTGTCGGTATTCCCGAAGAACAGCTCCGCGAAGCTGCTAAATCTGCTGTCTGCAAGATCAACATCGACTCCGACTCCCGTCTTGCTATGACTGCCGGTATCCGTAAAGTCTTCGCTGACAAACCCGCTGAATTCGACCCGCGCAAATACCTCGGTCCTGCTCGTGACAGAATGAAAGCTATGTATGCTCATAAGATCAATAACGTGCTCGGCTCTGCCGGTCATGCTTATGACAAATAATTAAATTTGGACGGTTTTAACCGTTTTCAGATTTAATACAAAGAAACCGCCGCAAAACTTCGCGTTTTGCGTTGGTTTTTTCATTTTTCTTTCGAAAGAAGTTTTTCAAGCTTCTATGTTGTGACTGGCAAGGATAAAATTGCGCTTTGCTTTTTCGTATTGCTTTTTCGCATGGATCCGGTGGAATATCGCAAAGAGAATGCCCGGAATAAAGCCGCCCACATGTGCCATATACGCCACTCCGCCGCCTCCTTTGTTGGTAAACAACAGTCCCATGCCGACTTGAAACGCAAACCAGATCAATGCCGCGCCCCAGGCGGGGGTGGAAAACCAGCGGTATATGAAAAAGATCCGGTACAGAAATGCGATCCGGACTGTCGGAAAGCTTACAGCATAACAGGCAATGATGCCGGAAATGAATCCGCTGGCGCCGATGCAGGGAATGGTGGATGCCGGGTCAAAAAATGTATGGGTAAGAGTTGCACTCAATCCGGATAAAAGAATCAGAATCAGATATTTTGCTTTGCCCATCAAGTCTTCCACGTTATCGCCGAAGATGAGCAGAAAATACAGATTTCCGATCAGGTGCCCGATGCCCCCGTGAAGGAACATGGAAGTCAACAGTGTCAACCCGCCGTGCCTGGACCATTGCGCCGGAATGTAACCCCAGTTGTTGATGATGTTTCTGTAATCGCTCAAGGAAAGAATAAAGGCTGCAACGCATATCACAGTAAATCCCCAGGTGAGGAGTGGATATTTTGTTTTTGCCGGGGCACCCTTTTCGACAGGCAGTCCCATCAGGGCAGGGAGATATTGCCAGAGAGAGTCCGGGCCGTGATCGGAAGAATCCTCTTCTGTATCCAGCAGGGGACGGCGGTTATCCGGTACAAATTTTCTTTTTTCCGGTGCGGGCGGCGGTATGGCAGCGGTGGGGGTTGCAGCGGCTTTCTGTTCCGCCATTTTCCGGGGAATGGACTCCAATTCACCGGGATCGAACCAGATGAACTGGCAGGCGGTGCAGACATCAAGTTCGATGCTGACACCGGTTTCCGGATTTTGTATTGCAATGAGGCTCATTCTTCTTTTACAGCAAGGGCAGATTTCGCCGAGTGTGTTGGCAGAGAATTTTGCTCTGTGCCATAACGCATTGGCAAACTGATCCCCTCCGGCAAGTCCCCGCAGGGCAGAAAGGGTGACGCCCACACTGTTACAATGCTCACAGTGAAAGACCAGTTTTCCATCCTGAATTTTGTTTTTCAGAAGATGTCCGCAGCGAATACAGTTCATACGTTGTTATCCTATTTTTGTCCAGGCGGTGTGTGTGACAGCCTTGCCTTCTGCAAGCCACTGCCGTTCAAATTCGGTTTTGATGTCGGCAACGTCTGCAATTTCTCCGTCTTCGGTGAAAAGACCGGAACCTTTGATGTTGTTGACGCCCTGTTCCAGATAAGGTACATCATCGGTTGCGAAATGGAATACGCCGCCGGGTTTGAGTACGCGTGCGATCTGCATCATGAAATCGGAACTGAGGAGGCGATGGCCTTTGTGTTTTGCTTTCGGCCACGGGTCGGGACACAGAAGATGGAGCCGGTCAAGGGAGTTGTCGGGAAGAATGATGGAGACCAGGTGTCTGGCTTCGACGCGGAGGAAGTAGAGATTTCCGGGATTCTGATTGACTTCGGATTTACGAGCAACCTTGCGGAGTCTGCCCATCATGACATCGGCGGCGAAGACGATACGTTCGGGATATCTTGCGGCGAGAGCGACGGCGAAATCGCCTTTTCCGCAACCGAGGTCGAGTTCAAGGGTTTTACCGGGATATTCGGGGAGAAAATCCTTGAGCGTGAGGTATTGATCGTTAAGGATAAAAAAATTATCCTGCGGGATGGCATGTTTTTTTGTCATAGTGTCAAACTTTCTTTCGTTTTTTTTGAATTTCTATAAATATATCACAAAAAAATAAATTTGCAATTATGAAAAGTCGTGCTATAGTATATACATTATGAAAATTTTAGTAATGAACGGACCGAATCTGCAGCTTCTCGGGCGCAGAAAGGCGGAATTTTACGGGACCCGGACACTTCCGGAGATTGAGATTATGCTGCAGAAAGTTGCGGCAGAGCTTGGCGTGGAGATGGAATTCATGCAGAGCAATCACGAAGGCGTCCTGGTCGATTGTGTCGCTGAGGCGATAACCGGCGGG
The DNA here is from genome assembly GCA_045639325.1 of Victivallales bacterium. GTDB lineage: Bacteria > Verrucomicrobiota > Lentisphaeria > Victivallales > UBA1829 > RGIG8244. The sequence continues at coordinate 82,430 of JAZUCU010000035.1, forward strand.
GTTGACGGTATTGTGATCAACCCTGCAGCATATACCCATACAAGCATAGCATTGCGTGATGCATTGGAAGCTGCACGTATACCGGCAGTGGAAGTGCATTTGAGTAATGTTGCATCCCGTGATGAGTTCCGTAAAGTCTCATTGACCGCACCGATGTGCATCGGTCAGATCACAGGTTTGGGAGCCGACGGATACGAGTGGGCAATGCGTGCACTGGTACGTTATCTCGAACAGAAGAAAACAACTTAATAACAAACAGAAAGAACAAAGAGGCTTCAGGATGAAGATTGAAGAAATCAAGACAATCGTTAAATTAATGTCAGAAAATGATTTGACAGAGTTTAAAATCGAATCTGAAGATATGACGCTGTGTCTCCGTCGCGGTTCTGTTGCCGCACCGATCCTTGCCCCCGCAGTCGCTGCTCCCGCTCCGGCTGTGATTCCTGCCGCTGCTCCTGTTGCAGCTGCTCCGGCCCCTGCTGCTCCTGCTGCTGCACCTGCTCCCGCAGCCAAGCCGGACAAAGCAAAAATGATTGAATCTCCCATCGTCGGTACTTTCTACCGTGCAAGTGCACCGGGTGCAGAACCGATGGTGAAAGTTGGTGACAGAGTCGATTCTGAAACCGTCGTTTGCATTGTGGAAGCAATGAAAGTGATGAATGAAATCAAAGCTGAAAAAAGCGGTGTGGTCAAAGAAATTCTGGTGGAAAACGGTCAGCCGGTGGAATTCGGTCAGCCGCTCTTCGTCCTGGAATGATCACAAAACGCCGGTCTTTCCGGTATGAGGTTTTGAATTATGTTCAATAAAGTTTTGATTGCCAACCGCGGTGAAATCGCACTCCGTATCATCCGCGCTTGTAAAGAATTAGGCATCAAGTCCGTATTGGTTTACTCCAAGGCGGATGAAGACAGCCTTCCCGTCCGTCTTGCAGACCAGTCTGTCTGTATCGGACCTGCGCCTTCCAATCAGAGTTATCTGCTGATTGAGCGTATTATCAGTGTGGCAGAAATCTGTGACGTGGATGCGGTTCATCCCGGTTATGGATTCCTTGCTGAAAATGCTCATTTTGCTGAAATTTGCAAAAGCTGCAATATTACCTTTATCGGGCCCACTCCCGAACAGATGGCTGCCATGGGTGACAAAGCCGTCGCCCGTGAAACCATGAAGAAAGCCGGTGTACCTATCACTCCCGGCAGCAATGGCGTGATTGATTCCGAAGAAGCTGCTTTGAATGTTGCACGCAAACTCAAATATCCTGTAATTGTCAAAGCATCTGCCGGCGGTGGCGGACGCGGTATGCGTACTGCGCATAACGACCACAGTCTTGTGCAGGCGTTTCATCAGGCACGTACCGAAGCCTTGAATGCGTTCGGCAATGGCGATGTTTATATTGAAAAATTCATTGAGAATCCGAAACATATCGAAGTTCAGATCCTCGGTGATAAATATGGTAATGTGATTCATCTCGGCGAACGCGACTGCTCCATGCAGCGCCGTCACCAGAAATTGATCGAAGAATGTCCGTCTCCCTCCATTTCTCCTGCTCTGCGTAAGAAAATGGGTGAAGCAGCAGTCAAAGCTGCGAAAGCGGTAAATTATTCCAGCGCAGGTACTATTGAGTTTCTGCTCGGTTCCGATGATGAATTCTACTTCATGGAAATGAATACCCGTGTTCAGGTGGAACATACCATTTCTGAAATGATCAGCGGTGTTGATATCATCAAAGAACAGATCCGCGTTGCAGCGGGTGAACGTCTTTCTTTGACGCAGAAACAGGTGAAATTGGAAGGTCACGCTATTGAATGTCGTATCAATGCGGAAGACCCCTACCGCAATTTTGCACCGTGTCCGGGGCAGATTACATTCTACGCTCCTCCGGGAGGCTTTGGTGTCCGTGTTGACTCTCATGTGTACAGTGGATACCGTATTCCGCCGCACTATGACAGTATGATCGGGAAATTGATTGCATACGCCCCGACCCGTCAGGAAGCGTTGGCAAGATGCCGTCGTGCGCTGGATGAATATCTGATTGAAGGTGTACAGACAACCATTCCTTTTGAACAGTTTATTCTTGATACGAAAGATTTCCGTGAAGGAAATTATGATACAGGATTTATCGAACGTTTGGTTAAGGATGGAGTTTTTGAAAAGAAAACTCAAAAATAACTGAGAGGTGAACATGGCGGAAATAAGCAATACAAAAAGAGCTGTTGCGGAGGCGGTCGCTGTGATGGCGAATCCGACACCGGCAGGTGCTGGCGATTTGATTATTCACGAAGGTGCAGTTGCCACGATTATCAAGCGTACCACATTGGCAATCGAAGGTGTTTCCCGTTTTTCCGGCAGCAGTTTTGTTGACAACATTGCGGAAATCGTGCGCAGCAAAAAAATGCAGGATCGTTCCATTACATTGAAAATGAGTTCAACATCCATTAATATGGATTTGTCTCTTTATGCTTACAGCGGAGCCATTCTTCCCAAGGTTGCATCCGATGTCAAAAATGCAGTTGCCAAAGCAGTATTGGATATGACCGGTATTCCCGTCGGCAAAATCAATATCAATTTCCGCGGCATGGATGACATGCCCGTTCCGGAAGCAGAACAAGGAGAGCAAGAATGACAGTTGATGGAAAAATTGAAGATAATGCCCCCATCGCCGAAGATTCCATCATTTCCGGTGATGTCAGAGTGCATGAAAGTGTTCTTGCTTCCATTGCAAGAAAAGCAGTACTTTCTGTTCCCGGCGTGATTCGTCTTTCCGGCAGCAGCCTGATTGATAATATTGCCGAAATCGTTGGCAGCCGTAAGACTTTTGATAAAGCTATCGTGATCGGTGTTGCTGAAAACGGTATTTCTCTCGAAGTTCGTATTATTGTCAAGTTCGGCGAAGCAGTTCCTGCGATTGCGGCAGCTGTTCAGAAGAACGTGATTGATGACATCACCCGGCTGACCGGTATGGCAATTGTCCGTGTCGACGTTGTTGTTATGGACCTGGAAGACGAAGCAGATGCTTCTGATGATGAAGAAAATGCCGGAGCTGATTCTGACACTCTTTCTGCTTTGCCGTTGAATTGAACCGGGAGGTAACAGATTATGGATGCAATACGTGAATATTTGATGTCATGTACAGAATTTTATGAATTTCACCCGTTTCTGACTGGTGTATTTGTTTCTTTATTTTCTGTATTGTTCCTTTCTCTGATTGCAGAATGTATTCTGTTGTACCGCAGATCCCGCAAGGTCAAATTCCTTTCTTTTGACACATTGAATGGTACTGTCGACGTCAGTGTAAATGCAATCAGCGGTTTGATTCGCACGATCAGCGCAGATTTTCAGGAAATTAACCTGGATAATATCTATCTGATTCGCAGCAAGAAAAAGATTGTTCTCTGTATGACGGTTGAATACATCTGCGGTGCCCGGGTGTTGGTTGAAACCATTGATTTATTCGAAGAACGCATTCTTGATGAGCTTGTAAATACGTTGGGGATTTCTTCTGTGGAAGTGGTGCGCACGAAAGTCCGCAATGTCAAAGCGTCAAATGATGATGTCAAGAAAGAACCGCAGCTCGCAGAAGTCCCGGTTATTCCTGAGTAATCTGTTTTTTCTTTAATACTGTTTATACCCATGTCAATCCGGCATGGGTTTTTTATTTCATTCAACCTTCTTGAAAGAAAAAATCTAGTCTTATGAAAAATCCTGAAGCAAAATTCGAAATTCTTAAAAAAGCCGGATATATTATTGTTGCCGCTGCATTTTGTGCAGTTCCCTGTTTCTGGGCTCCTTCCAGAGATTATGCGCCCGGGCTGGCCGTTGTCGCCGGGATCATTTTCAGCTGGTTGGCGGGGAATCCGTTCCGCAGTGTGACAAGTAAATTGACTTCCACACTTCTCGGTGCGACTATTGTTGGTATGGGCTGCGGCATGGATCTGCTTGAAGTTTTGCGGGCAGGGGGGAGTGGATTCCTCTGCACGGTTGCGGGGATTGTCATCAGCATTTCTTTTGGTGTATTTCTGGGGAAACGTTTGGGATTGCCCCGCGATACCATGTACTTGATCAGTATCGGGACCTCTATTTGCGGCGGTAGTGCGATTGCGGCATCGGCGCCGGTATTGAAGGCAAAAGCCCATGATGTTGCTATTGCATCCGCCGTTGTATTTACATTGAATGCAGTTGCTTTGCTGGTGTTTCCGGCTATCGGACATGCCATTGGTTTCTCTCAGGAACAGTTCGGTTACTGGGCGGCATTGGGGATTCACGATACCAGTTCCGTTGTCGGCGCCTGTTTCCAGTATGGAGAAAAGGCATTGGCAACCGGGACAACGATCAAGCTGGCTCGTGCGCTGTGGATCGTTCCTGTAACATTGTGGCTTTCCTGCTGTATTGCCGAACCGCCGGCGGAAGGCGAAAAGCGCAAATTCAAGTTGAAAGTCCCCTGGTTTATTCCCGGATTTCTCATTGCAGCGGCATTGGTGACGTGGATTCCTGCGCTCAAAGGGGCAGGTGGATTTGTAAAAGACCTTTCGAAATATGTGATGATCGCCACATTGTTCATGATTGGATCCAATCTTGATCCGGCGAAAGTGCGGGAAATGGGATTGCGTCCGGTGATTCATGGAATTGTTCTCTGGTTCACTCTGGCGACCTTGTGGTGCCTGGCTATTTATTATGGTCTTATCGGCTGAAAAATTTTTCAAAAAATCTGGATTACTTTAGTAATCCATTAAATATAATTGAAAAAAACGACTTGACTTTTCAGGATACAGCGTTTATTTTAAAAGGATATAAAGGATTTTTCGATTCTTTGATCTTATTTCAATATATGGAAAGAATGTGATAACATGGAAAAGAAACTGGTTATTGTGGAGTCTCCGGCAAAAGCCAAGACAATCGGGAAAATTTTAGGGAAAGATTACATTATCCGTGCCTCCATGGGGCACATCCGTGATTTGCCGGAACGGGCGTTCGGGGTCGATATCGCTAATGGATTTCAACCCCAGTACGAAGAAAGCAAGTCCCGCAGTAAGAATCTTTCCGATCTGAAAAGTTCTGCAAAAGCCGCCAACGAAATCTTTCTGGCGTCCGACCCGGACCGCGAAGGGGAAGCTATCGCCTGGCATTTGCGGGAAGTTCTTTCTAAATTGAATAAGAAAGCTCCGTTCCGCCGCGTCAGTTTCCATGAAATTACACGGTCTGCCATCCAGAAAGCATTCGAACGTCCCGGTGATGTCGATATGGATCTGGTGGATGCCCAGCAGGCTCGCCGCGTTCTTGACCGTATTGTTGGTTATCAGATCAGTCCGCTGCTTTGGACCCGTATCGAACGCGGCGTCAGTGCCGGCCGTGTGCAGTCCGTAGCTTTACGTCTGGTTTGCGAACGCGAACGTGAAATTCTGGCATTCATTCCGAAAGAATATTGGAATTTTGAAGCCGAATTCCTTCCCGAAAACGCAAAAGAATCTTTCCGTGCAAAATTGGCAAAGATCGACGGTGCAAAGTTTGAAGTCAATAATCAGACCGATTCCGACTCCGTCATTCGCTCTGTCCGCAGCGTGAATGCATGGAAAGCTGCATCCATTGATGTTCAGCCCCGGAAAAAATATGCTCCGCCTCCGTTTATCACCAGTACCTTGCAGCAGGCCGCCAGTTCTGCGCTCGGTTTCTCCGCCAGCCAGACCATGCGTATCGCTCAGCAGCTTTACGAAGGTGTGGATACCGGAAACGGCCCCATCGGTTTGATCACTTACATGCGTACCGATGCCGTTGCCGTCGCCGCGGAAGCACAGAATTCCTGCCGGAATTTCGTCGCTGCCAATTATGGCCCGGATTTCATTCCTGAAAAACCCAATTTCTATCGTTCCAAGAATAACGCCCAGGGGGCACACGAAGCGATCCGCCCGACTGATGTCAATATCACACCGGAATCCATTCGTTCCAGTCTCGAACCCCAGCAGTATAAATTGTATCTCCTGATCTGGCGCCGCTTTGTTGCCAGCCAGATGTCACCGGCCAGACAGGAACGTACCACCGTTCAGGTCGAAGGTGCAAGTGCAGATAAACATGTCTATTCATTCCGCGCATCCGCCACGGTCACAAAATTTCCCGGCTATCTCCGGGCGTGGGATATTGTGGAAGAAGGTGCCGTCAATGATGATGAGGATGATGAAAACCGTTATGCTGCAGTTCTCGGTGCCATCCGGGAAAATCAGCCCTGTCAGAGCGTCGGTTTCAATGCCGAACAGAAATTTACGGAGCCCGCACCGCGCTTCTCCGAAGCTACTTTGATCAAGGAGCTGGAATTGAACGGCATCGGTCGTCCTTCCACTTATGCGACGATCGTCAATACCATCCAGACCCGTCATTATGTGGAAAAAGAAAAAGGCAAACTGATTCCCACCGATCTTGGTTTCCGTATCAATGATTATCTGATCGAAAGCCTGCCGGAACTTTTCCAGGTCGGCTTCACTGCCGATATGGAAGAACTTCTGGACCATGTGGAAGAAGGTAAGATTCAGTGGACCCAGATGTTGAGTGACTTTTATGACAAATTCTCTCTCTGGCTTCAGTCCGCTAAAGATAAAGGTGCACCGCCGACCGATAAGACCGTTGCGCTTCTGACCCAGTTGGAAAAAGTGCCCCAGTGGGAAAAAATTGAAAAAACCGCGGGACACCGTGCGTTCAATGAACAGCGTTTCTTCAAATCCATTCAGGATAAATTCAAAAAAGATTCTAAAATTTCCGAAAAACAGTGGGATGCTCTCCTGGCTTTGGCTGTGAAATACCGTCCCATTCTGCCGGAATTGGATACCGTTGCGGAACAGACCGGGTTCATGGCTGAACTTCAGGCGGCAGCGGATAAGATCCGGACACGTCAGGAAGAATTTGAAGAACGTCAGGCAAAACGGGAAGCTGCACAGGCAGCGGCACCGGCACAGCCGGGTATTGCCCGTATCTTTGAAGCAATGAAAGATATCAAATGGCAGCCGGCGGAAAAACGTCGCGGCAGAGATTTTGACGATAATAAATTCTTCGAATCATTGCGGAAGCAGTCCGAAGCCGGCAAGGCATTGTCTGAAAAACAGCTGGCTGCATTGGCAAAGATTTTTACCAAATACGGGGAACAGATTCCGTCATATAATGATCTGGCACCGTTGCTGGGCATGGAAGTCAAGCCTCAGGAATCCGAAGCGGACAGCGATGAAAAGCGCAAACAGGTGGAAGAATTGCTTGCTGCATTTGAAAAAGTGACCCAGTGGGCAGAACCTGTGAAACGCGGAAGATATGTTTACGACGATAAAGAATTCGTCGCATCCATCCGCAAACAGGCATCGGCAGGGAAGGTTTTATCGGACAAACAGGTGGCAGCATTGAACCGTTTGGCCGCGAAATATTCTCTTTGATGGTGAGGAGTTTTGCCTGAATGAGAAAAAAAATTGAAATTTTTTCAGAAAAAGACTGGAAAAATAGTAAAAAACGTGCTATATTATACCTCATTTCAGGCATAATGTGCACTGTACTCGATCCGACGGGATCGGTTATGGCTGCAGATAAGTTTGAAAATAAACAACTTGCGAAAGCTGAGTTGGGCGAATCCAGGACCGAGAACATTCAGAACCCGGCTTTGGGTGGAAGACGTAACAGTCAGAAATCCGGGGCGAAACCTGAAAATGTTCGGAAAGTGATGAGCTTAACGGATTTCGAAAAGGAAAATCAGAGATTGCGACTTGAAAACGAACATCTCTGGAATCAGTTGACTGTCATGCGTGACAAATTGAAGCGCATGGAGAAAGCAGTAAAGTCAAAAGATTCAGAAGATGAAGCGTTGATCAACGAAGTATCAATGATAGAAGCCGAGTTGATGCAATTACGTAAGGCATTGGAAACTGAACGTAAGAAGCAGAAAAAAGCTGAAATTTCCCGCAAAGAAACAGCAGAACAGAATGTTTTTGTTCTTCGCAAGGAGCTGATTGATACACTTGGTAAAAGTTCAGTTGATCTCAAACGGTTGAAACAATTGGAAATGAGTGCAGCGTCAATCATGGATACGATGAATCCGGTATATGTCGGAAATCGTGAAATGGAATTAGCTGAAACACTGGAATTGATATTGTCGACCGGCAAAAAATTATCCGGAAAGAGCGCATTAGCAGCTGATAAACTGTTGAATCTGCTTGATAAGGTTAAAATGGATGAGATCGAACGGGCGAAATTACGGGTTCAATTGGAAGAACTTAGAGCATTAGCTGTAAGTTTTGCAAGATTGGATCAGGATCCGGGTAAAGCAAAAGAATTTGATAATTGCAGAATATTGGAAATGAACGAAGGTTTGCAATTGGTAATTCTTTCTGCTGGATATCGTAATGGTGTGAGAGTAAATCTGACACTTTATGCTGAAAACGGACGGAAAACTCCTCTGAGAATTGTGGCAGTGAGACCGTTTGTGAGTGCGGCGGTACCGGAAACAGGTAATATCGGCGATCTGATACCGGGTATGAAAGTCAGAGCAAGTCGTTAAAAGCAAGATGTTAAAACGTCTATCGAAATACGAACAACAACAAACATGAAGGGTAAGTCATGGAAGTTCGGGCAGTAACAAAGTACGTCCGTATCTCGCCGTTGAAGGCGCAGGATTTCTCCCACGTAATTCAGGGAAAACCGGCGTTGGAAGCATTGGCGATTGCGGAGCTCAGTCCGAGAAAGGCAGCGCGCCTTTTCGCAAAGACATTGCGAAGCGCACTGGCGAATGCGGAAAACAATCATGAACTCAAGAAAGAAGCGCTTAAGGTGAAGCAGGCGGTCGCAAATCCGGGACCCATGCTGAAACGGTTCCGTCCCAAAGCGCGCGGCATGGCCGGCCGTATCCGGAAACGTATGAGTCACTTCACCGTGATCCTCACAGACGAATAAGAAAGGATCTTATTGTGGGTCAAAAGGTAAATCCGATTGGGCTTAGATTAGCCCTGAACAAGAATTGGAGTTCTCTCTGGTTCGCCAGAAAAGAAAACTTCGGTAATTGGTTGCATGAAGACGCGGTCATCCGCAACCACATCGTCAAAAATTACGGCAACGCCGCGATTGCCAAAGTACTCATCGAACGTTACGTTAACCGCGTACGTGCCACGATCTACTCCGGTCATCCGGGTGTTCTCCTTGGTAAAAAAGGAGCTGACCTGGAAAAACTGCGCGAAGAAGTAAGCAAACTTCTGAGCAAGGGACAGGAACTTCTGGTGGATGTAGTTGAAGTTGCCCAGCCGGAAACATGCGCACAGTTGGTTGCAGAAGATGTTGCCCGTCAGCTGGAACGTCGTATCGGTTTCCGCCGTGCGATGAAAAAAGCAATCCAGTCCGCTATGGAACTGGGTGCAGAAGGTATCAAGATCCAGTGCTCCGGCCGTCTTGGAGCAGCGGAACTTGCCCGTACGGAGCAGTATAAAGAAGGTCGTACACCCCTTCATACGCTCAAAGCACATATTGATTATGGATTCACAGAGGCCAACACCACTGCTGGTAAAATTGGTGTAAAGGTCTGGATTTGTCACAAAGAACCTACGGAGGTTATGCAAAATGCCGTCAATGCCAAAAAGAGTAAAGCACAGAAAGGTGCAGCGCGGTAATAACGCGGGCCTTTCTCAAAGATGCAATGAACTGGACTTCGGCGAGTTCGGATTGCAGACCCTCGACCGGGCCTATCTCACCGCCAACCAGATCGAAGCAGCTCGTGTTGCTATTACACGTCACATGAAACGTCACGGTAAAGTTTGGATTCGTGTATTCCCCTACAAACCGTGCACAAAGAAACCCTTGGAAGTCCGTATGGGTAAAGGAAAAGGTAACGTGGAATTCTGGGTCGCTCCGATTCAGCCGGGCCGCGTTCTTTTCGAAGTAAGCGGATGTTCTGAAAACGTTGCCAGAGAAGCAATGAGTCTCGCAGCTTCCAAGCTGCCGATCCGTTGCCGGTTCCTCAGCCGCGTGGCATCTGTGTAAGTCAAGGATGATCGAATTATGAAAATGAAACAGATTAAAGAAATGACGAACGAAGAATTGGATCGTCAGATCGATGAATTCCGCAAGGAAAAATTCAATCTTCGCGCACAGTCCAAACGCGGTCAGCTGGAAAGCACTGCGAAAGTCAAACAGACGCGCCGGGACCTGGCAAGAGCCTTGACTGAAAAGAATGCCCGCGCCGCTAAGGCCTGAAACGAGAAACGGGAAACCGAAATATGACAGACACAATTGAAAACAATACTGTGGAACAGGCACAGGTCCGGGGCAACCGGAAAACGAGAGTCGGTAAAGTGGTCAGCGATAAGCAGTCCAAAACGATCATCGTCGAAATCCTGAGCCGTGTCGCTCACAAGCGTTACAAAAAAGTCGTGAAGTCCCGCGTCCGTTATGCGGCTCATGATGAAAACAACGAAGCCAAAATGGGCGATATGGTCCGTATTGGCGAAACCAGACCTCTGAGCAAGAACAAACATTGGCGGCTCATTGAGATCATCAGCCGCGGCGAATAAGAGCCGCGAGGAGAATAAGAAATGGTACAGATGCAAACCAATATGGAAGTCGCGGATAACTCCGGCGCAAAACGCATCACTGTGATTACAGTCCTTGGACAGCGTAAGTCCATCGCACATGTCGGTGATATCGTTACTGCAGCTGTGAATGAAGCGATTCCCGGCGGCAACGTCAAAAAAGGCGATGTCGTGAAAGCTGTTATCGTCCGCACCGCAGCCAAGATCCGTCGTCCTGACGGTTCTTACCTGAAATTTGACTCAAATGCCGCGGTGATCATTGACGATCAGAAGAACCCGAAAGGGACCCGTATTTTTGGTCCTGTCGCACGTGAACTGCGCGACAAGAACTTTAACAAAATCATCTCGCTTGCTCCGGAGGTGCTCTGATGAATACAGTTAACAAATGCGCAAAGCATTACCATGTCAAAAAGAATGACACGGTGGAAGTCATCAGCGGCAGCTGGAAGGGCAATAAGGCCAAAATCACAGCGATCCTGAAGAAGAAAGATCGTGTTGTTTTGGAAATGATGGACCTTTCTGATGCGGCGAAAGAACGTATCGGAAAACGTACCCTCAAGAAAAGTGCGGCTAACCCCAACGGCGGTCTTGTTGACCGTTCCGTTTCCACCCACGTTTCCAATGTCCGGAAACTGGATGAAGCAGCCGCTGACAAAGCGTGAGAACGGAGAGTGCGAAAATGCCGGACATGAGAAAACATTACAATGAAGTAGTTCGTCCTGAGCTCATGAAGAGACTGGGATTGACGAATGTGATGCAGATTCCCAAGCTGCAGAAAATCGTTATCAGCACGGGTATCGGCACCAAGATGGATAAAGATGCGTTCACAGAAGCACGTACACACATCCAGGCACTGGCTGGTCAGTACCCGGTTGTTTGCAAAGCGAAAAAGAACGTTGCCAACTTCAAGCTCCGCGTGGGGCAGCCCTGTGGTATGATGGTCACACTCCGTGGCGACCAGATGTACCAGTTCATTGACCGCCTGGTTCACAACGCCTTCCCGCGTATCCGCGACTTCCGCGGTATTCCGAAGAAGGGTTTTGACCATGTTGGCAATTACAACCTGGGTGTGCCGGATGTTTCGATCTTTACAGAAATTGACTTGGACAAGATCAAATATCCGCTCGGACTCAACATCACATTTGTGACCACGGCGAAAACCGATGCAGCGGCAAAAGAACTTTTGTCTCTGATGGATTTCCCGTTTGCGCACTGATAAGGAGCTATTGAATTATGGCCAAGAAATCCCTGATTAACAAGCAGCAGCGCGGGTCCAAATTTGCAGTCCGCAATTACAATCGCTGTATCAATTGCGGAAGACCCCGTGCTTTCATCCGCAAATTCAAACTGTGCCGCATTTGCTTCCGTGAAATGGCCTCCGCAGGCCGTATCCCGGGTGTGGTAAAAGCGAGCTGGTAAGAGAAAGGTCAATTTCACAATGAGTATGCAAGATCCTATTTCGGATATGCTGACCCGCCTCCGCAACGGCTCCATGTCGATGCAGAAGCAGGTTGTCATGCCCTCTTCCGCTATGAAAGCGGCGATTGCCAAAGTCCTGAAGGACGAAGGTTACATTGCTGACTATGCAGTGGAAGGCGATGTCAAAAAAGTTTTGACAATCCAAATGAAATATTATAACCGCCAGTCCGTCATCGAGGACCTTCAGCGTGTTTCCAAGCCGTCATGCAGATTGTATTGCGGCTGCAAAAACATTCCGAACGTAAAAGATGGTCTGGGTATCGCTATCCTCTCTACTCCGAAGGGGATTCTCAGCGGCAAAGATGCCGAAAAACTCAACGTTGGCGGAGAAATTCTCTGCTACGTCTGGTAAGGATAGGAATAGAATATTATGTCCCGTATCGGTTCTAAAGCTATTGTTGTTCCCGCCGGCGTTAAAGTTACTGAAGACAACGGTTTCGCTGTTGTTGCTGGTAAGTTGGGTACACTCCGTGTTCCGCTGCAGAAACACATCACTATGGAAATCACTGATTCTGAAGTGATCGTTAAACGTGATGATGACACAGCTGAAGCAAAAGCTCTGCATGGTCTCACACGCAGCCTCATCAATAACGCAGTTATCGGTGTTGTCAGCGGTTACAAGAAAGAATTGGCGATCGTAGGGGTTGGTTACAAAGCCGCTCTCGAAGGCGCTAACAAGCTCACACTTACAGTCGGTCTCTCCCATCCGGTTGTCTTCATGGTTCCGGAAGGCGTCAAAGCCACTGTTACAGATGGTACAAAGATCCTTCTCGAAGGATTTGATAAACAGCTCGTCGGGGAATGTGCTGCGCGCATCCGTCGTTTCCGCAAACCTGAGCCCTACAAAGGCAAAGGTATCCGCTATGCGGATGAACATGTGGTGATCAAGCCCGGCAAGACTAACGCATAAGGACATTTGAGAAAATGATCAGAACTACAAAAATGAGACGGGTGCTCCGTCACCTCCGTCTCCGGAAGAAAATTTCCGGAACGGCTGCACGTCCCCGTATGTGCGTCAGTTTCACTGCCAACAACATGTATGTGCAGTTTATTGACGACGAAGCGGGCCGCACACTTGCAGCGGTTTCCACACTTTCTCCGGAATTCAAAGCGCTGAATCTGAAGCGCAATGTGGAAGCTGCTACTGCACTTGGTAAACTTGCCGGTGAAAAAGCTGTTGCAGCCTCTATCGCAACCGTGGTATTTGACCGCGGCGGTTTTCAATATCACGGCCGTGTGAAAGCGTTGGCTGATGCTGCGCGTGAAGCCGGTCTTAAATTCTAATGGAGACTGCAGATATGGCATTCGATAAAAATTCCCGTAAGGAAGAAGCCGCTGCTCCGAAAGACGGAGAACGCGCTTTCGCCGGATTCCAGAAATCCGCTTCTGTTTCCGAGTACGAAGAAATCGTTCTGGCAATCAACCGTTGCTCCAAAGTCGTCAAGGGCGGCCGTAACTTCAGTTTCGGTGCTCTCGTTGTGGTCGGTGACCGCAATGGTAAAGTCGGCTATGGCTACGGTAAAGCCAACGAAGTGACTGATGCAATCCGCAAAGGTGGCGAAGCTGCCCGTAAGAACATGGTGAAAATCCCCATGCGCGGTACAACTGTTACACACACTGTTGAAGCCAAATATCGTGGCTCCAGCGTCCTGATCCGCCCTGCATCCGGCGGTACCGGTTTGATTGCCGGTACAAGCATGCGTGCAGTTCTCGGTCTTGCAGGTGTTGTTGACGTGTTGACAAAGTCCCTCGGTTCCAGCAATCCCTCCAACGTGGTGAAAGCCACATTCAAAGCTATTTCCATGATGCATTCTAAAGAAGAAGTCATGATGAAACGCGGCAAAACTCAAGGAGAAGCGAAATGAGACTTCATGATATCCAAGTGACTCCCGGTTCCCGCAAAGTGAGACATCGTGTTGGTCGCGGTGACGGCTCCGGTTGGGGCGGCACAGCAGGACGCGGTGAAAAAGGTCAGAAGTCCCGTACTGGTGCTTCCATCCGTCATCACTTTGAAGGTGGTCAGACACCTTCTTTCCGCCGGATCCCGAAACGTGGTTTCAACAGTGGCATCAAAGAAATCTTCAACGTTGTCAACATTGACATGTTGGAAAAGACTTTCGAAGCAGGTGCTGAAGTGACATCTGACGTTCTCCGTCAGAAAGGTCTGATCGGCAAAGCTGTTGCTCCGCTGAAGATCCTGGGCAATGGAGAGATCTCCAAAGCTCTGACCGTCAAAGCAGAAAAATTCTCTGCTTCTGCAAAATCCAAAATTGAAGCGGCTGGCGGTAAAGCAGAAGAGATTGCCTGAACCATCCGCTCTTAACGGGCGCCTTGTCGCGCCGGGAAACGAGGAACAATGTTTAAAGCATTTATCAATTCCTTCAAGGTCAAGGAACTTCGTGACCGTATTCTGTTCACGGCTGGTATTATCATACTGTGCCGTATCGCGGCTAACATTCCTTGTCCGGGTGTGGATACTTACAATCTTTCCCTGTATTTCGACAAAGCGGTTCAAGACAATCCTGCCGGTCAGCTGATGGGCATGTTTGACCTGTTCACCGGGGGCGCACTCCAGAAGTTCGCCGTTGGTGCATTGGGGATCATGCCCTACATCTCTGCGTCAATTATTATGCAGTTGCTCGTTCCGGTTCTTCCTTCTCTTGAAAAACTCAAACGTGAAGGTGAACCGGGATACAACAAAATCAACCAGTATACCCGTTACCTGACGATCATTATCTGTATCGTTCAGGGTGCTATGGCTGCTATGGCAATGGTCAATCCCTCCCGTTTGGGATTGCCTGAGCCGGTTGCCGGACATCCGTTGGTTCCGGGTGCAGGTCCGGGGTTTGTGATCATGTCAGTTATCATTCTGACATGTGGAACAATGGTCCTGATGTGGCTGGGGGAACGCATTACAGAAAAAGGTATCGGGAACGGTGTATCACTGATCATCACGATCGGTATTATCGACCGTCTTCCCCAGGCTGTTATTTCCCTGTATGAAATGGCTGTCGGCGGTCAGACTGCTGCAGGCGGTAAATTCCGTGCTGTGCATCTGCTGCTGCTGATCATTATCTTTGCGGTTGTAACTGCCATGACCATTGTCCTGACGCAGGGCGTGCGGAAGATTCCGATTCAGATGGCACGCAAAACAGTCGGCAACAAATTCTCCGGTGGCAATACATTCCTTCCCTTGAAGGTTAATTTCCCCGGTGTTATGCCGATCATCTTTGCCGGTGCGATTCTGATGTTTCCGCCGATGCTGTTCCAGTTTGCACCCTGGGATTGGGTGCGTGGACTTGCCGTTTATTTCGCTCACGAATCTTATTCCTACATGGTAATCTATGGATTGCTCATCCTGGCTTTCTCCTACTTCTGGGTGGCCAACATGTTCAATCCGGTTCAGATTTCTGATAACCTGAAAAAAGAAAGTGCCTATATCCCCGGTATCCGTCCCGGAAAGCCCACTGCGGACTTCCTCGACAATACTATGACACGCGTCACCTTTGCCGGTGCGGTGTTCCTGCTTGGCCTTTCTATTTTCCCCATGCTTCTCACAAAATGGATGACCGTTCCTTATTCTGTTGCCAGTTTCTTTGGCGGCACAAGCTTGCTGATTATTGTCGGTGTTACCATTGACACACTCAGCCAGATGGAATCTCACCTTGTGATGAAGAACTATGACGGCTTCCTCAAACGCGGCCGTTTGCGCGGAAGAAGATAATCCGTTCTACAAGCGAATAGATTTCCAGACTCACTCTTAACGGAGTGGGTCTTTTTTTGTATCTTCATTCCGGTTTCCGGGGCGTGCTGATGACTGGTAGATATTATGCTTGAGGAATAACCTGTGTTTTTATGCCGTTTGCAGGCTTATGACTGCGTAATAATATGTCAGGGCACAATCATCCCCGAGTCAAGTTGTTTCCCGGGGAGAGAAGGGGATAAAATTACTTTTGCAGCGTGCGAATCATTTCTGCACGTGAGGGGCGGAGTTGAGTGGAGCTCAAAAGGGGTCTGACGGTTTTGAGTGCTTTCAATTCGGCCTGTTTCTCACTGCTTCCGGTGCGGACATAGCGTGCTTTTACGCTTTCGTAATATTCTTTTTGTGAATCCGTCATAGCGTTCATGCACTGCTGTACTTTTTCTGCAGAGACGTTTTTTGCACTGTCAGCGGGGAAGATGGAGTTGTAGTGGTTCCCCATGTGTTCCGCGAGTTGTTCATCGCTCATGCGATTGAGTTTTGTTTTTTCTTCTGCGGAGAGTGCACGTGCTTTGGCATCTTTTGCAGCCTGTTCTTTCAGCTGTTCTCTTTCTTTTGCTTTTTTAGCCTGATCCTGCTGCTGTTTCTTTTTCTGTTCTTCTCTTTTTTTCTGCTGTTGTGCGCGTTTTTCCTGATCGCGACGTGCCCGGAGTTCGTTGCTGAATTTTTTCAATATCCGATCAATATTCTGCATGGCGTGACGCATATCGGACTTGAGAACCGTCATGCGCTTTTCTTCTTTGCCACCTTTTGCCAGTTTATTGTAATTGCTGTTCAAGCTGACATCGACGACCCCGGTTGTTTTTCTTACTGCGCTGTAATAGGAGAGCAGAACGCGTGTTTCTGTGTGAATGTTATTATATTTGACGAGTTCCGGCATCCGTTCTTCCAGAATTTTCTGTACTTTCTGTGATGTCTGAAGCATCAGATAGAATCTCTTATCGAACAGATATCCCCAAGCGTAGTTGTTGGAATACTGATCGATTTTATCGGAAATCTCGCGGAAATAGTGGAACATTCTGATATACTGATAGACAGGAATCCATTCTTTCAAAATGTCGGAGGTCGGGAACTCATGAAGTCCTGCCTCGCGCATTGTTTTGAAATCGTTTGAGAGCAGAATAAACAAATGTCCGACGGAGATATCATCCATCCGCATAGCGGAGCCGGCGACTTTTTTCCGTTTTACGCCTTCGCGTCTGTCGTATCCTTTGAGATTGATTTGCCGGATGAGTAAATCGGCATATTTATCAAACATCAAGTCATCGCCGAGATTATTTTCTTTGATTTTCTGCTGCAGAACGACTGATTTTTCTTTGAAATCTTTCAGTGCTTGAGTGAATTCTGCATATCGAACGGAATTTTCATCGAGCTTGCGGACATGCCAGTAAACGCGTGTCATTTTGTGATACGGTTCCCAGGCCTGCCAGTACGTTTTTGTTTCACCGCAGAGATGAGAAAAAGCCAAAGTTGCAAGGAGAGAGATCAATGTTAATTTTTTCATGAGAAACACCTCCGGTTATATGTTTTTTCCAACTCTGCGATGAACAGAATTTTATGATTCTTATGCTTCTTCCGCGGCTGCAGCGAGCATTTCAGCCAGGACGTCCTGCATGCTGAATATGCGTCCGCCTTCCTGTACGTCCGCGATAAATCTTGCGGCACGCAAAGCACCGCGGGCAAAGGTATCTCTGCTGGATGCGCGGTGAATCAATTCAATTCTTTCGCCTTCGGAAGCGAACATGACGGTATGATCACCGACGATATCGCCACCGCGGATGGAGTGCACGCCGATTTCCTGAGTGGTTCTTGCGCCGACAATGCCGACTCTGCCATGTCTGAGATCTTCATCAATGGAGAGTTTGCGGGAAGCGCAGAGAATCTGAGCGAGCGTCATAGCGGTACCGCTGGGGGCATCTTTTTTCTTGTTGTGGTGTGCTTCGATGACTTCGATATCGAAATCGTCGGGGAGAATACGAGCGGTCAATTCGGAGAGATAGAAGAGGAGGTTCACGCCGACGCTGTAGTTGGTGGAGAGAACGATTCTGCCGCCCTGCTGTGCGAGTGCATTGATTTCTTCCAGGTCCTGTTCTGTGAGAGCGGTGGTACCGATGACGATACCGAGGCCGTGTTCGACAGCGAGTTTCACGTTATTGAGCACATTGCCGGTGGAGAAATCGACAATCACATCGGCATTATTGAGAGCGATATCCATATCTTCGAGGATCGGCACATTGAGTTCGCCGACGCCTGCAACACTGCCGGCATCCTGTCCGATAAATTCGGAACCGGGATATTCGGTAGCTCCGACGAGTTTCAGATCATTGTCCATCGCGATATTGGCAACCAGACGGCGTCCCATACGCCCAGCGGCGCCGGTGATGATAACTTTCAGCATGATGAAATTCCTTTCGTTTTCTTATTGATGCTAAACTGTCGTAATATATCATGCAGAGAAAAAAGTTTCAAGAAAAAAATGTACGTTTTCTGATGAAAAACCATAAAAACGGTATGAAAAATGAGGTGAAAACCATAAATTTTCAATTTTTTTTGAATTTTTTTGAATTTTCGATTTGCATTTCTCAAATTTACGGATTATAATGCTCCCAGAGAGATGCAAGAACGATAAAATCTCTCAAGAGAAGCAACCCTCAGCGAAAGGAGGTTTCTTATGGAAATCACAGTCAGCGTCAGACACTTCGAACTCATCAATGAAGTCCGGGACTATGCCAAATCCGCGATTGAAGGAGCATTTGCGGAATTCCGGTTAAAAATCAGCCGCGCAGATCTGGTTCTCGACATGCAGCGCAATATGACCAGCGCCTCCCTTTCGGTAGCAATTAAAGATTGTCCTGTCAGTGCAGTTTCCGCCGCCTATGACAATGTTTACAAAGCCATTGAAGAAGTGGTTGACAAATGTTCCACACAGGCCAGAAAGTACCTCGAAAAGAAGCAGGACCACAGATGCTGCTCTCTGAAAGAAGCAGAAGCCGCAAAAGCCGCTGAATAATCTCAAGATTGAAAGGTAAAGCAAAACCCCGTACGGTGCGAAACTGTACGGGGTTTTTTCTGGTTTTTTATGAATTTTCTGTCAGGAAAACTATCTGTATAGGGAACAGAGCATTTCTTTTATATTCTGA
Source organism: Victivallales bacterium (assembly GCA_045639325.1). GTDB lineage: Bacteria > Verrucomicrobiota > Lentisphaeria > Victivallales > UBA1829 > RGIG8244. Next base: position 101,342 of record JAZUCU010000035.1, read on the forward strand.
ATGTCCGGTCAAATTCACAAATGGATTCGGCAATGGCCCTTCCCAGCCTGCGTACTGAATCGGCGGAAAAGGTCATTTCGCCTGCGTTGGCGTAAGGAATTTCGATGCTGTTGGAAAACAATGCTTTCTGTTGCCGTCCCCATTCAGCAGTATTGAGTCCTTGGGTCCAGTTTTTATCTGTATTCCAGAGAGTGCCGTAGAGAACGTTGTTTTTGCTGAAGTGCGGTGTTTCCAGCGGGGAATTTTTTTCGAGTATTCCGGAAAAAATCTGCATGCGTCTTTCGTATTCCTTATCCAGGGGGCCGGGGAAATAGATCGTTTCGCTGTCGCCGCCGAAAAGCCATGGACAGTGCATATCCAGCATGAAAAAGATCTCTTTGCTCCCCAACAGTTTCTGAATAGCAGCGACTTCCGGATAGAGCGGACGTTCATTGTAATCGCGGTTGTGGTCATGGGGCCGCCGCATTTTTCCCTGATCGCCGTCCAGGACACCGTCTGTATCGGCGAATGGAACGGCATCGATCACATAATTTTTACGCATCATGCGTCCCAGGTCGTCGTCCCGCAAGGCACTTTCCAGTATCCCTTCCAGAGCATAGGTCGCCATCATTTCGCAGCAGTGGTGGCGTGACGAAAGGAAAATATACTTTTTAGGGGAACTGTCGCTGCTGTCTTCGATATGAAGCTGTACGACTTCGCGGTTTTTGCGGGAACGGGTAAGCTCGCTGCGGGTGAGATACGGAGATCCTTTATGCCGTTCAAGAAAAGCCTCCAAATGAAGCTGCTGATACTGCATCCCGACACAAAAGATCACGCTGCTGCCGCGGGTACCGTCAAAGTAATAGGTGAAGTGTTCCCGTTTGGGACCGCTGACACATTCGCCGCCCAGCCATTCCCAGGTCGCTTCACCGTCATAACTGACGGCCGGTCCCCTGGAACCGCAGGCGTAACCATTGGTAAAATGAAAATGGTAAAGACCGATCTTATCAAAGTGGGCACGAAACGCCCAGTAAAACCAATCACATGCGGTATTCCGCAGATCCTTGGTCAGAATAATATCAAACCCGTTGATGTCTTCGATGAAAACATTTCCACCCGGAATGGTGATATCGATTTTTACACTCATTGTAACAATTTCTCCATATTTTACAGTGAAGTTCCGCTCAGTTTTTGCACAAACCGTCGAAGAACCGTTTTTTCATGTCTTTGTATTGAGTGGATCCGGTCAGCTGATAAAGAACGGATTGGCAATCAGGTGGGCTTTTTTGCCTCTGACTTCAATACGCAGGAAGCGTTTACAGGTCAAGCCTGCGGTTGATATGACCGTGTCCACTTTTCTTCCGTCGCCTTCCGGAACATAGACCGATATGAGTTGATCATCGGCATACAATTCGACTGCGGTCAATGCTTCCGGTGCGGAAAGTTGGACGCGGATGCCTTGTGTCATCTGCTCAGCGGGAACGGTATCGCCGGGGAGATGATCATTGATCCGGATGTCGGCAGAATCGACACCGAATCCGGGGATGACGTGTCCCGCTTTCACTGCTTTGACAAGATTTTCCAGTGTGGGTGCACCATCGTACCAGATGAAATTGAACACCGGATTTGCGCGGAGCCGTTCGATGCCCCACATATCGACGGATGCCATCAGGGTGATGTGTGAGCCATCGAGCCAGGCCTGTTCCTGATCCGTGCCGCGGAAAGGACGCCGTTCGATTTCGCCATTTTTGAATTTGACGTTTTCGAAATCGTAGGTATCGACAGCATCAAAATCATATTTTCTCCAATAGGGAGTAGTCGGGTGTGTGACGCAGGAGACGCCGCCCTGTTTCTTGATATGCTCCAGTGCGCCTTTCACATATTCTTCCAAATCGCCTTCATCGAAAATGGTGCGTGTGAATTCATCGGAACAGGAGATATCGCCCATTGCCAGAATGTGATAAATGTTCGGCAGTTTGCTGCCGTCGAAATTGAACGGATGATATTCCATGCCGGGGAGAATGGTCACTTTATCATCGCAATATTTTTCATATTCAGGCTTGTTGAGATAACTGAGCGCATCTTTGAAACCGATCACGCCGACATCAAACTTCAATTCGCGCATAGCACCGGCAATCCCGCCGAAATGGTTGTCTGCTGCGAACCAGTCGAGAGAATGCAGATGGGTGATCGTTCTGCGCCATCCGGGTGTGGTGTTATCCTTGGCCTTCGGCAAATCCGGGACGACGGGTGCCGGGAGTTTTTCTTTGAACCGGCGGAAATGTTCCAGTGTGTTTTCAGCAAAACGAGCCCAGAACTTGAAGACTTTTCCTGTGGGATCCTTCTTTGTTTCCGGGAAGAGGAGTTGACTCCAGAAGAACAAGCCATCGCCATAAGTCCGCTGCATGATCAATGCACTGTCGTTGATCGGCATGGAAGGGTCAACGTAACTGCCGAGGATTTCCCAGCCATCGGTATCGGTGATGGCGGAAAGGGCGCAAGTCGTGACTTCCCGCGGAGGCAGCTGTTTGACGGCACAGAAGGAATCGGTATCCAACTTCCAGTATACCATTTCATCCATTGTGATGCGGTTCGGCACGTTGAATAATACCTTGCCGGCTTCTTCGGGGATGGGCAGGAGATAACTGGTGGAAGGCGGCTCATCCTGCAGTGTGGAGTAATACCGGTTGACCAGCAGCGGGCGTCCGGCTTCCACGGGCAGGAAACAGGGATTGCAGCGGAAATGATCCTGATGCAGAATCCAGCAGATGCCGCCGCGTTTGACGAAACTGTGGAAATAATTTCTGTCGTTTTCGATACAGTCGTTGACGGCATTCTGATTGATGATGAGGATATCGAGATTTTCCAGATATCCTTTTTTCCGATAATCAACATCGGCGACATCGAGCCCGAGTTCGCGGAGCATCATGCCGAGATGATACTCCATTTTGAACCAGTGCTGCCAGATGCCGATACGCAAATTTGTTTTCATAGGTCTTGCTGAAACTCTCATTATTTAAGGGTAAATGCGCTCTGTTCTTTTTTGAATTTTTCAAAGAATGCGTTGTTGGACATTCCCTGGCGGGGCTGCCACAAACCGACGGTGTATTCTTTGAAATCGAGGGGCAGTTCGATTCGGAGATTTGTTTTCCAGTCATCCGTCAAGCCCAGTTTTGCGGATTTGACCGGTGCATTGCCGAGGACGATCAGGCAGGGACCCTGACCTTTATCTTTTGCGGAACCGTCATTGATCAGGTCATAAAATGCGATATATTTATCTGCCGCAGTCAAATCCTGATACTTTGCAGCCTGGTCGATGGTACGGGCCGCGGTCTGTGCTTTTCTCTGATATCCGCCCTGGAAGACGACTTTACCGTTTTTCTTGAGGATATTGGAGATAATGCAGTTAAGATCCAGCCGGATGCTCTTGTACGGGGTTACGCTCTTTTCGGGAACGATCCGGAACCAGATTACGGGGGAATCGGGACGCATATAGAAGTACAGACGGAGTTTTGCTCCATCGAAATTGTACAGGAGAGAACCGCCTTTTTTATCGCCATCCTGCCATGCAACCATATCATCCGCTTTCAACTGAAGTTTGCGGTCGGTGATGCCGTTAACGGTGAGAGTGAGGAAGCTGACGTGTGCGGAGAAGCCGTAATTTCCGCAATCAAGCTGTACTTTACGTTCCTGCTGCAGTTTTGCGTTGGGCTTTGTGAGAAGTGCGCGGAAGGAAAAGAATCCGTGCTGGTTATGAATCCGGATGGCTTTCCGGACGGCAATGGTTTCCGGCTTGTATACATTGGGGGCATTTTCGACTGTGACCTGTACGGGCAACTGTTTCTGCTGTGCCATGCATACGGTGCTGCCGAGGATGACTGCTGTTGAGAGGATAAGGGTTGTGAGTTTCATGTTTTATTCTCCTTTACCGCTGAATTTGATAATTGAATATTTTGATACGTCATGGTTATGACCGAGTGTCATGGAAGAAGAACAATATTCTTCTTTTCCGCTCTTTTTGGTGTGGCAGATATTGGCAAGCCAGGAATCGTAGGCTGCCGGAGCCTTCACATCCATTGCAGAATAGGGGACGAAGAATTCTGCGGTCCATTCCTTTTTGCCAGTGATTGTTTTATAAACGTAACCATTGGCGAGCCAGTTACCGTAAGGCTGGGGAATGGGCTGGAAGCGACGCTGTTTTTCCGCATGATGTCCATTGGGGTCGAATGTGAGATGGAAGTAATTTTCCTGTTTTGCCCCGGGGGAAATAAAGAGTTCAAAATGGTCATTGTTCCACATGGAAGTCAGCAGGCGTTCCACGGTGTAAGGCATTTTTGCGAACCCGTAAATACCTTTCTGATCCCATGCGAGTTTGACAACCGGCATTGCATCATATTTCTTGTTGGAACCGTAGGGGCAGAAGAGACTGACCGGTTTGATGTCTTTCCAAACGGCATCTTCTTTGCCGTCGACTTTGATTTCACCGTCTTTCAGGAGCTGATGAACGCCGTACACTTTACGATCGAAACTGTGCCGTGTGCGTGTGGCTGTGAAGGCTTCAGGCCAACGTTGAGCGAGAAGCTGGAAATGTTTTTTGGCAATTTCGTTGCCTGCGGGCAAATCTTTTTCCGCCTGCTTGAGATATTTTTCCAACTGATCGACAGCGGTCAGCGGTGGGAGAATATCTTTCAAATCGTTTGCTTTTGTACATTCGATGAATGTTTTCTTGAGCAGTCGGTAGAATTTTACCAGGCTGACGGATGCTTTTTTGCCGTAAAGAATTTCGAACATTTCTTTGACGGCGGCATCGGAATTGAAGTCCGGATTCCACATCATGCGGTACATGGTGTATTTGGAATAGAAGTGATTCCAGAAGTCATAGAATGCACAGTGGTCAAAGAACAGGGAGTCACGTTCGGACCACTTGCCCCATCTTTTCAAAGCGTAACCGGTCATTTCCGGAATCATGGCGCGGGCATACATATTGGTGTTGTGGTTATACCCATAGATACGGCGGACAGGATTTCCGGTTGCGGCTTCCCATTCTGCCATTTCTTTTTCCATTTCGGCGAAGGCTTTATCATTGTAAGCCAGACCGGGAAAATTTCCGGCGCATAACTGAACTTCCACGTTTTGGGAGAGTTTCCATCTGGGATCCAGTGAAGCGCGTTCAATGTCATAATAAGCCATGACGACCAGTTTTTTGCCGGGCAGTTCTTTCTGCATCTGACGATCCATATACTGAATGAAGCGTCCATACACGTTGGCAAGCGGTGCGCCGCGTTTTTTATCGGCATCTGTGATAAGGTTGAGTTTGCGGACAACGGGGTCGATTTCTATATCCGCCACATTGATCCGGTGGTCGGTCAAACCGAATGTGACGTATGTGTTGTTCGCCCAGTTCCAGCCGTCATTGATTTTGCCTTTGGAGTTGAAATATTTTTTGAGGGAGTGAATCAGCAGGTCAACAAATTCCAGGTTGACGGGATCGTAATAATTCCCGATCATTTCATCCGGAGCGTAATAGAAATTGCCGTTGGGGGATTGATAGAAAATAGTTTTCAGTTTATCCGGATAGGCTTTCGGGAATTTCTTGTCATGGGGATCATGTCCGCCGAAGGGAGGGCGGGTCTGACCCATTCTCCAACGGTCATTGGTCCAGTCTGCCCATTTCATGGAGAGATCATCGCCGAGAAAAACTTTCCATTCGTCAATGAATCCGGCGCGGCGGTAAGAGTTTTTCGTCAGCTTGGACATGGTACTGTTGATCCAGAAAACCCCGTTACGGCCGTGGAAGCGGGGATAGTCTGTATAACGGAAGGGGGTTGTGATTGTGATATTGGTCAATTTCGGGAAGATGGTACCGGTACCGGGCATGTAGAAACGGAGTCCGAAAATACGTTCCAGCACGTCATAAGAGCCGAACATGGTTGCACGGACGTATCCGTTTTTATCGAGTGGATCTTTGTTGAAATTAGGATCAACAGAAGAGTCGCGCCCGGCGATGATGATCCCTTCGGGTACGGTGACGACTTCAAAACCTTCCAGTTTGAGTTTTGCAAAGTCGATATATTTCTTGGAAAAATCATTTTCCCCGAAGACGACAATGTAACGGTATTTTTTCAAAGCCTGGGGAATTTGAGCGGAATTGAAGACTTCCAGATCTTTACCGGTCCCTTTTTTGATGGCGAGTTTCCATTCATCAACAGACAAACGCAAACTGCGGCCGCGGACGGAACCTTTTTCTTTATGGAGATCGGCGATCAATGCGAATTGAGGAACGCCGTTTTTGATCAATTCAATGGGGGCATGTTTTTCAGCCTTTTTGAATTCGACAATGTTCAGTGCCGGATTTTTCAGGTCGTACGCATGGAGCATACAGACACTGCCCAGCAGCAGAGCCAGTAATAATGTTTTTTTCATGTTTTTGCCTTTCTTGAATATTCGAAAAATTAATATTTACCGAAGTAATAACTGTTATACCATGTGTACTGTCCGGCGGGAATATCCGCCCAGATTTTTGCAGTGGAAAGCCATTCCACATGACCATCGGTAAAGGCCGCATTGGAACCGGCACTTGATAATCTTTTGGGGACTCCCACACGGGGACGTCCGCAATGGCGCCCGAAGTCGGAAGAGTCTGCCTGAACCGTCAAACCGTTATTGAAGTTATAGTGGATGGAATAGGGGTCGAAGAAGTAAGAACCGCCATGGGAATTACCTGCGGTGTAACCGGTATCAATAAAGTATACTTTTCTGGAGGGACTTTTGATGTCTTTCAGTTTCATATAGGTAGACCAGGGGAAGTTGCTGACATTTTCACCGCCGACACCGTGTTTCGGAATACCGTAATGAGGAGATTGGGTATAGACCATGATCCCGTTGCCTTCTTTCATGCTGGGGCAATGGAAGGGGGAGGGCTTTGTGTTGTGTGCGGTTGGGATGGATGACCAGAGTCCTTTGGGAACCCATTTGATTCCGATATAGTTCTGAATACGGTATGTCCACATTTCCACGTCGTTATTGGCGATGCTGCTGGCGGGAGTGCTGCCTAATTCGCGGGATGCTTTACTGTAAATAGAGAGCAGACTTTCGTTTGCGTCACCGACGTATTGGATCATGCCGGATGCCAGAGTTTTCAAGTTTGTCTGACAGGATGCCTTTCTGGAAATTTCTTTTGTCCGGGAAAGTGCGGGCAGAAGCATGGATGCCAGAATGGCGATGATGGCAATTACGACGAGCAGTTCGATCAGCGTAAAATGCTTACCGGATGAGTTTTTACTGCAATGCAGCATGGTTGTGCCGTTCATTTTGTTCTCCTTGAATCAATTTTTTTTTTGTATAACAGAGAAGCAATATAATTAGTATTTTTTCATTTGTCAAGATTGAAGTTGAAAAAAAAGCAGAATATCCGGCAAATTTCATTTGCTGAATCAGATATTCTGCTCTTTGTAAATAAAAAATTGTAGAAAATATCAATTCTGTTTCAGACTGATTGATGCCTGTACCTTGCTTGCTGCATCTGTAACTGTGATACGCCAATCTCCCGGCATATCGTTAAGCGCAAGCGGAATATGGAATTTTCCGGTACCGTTTTCATATTTCAATACCTGATGATAAGTCTTTCTTTCTTTTCCATCGGGACCGAAGCATTTTAGCACGAAAATGCCACTGCCTTTTGTCGCAACGGATGCAGTGATCTCTTTATCCCCGGATTGTTTCAGATTGATTTTCTGCACTTTCTGCGGCAGCGCGGCAAGCAGTGTGCCGTCGCCAGGGGTGAGTTCAATCCGGAAGCGGTTGCCGAAGCCCAGATATTTACCTTTACGGACATCGTAGAGATGTGCTTTCTTTTTCAGAATAAAGGGTGTTTTGAATGACTGTTTGGTATCACCTGTCAGAACTTCCGGGAGCAGGGCAAAGAACAATTGATCATCCATAGCAAACGTGCCGTGCATGACCGGACGTTTGGAGTCGGCGTGTCCGGGAGTGTCGACGGAGAGGAATGCTTTCATTTTATTCAGGAATGCACCGGTTTTGCCTGTGTTGCGGGCAGCGGCATAATCGGAGACGAAATTCAGGAGAAGAGTTTTACCTTTTTCTGCCTGATTTTCAATCCATATCGGGACATTGGAGAAACGGATTTTTGCACTTGCGGCGGCTTTTGCCCCATTGAGCCGGACACCGTTCCCCGCATGAGTGAATTTGAGTTCTTTGAACGTGGAATTTTTGATTTTCCGGTGAGACGGATTGACGATCGTGATACCGAACAGTTTGTTCAGGGCGGGAATATTCCGTTTTCTGCCCAGTTCATCGAATGTCGCAGGTTCCACATCGGCAACAAGGATACCGCCTTTCTGTACGAATGCAATAATTTTCTTTACATCGTCATCGGAAAGCGCAGAACTTTCAGGAAGCATAAGGATCTTGAACTGATCCAGCTGATCCAATTCTTCCGGGGCGATAAAACGGTGCGGAATGGCAAGATCTTCCAGAATCCGTGCAAAATCTTTTTCCTTGCTGTAGAAGTCGGTTTTATGAATTTTCGTGTAATTGATAATCAGTGACCGCTGGGAATGGAGAATTGCCGCGGTGTGATTGACTTTCTTACTGTGGAAAAGCAGGTCGCCAACGCCGCTGCGCAATTCCCAGAGCAGATCGCTGTAATATTGCCGGACTTTCGGGAATGTCAAATCCGGATTCAAAAAGATGGGGCCAAACCAGTTATTATTGCTGCGTTCGCCAAGAGTCAAACCTTCCCAGAAACAATAAATGGTATCCGCTTGCGTATTGCTGTAACCGCGATACCGCATGACAAGCCGTCCTTCCCGGTTGAAGGAGACAGGGAAACGGGTGTCGTTATAGAACGAACCGCATTCGAAATCTTTCATGGAATAGAAGTTTGAGTTGCCGTTGTACGGCGATGGCGTACCATTAACTCCGGTGGGGCCGACAATTGCACCGGGATATTTTTTCTGAAGCCGTGTGCGATATTGATTGAGAGAACGGCGGAAAACTTCATCCATGAAAAGCCGGTGTTCCAGATAGGGGGCACGGTTATCCTTGAGGATTACTTCGTTAAAGGTGAGCGGGAAAACGGCATCTGGATTCTTGAATTTACAATCCCAGGCGGCATTGAGTTTTTCCAGAGAACCATATTTCTTCAGCATGAGCTGGCGGAATTCTTTCATGCAATATTGGCACATACAGATATCCACAGCTGCACCGTGATAAGTCATACTCATTTCATCGCCGAGCTGGAACACGCGCCGTGTTGCAAAGTCATGAATTTTCTGCGATACATGATCGCTTTCCAAATAGGCTTTCTGATCGGGGTTATTGGGGCATTTCTTCCGGACCAGATATTTCTTATCTTGCGTTTGAGTGTAGGGTTTTACATCGTAAAGCAGATTCCGGTAATAGAAAATAGCAGAGCCTCCATGACCATTGGAGCCGCTTTCTGCATCGGAATAGCGGATCATATTCAGCATTCCGTTGTTGCCGCTGCCGGAATAATGAAAATTGAATCCAAATGCACTGTATTGTTTGTAGCGGTACGGATAACTGTAAACCGGATACCGGTCGCCGCAGATCCACAGCATATTGGTATAATTTTTTGTGGTATTGCGAAGTTCGGGCAGATAGAAATCGGACCGTTTTTCGGCGATGGTCTTGCCGTCACGGAGCAATTCCGCCCGGATTTCATGCCGGTTGGTCAGAATCATTGCAGGCGCAAAATCAAAGGAGCCGTCACGGGATGTTTTGGTATAAAGATGTCGATCCAGATTATCCACAACGGAAATACGGATTTCCTCATTTTGTTTCAGCGGTGCCGCTGCTTCCGCTTTGCCTTTGATGGCGGTACCGGTATTGACCATGTTGATTGTCTTGATAAAACTGCCATTTTTCTGATGGAATACGGTATAGCCGAAATCACCATTGTCCGCTGTTACATGGATATAATTATTGCCGTAACGCATACTGGTCAGTTTGAATTGATTTTCACCAGGCTGGAACTGTACATTTTCTTTCTGATAAGTCCGGGTGAAATGATCGAATATTTCAATTACACCTTTGCCTTTTGCTGTTGCATTTACCTGAAGAGAATTGTTTTTTATGCAGATCGACTGGAACATGATATCCTGTTTTCCAGCCCACAGCATCAATTTACCAACTATGGCGAATTGATATTCCTGATAGCGGTGATCGGGGAACGGCATTCGCCATATTGCACTGCGGTATCCGGGCTGAGGAACCAGGTAGGAATCGCAGGGGAAATCCAGTACTGCAATTCTGCCTTTTCCGTAATCGCCCATCAGGATTTGCGCTTTCTGGAAAAACGGTGCGGCGGAGAGTGCTATGGTGTTACGCAAGGCGGTTGCGGAAGCAGGCTTCAGTTGTGCTTTGATTTTGTTCAGTTCCGCATCCAGATTTCCGGCATTGATGATCAGCAATCCGGCACCGGCGGCACATTTTTTCAGCAAGGTCTTGCGGACAGATGCGGGATAGGATGGCCATGCGCCGAACCGTTTTGTGTTTTTATATAATCCGGCATTGGCACCGACTACAACGATATCATAATTTTTTGCAAGATATTTCGGCAGATGATTGAGTCCATTTTCATGCTTCATGATCAATTCGGATACGGTTTGCCAGGAAAGCACGTGGGGGAAGACTGTGGGAACGGTTGGCATGATATTCAATCTTTGCTGCAATTCAATCACATCGCGACTTCCGCTGCTGGGGAGAAGAAAGAGTACATTTTTCTTTTTATTACCATTTTGCCAGACATAGTGGGGCGTCTTGTATTCCGGGGTGGGATCGAATTGCCAATGCAATTCGGTTTCTGAAACAGCGGCTTTGCGTTTTTCACCCATTGCGACGAAGGAAACGGGCAATGTTTGACCGGCGGCATTGCATTTCAATTCCATATCAAAATCCTTTGCCACAACTTTATAATGTCCGGCAGCTTTGCCCAGGATTTTTGTGAAACGTTTACCCGGTTCCAGTGATGCCGTAAATTCTGATTGTTTTTTGCCGTTGATATAAAGTGTGAACTTTTCTTTTGTCTTAGTGAATCCGGTCAGATGGAGTTTGATTCCCTGCGGTGTGGATTCCAGATATCCAGCTCCGTTTTTGCCAACGCCGGAAAGTGTTTCCAACTGGGACAATGCGGCAATACTGAAATGCTTTGTGATACTTTTTCCATTGTCGACTTTATCCTGAATCAGACGGAACTCCATGGTGTCCTGCGGTGCACCGGCTTTGCAATACCAGCTGTAAAAAGAATCCAGTTCCGCATAATCGGGTAGAAGAACGACCCCGGTTTTACTTTTTTTGCCCATGAATGCGATAAAATTACGCATGGCATCGGTGATGGGCTTGGAACCGCGGGTATTATGCTTTGCGGTCGGCACTTTGGCAACAATGCCGTCTTTCCCCGCATAGGTCAGCTCATTGTCTTCTCCCGGTATGCCAAGGTAAGAGTGTGACCAGTAGGTGAAAGTGAATGGCGACATGCGTTCCACTTTATTGTGGATGGTAATGCTGACATCCAATCTGGAACTGCCGGGTGCAAGTATAATTTTTTTGACGAGAGTGAGGAAGAACCAGTCACCATTCAGAGCCGGCGATGTGAAGGTCAATTCGCCGCTGCCATCGGGCAGTTTTTTACCTTCGATGGTGTAATTGGCATTCCGGAGAGTCATATCTTTTGGAGCAAACAAATCCTTCAATGCACCGGTATCCGCATTTTTATTGCTGAATACCATGTTTTTTCCGTTATTGAAGGCGACAAAATGGGTCATCTTACCGCCTTGTGAACTGAATTCAGCACGCACGATTCCATTATCCAATACCGCAGTATCATTTGCAACAGAGACTTTCACTGTTGCAAAAAGGGATACGGGAACTGCAAGAATTGCGGCAAATATGACATTCCATTTCATGATTATACTTTCCTCTTACTTTTGATCAATAGGTTGAGCCGCCCCAGAACCAGTAACCTTCGGAGCCGGTTACTGCTCTTTCCGTCGCAGTATAGACATACTTTCTGTTTTCAGAATGACCGTCTGCGAACAGGGCGTTGTAGGTATTTCCGGCATGACGTTTCTGAATATGATAATATTTGCTTGTGGAACTGGTCAGCTGATAACCGTCACCGCGCGTGTATGTGCCGTCTGCAATCACAACACGTTTAGACGGATTTTTTATTGTAGAGAGTTTACGCGGAGCTCCACTGAAAGAATGAACATTCAAACCGTAACCGACGTGCCCGTTTGCATCGCCCAATTCAAAGTCTGTGGAAGGACAGAAATAGCAGGAGTTTTTTGTTACCTTTCCGGTCTTTGATTCATAAGAGGATTTATCCACAACGCAATAAAGCTGCAGATGACGGTACCATGTGCGGGGTTGCCAGGTGGCATCGTAACTGGTCGGCATGTATTCATTGTACATTTCTGTGTACATTCTTAAATCGAATCCGACTTGTTTTGTATTGCTCAGACATTTTGCTGAGGCTCCCCGTGCGCGTACTTCTTTCAGCGCAGGCAGCAGCATGGAGGCAAGAATAGCGATGATCGCAATGACAACCAGCAGTTCGATCAAGGTAAAACGTGTGGATTCTTTGTGGTTTGAATAACGTTTCAGCATGTTCATTTTTCTTATCCTTTCTTATTGTAAGGGAATGTATCCCGTTTGATAAACGTGGCATCAATGGCAATACAGGAACCCGCCGGTTCCTGTTCTCCGATACAACGGAGCGTAAAATCTCCTGCCGTCTGTCCGGCTTTCAACCAATGGGGATCGATGGTGGAAAGACAGGATTTTCGCGGCGGATTGCAGCAGGTCTGTTCAAAATTATCGTGTCCGATAATGAGAATATCTTTGCCCGGAATCAAACCTTTTTTCCGGCAGAGATCATATACGCCGAGGGCCGTCAGATCGGAATCGCACCAGATTACTTTCGCCTGTTTCAGCGTATCCCAGTATTTTTCTGCGGTGTTTTCGGAAAGTAGACGCAAACCGACTGTGTCGTCGGGTTGAATAGCAGGGCATAAAAAGCGGATGTGGGCTTCCGGAGGCGCATACTGGCGGATCAGATCAAATTTATTTTCATTAACCAGACTGAATGCAACGATATTTTTCATATCTTTTGCCGGCATTTGTTTCCAGATCGCCTGCATCGCACTGGAAAAATCCAACTTGACCTGATGGAAATTATCAATTTTATATGCCGGGTGATTGGATAGTGCAACAATGGGGCGTCCGGTGGATTGGAACATTTCTACACTTTGTTCTTTGAGCAATGTGCTTCCCATGATGTAGGCATCTGCAACATCGGAGAACAGAAAATTGCGCACATTTTTTTCAATATCCTCTTTGCCATCTATTTCGCACCAGAGAATGGAAAGTGTATAACCGGCTTTCTGAAGAGAATCGCAAATGCCCTGAATGAACAGGGAGAAGTGCGGGCTCATCAAGTCCCCGCGCAATCTGCCGAGCAGCAGTCCGACACGATAACTTTTTCTCGCCGCAAAACCTTTTGCTGCGATTTGGGGACGGTAATTATATTCCTCACAGATCTTTTGTATTTTCTGCCGCAATTCTTCACTGAGATGAGAAGATTTTACGGGATGCAACGCTCTGGAAACGGTCGAAGGATTGACTCCTGCCAGTTTCGCGATTTGCACGATTGTGATTTTATTTTTCATAGATGTATTTTCCTGGAAATGAAAGCGGAATATGGAAATAATATAGCACATAAAAGAGAGAAGTCAAACGTTTGCCTAAAAAAATAATAAATTTTGAAAAAAACGTAATATCACAGATTTCTTATTTGACTTGTTTCGTCAATTGTGTTATACTATGGAAAATCATAAAATAAAGGAAAATGAAAATGATGAAAAAATGCATGTTCGCCGCTGTCCTGCTCCTCGCAGGTTCCGCCCTTGTTTGCGCCGCCGATGCCGATGTGAACGGGCAGTTCAAACGTTATTCCAAAACATTTGCGCCCGCTGATTGGGGATTGAATATGTCCCGTGCACAGGCGCAGAATATCAAGGTGACGGTTGAGCCGTCAACGGATCCGGCAAAGAGTAACGTGCTGGTCGTTGATACCACAAAATCTGCTCAGGGTGCACCGCTGCGTCATACCAAAGGGATTAACTGTAAAGCAGGGGATAAATTGATTTTGACTGCCGATGTGACAGCAATCGGTTCCATTTCTTTTGACTTTAACAAATACGGCAGAAAAGGATTTCTGCGCAGTCAGAAAAAAGGATATCGTCTGCTTGGCAGAAAGACTCAGGTGAAGTTCGAACTGGTTCTGAATGAGGATACCCCGCCGAAAGAATTGTATCGGGTCCACATGGTTATGCATTTCCCGAAAGGCAGAGTTTCCAAAGTTGAAAATCTCAAGGTAGAACTTATTCCTGCTGCGGATGCTGCACAATAAGTAATGTTACAAATATTAAACCCCGGCAGACACCGTTAAAATGTCTGCCGGGGTTTCTTGATTTTAAATCGGCAAAGAATTTAATTATTTGCTGACTTTTTCAACTTTGATGTTGCGGAGCTGGACTTTCTGATCCTGACAGCCTGCACCCCAGTACCAGTTTGCCATGAGCATGGGTTCCGCATAAACAGTGCCGGGCCAGAATTTGCCGTTTTCGACTTTGTTGATGCCTACGCCTTTTGTGACAGCCTGGAATTTCTGCCATTCATTATTCGGCTGAGTGACAAATGTGATGCTGAAGTGTGCGCCGGAAGCCTGCACCCAGACTTTTGTGCCTGCTTTATAATCTTTTGCAAGCGGCTTTTTCAATGTAACAACCCAGACCGTTCCTTCTTTTGCGACGGCTGTATAATCTGCCAGTTCCCGGTTGGGCAGGGGGCCCGCGTTGAATGCTACAGCAGAATTATTCTTGGGCCAGCGGACTGCATTTTTGACTTTGAGTGTTGTTGCACCGGCTTTTGCATCTTCGGCAAGCATTGTTCTTGTGCCGTTGATGACGCGGATGTGAACGGTCTGGATTTCTTTCTGATCTTTATCGTAAAGAACATATCCGGCGAGGAATGTTTTTGTAGTCGCGCCGGGAGCTTGACGTACTTCACCGCTGATCCGGTAAATGGCATTGGGGTCGATCTGGAATCTTGCACCCTTGGCGCGGAGCTGACCGGGACCTTTGATCTCAAGAATTCCGGCTTCCGGGTTGGAGGCTTTGGGGTGTTCCCAGATTTTTGCGTCATTCAGATTTGCTTCTGCAGCAAAAGCTGCAACGGTGAAGAGCATGGCTGCTCCGGTCAGAAAAGTTTTTTTCATGTCAGTGACCTTTCTTGTTTTTTATTTGTTTGTGTTTTCTTCAATACGGACGTTATCGATCCACATTTCGCCTTTGTTGCGGAGAACGATGAAACGGACATTTGCTTTGCCGTTGAAGTTCTTCGGCGTGCGGAATGTATAAGTCTTTTTGTGCCAATCCAGCTTGCCGCGCATCTGTGTTTCCGGCATGAAAATGTTACGGCCGACGTTGACCACCGCATTGGCGCCGGATGACATATCAATATTATGTTTGATCCAGTAGGAGAAGGTGTATTCGGTATCCGGTTTCAACTGGAAATTCTGAGAAGCTGCGACACCGGCTTTCCCGGCATCTTTGCGCAGATACAAACTCTGTCCGCCGGTGATGAATTCGGCACTGTCCGGTTCGATTGCACCATCAAAGTCCGGATCCTGGGGATAGGCTGTATGCCATGCGCCCCATTTGTGATCTTCGAATTCCGCGTCAAAATTCCAGTCTTTAATAATGTTCTTATCGGCCTTCTTGTCAACCAGGGCAAGCAAGCCATATTTGTCAATGATGTTGAACGCATCTTTGATGTACGGACTCCAGGAATAAGTCCGGGTGTAGGGATCTTCCCCGTACCGCTGACGGCTGTAGCCCATATTGAAGGGGAATTCATCCTTTGCATCTTTCAGAGCACTCAGAGGAATCGCCAATTCGGCACTCCAGAATTTTTTATCAATATGAGTCCGCAGCTTCAGCTGAGCATCCCAGGGTTTTCTTGTGGGATGAACCAGTGTATCCATCTGACCGGTGGGGTGAATGGCGATCTGGTAGAAATTCAAACGGTCGGCGGAAGGATTCAGGAAGACTTCAAAGAGTGCATCGGACCAGAAAGTCTTTTTGGCTTCTTCTTTTGTCTTGCTGTATTTGAGTTTATCCATTTCCGGATCTTCACAACGGAATGTGATGTAAAGATACTTGTCATCTTTGCTTGCCACAGCCTGCAGCGCGATATCGGTCTTCTGATTTTTCAGACGGCGGAGATACGCAGTATTGCCGGGAATCCGGATGGGCTTTGTCAAATCCTGTTCGCCGGAACGTTTTGCCACGACGAGGCGAACTTCGGCGGCATTGTTTGACATGGCATGGTATTCCTTGCAATGTTTTGCCATTACATCGAGGAAACGTTCGCGGAAGAATTTGACACGTTTCAGAGACATGGCATCTTTCTGTACTTTCTTTTCCGCAAGATCAAACAACGCACTCAACCGTTTGATTTCGGCAGGCGGATACAGGTGAGTCCAGACGGAATACTGGGTGATCGGCAAGTTCTGCGGACCTGTGGGGGTATCAACAATGGTCCGGCTTGCAAGCCATTTTTCTTCCACTGTTTCAAAGAATTTCTTCATTTCGCCCGCACCGGCACCGAAGAGTTTTGCGTAGAAGTCATCGAGCAGGGCATCGATATTCAGGTCATTATTCCAGAAAATCTTTGTCGCAATATAGATATTGGGAACGCCCCAGATAAAGTGTGCTGCTTCACATTCCAGGAAGCCGCCGTAGAAATACTGTTTGCGCTTCTGATAGAAATTGGCAATGACTTTCGGTGAGGTATGGGGCATGCCTTTGACACCGTATCTTTCGCTCCATTTCGGATTGTTGATACAATAATTCCAGAATGCAATCTTGCTGTTCAGTTTCTTCGTCCAGGCAATAATATTTTTATCTGCCTGTTCCTGAACTTTCTTCCCTTCCACCCAGGGGCCGGCATCGGCATACATGACCAGAACGTTATCGGGAATTTCAACATCGGGAACGTTTTTGTAGAAGTGGTAACCCATCTGTGTGATATAGCCGTTGAGCTTGTCTTTCTTTGCCCGATTTGCTATATCCGCAGTAAATTCCCAAATCAGATTGGAGGATTCTTTATCGCCTTTGCTGAAATATTTCTGGCAATCTTTGCAGAGGCATCTGTAAAACGCATCCTGAGGCATGATATTGGCAAAGCCGGGCTGGAAACCGGGAGAGGGCCAGTAATAATTGGTTGAACCGTTCAGGGATACTTTCCGGACGGATGCCGGTTCGCCGGTGAGGAAGGATTTGATGTCTTTGTAAATTTCATCCCGCAGTTTTGCATTGGTCATGCAAAGCTGTCCACCATGATTTTTATTTTTGACGGCGATCCGTTTTCCGTTTTCGTACATGGCAAAGAATTCCGGATTGGTCTTGCTGAAACGGAACTGATAACCCAGCTGCCCCAAACCGTGACAGTTGGGGATTGCCCGTGTTTCCAAACGCCAGCGCAGGTAATTCAGATTACTGGCGGCAACGGGGTCTTTGTCATCATACCATTCATCTTTGTTGTTTCTGCCCACGTACCAGGAAATTTTGCGGTTGGTGAAGTCGGGACGGTCCATGATGTGGATGGATGCAGGGACTTTCAATTCTTTCAATTCCGGCACAACGGTTCCCATATCCCCGGCGAAGAAGAAGCGGACACCGGCAAAGCGTTCGAGGAAGTCATAGGCACCGAACAAGGTGGCACGTTCAAAGAGGTTCATATTCCACCAGCTGCCGCTGGTTGTATTGAGGAATGCCTTGAGCTTGTTTTTCTGCATATTGTCTCTGCCGGCAATATAGATTTCTTTTCCTTTCTTCAGGATGTAAAAACCATCCAGAGTGAGTTTGGAAAGATCAATTTCCGGAAATGCTTTTTTCAACATTGCATTGTTGCCGAGAATAATGGCATATTCGGCGGTTCCGCGCTTGGTCAGCAACGGAATTTTGCTTTTTGTTCCCTGCTGAAGAAACTTTTGAATTTCTTCCCCCGCATAACGGGGAATCTGCCCTGCTTCTTCCGGAACAACAATTTCCAGCTTGCTCTTTCCATTGGAAATAAGGGTTTCCATATTTTTGCTCAGCTTCAATTCCCGGGGAGGCGGGTTGAAATAGAGTTCGGGCATTTTTGCTTCGGTACAGAATGCGGAAGTTGCTGCAAACAAAGCGAGTAATTTCAGTTGCAATTTCATGTTGTCACCTTTGTGATCAGTTCATAGTTGGTTTGAGAATTGGCTGATGTGCAGCATTGGTGAAGGCAAGATAGGCTGCCGGAATGGTATTCACATGTCCATCCATGTAGAGAATGCCGGCATCTTTGCCGTGACGGGGCTGGAAGTGTTTATTTGCATGGTTGTTATCTACATAGAAGAAGTCATAAGAGGCATAGGAGTCACCCACCATGATACGAGTGGAGGGACGTTTGATTTCGCCATTTTTTATACCTTTTTGTCCATTGCCGATCATGGAATTGTACTGATAGGAATAACCGGAACCGGAACTGGTTGTGCCGTCATCCTTCATGTACGGAGTCCAGACGGAGGGGCATCCCATATAGCCCGGTTTCCCTGTGAGGGGGCCGGTGGAGTTCAAGTAATTTGTTGCACCTTCTTTCCAGAATCCGCCGATTTCTGCAACGGATTTGTACCAGTTTGCACCTGCTACATAACTGGATTGGTATGTATAACGGAGGGGGTAACAACCATACGTATCTGTATAGTTTACAAATGCCAGACCCCATTGTTTCAGAGTGGAAAGACATTCACTCTTTTTTGCGGTGTCCTTGACTTTGCCCAATGCCGGAAGCAGCATGGCAGCGAGAATTGCGATAATCGCAATCACCACGAGTAATTCAATCAGGGTGAAGCGGTACCGCTTCACCTGCACACGTGCAGGTGAATAAAATACATTCGAAACAGCAACTTTTGTTTGCATAATTTCTTTTTCATTGCGCTTGAAATGAGCTGCAGAGTTGCACCCGTTGTACGATGTAGAAATCTTTTTCATCATGATTATTCCTTTCCTTAATTTTTCGTACAAAAACCATACAGTAAAACCTTTAACTCTGGAATATAGCACCTTTATTTGTGAATGTCAAGAAAAAATCAGAAAAAAATCACAACTGGGGCTTATTGACTTTTGCGTTCTTTCCGGATTCGGTCAATAAATTCCTTGCAACGGTTTGCGGCGTTTTCTGACATATCCTGCAGCCATTGGTTTCGCATTGCTGGAATGGAAATGTGACATATTTTGTCAAGCGTCTGTTTCAATCCAGTATGATCCACCAGATAGTCGGCACTTGCTTTGTAAAGAAAATTTCCGATGTGGAGAATCATATCCAGATCACAAAAGATTCCTTTGATGTCAAACGGCTGGAGTTTGCCGCCATAATTTCTATTTGCTTCTGCGTATTGTTTCTGATACAGATTTTTCCGGACCGAAAATTTGACGTAGTTGTTCATAAACATTTTCTGTACGTGTTCGGTCAGAACAAAACGGATAAATTCCTTGCAGACTTCTTTTTCTTTCGTCTTTTTGCCGATCGCCAGCATGAAGACAGATTGACATGTTCTGCCGCCCGGCTTCAAGGGCTGCCCCAGCATTTGAAAACGCCGTTCCGTAATCGGCAGACTGGCAAGATAATTGGAATACAAGCCCATTTGCCCGCGATGGAAGAGATTATGATGCGAGCGCGGTGCATAAGTGATTCGGGAACAATCGATCCAGGGCTTGATGTCGGTAAGAAAGTGTTCCACCAGTTCCCGGTCGAAAAACAGATCATCGCCTTCCCTGTTTGCGGTTATTCCCCATTGCGCTCCGTGATAAAAGAACCCGTGAAAGGTATAGCCTATTGCGCATAAATTCGAATCTTCCAATTGTTTTCCCCAACGGAAAAAATCAAGCGGATCATTGAAATCTTCCTGAAATAACGACAACCGATGGAGCATGTTGCGGTGTCCCCAGAATGTCGCTGGAGCGTGAAGAATCGGGATCGCATACTGACGTCCCCATTGTTTTCCTACATCTAATATTTCCGGGATGAAAATGGAAGGATCGGTTTCGCCGCGGAAGAAATCTTCATCTGTCAGGTCATACAATTTATTGCAATTCAGCATGGGCTGCCAAACGAGATTGAGATCGCATGGCATATTGGGCGGTTGACTTTTCAGTTCCACCGTGAAATCAGGATTGATTGTGGAAAAATGGTTGCAGACAATCTGCCATTGCTGGTAATCGGGATCGTTTTCCGGAACCGAGAAGGTGAGTTTAACCTTCTTCCCTTTTTTGATGCTTGTATTGGCTGCTGCTTTGTCATACCGGCAGAGATACACCCCCCGCCGGCAATGACTGGATCGCACAATACCATCTTTTTCCAGAATCTGAATCGCACGGTGAACCCGGTTGTGTGTTTCACCGAGCCGTTCTGCAATCTGCCGTTCCGAAGGCAATGTTTCCCCGGGCGTGAATTCGGGGAGAATTTCCGCCTGGATCCGGGAGACAATGCTCAGAAGATGGTAATAGCTGTATTCCCCCATAGCAGATTATTTTGCTTGTTTGTAATTTTTTACCGCTTCATCTGCAAACTGGATCAGACTTTTACCATTGGGAACGCTTTTCGGGATGTATTTGATGTCCGCAGCAGATTTTCCGTAGAGAGTGCAGAACCAGACACAACCCTGCAGGTATCTGCCGGCGAGGTTCAAATGTGCAGGGTCAGAAGAGATTCTCAGCTTTCCTGTCTTTTTATCTTTGCGCCAGGAGGAATTACCGACAATGTCATTATTGAAGTCGGGCAGGGCAGGATGTACCAGTTTTTTCGGATCTTGTTTGGCGGTCGGTGCTGTGCTTTGGATTTTGTTTGCTTTGCGGTACAGCTGGACTGCATCCCCGGTGGGAATGACACGGAATTTATACTTTTCAGCAAGAGTGCGGTATGCGGTTGAGACCTTTTCATACATTTCAGTCTGAGAGATCTTCCAACGTCTCAGTCTGCCGTCATCCACGCGGTAAGACCAGGTCTGCTGAATAACGATTTCTGCTTTGGGCGCGTGTTTTCTGATGTAATCGATGAGTTTGCCAGCCCAGGGTTCATAGAATTTGAAATCCCAGGATTGAGCACTGCCCTGCTGAATGGTGATGATATCCCATTCTTCTTTCAGCAGGTTGTTCACGTTATCCTTCCGGGATGCAGTTTTTTTCTTATCGGTATCCCAGATACGGATGGAATAAGGTTTGTAATTGGCATCTTTTTCTGCCTTTTCGATACATTCCCAGTGTCTCTGCAAGGTGCAGCCGCCGATGTAGGCACTGGTGAGAATCAGTTTGCAGTCCGGAGTTGCTTTGACGATTCTATACAGGTCATCCCCAACACAAACAGAAAAGCTGTTGCCGATCATGAGGACTTTTAATTTTTTTGTTTGTTCCGCGGCGGTTGCTGCAAAAGTCATACAGATTGCAGTAAATACGAGTAACAGCTTTTTCATAGGTTGTTCTCCGGTTTGTTAATTTTTTTTATTCAGTGCCGCAGAGCGGCGATAACCCCAATTCAACAATGCTTTGGCGAATGCATCCCGTTCCTTCAAACTTTTGAAGCCTGTCATAACGCCAAGCAATGTTTCTCCGTTTCGTGTGCATGTGACTGCCAGGCAGAATCCGGCGCGGTTGGTAAAGCCGGTCTTCAGGCCGGTGACACCTTTCGTGCCGAATCTTGCCCCGGGAAGCAGGTTGTTGTGATTCCACATGATGTGATGATTCTTCTGTCCCGGTGCCCGGAACGGCAATTTGCGGATGGAAGACCATTTTTCCAGATCATCGTATTGAATGAAAGCTTCGCAAAGTCTGACCATATCTTCGGCAGAACTGCGATTATCCATATTTTTCTGTTTGGAGGGCAGCCCGTGGGGATTGGTGAAGTTTGTATTCTTCATGCCCAGTTCCCGGGCTTTCTGATTCATCTGCTGTACAAAATTTTCCATTTTGCCATTGCCGAAGAAGATTGCCAGCATACCGGCAGCATCGTTTGCACTTTTGATGGAAGCCGCAAGGAGCAGATCTTTGATAGTAAAAACTTCACCCGCAGCAAGATATACTTTACTGGGAGAAATGGATTCCACCGCTTTGACCACTTTGATTTTTGTCTGTAAACCATCGGGATAACGCTGGGTATCCATGGCTTTTTCGTAAGCCAGAAGGATGGTCATCAGTTTGGACATGGAGGCGATGGGGCAGGATTTACTGCCGTTTTTCACCCAGAGGACCTGACGGGTATTCAAGTTGACGAGAATCCCGGAAGCTGCTCCGGCGGATGTCTGAATTGATTTGATATTGCCCTTGACCGCTTTGGAATAATTCAGCGGACGCCAGGTATAATTTTTGGCAGCAGGCTTCCGGTCTTCCACTAGAACCGGAACCCATTGCGGTTTCTGTTGCGGCTGAACCGCAGGTTGAGTTTTCTGCGGGGCCTGCGGCTGAGCCGGGGGGACAAATTGTTTATCGGAATGAACCTGTTCTTTATGACGTACGGATTCTGTCAGCGTGCTGGTCCTGATCAATAAATGAATCAGGACCGCATGGGCGATGAGAATCGCCACGACAAGAACCGCAATCAGCTTCAGGTTCATAATCTGTCCCCTGTCAAGCTGAAGTTATTGTGCCAGGTTCAATGCAGAGAACAACGCCAGAACAGCAGCCTGGTCGATGTTGGAATGTCTGCCGGCGCCGTAAATCAGTGCATTGTCAGATTTTCTGCGAACGCCGACGAATGCCATTGCTTCGGCATCGGCACTGGAGCCCATGGTGCGTTCGGAGAAGTCTTCCAGTACAAAATCAAACAATTTTGCATTGTCGCGGATCGCATGAACAGTGGCGGAGAGGGGACCGTTGCCGATACCATCAATTTCCATATCCTGACCATTGTAGTTGATGGTCAGTTTTACGGATACCATTTCTTCATCTTTTTCCGCTTTATTTGCATCGTCCGTATTGGTACGTGTGAATTTCTTCAGCTGGAATGCACCGGTACGGTTGACAAAGGCATCATTGAACAGCTTGATCAACTGAGCGGAGTCAAGTTCGCCTTCGTGAGCATCTGCATATTTCTGCACTTCTGCACCGATGAAGGGGTGAATACCCTTCGGCGGATAAATACCGAAGTCGTGTTCCAGAACGTATGCAACACCGCCCTTGCCGGACTGACTGTTGATACGGATGAGTTTTTCATACTTTCTGCCCACGTCAGCCGGGTCGAGATGCAGATACGGCACTTTCCATTCCACATTGAACAGTTCTCTGGCTTTCGCACGGTTGTCCAAACCCTTGCGGATGGCATCCTGATGAGAACCGGAGAATGCAGTAAACGCAAGCTGTCCGGCGTAGGGATGACGTTCATGAACTTCAATACCGGTTGCCTGTTCGATTGTGGTGATGATATGGGGCATGTCGCTGAAATCCAGACCGGGATCGATACCGCGGGAGAGCAGGTTCAAAGCCATAACCAGAATATCCACGTTACCGGTACGTTCCCCGTGACCGAGGAGTGTACCTTCCACACGTTCCGCACCGGCGAGGAGCGTCATTTCAGAAGACGCAACAGCACAGCCCTGGTCGTTGTGGGAGTGAACGCTGACGGTTGTTTCATCCATGTAAGGATATTTTTCGATAAAGTATTCGATCATATCTGCATAATGGAACGGAGCGCGGCGTTCCACCGTCTGCGGCAGGTTGATGATGAAGTCCCGCTTTGCAGAGGGTCCCCAAGCTTCTTTTACTGCTTTGCAGATTTCGATGACGAAATCCATATCACTGTCGGTATATTCTTCAGGAGAGAATTCGTAACCGATTTTGCCCCAGAGTCCGGCTTCTTTCAGGTATTTGACAACCAGCTTTGTGCCGTTGACAGCCATATCGATCACTTCCTGATGAGTCTTGTTGAAGACCAGCACGGAGTGCAAATCGCTTGTTGCAACATAAAGATGGAGGATACCCCGTTCCAAACCTTTGAGGGATTCAACGGTCCGTTTGATCAGGTTTTCACGAGCCTGAGTCAGTACGGAAATACGGACATCATCCGGAATGGCATTTTTCTCCACAAGATCACGGACGAAATCAAAGTCGTCCTGAGAAGCGGAGGGGAAAGAGACTTCGATTTCTTTGAAACCTACTGCACAAAGAAGTTTGAAATATTCCAACTTTTTTTGCGGATTCATGGGCATGGGGAGTGCCTGGTTGCCGTCACGCAGATCGACGGAACACCAAACCGGAGGTGCAGTCAGTTCCCGGTCGATCCAATTGTGCTTGCCAATACGGACCGGTTTTACTTTTGCATACTTCACACATTCTGTCATAATAGTTCTTTGCGGAACAGTTTTTGCTGTTCAGCCCTTTCCATGTTAAAAAAAGTTAAAAGTAAAGTAATATATCTCAGAAGAACAAAAATACAATTTTTTTTTGCGCTTTTTTCGATATTTTTTTACTTTTCTATAGTAATACGCTTTCTTTTCCTGTCGTTACGATGCCGGAACATAAAAAAAGCGACTCCCGGGGAGGCATCAGTCTCCAACGGAAATCGCAGTTTTGCAGAGTGCAATATTGCCTGGCTTACACCGGCTGGACAACGCTCAATTCGGATGAAACGCGCATGTCGGCAATCTGTTCCCGGAATTTATCCATGTGAGGCTGCGCCAAATGTTTGTGAAGGTGTTCCACACTTTCCCAACATTCGACAAATGTCACCACGTTCGGGTTGATTTCTTTGCCGAATCCGGCATCGCAATCTTCGGTAAGTGTGTAGAAAATGCAGCCTTCTTCCGCAAGAACGTTGGGGATATTCGCTTTTGCGATTTCAATGTACTTTTCCCGGCAGCCGGGCTTCAATTCTGATTTTGCGATAACGTAGATCATTTTCATTCTCCTGTGATTGGTTTTGACGGAAATATAGCATGGATACGGCAATTTTGCAAGTCTGCATTTAAAAAGGTGGATAATTCAAAGTATCTTTTCTTGACTTTTTCTGTTTATAATGCTAAAATACAGGCATATTATCTTTAATTCAAACAGAAAGGTCGTTACCATGGCTGATAACAGTATTGTCATTTCCGGAAGAGATATCCTCATCAATGGAAAGAAAACACAGATCCGTTCCGGCGCAATGCATTATTTCCGGATCCACCCCGATTACTGGCGTGACCGGATCATCAAACTCAAACAGTGCGGACTCAATACGCTCGAAACATATTTCTGCTGGAATCTTCACGAAAAGAAGGAAGGCGAATACGATTTCTCCGGTCAGCTGGATTTCATCCGTTACATCAAAATCGCGCAGGAAGAGGGATTGATGGTCATGGTTCGCCCCGGCGGCTATATTTGTTCCGAATGGGATTTGGGCGGTATGCCCCCATGGCTGCTGGTCAAACCCGGTATCCGTTTCCGTTGCTGCAATGAAGAATTCCTGAAAGCGCAGGATGCGTATTACCGTAAAGTCCTGCCTATGCTCGCTCCGCTCCAATGGGATCAGGGCGGACCCATTATTATGATGCAGCTGGAAAATGAATACGGTTCCTGGGGGAACGATCATAAATATATCGCTCATTGCCGGGATGTTTTCCGGGAATGTGGTGTGACGGTCCCCTTATTCACTTCTGACGGAGCGGATCGCCGTTTGTTGATCAACGGGACAGCGGACGGTGTGATCCCGACGGTGAACGGCAGATGTCACCCTGCAAGTCTGGTGAAATCATTGGATGCGTTCAACGGTGGGACCACTCCGCCATTTGTCATGGAATTATGGGATGGTGTGGCGCAGAACTGGACATTCCCCGCCGTGAATCACAAAGCGGAAGATGTCCGCGGCGATATTACGGAAGCCATGACCAATGACATTAACTTCAATCTGTACATGTTCCATGGCGGTTCCACCTGGGGATTCATGAATGGAGGCAACGGCGGCTATACTCCGTTTGATCTGCCTTACAAGCCGCTGTTGACCAGTTATCATGTCAATGCACCGTTGAATGAAGCGGGCGACCCGACGGAAAAATATTTTGCCATTCAGAGTGAGATCGCCAAATATGTGCCGGACTTCAAACCGGAAAAGCCGGTCGTTTCTGAGAAAAAGGAATATGGCAGAATTGAATTGACGGAACAGATTTCCATTCTGGATGCATTGCCGTATATTTCGCAGGAAATCGAAGATGTTTACCCGCGTACCATGGAATATTACGGTCAGAGTTACGGCTATATTCTTTACCGTTTCCAGACCGAATATGCCGGCACCATGCGACTGCATGAACTCCGTGACCGGGCAGTTTGTATGCTCAATGGTGAAACGACTGCCGTATTGTACCGGAATGACCGGGATTACGATCATGCGTTCCCGGTTCCGTTTGAAAATTGTCAGGTGGATATTCTTGTGGAAAATATGGGGCGCATCAATTACGGTCATTTTATGGAAAACGAATATAAAGGCGTCCGCCGTGTGACCAATGATTATCTGGAAATGTTCCATTGCAAAGTTTATCCGCTGTCTATGGATGATCTTTCCGCTCTGCCGTTCAGTAAAGATAACAAGGTCGGTAATCAGCCTGCATTCTACAAGGGGACCTTTACTGTTGACAAGGCTTGTGATACCTTCTTCAAAGTACCCTGCGGCGTGAAAGGCAATGTCTGGATCAATGGTTTCAATCTGGGCAGATATTGGAACGTTGGCCCGCAGAAAACGCTTTACGTTCCGGCACCGCTGCTCCGGGAAGGGGAAAACGAAGTCATTGTATTCGATCAGCAGGGCTTGACAGAACGTTATGTCTATGCGCAGGATCACGAAGATTTCGGACCGGCATTAACTCTGCCGCTTGCGTAAGTCTGATTACAATGTATCGACCATGCCGTCCGCTTGATGGGATGCCAGATAATCAACGATCTGGCGGGCAAATTCAATGCCGATTCCATTCACCCGGGCGGCGATTTCTTCTGCGGAAGCCTTGCGTAAACGGCGGACAGAGCCGAATTCTTTGAGCAGGGCATTTTTCCGCACCTCGCCGATGCCGTCGATTTCATCCAGCAGGGAATTTTGAATGGCGGCAAGGCGTAACGCCCGGTGATAAGTAATGGCAAACCGGTGGGATTCATCACGCACCGCCTGGAGCAGCCGGATCGCGGGACGATCCATTGCCAGCCGGATCGGTTCCGATCTGCCGGGGATAAAGATTTCTTCGTGTTTTTTCGCCAGACCGATGACAGGGAACGGGGGAACATCCAATTCTGCCAGAATGTCGATCGTGGAACTCAATTGACCTTTTCCACCGTCGACCATCAGCAATGCGGGAGCCTGAACTTCACCGGCAAGAACCCGGCGGAAACGGCGTCCGACAGCTTCTTTCATCATGGCAAAGTCGTTGGGACCTTCCACGGTGCGGATACGGAATCTGCGGTATTGTCCGCGGTCCGGTTTGCCGTTGGTGAAATGGACCATGGAAGCGACAGCCAGAGTGCCGGAGATGTTGGAGATATCGAAACACTCGATGGATAACGGCGGTTCGGGGAGACGTAACGCATTCTGCAAGTCGATCACGGCATCCATACCCGGATCGGTTCCGTATGACCGTGCGGTCTGGAGGAAGGACCGGCGTTTTTCTCTGCAAATGGAGCGGAGACTTTCCAGAATGTCCCGGTATTGTGCAGCTTTTTCGTATTTCTGATCCAGCGCCGCTTTCTGCATTTTCTCCTGCAATTCGGCTTCACATTCCTTTGTCTCGCCGTTGAGAATGGCAATCAGCTGTTCCACTTTTTTACGGTATTCTTCTTCCGAAGTTTTACCCACGCAGGGACAGCAACAATCCCGGACGGCACCGGCAAGACAATGGGCTCTGTCTTCGGGACCGGGATCGGCACATTTACAGGTACGCAACTTTAATTTTGCAATCAGATATTCGGCGGTCCGGTACATATCCGTACTTTTGGGGAACGGGCCGAAATAGAGACAGGAATCATCCTTTCTGACGCGGACGAACCGGAGCCGGGGAAATTTTTCTGTCATATCCAACTTAATCATCGGCATCCGCTTGTCATCGCGCATGAGGATATTGTATCTGGGGGCAAATTCCTTGATGAGCCGCGATTCCAGAATCAGAGATTCCTCTTCCGATTTGACAACGATATATTCCCAGGTTTCAATGGAGTTGATCAGCGAACGCAACTTGGGATCCGCCCGTGTTTCCCGTGACGGCTGAAAATATTGTGACATTCTCCGCCGGAGATTGGAGGCTTTCCCGACATAAATCACTGTGCCGAAGAGGTCACGGTATAAGTAACATCCCGGTTTCGGGGGGATGTCACCGGGGTAAAATTCATGCTTTTTCAACGCCATCGGATAACATCATTTCCCGTAACAGGTAGAGTGCGGACGCGGCAGCGCGTTCCCGTATCTGAGTGCGGCTGCGGCGCAAATGCAATTCGTGAATGGTGACTTTGCCGCGCCAGTAAATTCCGGCATAAACCAAGCCGACAGGTTTTTCAAGAGAACCGCCGCCGGGACCAGCAATGCCGGTAAGAGAGATCGCGGCGTCGCAGTTGAATTTTTCAGCCAGTCCGCGCACCATTTCTTCGGCTGTTTCTTCACTGACTGCGCCGAATTCTTCCAGCGTTTCTGCCTTGACACCCAAAATATTCTGTTTGATTTCATTGGCATAAGCAACGACGCCGCCGAGAAAGACACTGGACGAGCCGGAAACATCGGTGATTTCTTTCGCAACCAGTCCGCCGGTACAGGATTCCGCCGTCGCAAACGTTGCCCGTTCCCGCTTGAGGAGCCGGACAACATCCGCTGCCAGAGATTCGCATTTATCGCCGAAGAGAGCCTTGCCGAAAATTCCTTTGACATCGGTGGAGGCATCGGCAAGCACATTTGTATCGGATGAGGTCAGAAAGAGCCGGACCATTCCCGCCGATGCACAATATGCCACCTGCAGCGGATGATAGCGGGAGATAATGGGCAGCATCCGGTCTTCCACTTCCGATTCACCGATTCCGGCGATGCGGTAGATGACGGTATAACAGGCTTCCTTCATTTCTTCCTGAAGCAGAGGGAGAACATCTTCATCAAACATGGGCTCCAGTTCGTTGGGTGGACCGGGCAGCATGATGACTTTTGCTTTGGAGTCGGGCACACGCAAGATCAGGCCCGGTGCGGTACCGTTCCGGTTTTCCAGAATATCCGCACCCGCCGGAACCAATGCCTGATTCAGAACGCGGGAAGGAATTTCTCTCTGGCTGTGACGCTGTTTCCAGAAACGGTGAATATTTGCCATGGATGCACTGTCTTCTTCCAGCCGATAGCCGAAATGACGGGCAATCGTTTCCTTTGTCATGTCGTCCGCTGTGGGACCGAGTCCGCCGGTCGTGATGACGATATCGGCATGTTCGAGAGCCTGTTTCAAGGCGGCGAGAATGGCGGAAGATTCATCGGGCACTTCCAGACAGAAACGGGGAATGATCCCGGCTTTCATCAAAGTGCTGCCGATGTGTGCCAGATTGGTGTTGACGGTTGAACCTTTGAGCAGTTCATCTCCGATACATAAAACAGCAAGTCTCATTTTTCCACCTTGTCGACTGTGATTTCATTCAATGCCTGTTCCACTTTCAAACGCCATTCTTCCATGCCGGCATCATCCAGATCTTTCGGGATGTGGATTTCATGGCCCATGACCAATGTGATTTTTGCCCAGGGCTTCGGAATCTGGAAGCCATCCCAGCTTTTCAATGACCAGTAACTGGAATAGTTGACAGCAATCGGGAGAATCGGCGCGCCCAGAGAACTTGCCACGTGAATCGGACCTTTGCTCATGTGATATTTGGGGCCGCGCGGACCATCCGGCGTGAAACTGATCAGACAGCCGTTTTTGAGATTACGCATGGCTCCATGAAGTACCTGCACCGCTTTTCGGGAGGAGGAACCACGGACGGAACGGACACCGAACATGGAAACCAGGTCCGCAATGTATTGTCCATCCCGGGATGCACTGATGACGGCAACGGTACGCTGGCGGACTTTTTTCGGGAACATGGCGGCGAAAAAGAGCAGACGGTTGTGCCAGAGAACAGTCACGGCAACGGGTGCATCGGGACTGTTTGTGTAGCGGTCAACCAATCCATCGGGGTCAATATCTTCGTGCCGCATAATATGGCGGAGAGCCAGAAGAATTTTGCATGGCAGATAATAGATCCAGGTGGGGAATTTTTTAATCTGACGGAAACGTTCCTTTAATGTCATAGCGATCACTCTTTCTCTTTGCCGGAGCATAATCCGGCGATTTCACAACCATTGCAACCTTTGCGGCGGGCAGTACAGCGGGTTCGCCCGTGTACAATCAGAAGATGAGAAAACTGTGCCCATAATTCCGGGGCAAGTTCTTTGCATAAATCATGTTCCACCTTCACCGGATCCGTTGACCGGCTCAAGCCGATGCGGCCGGAAAGACGTAAAACATGAGTATCGACCGGCAATCCGGGGACGCCCATGGAATCGCCAAGTACCACGTTGGCGGTTTTGCGTCCGACACCGGGGAGACGGGTCAGTTCCTCCATCGTTCCGGGAACTTCGCCGTGATATTCTGTGTGGAGGATTTGCGCCATTTCCCGCAGATATTTTCCTTTTGCGTGATAGAAACCGCAAGGGTGGAGAATTTCTTCCAGTTCGGCGGGATCGGCATCGGCAAGGGCAGCGGCGTCGGGGTATTTCCGGAATAATTCCGGAGTTACCGTATTGACTTTTTTATCTGTGCATTGCGCAGAGAGAATCACGGCGCAAAGGAGCTGGAACGGAGTCGTGTGATCCAGAAAACATTTCTGCGGACCATAGGTTTCCAGCAATGCGTCATAGATTTGCGTTGCTTTTGATTTTTTTCTGCCTGCCATGGGGATTATCCTTCGTTTTAATTATCATGGCAATATAGCTTTTTTTTTGAAAAAAGCAAGTCCGGAATGGCAGAGAAGAATTGTTTTTCCCTCTTTTTCCCTGTCCCCGGAGATATTATCCTGCAGGGACAGGGCGAACTTCATCAATCGAAAAATTCATCCTTCATATCAAAGGACGGCAGGGAAACGTTGATGACTTTCAGCAATCCGATTGCGCGGTGACGGCAATAGGGGTGAATCATAACGGAACTGCCGGGTTTGACGGGGAGTTTTTCGCCATCGAGTTCGAGAAAGCCTTCGCCCTCCAGAATGTAATAGATTTCTGTGTGTTCCTTGTGATAATGGAGCTGTGCATCAATTTTTACATCCAGCAGGTGGAACGAAACATTTCCGCCGGAGGCTTCGATATAAGCTCTGCGGCTCAATCCGCAGGGACATTCTACCGGAGCGATGGCAGAGAAATCGGCTATGGAATAACGTTTTTCTTCAGACATGTTATTGAATCCTTAATTATTTGATTTTGAGTACTGCAAATTGAATGGCGGGAACCGCAAGATCCAGTGTCGCTGCATCGCCATCCCAGGTGAATTTTACATCATCCCAGGAACCGGCAGGAGACAATACTTTGATGCTGACGGGTTCTTTGCCGCAGCGGATTGCCAGATTCTTGACCGGGTCATAGTTGATGTTGTATGCGGCAAAGAGTGTGGAACCATCGGAAAGTTTCCGTTCCATTGCGGCAAAGTTCTGTTCGTTTTTGACGGCGAACGGGATTTTTGCGCCGTTGAGTTTGTCCAGGATTTCCAGCAGCCAGTCTTTCCGGGATTCGCAGTGGAATGCAAGGAATGAGAGCTGTGTATGGAACGCAGCTGTACAGACATGACCGCCCAGTTTGTTTTTGTAGAATACCGTAGCCGGTGCAACGGATTCCACAATCGGGGAAACGGCGGAGGGAGAATAACAGAATTCTGTCATGACTTCCACTGCCGGATCAAGAATGGTCAGGCGGGGTACCGGTTTGCCGGGGAAATATTTTTTATCACAGCTGACGTGTCTTTCCCGGTTGAAGAGCAGGTCGGGTTCTTCGACTGCTGTTACGCCGAGATATTCTGCGAATCCGCGTTTTGTGAGTTCCACAGCGGCATTGCCGTCAACCAGCAGTTTGCGGGAGAGAAGCTGTTTGAGTTCGTCATCGGAGAAGCGGCTTACGCAATTGACCCCGCCGAGCATGTAAATGCCGTCTTCGTTGAGATCGTAGGAGGCGTGATAGGGAATCCCGTATGCGGCACACTGTTTTTCTGCCCAGGTATCGGCTTCCATGGTGAATTCATCCCAGTTATGAGATGCGTGCCAGTTGGGGAAAGTGCTGAAGCAGGGCTGAATTGCACCGGGTGTGTATTCGGAATCCTGAACGGTGCGAGCCAGTTCCTGATAGAAGCCCTGATATTCTGCCATGATATCGGTATAATTCCGGTGAACCGGGAAATCACCTTTGTGCGCATTGACATACCAGATTTTGGAACCGCGGACGCCGGACATAATAGCAAAGCACAATTTTGTATTCATGCTTGTTGCAGAGCGGGAATACAAGTTGTGGGGGCATGTGTCGGATTCATCCAGAATACGGGGGATTTCATTCTTATGGAATGCGGTAATCGCCTGTGTGCGGAGCATGACCCAGGGGACCTGCTGTTTTTGTGCACCTTCGCAATAATTGCCGTTCGCAATACGCATGATGGGGCTGTGATTGGGGCCGGCAAATGCTTTGGCGGTCTGATGATTGAAACGTAATTCCCAACCGGGCATACAGGAGG
The DNA here is from genome assembly GCA_045639325.1 of Victivallales bacterium. Taxonomy (GTDB): domain Bacteria; phylum Verrucomicrobiota; class Lentisphaeria; order Victivallales; family UBA1829; genus RGIG8244. The sequence goes on from JAZUCU010000035.1 coordinate 134,163, forward strand.
CTGCGGGGATGGAGGGATCGACAGAATCCAATGCCTGACGCATCAATGCAGCAACGCCGTTGACTGTATCGCGCTGAAGCTGCAGGAAACTTTCTGCGACTTCATCGCCGGGCTTGGAATCTTTCACAGCCTGACGGAATTCATCGGATGTATAATTTGTGCCCATTCTGCGGTTGTATTCTGCAGTATGCAGGGGGCAGAAACATTCCGGGTAGGGAGAGAAGGAACGGATATCGTCATCGCCCATGATCAGCACCGGTTTTTCCTTTGCGAAGGCTACGACAGTATCAAAAATATATTTGCGGAAATCGGGGTCAAAGGAACAGAAACGCATGGGCTTCCCGTTCACATCAACAGACCGTGTCCACTGTTCTTCATCTTTATCCGTTCTGGGCCAGTGACCGAGGATTGCCTGGAAGAGCACGCCGAGTTTGACCTGACTGCCTTCCAATGCCTTTTTCAGTTTCCGATAACTTTCCAGTGCGATTTCCACTTTTCTGAAAGCCGGATAACCTTCCGGGTGCAATGTGAGGGAATACAGTACCGTATCGTTACCGGTCCGTTGCTGATATTCGATCATTTCCTGTGCGAGCAATTCTTCCGCCCCCGGGGAGAACGGTGCGATGTTATAAAATTTGAACGGGGTTTTATCTTCAGGAAACATAGTTGTTTACCTTTCCTTTCCATGTTTTTGTCTTTTGTACTGAAAAATAGTTGTTCTACAGTAAAATACAGCCTGAATTTTCAATCGCAAGAAAAAATTGGAGTCAAAAATGATTTTTTTGGAAAAATAATGTTAAAAAATAACAAAATCCGATATAAAAAATGGATATGCCGTTGTATGACGGCATATCCATCTGTAATACGATCGTGCTTACCGGCTGAATTTGTACGGCTTGCCGGTTCTTGCCGATTCATAGATACCGCAAATGAGTTCCACGGCGCGACGGCCTTCGCTGCCGCCCAGCTGGGGTTCCCGTTTTTCCAGAATGGCGTTACAGAAGTCTTCCATCTGCATGCGGTGGCCCATATCTGCAATGCCCATGGGGTTGCGTCCCCCGCTGCCGAGACGGCTTTCCACCTGGGATGCAACGATCTGATCATCGCCTTCCTGCGGTGTGGTGAATTCCCAGATGGTGATCTTGTCTTCTTCGAACGCAACCGTTCCGCCGCTGCCGGAGAATTCCACGCGGCGGTGGAAACCGGGGGCGCAGGAGGTACTGACTTCGATCGTTCCGAAAGAACCGTTCCGGTATTTGATGGCAGCACAGAGGTTGTCTTCCACTTCAATACTGTGTGTCAATGTGCCGGAGAATGCAAAGACTTCATCCGGTGCGCCGTTGATGTACAGAAGCATATCCACCATGTGGATCGCCTGATTCAACAGTGCACCGCCGCCGTCCATCTTCCATGTTCCGCGCCAGTTGGAACCGCTGTAATAGGCGGCTTCCCGATACCAGCGCATCTGACCGCTGGCGAGGACCATACGGCCGAATCTGCCGGTGCGCATGGCTTCTTTTACCAGCTGAACCGGACGGGCAAATCTGCCCTGGAAAACGGGGGAGAGAATCACGTTGTTTTTTTCGCAGGCTTTGATGATGTCATCTGCTTTTTCCAGTGTGATATCCAACGGTTTTTCGCAGAACACGTGTTTGCCGGCTTTTGCAGCGGGAATCGCCATTGTGCCATGCAGCCCGGAGGGGGTTGCGATGGTGACGGCATCCATTTCGGAGACGGAAAGGAATTCAGAATAATCGCTGAATGCCTGACATCCGTAAGTTGCAGCCATCGCTTCTGCCGCGGATTTCTTTACATCATAAATACCGATCAATTCTGCCTGGGGCAGATCTTTGATCACGCGGGCATGAAGGGCTGCAATATTGCCTGCTCCTACGATACCGATACCGACTTTTCCGTTAATCATATTTCCTCCTTCGCAGGTAAGGTTAAGTTCATTTCTTCCACTCTCATACGGAAGCCTGTTCCTTTCAATGTGGTCAGATCCAGCACGCCGTGACGTCTGCGATAGAGTCCGCTGTGTACCTGTTCTTCTGCCAGAGAGGCATCCGGATAGAATTGCATAGCGTTACATTCCACACCCATGATTGTGCCGACATGGGCGGCAAGCTGAACGTGGGGGAGCATCGCCAGACGGGGATTGGTCAGGTCCTGAACCATCAGAGTCATGCCGTGACCTTTTGCCCAGCATGCACTGAGCAGAGCTCCGGTCTGTGTCTTGCAGGTCTTGAGTGCAACACCGGTCCAACCGAGGGATTTACCCAGTTTGACGAATTTCCAGTTGTGGGCACTTTCGTCCATAAACAGAGGTTTCCGTGCGGAAACGCTGTGAACATCGATCTTGTTTTCTTCCAGATCGTAGGGGAACGGCTGTTCCACGTAAAGAATCAGGTTGTAGATCTTGGGATGTTCCATGAGCAGACGGTCCAGAATGTCATTGACGTATGCAGGGTCTGTCACGGTGCAGTTGAAATCGGTACTCAAATGATCCACATTGTTTTCCAATGCAATTCTGCCGGTGTGAACGAGACGGTTGTAGTCCCATTCTGCATCATTGCCCCGGAGTTTGATCTTGAGACATTTCAAACCGTCCCGCTTGATCCAGTCATCCAGCAGCACGGGGTATCCGTCATCGGGTTCGGTGCCGGTGAGATTTTCTTTGTAGAGAATATCGGTACCGCCGACCAGGTGCCAGACGGGGAGAGTATCGGGCATTTTGACAAAGAAATCTTCGGGATATTTGCCGCGGAATTCTTCTTCGCCGAAATAGCTTTCCAAATCCCGGTTCATGTATTTAGCATTGTAGGTGTCGTAGATATAGACGCCATGAAGATTACCGTAAGCATCATGCAATGCCAGATCGAAAGGTGCGCAGCATGTCAGTTCTGCCAATTCCGGCATTTTCCGGGGGAGCTGTGTTTCCAGAAATGCGGAACCGATTTCCATGGGGTGTCCGGTGAAATCAAAATTCTTCCACAATTTGCAGAAGTTCCGGCAGCAGACACGCATTTTTTCCAATCTGCCTGCAAAGGATTCACTTGACGGCCATGCCCATGCCGGGCTCAAGGGGGATTCACCCCATCCGATTCCACGGTTGCCGTTGGCATCTTCTACTGTCATTTTCACTTTGACGGTATCGTATCCGGTGCTGACTTCTTTCCCGAACTTCAGCGGTACACGCATGATAACGGGGAGGAAATACAGTTCGCAATCGACAATCTTTACATCAAACTTTGACATAATACTGTTTCCTTTGGTGTGTTATATGTTTAACAAATCTTCAAGTTTTTCGGGGAATTTGCAGAAATTGCCGCTTTCGGCACTTTCTCTTGCATAAATGGGCGGCAGAATCGACCAGAGTCCATCGGCGACTGAAACTTCCACCGGCTCATTGTTTTTCATGCGGCGGATGAATTCTTCCAATGCGTCGGTGACTTCTTCCGGAACCGGGATCACTTCGCCGGGCGCCCGCTGATTTTTCCGGGGATAATAAACGATCCGGGAGGGATCATTCCATTCCCATTCCAGTGTGCCCTCTGTCCCTTCCAGATAACCGGAGAGGGTGAATTTCGGGTTGATATAACTGTTGTGGAATGTAATCATGCCGCCGTTTTGCAGCCGGATCATGATTTCCCAGATATCTTCAATGCAGCTCTTGTTGCCGGGGATGATTTTCTTCATGGCAGCAATGGATTCAAAATCGCCGCCCAGGGAACGGAACCATTCGAAGGTATGACAACAATGCTGGGTCAATTCACCCCCGGTTTCCGGTTTGTGACGCCAGTTCAAATCTTTCGTCGGGTCATAATCCGGTTTGATGACATCGCTTAGCCAGTTGGTGTTGATGGCGATGAGATCACCGATTTTACCGCCTTTGACCAGATCATACAGCACACGGAATACCGGAATGTAACGGTAGGAAAGACCTACATGAATATCTTTTCTGTCCTTCAGCGGAAGCAGCCGTTTGACGTCATCCATAAATACGGCAACGGGTTTTTCGATATAGATGGGCTTGCCGGTTTCTGCGGCTTTCAGCAAAGCGTCGGGATGTGCTGCCGGGAAAAGGGAAATGAGGTACATATCCACGTCATCACTGGACAGCAATTCATTCAGAGAGCACACTTTAGCCTGATATTTTTCAGCCAGTTTGTTTGCGTTGACTTCAGAAATATCATGGCAGAGCGTGACCTTGGCAATCCCGTCTTTCAAAGCCCGTTCCAGTATCTGCTGGGTACGGGTGCCGCAACCGTAAAGTCCGATTCTGTAAGCCATGATTGTTGCCCTTTCTCAATTGAAATATTTTTCCGCCTGACGCATGTGGGGATCCATGTCCGTGTACAGCGCAAACATCTTCCGGAGGAATTCTCTTTTGCGTTCGGTAAACTGCTGGACGGGATAGGCATCCAATGCTTCCGCATAGGCTTTGGGGTCGTATTCTGCAACGGCTTTTCCCAATAATGTCTGATAATTGGAAAGAGAACCCATCAAGCCCTGGAACGGCGCCGGAATGTACTGATTTTCCACTGGCGTAATGGTGTCGCCATCGATATCCATGGTGTATTCCATGGTTGCTTCATCCGGATATCCGGCGATGGCACCCCGGTTTGCGGCAGATGCCACGATGCGCATTTTGCCATATCCGCCCAACGCTTTGAAAATGGGAATGGAGATGTCGGTGGAATCTTTGCCGTAGAAAATGTCGGCGGGCCAGGTGTGACTCCAATCGGTATTTTCCGGATGTTTTGCGTGATCCATGAATTTCTGGAATTTTGCGGCTTCCGCCAGCGGATAAGTTTTTCTGATTTCATCCGGATTGAACGGCTTGCGGGATTCCAGCACTTTTTTCAGATATGCCATGGCATCGTCAGGGAAAATGTGCGCCATACCATCGGTTTCTGTAGAGAAGATGATATGACCGTAACGTTTGTACATGTTGTAAATGAAATTGCAGGGCAGTTCAAGACCCGGCAATGATTTCCAGTCATCGGTCAGGATCCGGGGGCAGAGGGAGGAATACAAGTCTTCTCCATTAATACTTCCGCGGAGAATGATGGAGCAGTGATTGACCCCGGCAGCGACAACATCCCAATTTTTCCAACATTCATTTTTGCCGAAGAAGACGCGTGTCAAATCCCATCTGTGGTTGCCGAATCCGCCGCAGATACCCAGCGCGCGGATTTTTGTATAGTTGTTGACCATACCTGCATAAACGGCAACGGGATTGGGGAAAATCAACATCAATGCTTTCGGGCAGATCTGTTCCATTTTCCGGGCAATGTTCATGATCGTTTTACCGATACGCATGGTCAGAAAACCGCCGTTGATACTCAACTGGTCGGAGGAATAAAATCCGTGTTCCGCAGCCAGCATGGCTGCCATGGTTTCAGTCGGTTCGGTACGGGCTCCCATGGTGAGGTACAGAACATCAATATCTTTCAAACCCTCTTCCAATGTACGGGGGCAGGTCAATTTGCAATTTTTGATCTGCTGAAATTCGGGACATGCGCCGACCATTGCGGAAACGGCTTCAGCACGATCCAGTTTCAAATCAATAAAACGCAGTTCGCCATGATTGAACATCTGCGGTACTTCGTCAAAAATTCCGCGCAGAAGCGGGAGCAAACGGAGTGAACCTCCACCGAGAAATGCAACTTTCATTTGAAAAACCTTTCCTGTTTACAGTCACACGGACTGCAAGGTTATAAATATATCCTGTTTTATTTGTAATAAAATCCGTTTTTGCAGATTTTTTATACGATTTTGCGTTATTTTGCGTTCCGGACGGGGGCGGTGCCCAACGTTTCTCCTTGATTGAGTTTCGTTGATATGCGATATTCTCTGCAGGGCAGAGACGTGCCATTGATCAAGTCATCCAGAATTTTGATGGAGGTCTGAAACATTTCCTCCCAGTTCAAGGTAATGGATGTCACATTCAATTCCGCAGGGCTTGTACTGGAATCGGTTCCGATGATGGAAACTTCTTCCGGAATACGGATACCTTTCCGTTTCAGAATGGAATAAATGGTGTTGGAATAAACGTATTCTTCTCCCACGATCAACGTGATATTGCCGGCTTTGATTTCCGGAATCAGGGATTCTGTAATGGCTTCCATGACTTCATCATGATTTTCACTGGTCAGATTTTCCGGCTGATAACAATGTTTCTTTTCCACAGAGAAGTCCAATTCCTGCAGCAGATTGATGTATTGACGCATGGAGCGGATGGCAAAACTGTTTTGCTGATGAGGCTGTTCCTTCGCACCAATCACTGCCACATTCCGGTGTCCGAGAGCGTATGCCTGAAGCAGCAGCGCACGCATTCCCGTTTCCACAGCGGGGTTGACCCGGTGCAATTCGGGGAACAGGTGGGATTCCCCCACGTTCAGCAAGACGGTCGGCACTTTCCGGGAGACGCATTGAATGACATCTTCGTGGGGTGCGCCGATGACTGCACCATCAATCAACCGGTCAAGCAGAAGCGGACACCGGAAACCTGCGAGACTGTAGTATTGATAATTGGTGGTGAAATACCCCTGCTGCAAGGCATGCCAGTCGAACATGTGCATACAGGCGGCAATATTGTTATCGCCGATGGGATTTTCGGAGCCCAGGGCAAAAATGTGCATGATCAAATTGGTACGGGTCCGTTCCTGACTGTCTTTCCCGGCCCGCAGAATTCTTGCGGAAGAACTGGGTTCATATCCAAGAGCATAGGCTGTATCCCAAATCTTTTTCCGTGTTTCAGGCAGAAAGGAATTTTCCCCATTGAGAATACGGCTGACGGTAGCGACACTGACGCCAGCCAGTTTCGCCACATCCTTGATCGTTGCGCGTTTACTACTTTTCATTTTGTCACTTTTTTATTAAATGTTGTATTAAAACCTTTAACTGTCATACTATAACTTGTCTGTTTTTAAAAATCAAGCGTTAAAATCAAAAAAAAAGCAAAAAACGCAAAGTTCGTTCAATTTTTTAGTGGATTTATTCATGAAACGTGTTATATTATTAAAACATTGCAAATCAGCCATTCAATCAAGGAGTATCTTACCATGGCATTTTTAGATGAAAATTATCTGCTTGGCGGCGCAACTGCCCAAATGATTTATCAGCAGATCGCCGGTCTTCCGATTCTGGATGCCCATAACCATGCCGACGTCAAACGCATTGCCGATAACGTTCCTTTCTCCAATCCCTGGGAACTGTTTGCTGCAACCGACCACTATGTGTGGGAAATCGAACGCAAATGCGGCGTGCAGGAAGAATTCATCACCGGTAAGGCTTCCGATCAGGAAAAATGGCGTGAACTCTGCCGCGTATTTCCCCTTTTCGCCGGCAACCCGGTGTACGAATGGGTTCACCTGGACCTCCGCTTCCTCGGTGTGAATGACATCCTCTGTGAAGCTGTCGCAGACAAAACCTGGGAACAGCTTTGCAAAACTCTGGCAAGCGAAGAATGTCTCCCGCAGAATCTCGTCCGCCGCATGAATATCGAAGTTATGTGCTCTACCGACGATCCCGCCGATGATCTTCTGGATCACGACAAGGCGGAAAAAGCATTCGGCAAACGTCTGATCCGCCCCACATGGCGTCCTGACAAAGCTATGAACATCTTCAAGAAAGATTGGAATGCTTATATCGACCGTCTGGGTACTGTCGCAGGTAAAAAGATTGATACCCTCGACTGCCTTGTTGCAACTCTGAAAGAAACACACGACCGCTTTGCAAAAGCCGGAACTCTCGCCAGCGACCACGGTATCGAATGTCCCTATGACGGCGATGCAACTTGCGAAGAAGCCTCCGCAATCTTTAACGCTGTCCGTGCAGGTAAAGTTCCCACAGCCGAAGAATCTGCTAAATTCGGTTCTTACATGTTGAAGAAATTTGCAGAAATGGATGCGGAAAAAGGCTGGGTATTCCAGCTCCATATCGGTGCCGTCCGCGACGTCCGCAGCTCTCTCTTTGATAACCTCGGTCCCGACTCCGGTGGTGACGTTTCCGATCACATGATCGACATCGTCAAACCCCTGTGCCGCTTCCTGGATAAATTTGACAATAAGCTTAAATGCGTTCTCTACTGCCTCGATCCCGGTCATCAGGCTTCACTCGCGACCGTTTCCCGTGCTTTCGGCGCACCGGTCAAACTGGGTTCCGCCTGGTGGTTGAACGATACCCCCATCGGCATGAGCCGTCAGCTGGAATATATCGGCAGCGTGGATGTCCTCTCCCAGTTTGCCGGTATGGTGTCCGACAGCCGTAAACTGTTGAGCTATGCTTCCCGCTTCCAGATGTTCCGCCGCGTCTTGAGCAACACCCTCGGCAACATGGTCGATCGCGGTCAGATGCCGGTGGAAAACGCAATCGAAATCGGCAAGATCATGTCTTACGCCGGCCCGAAGAGCTTTTTTGGATTTTGAACTGAACGAAACTAACCCAAGCGGTATTTACCGCGAAAAATAACCAATCAGAAGGAGCATTCAAAATGGATGTAATCGTCATGCCCACAGCGGCAGCAGCCGCAAAACTCACAGCCCAGATCCTGGCTGATGCTATCAATGCAAAACCGAATTTCAAACTCGGTCTTGCTACTGGCAGAACCATGGAACCCGTTTACGCCAACCTGGCGAAGCTCAACAAGGCAAACAAAGTTGACTTCTCCCGCGTAACAACGTTCAATCTGGACGAATACGTCTGGCCCAAGAAGGCTAAAAAATATGAAGCCAACAAGGACTCCTATCGTTACTACATGAACTACCACCTGTTCAACAAGATCAACATCGACATCCGCAACACCAACGTTCCCGATGGTTTCTGCGATGACGTGGATGCTGCTGCTGTTGAATACGATAACGCTATCGCTGAATGTGGCGGTCTGGATATCCAGCTGCTCGGTATCGGCCGTTCCGGTCATATCGGTTTCAACGAACCGCTGTCCTCTTTCTCTTCCCGTACACGCGCTGTCACACTGACACAGACAACTTACGGTCAGAACTCTCCGTTGTTCGACAATCCGGAAGACATGCCCATGCAGGCTGTCACAATGGGTGTTGGCACAATTCTCGAAGCAAAACGCCTTGTCTTCCTCGCAACCATGAAAGAAAAAGCTGACATCGTTGCAAAAGCAATTGAAGGCCCCATCACCAGCATGATTTCCGCAACTGCAATGCAGATGCACGAAGATGTTGTTTGCATCCTTGATAAAGATGCAGCATCCAAGCTCGAAGGTCTGAAAGAATACGAATGGAGCTTCAAGCACAATCCGAGATGGGCAGCATATCAGAAAATCAAATAATTTTCTGAAATTTTGATTTCATCTTACGAAAAATCCGGTTCCCCTGTGGTTCCGGATTTTTTTTGCCCGTTTTGCGATGTTTTTCGACTTAAGAGTAACGTGAAACTATTCTGTCCGTTATTGCAATGATGAATTACAGACCAGCCCCAACGGGGCGAATCTGACAGATAGCCCAGGGTGAGCGTAGCGTAACCCTGGGTATAAAACAAACGAATACGTATAATGACAGCCTCCGCGTTGACGGCGTTTCGTTAGAAACAGGCGGCATCGTGGTGGCAATGATGTACCTGAGACCTCAAGGCATCACCGTATGAGCTATTCCTGGCGGACGCTCACACGGCGATACCAGTCTTTTGCCCCAATATGAACGCGATGTTCTCCCAGGGTTCCGCTGCGCTTTACCCTGGGCTATCTGTTAGATTCGCCCCGTTGGGGCTGTTTTTCAGTGTATCGCAGTTGAAAAAAATACATTGCGTACTATATTAACATCATTTGAATTTACAGGAGGAAATATGGCACAATCATTATCTAACATCTATATTCACATTATTTTTTCTACCTACAATCGTGAAAAATTTCTGGAGCCATCTTTTAATCCTTCTTTATGGAATTATCTTGCAGTAACTTGTCAATCACTGAAATGTACTCCCATAAAAATCGGCGGAGCAGAAGATCATGTTCATATTTTATGCGAATTATCCAGAGATGTGACCGTTATGGATCTGATCAAAAAGTTGAAAGCACATTCATCCCGATGGTTGAAATCTGTATGCCCAAATATGCCGTATTTTCAATGGCAGAGTGGATATGGCGTATTTTCTATCAATTCTTCAGAAAGAACTTTTGTGATTGATTATATCGACAAGCAGGAAGAACATCACAAGGCTTGTTCATTCAAAGATGAATTTATGGCTTTTTTGAAGAAATACAATGTCCGCTATGATGAAAAATATTTGTGGAATTGAATGTCTGCAGAAAATTATAATTCAATTTTGCTTTGTGCCAATTCGCGGCGGTATTCGATTGGCGTTTGACCGTAATGATGACTGAATTGACGCGTCAAATAGGCGGAATTTTTATAACCGCATAAATGGGCAATTTCACGGATCGGCAAGCGGGGCATGGATAACATCCCGCTCACTTTTTCCAGACGCGTGTGGATAATGTATTGCGTCGCCGGGCAATTCAGAAATTTCCGGAATAAACGGCTCAAGGTCCGGGTGCTGATATCACAATGTTCGGCAATCATTTCTTTGGAAAGTGCCGGATCATGCAGGTTGTCCCGGATAAAATGCAGGGCATTATTCAATGCTTCCGGATAGGGGTTTTCCTGCTGTTGATCATGTACTTCCTGCAGCATCTGGAGGAATAATCCGGAAAGCTTTGCGGTATCCGGCTGATCCTGCCCGAGTATATCATAAATTTCATCCATGATCACTTCTACCTTTTCCGGATTCTTTAACGGCAGCGAACCCCGTTCCGTTTTGAAAAAGTGAGAGGTCAACATTTCATGGAATGAATTCGGGTGGATCATGATCACTTTTCGCACATATGCGACTTGTCCGACAACGGCACTTTTTGTATAATTGTATTTTTTTCTGCTGAATGTAAAACAATGATCTTTTTCCATCATTATGGTTTTACCGTTACTCTGACAGGATATGGCACCGCCCTGTTTAATCAGACTGTATATGGCAAGATTTCCGGTATTGCCGTGCGCAACAAAGCCCGGTTCCCATGTGGAATGAAAGGCACAATAAAACTGGATCTTATCCACATTCGGATCAAACTTTTCCCGGTTGAAACGGATTTCTTCGTGAAACAGATCCTGACTCATATTGCACCCTGACTTTTTCCGGTCAGAAGCAATTCCATGCCGGATGCTGTTAATTTTTCCTGATCGACATCGGATAACGCGCAATCGGTGACCAATAAATCAATATCCTGCAGCGCGGCGAACCGGGTCAAAGCCTTTTTGCCGAACTTTGCACTTTCCGTAATGATTGCCACATGTTCCGCAATGTTGATGGATTTCTTTTCCAGATTGGAAAGACTTTTATCGGAGGTGTAAAAACCGTAATCCGCACTTGCTCCGTCGCACCCGGAAATCAGCCAGTTGACATGATATTCGCTGATATTTTTTTCGGAAATATCGCCCACCAGATCCAGAGAATTATTCCGCAATTCCCCGCCGAGGAGAATCACTTTACAGCAGGACCGGAACAGAGAGGAGGCAACCGGCAGAGAATTGGTGATGACTGTCATCGGCAGCACATTATGCCGGGCAATGACTCTTGCAAACGCCAATGCGGTACTGCCGGTACTGATGAAGATGGTTTTGACGGGGAAGATTTTTTGATACAAGGCTTCTGCAATCGCCAGTTTCTCATCGGTGATTTCATTTTCGTCCCGCTGGGAATCATAACCGGGCGGGTAGGGTGCGGCACCGTTTTTGACCTGAATCAATAATTTGCGCTTCTCCAATTCCCGCAAATCCCGGCGGATCGTCATCTGCGTGACGCCGAGTTTTTCTGCCGTGTCCGGGATGGTGATCCTGCCATGCTGCAGCATATCCAAAATTTTTTTATGTCTCTGATTCATATTCTATCTCCGATAGGAGAGAATATACATGCGGCATTGGCATTTGCAAGGGTGATATGTTATTTTTTAACATTATTTTTCGAAAAAATTCGTTTCTGCGGTTGTTTTTTTCTTGCGATTAGAAAATCAGGCTGTATTTTACAGTAGAACAACCAATTTTTTTATTATAAGGAGAAATCATCATGGGCAAGTACAATCCCGCACCGTATCAGCTCGACTTGAGCCGTTATCCCAACATCGTAACTGACACCGTTCCCGGCCCGAAAAGCCAGGCACTTCATGCCAGAGCGGCAAAATATTATCGCGGCCTTTCCGGTCAGGTCAAACTCTTCCCCGTTGCATTTGAAAAGGGCGAAGGCTGCATGATGCAGGATGCGGACGGCAATCAGTACATTGACTTTTCCAGCGGTATCTATGTGACAACACTCGGTCATTGCCATCCGAAAATTTCCGAAGCCGTTGCCAAATATGCAAAACAGATGATGAACTGCCACGACTTCACCACAGAAATCAAAGTCAAACTGCTGGAAAAAATGGCATCCGTTCTCCCCGGCGACCTGAAATGTTTCCAGCTGTATGACAGCGGAACGACAGCCGTTGAAGCCGGTCTGCGTACCTGCCGTGCTGCTACCGGTAAAAATGAATTCATCAGCTGCTTTATGGACTTCCACGGCAAGAGTGGACACTCCATCGGTCTTGCCCGTATGACCAAGTTCAGCGGCGCATCCCGTCCGGAAGGTTTCCACCTGGTTCCGCGCCCCGATACATACCGTCCCTGGTGGACCCGTGCGGATGGCACGCTGGATACCGAACGTTATCTTGAATTTTACGATAAATTCATCAAAGAATCCACCACCGGTCAGGTTGCAGCCTTTGTTCTGGAACCGATCCAGGGCTGGGGTGGCAGCATTATGCCGCCGGATGACTTCTTCCCGAAACTGCGCAAATTCCTGGATGAACGCGGCATTCTTCTTTTTGCGGACGAAGTGTTGACCAGTATGGGCAGAACCGGTAAGATTCTCTGCTGCGAACATTGGAATGTTCTCCCGGATATTGTTACATTGGGTAAAGGCTTTGGTAACGGCTTCCCGGTCACCTGTATGGCTGTCCGTACACCCTATGCGGATGCGGTTGACAAAATCAGTGCCTCCACCAGTTACGGCGGCAACCCGATGGCTTGCGCTGCGGCATTGGCATGTTTTGAAGTGATCGAAGAAGAAGGTCTGCTGGAACACGCACAGGAATTGGAAGTTCTCTTCAAGAAACGCATGGCAGACTGGACAACCAAGTATAAAATTGTTGGTGATACCCGTTGCAAAGGCTGTCTGCTCGGTATCGAACTGGTCAAAGACAAAGCGCTCAAGACTCCGTTTGATGAAGCCGGTAAGATGGTTTATCAGAAAGCCTTCGGTAAAGGTCTCGCCTGGGTTCCCGCCGGTCACATCCTGCGCATGAGCCCGCCGATCATCATGCCGAACGAAGTGGCGATGAAAGGTATGGACATCATCGAAGAAGCCATTGCAGAAACCGAAAAAGAACTGCTGGGCTGAGCAGCCATACAACCTTTTTAAGAAACGATGGGAGCGGAATGGCGCTCCCTGATTTGTACAGCAGAAAGGTACAGAAAAAATGAAAACATATAAAGTCGGTATGCTCGGATTCGGATTCATCGGGAAAGTTCATGCGTATGGACACATGAATATCCCGTTGTATTACGATCAGCAGGAATTCAAGAGTCAGATTACCCACATCTGCACATCCCGCAAAGAGACGGCAGAAAAAGGCTGTCTCCAGGTCGGAGCTGCCAACGCGGTGACCGATTACCGTGAAATTACGGAAAATCCGGAGATTGATATCGTGGATATCTGCACACCCAATAATTTGCATTTTGATGCCTTGATGTCCGCCATCAAGCACAACAAGCACATTTATTGCGATAAGCCTTTGACTGCGACCTATGACGAAGCCATGCAGATCAAGGAAGCATTGAAAGATTATAAAGGCATTTCCCAGATGACCTTGCAGAACCGTTTCTTCCCCATTACGCTCCGGGCGAAACAGTTGATCGAAGAAGGAAAAATCGGTGATATTCTGGAATTCAGAGGTTCCTATCTCCATTCCGGCAGTTCCGACCCGAACGCTCCGCTGAAATGGAAACTTTCCGGTGCAGCAGGGGGCGGTGTGGTTGCCGACCTGGGCAGTCATATTCTCGACCTCATGCACCATTTGCTTGGGGATTTTGCTGAACTTTCCGCTGTGACCCGGATCGCTTATCCGGAACGTCCCTCTGCGGATGATCCTTCCAAGATGGTCAAAGTGGATGCAGAAGATAATATGCAGGTGACCGTCCGTCTGCCTTCCGGTGCATACGGTGTTATCAGTGCTTCCAAGATTGCGACCGGTGTGGAAGACGAAATCGGTTTTGAAATTTACGGCAGCAAAGGTGCGATCCGCATGGTTCCCATGGATCTTCACCGGTTGTATTATTACGATTGCTCCGCACCTTCCAAACCCATTGGCGGAGAACGGGGCTGGGTGGCAATCGACTGCGGTCAGCGTTATGACAAGCCTGCCGGATTTCCGACACCGAAAGCGGTGATCGGCTGGATGCGCGGGCACATGCATTGCCTGTACAACTTCCTGAATTCCGTTCATACCGGAGTTGCCAACGGTCCGACATTAGAACAAGGCATTTACATTCAGTATCTGCTTGAAAAAGTCAAAGAATCTGCACAGAACCGTTGCTGGGTCAGTTTATGAGTAATACCGCAAAGCCAATAAACTGGAAACAGAATCTGTTTTTTGTCTGGTTATCCCAGCTGCTTTCCATGGCCGGATTTGCAGCTGTGATGCCATTCATTCCGGTTTATTTACGCGTGAAATACGGAATTGAAGATCCCAACGTCCGCGGCGGATATGTTGCGATTTTCAATTTCGCCACCATGCTTTCCTTTGCCATCTTTGCGCCTGTGTGGGGATGGCTTGCTGATAAATTCGGGCGAAAAATTATGCTGATCCGGTCCGGGCTGGCGGCGGGGATCCTTTTCCCTATGATGGCTTTCGCACCCAATGTGTGGAGTCTGATTTTTCTCCGGCTCTTCATCAGTATTTTTTCCGGGACGGTGACGGCTGCCAATACGCTGATTTCCTCCTGCACGCCCGATGACCGGCAGGGATTTGCGCTCGGGACCTTGAGCACGGCACTCTGGAGCGGCAACATGATTGGTTTTCTCTTCGGCGGTCTTGTTGTCCATTTATTCGGCTACACGGCAGGATTTCTGTTATGCGGCGGACTTTATCTGATTGGGACATTGCTGGTGGTCTTTTTTGTGCGGGAGAATTTCACGCCTCCGCAGAAAACGACACCGGATCCGGCGGTGGAAAAGCCCCGTGGCATCCGGCGTTATCTTCCCGAATTTTCTGCTGTACTGTGGCTGGTGCTGACACTCTTCCTGATGATGGGCTTTGCCCGTCGTTATGAAGAATTTTATCTGGCATTGCAGGTGGAGCAGATTGCAGGGAAAGAGAAAACGGAATTATATACCGGCTGGATTTGTGCGGTTGCCGCATTGGGCGGTATTCTTTCCGGAACCTCAATCGGTTGGCTCATTGATAAATTTTCGCCGAAAAAGGTGGTGCTGCTTGCGCTGCCGGTTTCCTGCATCTTTGTATTGGTGCAGGGATTCGCACCCTCTTTGGCTGTCCTGGGCGGCGCACGTTTTATTGCATTCATTTCGTCCAGCAGTCTGGAGCCTGCGATCCTCTCTATT
Source organism: Victivallales bacterium (assembly GCA_045639325.1). Classification (GTDB taxonomy): domain Bacteria; phylum Verrucomicrobiota; class Lentisphaeria; order Victivallales; family UBA1829; genus RGIG8244. Next base: position 149,844 of record JAZUCU010000035.1, read on the forward strand.
TTGAGCAAGATCACACCCCGGGAAAAACGGGGGACGGCGTACGGCTGGACGGCAACGTTCCGGTGTCTGGGTATGCTTCTTGCTGCCGGTTCGGGTGGATTTCTGGTATATTATGCCGGAGTTCGCAGTGCATTCATTGTAGCGGGACTTGGATTTCTTCTGTTGATTCCCGCAATTATTTTTGTTGATAAACAAATACAAAAAACAACCCCCGCAAATGCGGGAGAATAGGATGGTCGATATGTCAAAACTTCTTATCGGATGGAGTGAAGCGGATATTACTCCCGTAACAGACAAAAAGATCTCACTTGCCGGACAGTATTATGCCCGCTATACCAGAGAAATCCATTCCCGTCTAAAATTCACAGCGGTTGCTTTCAGTTCCGGCGATGAACATTTTCTGACCGGCAGCATGGATAATGCGGGGATGCAGCAGGCATTCCATAATCTGGTGCAGGATGCGGTTGTTGCGTTGGAACCTGCCATCAAGAAAGAAAATATTTTTCTGAATGCGATCCATACACACAGCGGCCCGTCTGCCGCTGTGGTGGTGAACCCCGGCGCCGTTCTCAAGCTGAAAGATGATCCGGAAGTTCTTTCTGCAAAAGAATACGTCGAGTTCGTTGTTCCCATCATGGCAAAATGTCTTGTTGATGCCTGGAACAACCGGAAAGCCGGCGGGATTGCCCGCGCATTCGGCAACGCACGAATCGGCCATTGCCGCCGTGCCGTATACAGCACCGGTAAAGCGGAAATGTATGGCGATACTACCCGTCGTGACTTTATCGGTATGGAAGCAGGGGAAGATTCCGGCGTCGATATGCTTTTCACTTTTGATGAAGCCGGAAAGAAGACCGGTATGCTCCTCAACGTGGCATGTCCCTCTCAGGTTATGGAATCCACCTACAAAGTCTCTGCTGACTTTGCCGGTGCTACTCGCGAATTGCTGAAAACAGCGTACGGCGATGACTTCCACACCATTTATCAGATCAGCCCCGCCGGATGTCAGTCTCCCCGTGACTTGGTTCGTCATTACACAACCGAGCCCGACTTCTGGCATGAAGACGGCGTTGTGGAACATGCCAACCGCCTGTTCCATGCTGTGACGACTGCGGTCCCCGGCGCAATCGATTATGATCCTGTCCTGAAAGTGACGGATATGACTGTTACCCTGCCGCGCCGCCGTGCATCCTACACCGATTATGTTGCCGCAAAAGCTGAATTGGCGCGTCTCACTGCGATTCAGCCGGAAGCCGAAGCATTCGAAGATTTCTGCGCAGAAACACACGCCAATGAAAAGATTGACGGCCCCGGACCTTATGACAGCAAGCTGCATCATTTTGTCTTGATCAAGAATGAGCAGGCTGTGATCACCCGTTATGAAAATCAGGATGCGGAACCGAATCTGACATTCCACATGAATGTGATCCGCCTCGGTGATATTGCCATCGCCAACAATCCTTTTGAATTGTATCTTTACTACGGACAGATCATCAAAGCCCGGAGCAAAGCCGTCCAGACATTCCTTGTACAGCTCTCTGCCGGTTCCGCGCCTTATCATGCCGGATATCTGCCCAGCCCCGCTGCTGAAATCTACGGCGGTTACGGCGGACTGATCATCAATGGTCAGGTCGGTTCCGATGGCGGTTACAAACTGTGTGACGATACGGTGGACGCAATCAACAAACTTTTTGAAGACTAAGGTTTCTTATGAACTGTTATTTAGGGCTCGATATGGGCACGACCGGCGTAAAAGCCGTTGTGTTTGACTGTAATGGCGTCCCGCTGGGGATCGGCCTTGCAGAATACACATTGGAAACGCCGAAGCCGGATATTGTTGAACTGGATGCGGAGATTTATTGGGAATCTGCGAAAAATGCGCTTGCGCAGGCAATCGGCAAAGCAAACGTTGACCCTGCCTGCATTCGTGCACTCTCTGTTACGGGGCAGGCGGAAACTCTGATTATGGTCGATGCCGAAGGCAAGCCGTTGCGGAAGGCCATTGTCTGGCTGGATAACCGTGCGGCGGATGAAGCCAAAGAGATGGAACAGCATTTTACCATCGACCCGTTGTTTCGTATGTCGGGACAGACGGAAATGCTTCCCTGCTGGCCGGCGGCGAAGATTCTCTGGTATAAAAAACAGGAACCGGAACTGTTCGCAAAAACGGCAAAATATCTGATGGTGGAAGATTATATCATCCATAAACTTTCCGGTATTTTTGCAACGTGCGACGGCTTGATGCCTTCCAGTTTGTATTATGACATCCGCACCGGGAAATATGATCCCGCCGTTCTGGAATATCTCGGAATTACGGAAGACCAGCTCCCCGCTCTCAAACATGCGGGGGAAGTCATCGGTGTTTGTACAGAAAACGATTCCATGCTTGCACCGGGAACTTGTATCGCCGCGGCTCCTATTGACCACGTTTGCGGCAATTTGGGCAGTGGTTGTGCAGAGCGCGGTATGATTTCGGAAACAACCGGGTGTACACTTGCCCTTTGCGCCGCTTTCCCGTCACTGGTTTATGATGAAGAACGCCGATTGAGTACGTATCTGGGGTTTGCAGAAAATTCCTTTGTTCTGCTGCCCTGGGCACCGACTGCCGGTATGCTATTGAAACATTTCCGGGATGAATTCACAGCCGGGATGAATTTCAAAGAATTTGATGCGGCGGCGGAATCCGTTGCGCCGGGCAGCGAAGGTTTGATTCTGCTGCCCCATTGTGCCGGTGCCGTTTCTCCGGTGTGTAATCCGGATGCCCGCGGTGTTGCTTATGGAATCACGTTAGCACACAAGAAAGGCCACTGGGCGCGTGCGATCATGGAATCCGTGGCATATCTGCTGCGGGATAATGTGGAAGCCCTGCGTTCGTTGGGGGCGGAGATTACGGAAATCCGTTCTCTCGGCGGCGCATCCAAAAGCCGTCTCTGGCTGCAGATCAAAGCCGATGTGCTGAATCTGCCGGTCACGGTTACGGAATGTGAAGAAGCCACCTCTCTCGGGGCTGCCATTCTTGCGGCGGTTGCTTGTGGCGATTTCGCAAGCTGTCAGGATGCCGTTCAGCGGATGGTGAAAGTGGCTGATACGGTTTATCCCACAGCAAACGCGGCGGACTATGAACCTTATTTCAAGACTTATCAAAAATTAAATACATTACTTATGCCAACATTCGGAGGTAAAATATGATTCGGAAAGAATGGAAAATCCGTGCCGGTTTTGTCGGTTTCGGGGAAGTCAATACCCCGCGGGAATTTATTGACGGACGCTGCAGAACCGCAGCGGATGAACTGATCAAACGCGGCGTGGAACTGGTGGAAACAGCTCCTGTCAGCGACGATCCCGAAGGCGCACAGGCGCAGCGTGCTGTGGAAGAATTGTCCAAAGGTGATTTTGATGCATTGGTTGTTTGTATCGCCGGATGGATCCCCACCTGGGCTGTCATCAAAGTGATCGAACCTTTCAAACACAAACCCATGCTTCTCTGGGGGCTCAGCGGATGGCGGGAAAATGGCCATTTTGTCACCACAGCTGACCAGGCAGGCTCTACTGCGTTGCGTGCTCCCATGAAAGAAATGGGATACAATTTCAAGTATCTGGTCAACTTCAAAGATTCCGCTCCCCGTTATGACGAAGCGGTATCCTACCTGCGTGCCGCCTCTGCTTCTGCCATGATGAAACACGCATTCATCGGCATGAGCGGATATCGTGACATGCGTCTGTACGGAACGCTGTATGATGGCAATCTGTTGAAGAAGAAAATCGGTGCAGAAATTGAACATTTTGACCTTCTGGAAATCAATGAATTGATCAAAGATATTCCGCAGGATGAAATCGATGCTCTTGCCGCCAAAATCAAAACTAATTGGGATTTTGTACGTGCTCCCCAGGAAGGAACCGTTGAAAATTCCGTGCGTCTCTCTCTGGCATTCCAGAAAAAAATCAAAGAACGCGGCTATGATGCGTTTTCTTTCTGCGATGTGGATGGCGTCAAGAAACTGTTGAAATTTGCTCCCGCCGGTGCGTTGACTCTCCTTCATGATGAAATGGATATCCCCTCTGTTCCGGAAAACGATTCTTACGGTGCCGTTACCCAGCTCATCATGAAATATCTGACCGGACAGTCTCCCGCCTACATGGAATTTTATGAGTTCACAAAAGATTCCGCATTCATGGGCGTGCCCGATTATGTCCCCGCATCTGTTGTCGATGGCAAGGTGACTGTCATGCCCAATGCATTCGGTTCTTTCGGCGAAGGCTTGCTCAACGTTTCCAAAGTCAAAACCGGAGAAGTGACCATTGTCCGTCTCGCACAGGTCGATGGCGAACTGGTTGTTCATGCGGTGAAAGCGGTCGCCAAGACGCCGGAAACCTGGGAAGAAGCGGGCTGGGCTCCCCCGGCACCCCAGCTGCCGAGCCTGGAAGTCTGTTTCGGGAAATCTTCCGATGAGTTCCTGAAAGACGTGATGGGACAGCATTATATTGTCACATACGGCGATAATATGGAATTGATTGCCAACTATTGCACCATCAACGGCTTGAAGATGATCTGAGTCGATTCCGGTCATTAAAAAATATCCGGTATGTTTGCTCTTTTACAGGTGAATATGCCGGATTTTTTCTGCATTGGCTCATTTTACTGTATTTTTGGCTCAATAGTATAAAAAATATACCTTGCATTTTGCAATTTAAGCCAATATATTATTAAAACAACTTAACAAGGAGTTTGTATAGTATGATTGAAATCACAAGTCACAGACAAGGTGCGATCCTGAACCACAATCACGGGATCGAAACCGAATCCTCTCTCAAAATCAAAGTGGAAGGTATTTCCGAATCCGGACGTCCCGTAAAAGTCAACGGCATTCCTGCTGAAATGGATGGCCGTATTTTCCGTGCCGATGTTGAACTCAAAGAAAAATTCAATAAAGTCACTGCGACTGTCATGACACCCTCCGGTGATTACTCTCAGTCCCTTGTGCTTGTTTGGGATAAAAAATCTTTCAAACGCTTCAACTGTTATATCGATGACCACAGTTTCCTGTTTACAGAACTGACCCGTCAGAAACCCGCCCGTGCGTTTGATCACTTCTATCTCGCAGCATTGAAAAAGATTCATGAAGAAACCGGCTTCAAAGTTACACTGAACAGCTTCTACCGCAACGATCACGATCCCGCCGGATATCTGCTTTCTGAAATGCCGGATACCTGGAAAAGTGAGTTCGAAGATCAGTCCGACTGGCTCCGTTTTTCTTTCCATGCCTACAGTGAATTTCCGGACCGTCCCTATGTGGAAACTTCTGCTGAAGAATTCGGTAAAGAATATGATCTTGTCCGCGATGAAATCATCCGTTTTGCCGGGGAAAAATCTTTCATTCCGCCGGTTGTTATGCATTGGGCGAATATTCATTCTGCGGTTGCTGCTGAACTGCGGGAACGCGGTGTCACAGTCTATTCCCACTGTATGCGTCCCCGTGTAATGGGCGGCCCCAGCCTTGCAGACCGTCAGAAGGGCGGCAATATGGCTGCGATCGAAAAACGTGCGGCATCCAAGGATGAACGTGTTTCCGAATTGGAAGGCTTCTCTCTCTATTATGACGATCAGGAAGAAAACAGCTATCTGGCACGTCACAGAGCCTACTATAACCCTGCAATTGACATGATCATCCAGCAGTTCACTGTCTGCTGCAATCTGTTGACACAGGATGTAATCCGGGAACGTACTGCTGAACATCTGGAATTGAATACAAAATACGGCGTGGAAGCCTTCTGTTTCGGCAGCCACGAACAGTATTCCTTCCCGTACTATCCCAACTATATTCCGGATCATCTGGAACGTGTAGCTCTGACTGCACGTTTGTATCATGAAGCCGGATATAAAGGTGTCTTCTATCCGGAAGGCATTCTGGGTAATACGGCATGGGATAAATAATTTTAACAAGGTGTTTGTATCATGATTGAAATCACAAGTCACAGACAAGGTGCGATCCTGAACCACAATCACGGGATCGAAACCGAATCCTCTCTCAAAATCAAAGTGGAAGGAATTTCCGAAGCCGGACGTCCCGTAAAAGTCAACGGCGTTCCTGCTGAAATGGATGGCCGTATTTTCCGCGCCGATGTGGAACTCAAAGAAAAATTCAATAATATCACAGCGACTGTTATGACACCCTCCGGTGATTACTCTCAGTCTCTTGTGCTTGTTTGGGATAAAAAATCTTTCAAACGCTTCAACTGTTATATCGACGACCACAGCTTCCTGTTTATGGAACTGACCCGTCAGAAACCTGCCCGTGCGTTTGATCACTTCTATCTCGCTGCATTGAAAAAGATCCACGAAGAAACCGGACTCAAAGTCACCCTGAACAGCTTCTATCGTAACGATCACGATCCTGACGGCTATCTGCTTTCCGAAATGCCGGATATCTGGAAGAGTGAGTTCGAAGATCAGTCCGACTGGCTCCGTTTCTCCTTCCACGCCTACAGTGAATTCCCGGACCGTCCCTATGTGGAAGCCTCTGCAGAAGAATTCAGCAAGGATTACGATTTGATCCGTGATGAAATCGTCCGTTTTGCCGGGGAAAAATCCTTCATCGTTCCCATGATCGTTCACTGGGGCAACATCCATTCTGCCGTTGCAGCAGAATACCGCAGAAAAGGTGCCATGATCTACGGCAAATCCATGCGTCCCTGCGTCATGGGCGGTCCCAGCCTTGCAGACCGTCAGAAGGGCGGCAACATGAAAGAAGTCGAAAAACGTGCGGCATCCAAAGACGAACGTGTTTCCGGGTATGAAGGCTTCTCTCTCTATTATGACGATCAGGAAGAAAACAGCTACTTGGCACGTCATAAAATCTATTACAACCCGGCAATTGATATGTACATTCAGCTCGGCACTGTCTGCTGCAATCTGTTGACACAGGATGTGATCCGCGAACGCATTGCTGCACAGTTGGAATTGAATGGCAAATACGGTGTGGAAACATACAGCTTCGCCAGCCATGAACAGTATTCCTTCCCGTTCTACCCCAACTATATCCCGGATCACCTGGATCGTATCGCGCTGACCGCCCGTTTGTTCCATGACGCCGGATATAAAGGTGTGTTCTATCCGGAAGGTCTGTTCGGCAATACCGCCTGGGAAGAATAAAATCTCCCGATTCCAGTAAAAAAAACAAGCTGCTGCATGGCATAAAAACCTTGCAGCAGCTTTTTTGATTTTTTTTGTTTGAAAAATCAAACGTTTTTACAAAAGAAACGGTTTTGTCAGTATGACTGTCTGCAGTTTCGATCTTACTTTTTCAATGACCTTGTTTTTGTTTTCTTCGGTTTCATATCCCATATAAAACGGGACGACTCCGAATTTTTCCCGGAAGGCGGTAATTGCCGCAGATACTAATTTTTCTCCATCGTCAAGATACGCCGGATGAAGCATAAAATCCACGATCGGCATTCCGTGATAAAGGATTCCGAAGGCATAACCGCAACATGCTCCCGCTTCATTCAGAGCGGTAACAACCACACCGCGTCCGCCGAGACTTTCCTGATAGACCGAACGGAAATCTTCGATCCCTGCAGCCGGTCCGCCGTAATATGGATAGTTTCGTTTGTGTATTTCCGGTGTGTATGCCAGAAATTTATCACAATCGAATTGATCCGAGATTTTTCCGGGGCGGATTTCTTTTATTTTTCCCGGACGGAATACGGACTCTGCATCTTCCAGAAAGTGGCGTTCTTTGCTGTAACAAAGCGCACCGGTTTCTGTTCCATAGATGGAATAAAATCCCACTTTTTTATAACTGGCAGCGGCGAAACGATTCCCGGTTGCACAGGTCAGACTTTTGACCGGAGCACGTTTGATTTCCTCCATACAGTATTTCAGCAATTCGGTCATAATGCCCCGCTGACGGAATTTTTCTTCTGTCAGGACATTACCGAAATTTCCGCGGAGGGATTTTGTGGAATAAGCGAACCAGATCCGCCCCGCGATTTCGCCATTGATTTCCGCAAAGAACCAGTGATCGACAATATCCGGATAATATGCTCCATCCATTGCATCGGAGAGATAAGCCCGCCAGGATCCGATGGCATAAAAATTACGTTTTATGCCGTCTGTGCCCATGGATTGCAAAATATAGTTTTTATATTTTTCCGGAGCGGGTTCTGCTGAAGTCCAATGAAGAACAGTCAGAGTTTCTCCGTTTTCCAGTTTTTTTTCTGTCAGAATTTTCATACTTGGCTCCGTAAATCAACGTTATTTGTTCCATACTGCGATCCGGTAAAATATAATAGCATACTTTTATGACTTTTCAATTTCATACCCGGTATTTTTTTGTGAAAAAATGGGTTGAAACTGATATCGTACACAATTTTCTGCCTTTATTGTTCGCTTAAATACAAGGTGTTTTTTGCTGCATCGGAAAAAATCGTTGAATCGTTTCTGTGCCGGAATTCCACCGGAAAGCAGACATTATTTATTGATGACTTTTTTCGGCGTAAGCTTGTATTGCCACAACCGTTTTTTATTGATTTCCTTTGCCAGCGGGGTATCCGCCTTTGACAATTCGGTTGCAATGATGTTTGCCAGAAAATGAGCGCCCATGATGTTGGTGTGACTGGGATCATAGCGGTCACTCAAACGTTGGATACAATAGTATGTTGCACATTCTTTTTCGCCGATCTCTTCCATTGCTTTTGCCTGTTCGGTGAATAAATCGAGACAGGGGGCTTTGAACTCCGCAGCAATCTCACGAATCGCCTGACTGTACGGAATACGATCTGCCCGTATTGCCTTTCCATCGCGGAAAACCGGGGTATCATCATCGCCGCGATACATGGATTGATTGAGGGTAACAAAAATTGTTTTTGCTTTGATCGCCTCTGCTTCCTTGTAAAAACGGCGCAGATTTTCTTTGAATTGCAGGATGGATTCCGCAGTTTGCGGTTCTTTATTGGCATCATTCGCGCCCAATGCCATAATCACATAATCCGGCTTGGATGCAAGTAATTTATCCCACCAGCCCTGTTCCCGGAATGTTACAGTGCATCTGCCGGATTTTGCAAAATTGAGGATTTTTACATTGTTGTTGAAATATCCTCCGAGGACTTCACCCCATCCCCAGACGCGGCGCGGATCACAATCTTCATCGGGATTATTCTGCCGGTAACTTTCGCATGCGGAACTGCAAGCCAGTGCCACTTTGATTTCTTTTGCTCCGGCGATATGGAATATGCCGGTAAGGAACATAAAAATAACGGTGAAATATTTCATTTGAATCATTCCCCGGAATTAATGTTGAAAATATTTGTTGCCATAAGGCCAGGCAGAGGATCCTGCCCATTTGAAATAATTGACAAGAAGTCGGCGCAGAAGCAGATCACTGCCTTCCATTCCTGTTCCGCCGGGGAACTTGATCACTTTGAAGCCTTCCGCCATTGTATTGCCGAAGTCGGAACTCCAGCCGCGGTAATGTGCCTGATCGTGTTTTTTCTGCCAGAGTATCTCGCCTTTCCCGGCAATACAGATTTTCAATGCCGCTTTCAGATCTTCCTCCACATCTGCAATCCGGATATAAAAATCGGGCAGAAAATATTGCATGGACTGATTGCAATCCGTTTCAAACGCATAGATTTCGCGCACACTGCTGAGTTTCTGATCCCAGAACGAATTCAAGATCGCATCATAAGCATTTTGTGCAACCCGACGGTGTTCCGGGTGACTGTCCTGCGGCCACATGATGAAAACGATATCCGGCTGAATAGCTTCCAATTGTTCCATGATCAATTGGCGATCTTTACCATCTCCTTCATAAAGGGCACTTTCCCGGGAGCCGATCACGATTTCCCGGAGTCCGAGCATTTCACAGCTTTTTGTGATATCACGATCAAAAATCTTCAATTGTTCTTCATTCCGGAAATGATTCCGGTTTGCAACGTGGAGAACTGTGCAATCGCATCCTGCAAGTTGCAGAAGACGGAGTGTTCCGCCCATACTCATCTGACATTCATCTGCATGGGCGCCGATTGCTAAAACCTTAACTTTCTTTTCCATAAAAAACTCCTCTGTTGAATTGGAAAGTTATATTTTATTTTGCTTTTGTATAAAGGACCTGTGGAACATCTTCCGGGTTGAAATACTGTTCGTAAAGAACGGCATCATTTTTTGTGTTTCCGTTAAAAAAGATTTTTGAACGGTATGTACGGACAAATTTTGCTTTTACCGGTTTTGCCAGTTTGTCATCCGTCCATGTGTACAACCATTCTTTTTTGCTGTAATGTCTGCGTTTTGGAACGAGCTTGTACCATGTTTTTCCATCCATGCTGCCCAGAATTTCATAATCATACCGTTCTGCACCTCTGGTCATGCCTTGAACCGAAATGATCCGGTGAAGCGTTTTTGGATCATCGAATTCGATTTGACACCATCCTTCACTCATGCCGGAATGCCAGACGTTTTTGATATCTCCATCGTACGCTTTTGCCGGGAAATTGGAGCCGTTGATACTGCTTGCCCGGGCTTTGATCTTTGCCAACCGGGGCAGGATCTTGAGTCGGTCTGTGAATGTTTTCTTGATTTTCCAATGAGTCACTTTATCAGCTGCCACGTCTGAAAGAATATCTTTCAGCAATTCTTCCGGAGTCATTTTGAGATCATAAATTTTGCTAACGTTGACATAATCCCGGAGTATCTGATATTTGACCGGCATGGTGAGCAGTCTGAGCCGATGCCGGATGACCGGATCGGAATCAGCGGCTTTAGCCTTTTGCAGAAGCTGGAAGGCTTTTACGGTGATTGGAGCGGATTCGAAATCGGGACTGCCGATGGAGCCGCCGGTATGGAAATTCATGAATTGCTGTTTCCGGTTTGTATCCCGGAGCAGTTTGTAATATTGAGCAACATAATGCCCGCCTTTGCCGTAATATTTTTCGCAGAACACTTTTTCATCCGCTTCCCCGTTACCACATTCATAAGGATTCCAGAGAATACGGGCAAGAAACCATGGCTTGAACGGGATTCCGAATGAGTTGTCCTGGGGCGGTCCGTTTTCCGGATAAATTCCATTGATCCCGAGTTCGTGGAATGTGCGGAAATTATCAATATTGAGCAACAGGTCGGGGGATTGAATCATGCGGTCGCCGAAAGTATAGGTATAATCCCAAAACAGAATATTTTTGCAAACTTTCTGCCATTCTTTGATCTGGGCGATCAACTCATTGCCGAGAATGTTTTTCGGGTGGGCATACGGTACGCCGCGCCGGTTCTGCCAGGCGCAGATCTGCACACAGACATTATCTTCCGCCTTGATATTTTTCGGCGGTTTACGGCTTGCATCATAGGCAAAAATCAGGAATTGCACACCGGGAAATTCATTTTTGAGGATTTTTCCTACACGATTGGCAAACAGAACCCAGCGGGCGGATTCCCGGTTGCCACATTCTTTTACAAGTTTCTTGCAGGGCGCACAATCGCAATATCCACGTGTATGGTCGCCTTCCTGAATGGAAATATACAATACTTCCGGGTTCTTCTTGAGGTATGTGCGACATTCCTTTGCTGTGACTTCTGCCAGCTTTTCATTGGTCAGACAGTAATCCGCCATTAAACCGCGCTTATCCCGGTGTGTGCGTTTCCCATCCTGCAATGCCCAGAATTCGGGGTTAGATTTGAAATATTTTGCCGGTGTGACGATTTGGAAAAGCCCGTGACATTTTGCCGGTGGAGAAAAGATACGTTCATCTCCATATTTTTCATAGACTGTAAAGACATTCCCCCAGTTGCTGTTTGCCAGATTCCGGGTAAGCCAGCGGGTTCCGTTTTCGGAATATTTACCATGCTGTTCTGCAGAAATAATGCGGGCGGCAAATGCCGGTTTACCGTGATAATCAAGCCGGTCGATTTTTATACTTTTTGCATTGGGGACATATTCAAAATCCGGGGTCAGCCATTTTACTCCGAGTTTACGGTCAAGGAAATAATAAACGCCATACAGCACTCCGCGGGGGCGTCCGCCGGTGATAATAATGTTTCCTGTTTTATCACCGGAAATCGTGAATTCTTCTTTTCCGAATTTCGGATCGTGACGGAGAATAATGTTTTTGTTGTTTTTTGCCGCCGCTTTCCCGAAGATTTTTTCAAGATACGTTGTCAATTCTTCGATTGCAGTCTGTTCTGCGGGAATAAGCCCCTCGATTTCACTTTTTACATTGTATGTGTTATCAATTATGAATGCACCGTAACAAATGTTCAGGGCAAACATGAATGATGCCAATAGAAAAATTTTCATGTTCATAGAATCATTGAGTCCTTTCTTATATCTTAAATCTTAATTCAAAATCGGAATTCGTACCCCGTTCATATCATAAAGACTGGCGGTTTTTGATGCGCTTCCGTCCAGTTCCATTCCCGCATAGAATGTGCGGAATTCCCGATTCGGCTTGATGGAAACAACATGTCCGTCAACGGCAAGGATATTGCAAACTTTTTTGTGACGCATGGCAGCTTGTCCCCAATTGGCATCTGTGGTACAAAATGCGGCAAGAAAACGGTTGGAGAACTTTGTACCGTTTTTGCCCAGATAAATGGAATCGAGCAAATACGGGAACTGGGACGGTCTGGTAATCTTTTTTGTACTCAGATATATGACCGTTTTATAGGTGTTTGCCGGATTCTCATAAGCCAGATGTTTTACATTGATATCATACGCCGTATTCGGGGCGATCGCACCGTAAACATTGATTCCGCCGGGGATTTCATTTGGCGCAAGAACCGGACAGTATACATATTTCGGGTCTTCTTCCTTGATATATCCGGATTTCTGGAGAAGTCCCGCCCAGGTATCTTCTTTTGCCGTGCTGCTCCAATTTGTTTCTTTGCGTCGGGCAATCGGGCGCAGACCATTAAAATCATTGTCATAAGCTGTGGCAAGGAATCCATTCTGTTTCAGATTGTTGGTACAGCTTGTCTGTTTTGCTTGCATTTTTACTCCGTTCAACGCAGGTAGCAGCATGGCAGCCAGAATGGCGATGATGGCAATAACGACCAAAAGTTCGATCAGGGTGAAAGTATTTCTTTTTTGTTTCATTGTCGTGCTCCTTTCTTATTTTAAATTGAAATCGTGATTCCGAATTCATTGATCCCATTCCGGAATTTCAATGGATTGGCACAGCGGATGGCATATTTCTCCCGGTCCCGCAGAATAGCAAACGCATCCGGCAGCCATAATCCGGTTTTATATTCTCCCGGCGCAGGCAGCGGAAGATCGAAATGCAGGATCTGTTCTTCTCCGGAATACCATTTTTGTATATCCGTTTTTAATTCAATAGGCGTATTACCAAGCATAAAATACACTTTCCGGGGATTGACCGGCGCAGAAAATCCACGATTGATCAGGCGGATTTTGCCTGTCAGACGGGTATCCGCAATTTCATATTCAAAACTTTGCAGTTCGATCCGGTATCCAAGATGATCGCGGATATATTCATAATAGCTGCGCCAGACATGATCTCCGCGTTCATCGCGGAAATAGGCTTCGGTCCAGGGTAGTTTTTTCGCAATCAGAAACATGGGGTCTACGGGGACCCGCTTCCAGATATCGATGGAATAATGATCCTCCCCTTCAAACAGAACATTACCATGTACCATACCGAATGTGTCATAATGCCATTTTGCAAACAGTTCTGCGGCATCATGGGGTAATGCGGCTCCACATACATCTCTCCAGAAAAGTTCACCATCCTGTGGAAGATAACGGCTTTCCTGTTCCAGATATGCAAAATCTTTTTCTATGGCAGGAGAGCCGAGACGATTGAATGTTCCGCCATGCGTCGGTCCGGCGAGAAATCCATCATTAAAATGCCCGATTCTTGCCTGTGGAAGATCTGTGAATGCATCCTGTTCGGAGAGGGGATCCATACCGAATAATTCCTGTTTCAAAATGGGATAACGCAGCATGGTTTTCCGTTCCGGCGGGAGACTGTCCAATACTGTTGCAATCAACTCTTTCCGGAATCCCAAATCATTCTGCAGATAATGGAAACTGTTATGCCATTCTCCGAATTTACCGACGAAACCGCATTGCAGCACGTAGATCACATCGGCATATTTCTGAAGGATCGGCTTTAATTGAACGATATGGTTCAGCGTTGTTTCGGCTGTCGGCCCCTGTAAATTCGGGGATAGTTCGTAGGCAAAACGCAAAAGACATTTTACACCGGATTCCCGGACTTTCCGGAAGAATGTTTCCATGTCATCCAGTTTTTCCTGAGGGATGCTTCTGCCGTCACTGTATTTCATCAGGAAACAGTAACTTTGCATAATGGTTACGCCATCATACGCGAGAGTGTCAAGTTCATCCTGCCATTGACGGTGAGAAAATTCCACCGCATCGAGTCGGTTGCCCCGGATCAAATGCGGTACACCGGGAATCTCTACGTTCTGAAATACCGGTTTTTCGCTTCTTCCGTCAAGTTTCATTTTTTTTGAATGACAGGAACAGGTTCCAGCGATTTCCCCGGGGATACAACTGAAATACATTTCTGTGCGGAACCCGCGTTCCGGATTCCGTAAACCCATGCGCCCGTGGAGCGAATCGGGACCGGATTGTTTGAAGTTATGGATCATGATAAATACTCCTTTCCAATCATTTATTATACCACATTTCTGCCGATAATACAACAGATGAAATGGTAAATCAATATATCGGAATCGGTCAAAAAGTATTTTATTTCAGTCATACAGTTGCAAAGTGCAGAATATGGATTACATTGTTATAGTAAACGGATGTATGGAAAGGTGATGTTCTTATGACGAAAACCGGAAGAAATCAAGCAGTTGTCCCGGAATCTTATGATATCTGGGAAGAAGGACAGAAAAGTTATATTCGACGGAAAGAATGGAATTTGATCTCTAAAAAAATGCTTCCACTTGTACCATATCGTGCAACTGATGTCTCCCGTACCGATAAGCGTTGGTTCCGCCATATCAATTATCATTCTTTAGCCGTGGAATTGATCATTACCGGGAAGATGGAATATCAGAATGAAAACTGTACCATGATCGCCAGTGCCGGAATGTTATATGTCGTTTCTTTGGGCAGTAATGTGCGCATGGTCAAATCCGGAGACGAAGTCCGGCGGAAATTGACTTTGCTGATCACCGGCAGTTGTCTCGGTTCGATTTCTGCCGCATTGGGGTTTGATAAAGATCAACTGCTGCAGCTGCCGGATCCCCCGCTGGTGGAACGTATGATGCAGGAAATTGCCCTTGGGATCGGAGAACAGAAACCGGATGAGTATCTTTCCTGTAAAACCTATGAATTGCTTTTGTATCTTTCCAGTTTACGCAATGAGTTACCGCAAGTGCTGCGCCCTGTCCTTAATGTGTTGACACAGGATCCTGTCAACCGGTTAACGATTCCGGATATGGCAAAATTATGCGGGATCAGTGAATCCACATTGCGGCGATTGTTCCATCATCATTTCGGTGTTTCGCCTCAGGAATACCGGAAGAAACTCCGTTTGACGATGGGGATGGAATTGCTGCGGAATCCCTCTATTTCCATCAAAGAAGTGGCTGCCCGTTGCGGATTTGATTCCCCGTTGCGATTTTCTCTCGCATTCAAAGCTCATACCGGCGTTTCTCCACAAGTGTGGCGGAAACGGCAATGGAATAAAACGAGAAGCGCAAAAGGCGGTTGAGAGCAATCATCTAAAAAAACGGAGCTGCTTTTACCTCTTATGATAAAAAGCAGCTCCGCTAAATTTCTTTGTGGAAATGGAACCCTAAAGACTCACATCTTTTCTGTTTTTGCCGTCAGTTCAGCGGTATCGGCATATAATTTTTCAAGGTAGCCGAAACGGGAATTGATAAAGTCGTCCGCTGTGAATTTTACATAATACGCATTGATCGCTTCCACCATTTTCTTTTTGAAATCTGCAATCGCCTGGGCTCTGACGCCGGGCCATTTGTTCATGTAATCAATACGGTAATCTTCCAGCTTTTTACCAAGTTTGCCGTAATAATATTTGTTCAGGTTGCAAATGAAATCCCGTTCCTGATCCAGACATTCTGCTGCCGCAGCGAGACGGAGGAATTTCAATCTCTGATTCGTATCGACTTTGCCCGCCAGATTGCCGATTCCGTAAGGGGATTTCTTGATGTTGAGAATTGCGTCAATCAGATTCTGTTCCGGCATTTCTCCGAATAATTGCAGGGAAAGACCGCAAACAAATTTCCGGTAATCATAAGGCTTGCCGGACCACATACTGTTGGCTGCATAGAGAATGGTGAACCAGCTGCTTTCCTGCGGTTCGGCAGGGCAGTCGGCGGAACCGATTCTTGTCCAACCGGTCGCACAGACACTTTCCAGTTTGTTTTCGATTGCCGTCTTTGTCCAGGCATCGACATTTTTTCCACGAATTTCCAGCGGGGGGACGGATCCTGCCCAGTTATCGCATCCGGCATATCCGCTTGCACCGAAGATTTTGATATTGGAATCGAGGAACGATTTGAGCAGCGGGAATTCGTTACCAACGCCGCCGTAACCGTATGCCCAATACATGAGAATGGCTTTTTTGCCGAGAACCCAGCATTGCTTGGCTTCTTCGTCGGACATGGCACCATGGAGATTGCGCAGGATATCATCCCACATAATGGGCTGCCATCCTTTATCGAGAACGAAGTCCACACTGGCTCCGACTTTTTTCAGGAAGGAACCTGTTTTGCCCAGTTTTGCACATTTGGGACATTCCCCCAGATTGATGGCTTCATCGGCGCCGATATGGAAATAACCTTTATGTTCGGCAAAACACTCCATCAATTCGGTTGCCATATTATTCCAGAGAGTCTGTGCTTTTGGATTGGAAACGCAGAACTGATAAACGTGTCCATTTTCCCGGAGAGATTTATATTTCGGATGTTTGAGAATATAATCGGAATGAGCGAGGCACTGCAGTTTCGGTACGATCTGAATGTGCAGGTCTTTAGCATACTTGCTCAATTTGCGCATTTCGTCATAGGTATAAGCACCGGGACAGCCGACGCCGGGAGCGGCTTTATAATCGTATTTATCTTCAATCTCCAACAGAATGGAGTTGACTTTATAAGATGCCAGGATCCGCATTTCTTCCAGCAGCAGATCGAACTTCGGCTGATAACCTTTCAAGTCCCAATGGATCATGCGCAGGGGGATGGATGCTTCGTCGGAGATTTCACCGCAGGGAATGAGCGCGGGCATCTGGAGGAAGGTCTGAATACCATAGAACAGCCCGGCTTCTGATTTTGCATCGATCCGCAAGACATTTTCTGTGATCCGGATCTGATATGCTTCGATACCGTCGCCGACATCAACGGCGGGGAGATCTTTGGCATTTCCGGCGGAAATCTGGAGGAAACAGCCGGATTTCTTTTTTGTGGCTTTGCATGCGGGGAATTTTGTTTTGAGCTCTTTGAGCATGAGGGGGCTGACCCTGGCATAATTGAGAGAGGTCATAGCTGTCATATTGCAGACACCCTGTTGGAAAGAAGATTTTTTGACTGGCGGCAATAACATCATAATAGAATACTCCTTATATTATAAGTTTTTCCTTAATATAAACGTTCGGGAGTTATAATTCAAGGATGGAACGTTGAAAAAAAGGGTTAATCTGTGTATAAAATGAAAAAAATTAGCGATATTTCTGAAAAAAACTTGACATTTTAAAAAAGTGTGGCATATTATAGTTCTGAATTATTGAGATTGAAACAAAACAACATTATTAAATATGGAGAAGAAAAATGGCACATAAGAAAGGTCAGTCCAGCAGCCGTAACGGTCGCGACAGTCAGCCTAAAATGCTCGGTATCAAAGCGTATGCCGGTGAATTCGTAACTGCAGGCAGCATCATCGTTCGTCAGCGCGGAGCTCGCTTCCATGCAGGTTCCAACGTGGGTGTCGGCCGTGACTTCACTCTCTTCGCTCTTTGCGATGGTACAGTGAATTTCCGCAAATCCCTGAAGAAATTTGTGGAAGTTATTCCTGCTCCGGCAGCTGAATAAGCAATTTTCTTCAGCGTTTGACGCACATACGTCATTCAGACAAAAGAATCCGGTATACCTTTTTACAATCAGAAAGGAATGCCGGATTTTTTGTTTTAACACAGTGTAAATTGTACAGAAAGATTAAATTCTTATGTTTGTAGATCGTGCAGAAATTACAGTAAAAGCCGGAAACGGCGGCAATGGATGCTGCAGTTTCCGCAGAGAAGCATTTATCCCGAAAGGCGGTCCCAACGGTGGTGACGGTGCTCCCGGCGGTAATGTGATTCTTGTTGCCGACATCGGCGAACAGAGCCTTGCAAACTTTGTCTTCAACCGGCGCTTTACCGCTGAAAACGGCGGCGACGGCAAGGGGAAAGACATGCATGGCAGAAAAGGGAAAGATTGTTATATCAAAGTTCCCCTCGGTACCATTGTCCGCTCCCGCGAAACAGGTGATGTGCTTGCGGATATTGACCGGGAAAATATGGAAGTCGTTATCGCAGTCGGCGGTCGCGGCGGACGTGGTAACGCCCGTTTTGCCACCAGTACGAACCGTGCTCCCCGTGAACATGAACCCGGGGAACAGACGAAAGATATTCAGCTGGATTTGGAACTGAAACTGGTTGCCGATATCGGTCTGGTCGGATTCCCCAATGCGGGTAAATCCACGATTCTCTCTGATATTTCCAATGCCAAACCGAAAATCGCACCCTATCCGTTCACAACCCTTCACCCGGTTGTCGGCGTAATGGAATTCCCGGATTATCACAAAATCACCGTTTGTGACGTGCCGGGACTCCTTGACGGTGCTCATCAGAACGTTGGTCTGGGACATTACTTCCTCCGTCACATCGAACGTACCAAATTGTTGATTTATGTGATCGACATGGGCGGTGTGGATGGCCGTACCCCCTGGGATGACTACGAGATTCTGCGTAAAGAGCTGGATGCTTACATGAAAGGTTTGAGCGACCGTGTGATGATGATCGCTGCGAACAAGATGGATTTGCCGGAAAGTCAGGCGAATCTGGAAGAATTCATTTTGCGCACCGATACAAAATTGCCGATCTTCCCCTTGAGTGCGGCATCGGATGCCAGCTTTACAGAATTCCAGAACAAACTCCGGGAATTGAAAGAACAGGCGGATCTCCGTGACCTGGAAGCTCAGCGCCGGAGATCGTTCTGATATGAAACTGGATGGTGCAACAGTTCTTGTTACGGGTGGTGCCATCCGTTTCGGCGCTTACCTCTGCCGTGCATTTGCGCGGCGGGGAGCCAAACTGATTATTCATTACAGAAATTCTTACACAGAGGCAAATGCTCTGCTTCAGGAATTGGGAGTGGGGCGCGGACATCAGACTGTTTACTGTGATTTGCAGGATACTGCCCAGGCAGAAGATATGATCCGTGCTTTTGCGCCCGATGTCCTCATCAACAATGCCGCATCCTATGACCGGGCACCGCTCCCGGAGGAAACGGCAGAATCTGCCGCCGCTCAATATGCAGTCAACGCATTGACTCCCATTGCTATGCTGCGTACATTGGCAGAAGTCCGCAAAGGACGGGAGACTGCGGCAGTGAATATTTTGGATTGTGCGATTTCTGCCGTGCCATCCGCCTCATTCAGCTATATTTTATCCAAGAAAATGCTGGCATCAGCGACGAAACTGGCGGCTCGCCAGTGTGCGCCGGATTTACGGGTGAATGCGGTTGCTCCGGGAAATATGATCCCGGTCAAAGAATTGGCACATTTGAACATGCAGGGGACTGCGGCACGTTTGCCGTTGAAACGCCCGGTCGATCCGGAAGATGTTGCAGAGTCTGCCGTATTTCTTGCGGAAAATTCCTCAATTACAGGGACCGTTCTTTTTACGGATTGCGGTCAGAGTTTATTGGAAGAAGGAGAATAAGAGATGGAATTGACTTTTTTACGGATCAGCTGTATCCTTTTGATCGTTGCCTGTTGTATTCTGGCAGTTGATAAATCAACCACCGGTTACAAATTTCAGAATGTTGCATCCCGCATTGCGGAAAAAACAGAAATCATCAAGGAAAATGAGAAACGCTATCAGCAGGAACTTGCCGCAGCTCAAGCTGTCTCCAAGGAAAAAGAACGCCGTCTTTATCTGCGTGCTCCGGAAGATTATTCCGAGCAGACCGGCTTGAAACCGGCAGAACAGAAACTGCTCCCCCGTAATAAGAATGCGAATCTGGTCAAACAGTTGGTTCATGAAGCTGATCCCACGATGGATCCGGAAAAATTGATCAAGGAAAGTGTTAAACTCCCGGCCGTAAAAGCGGAGTCTGTGGTGAATGATTGTGTGATTCACCCGGAAACCGGACTCGTCACATATCCGCCCGCTGCCAAGCTGGAAGAAATGGCGCGGAAAAACGGTTTGAATCCTTCCACTTCTTTTGCCTGGGATATGAAGAATTTCCGTCTCAGCTGTGTTACCAATGTACATCCTTCCAAAAAACTGCCTGGCCGTTATGCTGCAGCTTATTGCGAATGGACCGCTCCGCTTGCTCAACCTCATGTGGTGCAGAGCGGAAAGGACAGTGTGATTTTCCCCTTTGCTGCAACCAATACACAGAATACCCGGGAAATTACATTCCTCCCTGCCAAGTCCGGTGTCCCTCTCGGTGGCATCTATGTGCATTATTTCCGCTTGACCGGGAACAACAGTTTTCAGTTGGATTATGAATTGCCTGCCGCCGTTGCAGAGGATGACTTCCGTGCCGGAATCAAATTATTTCCTCTGGTCTGCGGCGTTGTTACAACCGTACAGCACAACCGGGTAAAATCGTTCCGTATTATGCCGAAGAATGGGGAAATGACCTTCCTGATTGTTGCTGAACGCGCATTCTTTCCTGTCAGTGTTACCGGGATGACGTCAGGGAACCTCTATTAATTAAAACCGATGGCTTTTCGCGTCTGGGCAAAGTCTAATCAGCAAGAATTTTCGGTGGTTACTCTACGAGTAGCCACACTCAAATCTTCCTGTATTATCTTTTTGCTCATCCGCTGAAAATTCATTCGTTTTTAATCAATAGTGGTACCCATCAGCTCACTGAACACCAGTTGCGGCGGCAGGGCTTTAAGCCGTTTTGCGCCGTCGGGAACCACCTTCAGAATAAATCTCTGCATCTTTTTTGCATCATCCTCTCTTCCCGCCAGTCTGTATGCCAACATGGCAATCAGCAGGGAATCGGGGGAGATATTCCAATCCTGAATCTCTTCGAGTTCTGCGAATGGTGCCAATGCCTTGCCGACCGGGATCAGCCGGTTATCAATTGCAAAGTCGTTGAGTATTTGCAGCAGATCGGTCAATTGTGTCAACTGCCAATGGAGATCATCTTTCGGAAAAAGAATGAACTTTTGCGGCATTGTGTTTTTTGTCCGTGCGAACAGATAAAGGGATTCTGTCTGCATGTTCTTAAAGAAAGTCAGAGGGCGTAAATTTTTCTGTTTGAATTCCGCGGCACGGGTATAGCCGAAGTCATTCAGAAGATTTTTGATTGCCGGATCGGATAACTGTTTTTCCGTAATCATCAGACATGCCGGATTCATGAAAAGCAGATACGGCTCTGATGGGTAAATATCCGCCTGTTTCAGCCCGGGAATGGTGTAGTATTGCGCCCAATGGCGGATCGAGTGAAATGCTTTTATATTTCCATTTTGTGTTTTATGATAATATGCTCCTTTTGATGCAGTAACTGATGCTATTCCAACCTGTTGCAGATTCGGATTTTCAGCAATCGCTTTCCGCAATTCCGTAAAGGGCAGGGAATGCATGGAACTGTTCAGGGAAAAGATCACGGCGCACTGCAGAAGAAGAACCGGAATTGTGATATAGAAAAAGACTTGTTTCTTTTCGATTTTCTTTAACAGCAAAAGCAAGCAGAGGATCAGCCACGGAAGCAGAAACAGCATGTACCGGTCATGAGAAAATCTTGTGACTTGTACAAAGAATATCTGAAATGAAAGAAATGCCGCCAGCAGGAAAATCCCCGACCACTTTTCTGTAGCGGAGAAGTTCAGCTTTTTCCATAACTCCAGCCTGTTGTGTCCCAACAAGAGCAAGACTGCCGCTATGGCAAGAATCAGTGCCAGATCCAACATGGTGAACAATTGAGTCAGGGAGGAGCAGAATAAAATAAAACGGTCATACAGTCCGGTGGAGACTTGCTGATAACCCTGCTGTCCGCTGCCGGTGATCCAAAGAAAATGATTTTTCGCCACCTGCCATCCGCCGATCAGCAGATAAGGGATGATTACTCCGGGAACGAATCCGGCAAGCCAGTAAAGGAAAGGGATTGCCGTTGTTTTGACTTTATCTTTTTCCGCCTGTCTGTATTTGAAAATCGCGAAGAGAATGGCAGGCAGAATGCATTGGGCATAAACCTGATCTTTGGTGCAGAATGCAAAAGCAAGGAAAAATCCGGCAGGGAGATGGCAGAGGGGCTTTTTCTTTGTTTCTGCGAGCAATACAAAAAAGATTGCAGCAGTGAAATAAAACACACAGGGAATATCCATATTGGATGTGGCGGAATAAAAATAATCCAGCGGTGTCAGAAGCAGCATTGTCCCGGCAGTGAAGGCGTAAAGCGGCGACCACTGCAGAATATAAATCGCAATCAGCCAGATGAGAAACGCAATCCCCAGATTCATGACCGCTGTCACCGTGCGGAACTGTTTGATCCGGAGAGTGGTCTGTTCCATCATTTTGACATCATTCCATTGAGCCGTCTCCTTTGCGGGGAAGAGGGTGCCGAGAATGAGATATTGCATTGGACCATACTTATTCGTATCCGCTTCCATCATCTGCCGTGCGGAAAAGGCGGGATTCGCGGGAACCGCATCTGCAACCGGTTCGGAAAGGGATGGCATTGCCCAGGTAACGGTGAAGAATTGAATTCCGAACCAGAGGAGAAATAATGCGGCGGCAGAGAATAGAAGGGATTTGTGTTGTGTCATTGCTGTGACGTTTCTTTCTGATTGGTAAAGGTCAGTATTTCCGGCGAAATATGATATTGTTCCGAATCGAATTTCTGATCTTTCTGTAAAACTTCCAGAAGCATGTTCCCGGCTTCCGGAGAACGGAGTGGAGCATTTTTCTGATAAAATGTAAGATACATCAACTGTTCATTCAGAGACAATGCGGCGAAACGGGTGTCCTTCATGGAAACAATTTTTTTTGTCCGCCGGTGTAATTCGATCGCTTCCGGCTTGAACGGGAAAAGATAGGGGATGAGGATCGGACAATCAAACCGGCGGACTTTGGTGTAATAAGGCTTGATTTCATCCATGAATGCTGTATCGTTCCAATTATTTTTGTTTAACGCCAGGAAATCGCCGCCGCTCCAGACACAGGCGGAAAGATCCGGATAGATTTCTGCATAGCGACATCCTTCCAACGCATAGGAGGCAACTGCCCAGTTACGGAGAGCCTTCTTTGTCTGGAATTGACCGCTGCGGAAATAATAGAATTTTCCCACACTGGCTGTCGGGACGGATAAAAGGTGTCCGCGTGCCGTCAAGTCTTCTTTGACATAATCCCGGAATGTTGTAATCGGGGTATGATTGAGCATATAAAGGAATTGAATCGTCATCGCTCCCTGCAGTACAAACAGGATGGTCAATAAGGTCAATGCCGTTTTTCTGCCGCAGGTTTCCCGGATCAGTAGAATAATGCACAGGCAGAACCAGGGGCAGAGAGGGACGTACCAGCGGACTTCCGACCGCAGTACCGGCAATGTGAAACAGAGGAAAAGGGAAAGCATACTTGCCGCCAGAAACAGAAACGGCACTTTATAGTTCCGGAACATCGGCATGATTTTTTTCCATCCGGCGAGGATTGCGGCAAAAAGAATCAGCAATACCGGATAGTCCAGAATCACAGCCGTATGTCGGAAGGAATCCACAATCAGCTGCAAAAATCCGGGGATGCCGGGCTTGACTGCAAGGAAGTCGTCTTTGCCATCGGAGAAGATGTAAGAGAAATGATTCATAGCATCCTGGAGTCCGACGCTTCGCAGATAGATGACGAGTGTCACAGGGACAAAGATTATGCCCCAGAAGAAGACCGGTCGAATGGCGGGCAGAAGTTTTTTCTTTTGTCTGTATCGGAAAACCAGATATAGAATCGCCGGTAAAACGAATAATGCGGCGGATTGATCTTTCGTACAGAAACTGCATGCAATGGCAGCACCGCATAAAAGATTCCAATATAAACTGTATTTGCGGCTGGTTTCTTCCACCTTCCAACCCATGGCACCGCAGAAAACAGCCGCCATATACCAGAATGTGTAGGGAACATCCATATTGGATGTGTGGGAATAATAAAGATTGACCGGCAGCAAGGCACAGAGCAGGCCCGCCAGAAATGCCGTCCACTCATCCAGTTTCAGAATCAGACGGCTGAAGCCGTATAACAGTAAAACGATCCCGGTCAACATCACAGCCGCAATGATCCGGAATGCTGCAATGCGGTCCGATTGCAGAGCCAAAGGATCGGGACAGGATGCAATGTCACCCGTCCACCCGGGGCAGAATGTATCATAGATGATAAATTGCAGCGGCGGATAAACCGCAGTTTTTGCGCGGAACATTTCTTTGACGGACGCTGTAATATTGGGATAAGTCGAATCCGCCACATGTTCTGACCATGCGGGCATTTCCCAACGGTACGTAAAGAAATGAGTCAACACGCAAACAACAATTAGTATAAGAGGAAAAAAATACGGCTTGTATTTTTTCATCAGATCTGCCATGTTGCAGCTCCCTTGCCGGAGATTTCAAGTTTTCCTTTGATGCCGTGTGCCAGTGCGCCGACCCCCATCATCATCTGCTTGAATTCCAGTCCGGAGACTTCCAGATCAAGAGTGAGACTGTTGACTTGCAGCTGAATCTGAGAAGAGCCTTCCATGGTTTTCGGGCGGGCCGCTTTGATGGTTGTGCTGATGGGTATGATCCGTTCTTCCACGGGAATTACCAGTTGACGTTCCGTTTCACCGCCGGCGAATGCGGTATAATCCAGAACGAGTTCGGGGATCCGGACGGTAACTTCGGCATTGATGGAAAGTTTACCGTTTCCATCGGGGTCGTGGGGAGGGAGTACGGATGCCAGAAAGACGGCAGAGACTTTGGAGTCGATGAGTTTTTTGATTTCGGACAATATTTTGCCTTCGATAAGCTGTACACCGAAAGATAAAGCACACATAATAAAAATCTCCTGTATTGTTTGTAATATATAGTGGTAAAATAGCAGATGTTTGATGTTTTTTCAAATTTTTTATGATAAAGATATTGATTTTTCTGAAAAACAGTATTATATTAATGCTGTTTATACAACAGTAAACCGGGGTGCTTTGTTACGTTGACAAGGCTGAGATCAAACCCGTTAAACCTGATACGGATAATACCGGCGCAGGGAAGTTTCGAGCATGTTTTAAACAAATTCTTTCATGGGTTCGATCCTTTCCAGCGTCAAAACGTCAATTGACAGAAAGGATAAAAAACATGTCAAGCGAAAATCTCATTTCCAAAGCTATCGTGCGCTCTTTCAGCGCAAAATTCGAACAGTCTCTCATTCTGGATGTGGCCCTTGTCGGCGCCGGTCCTTCTGCGTTGGTTGCTGCCCGCGACCTTGCAAAAGCCGGGTTGAAAGTCGGTGTCTTCGAACGGAAACTTGCTCCGGGCGGTGGTACCTGGGGCGGGGGAATGCTTTTTAATGAAGTGGTGGTTCAGGACAGTGCCCTGCATATTCTGGATTCCTTCGGCATCGATCACAAAGCAATCGAAGAGGCACCGGGCTATCACACTCTGGATTCCGTCCAGATGGCAAGCGGTCTGATCTATGGTGCGGTATCTGCCGGAGCAAAGATTTTCAATGCGGTCAGTGTGGAAGATATCGTATTCAAGAACGGAAAAGTCAACGGCCTTGTGATCAACTGGACCCCTGTGGAACGTCTGGGGATGCACGTTGACCCGCTGACAGTGATTTCTGATGTTGTGGTTGACGGCACGGGTCACCCTAGTGAAATTATCCGTCTGGCAAGTGAGAAGGCACACATTGCATTGGATACGGCAGACGGTAAGATTCAGGGGGAACGCCCGATGTGGGTTGACAGCGGGGAAGCGTCGACGGTTGAGAACACGAAAGAATATTATCCGGGGCTGTATGCGTGCGGTATGAGTGCGAATAATACGGCGGGTGGTTACCGTATGGGACCGGTATTTGGTGGTATGCTTCTTTCGGGTGAAAAGACGGCGAAACTGATTCTTGCGAAGAAAAAATAAGAAAAAAGGGGAAAAAACAGTTGAAAAATACGAACATGATGCTATATTAATACATTGACACGTGATTTTTTTGTATCCTGTGCCTTGCGGTCGGAATATGAAATATTTATGTGTTGATGTTATAACGGATTGATAATAACAGCGTTATGTTAAACAATAGTAAACAGGAGACACAAAATGGCTGTTCCGAAGAGAAAAAAATCTAAAATGAAAAGACGCATCCGTCAGGCTGCAAACCGTTACGAAGGCGTTCAGGCAACTTACTGTCCGCAGTGCGGCGAACCTGCTGCACCCCATGCAGTATGCCGTCATTGCGGTACATACAAGGGTAAACAGATTATCACTGTACAGTAACAACAAAACAACATTGGAACGAGGGATTACCGGATGAGAATCGCAGTAGATGCCATGGGCGGAGATTTTGCTCCCGCAGTCGTCATAGAAGCGGTCGCAAATGCATTGCGTGAAATCCCTGATGTGGATATTCACCTGGTGGGCCATCTGAAAAAGTTGGAACACTATCTGCTGAAGGCAAAGCTGAAAGAGTCTGACAGACTCCATTTTGTTCATGCTGAAGAAGTAGTCGAAATGAGTGATCTCTCCACAGCTGCCATTCGTTCCAAGCGCCATTCCTCCATCACTGTGGCGGCAGGATTGGTTGCAGACAAGATAGCGGACGGCGTGATTTCCGCCGGTCATACCGGTGCCGCCGTCGCCGCTACAAAGATCAAAATGCGTATGGCTCCGGGTGTTGATCGCCCCGCCATCGCAACTTTGATGCCCGCAGTTGGCGGTCGGTTCGTGCTGATGGATGCAGGAGCCAACACAGACTGTGAGCCGTTGAATCTTGCACAGTTTGCTGTAATGGGTGAACTGTATGCAAAATATGCATTGGGATTGGAAAATCCCCGTGTTGGACTTCTCTCCGTCGGTGGAGAGGATGTCAAAGGTAACTCACTTACAAAAGAAGCATTTAAGATGCTTTCTAAAATGCCGATCAATTTTGTAGGTAACGTGGAAGGCAACGATATGTTCCGCCATGTAGCAGATGTGGTGATCTGCGATGGTTTCAGTGGGAACGTTGCGTTGAAAACAGCGGAAGGTATGGGCAGTGCAGTCGGCACATGGCTGAAAGAAGCATTGACCAAAGACGCTCTGCGTCAGTTGGGAGCATTTCTTGCACAGAATGCATTCCGTGATTTGAAAGCGATCAGTAATTCGGAAGAATACGGCGGAGCTCCGTTGCTCGGTATCAATGGTGTATGTATCATTGGGCATGGCGCATCCTCTCCGAAAGCGGTGAAAAATGCAATCCGCGTCGCGAATGATTTTGCTAAATACTCTCTTCCCGAACGTATTTCGGAAAGAATTAAGGAATGTGACGTTGCAGTCGGCAAGGTTGCAGCAGCTAAAACGGATTCTTGAACATGGCAATCAAAATTACAGGTATTGGAAGTTATGTACCGGATAAGGTACTGACGAATCAGGACCTCGAAAAGATGGTGGATACCTCTGACGAGTGGATTACTACACGTACAGGTATTCAAGTCCGACATATTTCCGAGCCTGAAGTGCCCACATCCGATCTCGCATTGGAAGCGGCGAAACGAGCCATGGAAATGGCAGGAATTACTGCTGAACAACTTGATTTGATTTCCGTTGCAACAGTAACCGGAGACTATCATTTCCCCAGCACTGCATGTGTGCTTCAGGAGAAACTCGGCGCAACTCCGCGCTGTGCCTGTTATGACTTGCAGGCTGCATGTTCCGGTCTTCTTTATTCCAATGAAGTTGCAACCGCAATGCTCAAACACCGCAAACATGCAAAATATGCATTGGTTGTCGGTGCGGAAAAGCTTTCCGGTATTGTTGACTGGACTGACCGCAGCACTTGCGTCCTTTTCGGTGACGGTGCATCTGCACTCGTCCTGGAAAAAGATGAAACAGATACAGGGGATGATACTCTGCTGACAACTGTCCTCGGTGCCAAAGGCGGCAATGCTCAGATTTTGAAAATCGCAGCCGGCGGTTCTGTTCTTCCTGCATCTCACGAAACAATTGATAATAAACAGCATTATATTCAAATGGGCGGTCCTGAAGTGTTCAAACTTGCAGTGACTGCAATGGCAAATGCCTCCAGAGAAGCCCTTGAGGAATTCAATCTGTCCGTGGATCAGATCCGCTGGATTATTCCCCATCAGGCAAACAAACGCATCATTGATGCAGTGGCATCCCGCCTCGGTGCAACACAGGAACAGGTCTATGTGAATGTTCATCGTTACGGCAATACATCGGCAGCATCTATCGGTATCTGCCTGGATGAGATTGTGCGCGGCGGCATGATCAAGTCCGGCGATTATGTTCTTCTGACATCTTTCGGTGCCGGTATGACTTGGGGTGCATCTCTTCTCCGCTGGAAGTGATGATGAGGATATTTCTCCTTTTCATCCTGATAACCTTTTCTTTATCCGCAGCGCCGCCTCCGGTAAAAATTCTTCCAGGTGGAAAGACTTTTGAAGATGGCGGCCGCGAAGTGGATTCCTTTATTGTCCGTACTTTAGACCGTATTTCCGTTGCTTGGGGTATGTGCCGGGAAGAATTCAGCCTTGCCTCCTCCGAAGCGGTGAAAGAGTCGCAAAAAATAATCAAGAAGGAAGTGGAGAAGCAAACAGAGAAAGCGGTGGAAAAGATCACGGAATCTGCGAAAGAAGCCGTGCGTGAAAGTCTTCCCTGATCCATCTGTTTCAGTATTCGGATTATGAACAGCAAAAAGATTTTACTTTTAGGTGCCGGTGCAGTCGGTGTCTTACCCGCTGCCGCATTTCTTACCATTCCTGCCATCGATTTCCGTGTGGTTGCTGACTCCGACCGCATTCAGCGTTATATGAATGACGGTATTTACCTTAACGGCAAGCTGCTGCCTCTGCGTTACATGGTTTCCGGAGCTGAAAAATTTATTGCGGACCTTGTCCTGATTGCAGTAAAAGGGTGGTCTCTGGAAGATGCTTTGCCCTTACTTCGTCCCCATGTAGATCCCCATACCATTCTTCTTCCGCTTCTGAATGGGATCAATGCGCCCGATGTGATCCGGAAACAATATCCGGATTCTACGATTCTGAATGGATTTTTCCTTGGTCATGCCAGCGTGCGGACGGGTAATTCCATCATGCAGGATGGTGTTGGTACCTTCTATTTCGGCAGTGAAGAAGCGGATGCAGAAATTTTGAATCAGACGGCGCAATTATGCCGTACCGCCGGAGTAAATGTGGATGTCCCCTCCGATTTCCGTTCTGCATTATGGAAAAAGTTTATTCTCAATGTGGGGATCAATCAGACCCAGGCGTATTACCGCGCCGGATACGGCATTGTGCAGCAGTCGGAAGAAATGATGCAGTTTGCTGTCGCTCTGATGAAAGAAGCCGCCTGTGTTGCGGAAGCGGAAGGGATTACGGGGACGGATGCGATGATTCGTGCCGGAGTGGATACCATTATGTCCATGCCGCCGGAAGTTCAGACTTCCATGCTTCAGGATGTGCTTTCCGGCAGATTGACGGAGATCGATTCCTTTGCGGGCGAGCTGTTGCGCCGCAGTAAACAATATAATATTCCTGTTCCTCTGAACGAAAAAGTTTATAATCTCATTCATGGATAAAAAAAACGGATATGCGCCTTGAGAAAAACGCATATCCGTCTGTGTTTCAGTAACAGATTCTATTACTTCACAAAATTTTCCACCAGGTAGTCAAAGCTCTGCTGGAGGCATACGAACGGGGAAATATTGTTGCAGTTATCCTGTTCGACGATGAAGTATTCCACACCGGCGGCTTCCCCTGCGGGAATAATGGAGTGCCAGTCGAGGTTCCCATTACCCACGGCTTCCATAATACGTTCATTACCCTTGACCGCATATTCTTTCAGATGGAGCAGGGGAGAACGGCCGGACATTTTCTTGATCCATTCTGTGGGGTTTGCGCCGCCGCACTGTACCCAGAAAGTATCGATTTCTGCCTGAAGAGCGGGAGCGTTATCATAGATGATATCGAGCATGACTTTGCCATCGAATTTCTGGAATTCAGTGGCATGGTTGTGATAGCAGAGGCACTGGCCTGCAGCGGCGAATTTTTCAGCAGCGGCATTGAGTTTCTTTGCGAATTCGACATATCCGGTGTAGGATGCGTACTGGACATGGGGGTGGGGATATGCCGTATATTTGCAGTTGAGTTTTGCCAGACGTTCGATCACGGCTTCTGTTTCATCCATGATTTTAGCGGAGGGATCGTGAGTCGCGCAGATGGTCAGACCTTCTCCCTGTGCGATTTTCACGAGTTCTTCTTCGGCGATGGGGCCCATGCCGGAGACCTGAATTGCTTCATAGCCGATTTTTCTGACTTTTTTCAATGTGTCAGCGATGTCAGCCGGATTGGTGATGTATTCTCTCAGCGTGTAGAGCTGAGCAGCGATTTGAGATTTTTTCATGCGTGTTTTCCTGTTAATTGAAAATAATAAAAAACGACTATAAAACATAGCACTGTATTCCCATAAATACAAATATAAATCAGTTTTTTTCAGAAAAAATCCACAGATATCCCATAATTTTTCAAAAAACAGGTATTTTTATTCCGTTTTGGCGGGAGACAATTGATTATTGAAAAAGTGATTTTGTCAGATTTTTGTTTATGAGCAGGAATGCTATCTTAAGTTTAATCAAGATCCCTGCTGTTCGAAAAAACTCAGATTAATCAAAAAACAAGCCCTGTAGATGGTTTGCTAAAAGTCAAATGTTTTTTTTAATTTTTTTGAAATTTTTATCGTATTTTTTGTCAGCAATAACCATTCCTCTGAGAATCAACAGCATTTTTCTCATGACAGCACATCTTGCTTG
>JAZUCU010000036.1:0-45817 GCA_045639325.1 Victivallales bacterium
GATGTGCTGTCATGAGAAAAATGCTGTTGATTCTCAGAGGAATGGTTATTGCTGACAAAAAATACGATAAAAATTTCAAAAAAATTAAAAAAAACATTTGACTTTTAGCAAACCATCTACAGGGCTGATTTTGCGATTGGCGATATCATATGCAAATTTTTGTGTTACTTGTGCCGGATAGGCCGGATAGGAGGAAAACGGAGAGGTACGGAGTTGTACGGAGATTTACGGAGGGCTGCAGGAAATACCAACGTTTCTAACTTGAAGCCGCGACAGGGGAAAACAAATGTGATATTGATCTCCGGTTTGCTCCTCCGTACATCTCCGTATTTCTCCGTACTACTCCGTAAGAAAACTTTTTAGACCTTGCCCCAAATAAAAAAACGTGGCAACGGGAAAACAAATGTGATATTGATCACCGGTTTGCTCCTCCGTATTTCTCCGTATTTCTCCGTACTACTCCGTTCCGTATAGTATCAGAAAATCCATTTTTTTATATGATAATCCATTGTATTCATTCCCGGCAGGATTTAAATTATATATAAGGAAAATTCAGAATTTTTCTATAATATTATTTGCAATTATTGCGTTCATGCAGTATCTTAAAGCATAATTATTCTTTAAACTTATTAAGGAGCTATTTTATGAGCGAACAATTCTTGAATGGAAAAGTCGCAGTCGTTACTGGCGGCGGCGGAATTCTTTGCAGCGTCATGGCAGAAGCCCTCGCCGCAGCAGGTGCAAGCGTAGCAGTGCTTGACCTGAAACTTGACTGCGCACAGGCAGTTGCCGATAAAATCAATGCCGCTTATCCCGGTAAAGCTATTGCCGTTGCCGCAAACGTGCTGGAAATGGCAAGTCTGGAAGCTGCGGAAGCAGAAGTCTGCGAAAAACTCGGTCCCTGCGATATCCTCGTCAACGGTGCCGGCGGTAACAATCCCAAAGGCAACACCTCCAAGGAATATCTTTTCCGCGAAGACATCCTCAATAAGCCCGAAGGCGTCACAACATTCTTTGATCTGGATCCCTCCGGCATCAATTTCGTGTTCAATCTGAACTTTATCGGTACACTGCAGACCTCTCAGGTCTTCTGCAAAAAAATGGCACTCAAGGATGGCGGTAACGTGATCAACATTTCCTCCATGAATGCCTTTACTCCCCTGACCAAGATCCCCGCATATTCCGGCGCAAAAGCTGCGGTCAGCAACTTCACTCAGTGGCTTGCTGTTCACTTCTCCAAAGTCGGTATCCGCGTCAACGCGATCGCCCCCGGATTCTTCCTGACCAATCAGAACCGCACTCTTCTGACCAATCCCGATGGCTCCCTCACAGCCCGCGGCAATACGATTATTGCCCAGACTCCCATGGGTAAATTCGGTAAGCCGGAAGACCTGATCGGTGCTCTCCTGTATCTGGTCGACAACGATAAAGCCGGATTCGTCAATGGTATTGTTCTGCCGGTCGACGGCGGATTCTCTTCCTTCAGCGGGGTGTAATCATGTTTATGCAGGAATCTTTCCGTTGGTATGGTCCCAATGACCAGGTGCCGCTGTCCTTCATCCGCCAGGCTGGCGCAGAAGGCATTGTCAGCTCTCTCCATCATATCCCCTATGGTGAAGTGTGGACAGTTGAAGAAATCGAAAAGCACAAAAAACTCATTGCTGATGCCGGTATGGTCTGGAACGTGGTGGAAAGTCTTCCCGTTCACGAAGACATCAAAGTCGGCGGCGGCAAGTGCGAAGAATATATCGAAAACTACAAAATCTCCCTGCGCAATCTGGGCAAATGCGGCGTGAAAGTCATCACTTACAACTTCATGCCGGTTCTTGACTGGGTCCGTACCGATTTGCGTTACAAATTGCCCGATGGCAGCGAAGCTCTGTACTTCAATCAGGCTCAGTTTGCCGCCTTTGAGATCTTCATTCTCAAACGCAAAGGTGCAGAAACCGATTATCCCGCAGAAAAAGTGAAAGAAGCGGAAGAATTCTTCAAGAGCCTTTCTCCCGAACAGGTTCAGGAATTCACGGTTTCCATCATCGATAACTTCCCCGGGTTCAAAGGTGTCACACTCGATGACGTCCGCAGCATGCTGCAGCGTTATGAAACACTTTCCCGCGAAAAACTCGAACAGAATCTGACACACTTCCTCAGCGAAGTCTGCCCGGTTGCGGAAGAAGCCGGCTGTATCATGACCATTCACCCCGACGATCCGCCGTACCCGATTCTCGGTCTGCCCCGTATTTTCGGCAATCAGGATGACATCAACCGTCTTCTGACCAGTGTTCCTTCCAAAGCCAACGGCATCTGCTTCTGTGCCGGTTCCTTCTCCGGCAGCTTGAAGAACGATATCGTTTCCATGTTCAAATCCTGTGCGGACCGTGTCGGATTCATCCACCTCCGCAGCACACAGCATGACGGCAAAGGCAACTTCTTTGAAGCAAACCACCTGGAAGGCTGTGTCAATATGCCCGAACTGGTGACTGAAATCATCAAAGAACAGATCCGCAGAAAAGAAGCCGGTCGCGAAGACTGGCGCATCCCGTTCCGTCCGGACCATGGTCACACCATGCTGGATGACCTGGCGAAGCCCCTTTCTGCCAACCCGGGTTACAGTGCAATCGGCCGTTTGAAAGGTCTTGCAGAACTCCGTGGTCTGGAACGCGGTATTCTTTACAGCGCATTTCCGGAATTGAAATTCTGAGTACAGGGAGAGACGAATCATGGCTGAAGAAAGCAACAATCATCCGTCAAAACGTCCCGGATGGGATGAATATTTTATGGAAATTGCGAAAGTCGTCGCACTCCGCAGCAATTGCAGCCGCCGTCATGTGGCAGCTGTTATTGTGAAGGATGGCAGAATCATTTCCACCGGTTACAACGGTACGCCCAGAGGGATCAAAAATTGTAATGAAGGCGGATGTCCCCGCTGTAATTCCAATGCTCCCAGCGGAACTTCTCTGGAAGAATGTATTTGTTCTCACGGGGAAGAAAATGCAATTGTTCAGGCAGCCTATCACGGCATTTCCATCAAGGATGCAACGTTGTATACAACCTTCAGTCCCTGTCTGCTCTGTGCAAAAATGATCATTAACTCCGGTATCCGGGAAGTAGTTTATAACGAAAGTTATACGATTGACACAACGGCGCGCCGCATTCTTGCGGAAGCCGGAGTTGTCCTGCGTCCCGTTTCCACGGAAAAATAAATTTTTAAATAGAGTCTGTTGCAAAACGGTATGCTGGGAGAAGCATACCGTTTTGCCTCTTCGACGTTTTGTTCTATAAAATCAAATCTTATTTGAGTTTAATATTCTCTGAAGTTTATGCCTTTTCGCTTTTTAATACTTCCGGATTTATTTAAGAAAAGAACTCAACGTTCGAATAAGCTGAGATGAATCTAGGACCAGTGCCAACGGCACGGCACAGTAAAGCCCAGGGTGAGCGAAGCGTACCCCTGGGTATAAGTCCTTTGAACTCGCATAATGACAGCCACCGCGTTGACGGCGTTTCGCAAGAAACAGGCGGCATCGTGGTGGCAATGACATATCCGGAAAATCATTGCATTGGCGAATATGTCATTCCGTACCGGAACGCCATATCCGTCAATGCAGGTCTTAGGCAATGTAGTTCAATGTCTTATCCCCAGGGTTCACGCTGACGCTTCACCCTGGGCTGTACTGTGCCGTGCCGTTGGCACTAGTTCTAGATTCATCTCAGCTTATTCGGACGTTGAGTTCTTTTCTTGTATAAATCCGGGGGTATTTAAAATCGAAAAGGCATAAACTTCAGAGAATATTAAACTCAAATAAGATTTGATTTTATGGAACAAAACGTCGAAGAGGCAATAAAAGATGCTTTATGCAGAATGTATTACAAAACCTTCATTCTGAGACAAGCAGGTTTCGTATTGTTTTTCCCGGAAAAAGAAAAAGCTCAAAACCGGAGTTTTGAGCTTTAAGTGCAAAAAAAATGGTCGGGATGATGAGAATCGAACTCACGACCTTTTGTCCCCCAGACAAACGCGCTAACCAGGCTGCGCTACATCCCGACTGTTCCTCTTTGTATGCCTTTAATATAACATCATTTTTATAAATTTCAAGCGAAAAATAAAAAAAGTTTAATTTTTTTTGCGAAATGTTGAAAAATTGGCGTTCCAGTGGTATATTACACCCCGAAATCTACAGTCCGTTTTCTCATGAGGTGTGTGTTATGTCCGATATTATTATTAAAGGTGCTGCTGAACATAATTTAAAAGGGATCGATGTCCGTATTCCCCGGAATTCTTTGACCGTGATCACCGGTCTTTCCGGGTCCGGTAAGTCTTCCCTGGCCTTTGATACTCTTTATGCAGAAGGACAACGCCGTTATGTGGAAAGCCTTTCTGCCTATGCCCGTCAATTCCTGGATCGGATGGGAAAGCCGAAAATCGATCACATCGAAGGTTTGTCCCCCGCCATCGCTATTGAACAGCGGTCCGCCGGGAGCAATCCCCGATCCACTGTTGCGACTGTGACGGAGATTTATGACTACCTGCGTTTGCTTTATGCCCACACCGGAACGCCTCATTGCCCCAAGTGTCACCGGGAATTGCGTGCGCAATCGCCCCAGACGATTTGTGACCGGTTATTGGCTTTGCCAGCGGGCAGGGCGATGATGCTGCTTGCACCGTACATCACCGGTAAGAAGGGGGAACATCGTGATGTATTGGAAAAGATCGGTAAAGATGGATTCGTGCGCGTGCGCGTGGATGGTCAGATCCAATTATTGGAAGAGGTGAAGCCGTTGGCAAAGACGTTACGGCATGACATTGATGCCGTGGTTGACCGTTTGATGTGCGGTAAGTTGGAGCGGA
Organism: Victivallales bacterium; assembly: GCA_045639325.1. Lineage (GTDB taxonomy): Bacteria > Verrucomicrobiota > Lentisphaeria > Victivallales > UBA1829 > RGIG8244. The sequence continues at coordinate 4,850 of JAZUCU010000036.1, forward strand.
GTCGTTTGAATGACTCTGTGGAAACCGCATTGCGTATTGGCAATGGCGTCATGAAAATTCTTCTGGAAGAGCCTGCTACGCCGGACAAGCCGGAACGCACCTGGCATGAGGAATTGGTCAGCGAACATTATGCGTGTCCGGATTGCGGAATCAGTTTCACCAAGCCGGAGCCCCGTAATTTCTCATTCAACAGTCCCTTCGGTGCCTGTCCGTTATGTAATGGTATCGGCAGTATGCAGGTGATGGATCCCTCAAAAGTGGTGGCGGATGAAAATCTCTCTATTCAGAAGGGGGCGATCCCCGCATGGCGCAAGGGTACGCGTAACCTTATTATATACTATAACCATCTACTGAAGAGTCTGGCCGTTCATTTCAATCTGCCCGACATGTTGGAAACGCCGTGGAAGAAACTGCCGGAGCATGTGCGGCATTGTCTGTTGTACGGAAGCGGCGAGGAAAATATTGATTTCAGCTATTGGATGCGGGGAAAACGTCACAAGATGTGCCGTCCGTTTGAAGGTATTCTGCCGAATTTGCAGAGACGTATGCAGGAATCGGAATACGATAACGTGGTGGAGCGTCTGGCAGAATTGACCATGCGTCAGGTCTGCCCGGAATGTAACGGCTTGCGTTTGAAGCCGGAAAGTCTGGCTGTGACGCTGAACGGATTATCCATTGCGGACTTTAATATGTTATCCGTGGAACGTGCGTTCTGCACCATTTCCAACTTGAAACTGGACGAAGAAAAGGGCAAGATTGCGGAAGAACTGGTGAAAGAAATCAAGAGTCGACTGGGATTTCTGATCGACGTCGGGTTGCCTTATTTGACTTTGAACCGGGAATCCGGGACGTTATCCGGCGGGGAAGCGCAGCGTATCCGTCTTGCGACGCAGCTGGGATGTGGTCTTGTCGGCGTGTTGTATATTCTTGACGAGCCGAGTATCGGTCTGCATCAGCGTGATAATGATAAACTCCTTGCGACGTTGAAGAAACTGCGGGATCTGGATAATACGGTGGTTGTGGTTGAGCACGACCTGGATACGATTCTTGCGGCGGATTATGTGTTGGACCTTGGTCCGGCTGCCGGAGCTCATGGCGGTGAAATCGTGGGGCAGGGGACGCCGGAAGAAATCAAGAAGTCACCGCGTTCACTGACGGGGCAATATTTGAGCGGTGCGCGGAGTATTGAAATTCCTGTGCGCCGGTTGGGGGGCAATGGAAAATTCCTTGAAATCATCGGAGCGGAACATAATAATCTGAAAAATATTGATGTTCGCATTCCGTTGAATACATTTACTTGCGTGACGGGTGTTTCGGGATCGGGTAAAAGTTCTCTGGTGAACGGGATCCTGCGTCGTGCTCTGGAACAGCATTTTGAGCTTGCGGGTGCGGAAGAACCGGGCAAAAACCGTGGTATTCTCGGTTTGAAACATATTGATAAAGCCATTGTGATCGACCAGACCCCCATCGGCAGAACACCGCGCTCCAATCCTGCTACGTATGTCGATCTTTTCGGTGCGATCCGGACGTTGTTCTCCACCTTGCCGGAATCGAAAATCCGTGGATTCGGCCCCGGTAGATTCAGCTTCAACGTCAAAGGCGGCCGATGCGAAGAATGTCAGGGTGACGGGATCAAGAAGATCGAAATGCAATTCCTTCCGGACGTCTATGTGGAATGTTCCCGGTGTCACGGCCGCCGTTTCAACGATGAAACATTGAGCGTGACGTGGAAGAAAAAGAGCATTGCGGATGTGTTGGAAATGACGGTGGAAGAAGCCTGTGAATTTTTTGAGACCATGCCGTCGATCTATCGTAAATTGAAAACGTTGCTGGATGTGGGGCTTGGCTATATCCGGCTTGGACAGCCTGCCACGACCTTATCCGGCGGGGAAGCGCAGCGTATCAAACTGGCGGCAGAACTTGCCCGGGTACCGCGCGGACATACGCTTTACATTCTGGACGAACCGACGACCGGCTTGCATCTGGAAGACATCCGGCAATTGCTGCAAGTGTTGATGCAGCTGCGTGATAAAGGCAATACGATTCTGGTTATTGAACACAATCTGGACGTGATCAAAGTTGCGGATCATATTATTGACCTGGGGCCGGAAGGCGGGGATCAGGGCGGGCGTCTTTTATGTTTCGGCACACCGGAACAGGTGGCGCAATGTGAGGATTCCCATACGGGACGTTATTTGCGTTCCATACTTTATCCGGCATCGACTTCTGTGGCAAAGGGTAAGAAGAAAAAGAAATGAACAGATTGAAACCCGAATTTACGCAGATTCAGAGTTATATTCTCTCAATCGTATATTGTGCCGGCTCGAATGATGCGGTGCATGGTTATATCCTCCGGGCTTTACGGGGGAAACTGCAGGTCGCGCCTGAATGGTATTCCAAAGGTCTCTCGGATGCGTTAGCCGAACTGGTTGCTGCCGGCATGCTCAAGGAAAAACGGCTGCGTGCGGAAAATGTGTACACCATTTCCTTATCGACCATGCAATTGTTTGAGTTGGGCAAGCGCATGGAATTCCGTCGCATACTTGATGACCTCAGCACGGAATTGGCGATGACGGATCTTTCGTCCCTCGGCGAATGGGAAAGCTGGAGTTTTTGCGACCGTTTATCCCGGATATTGAGCGGGTATATTCTCTGTGGAAACTTTGATGATTTTCTCCGTAATTACAAATATTATTCCAGTTACGGCCATTTGAATTTCAAACGTTGTGAGCTTTTGACCTGTTATCAGGCATTGGGGAAAACGGATAAATTTCCCGAAAGTCTGGATGCCCGCTTTTTTCCTTATGTTTTCCCGTTTATGAGTTGGAACTCTGTCATGCGGGGCGGCTCGGCACATTCCATTATGCGGAAGATCGGGGCAATTTACAAGTCTGGAATTCCGGAACGTCTGTTGGAAGATTATCTGCTTTTTCTGCTGTGGCATGGGCGTAAAGAGGAATTGGTTGAATTACTCTCCAGTTCCATCAGCAATGCAGCGAAAGAGATGGTGCAGGCAACCGTTTCCATCCTGAATGGAGAGTTTGAGGAGGCTGCAGATTATTATTACCGCCGTTATCTCTATTTGGAACGGGAATATAAAAATGATTTTTTCTATCATAACCCGTTATTCCTCATCACTTGCTCTCTGCTGTTTGTGGTCGCGAAGAAATACCCGCCCATGCTTGTCCGGTTGGAAACCCATCTGCAATCCAATAAAAACTTGGAAATGCTTAATGACAGCGGTTTTATGCTTGCGGAACTGGTCAACCGGTTCAAACGGGAACAGACGAATAACGACGGTTCCATGACGCAAGTCGATTATCCTGTCCGTGTCCCTCTGTTCCAAGTGATGCTCCACTTGTTATCCTACACGAACATGGTGGGGAATATCATGGTCAAACCGCAGGCTGTGGCAGGCTATGAGAAAGCAGTGAATACGTTAGTGGCGCAGGATCAGCGTTTGACCGCATCCTATTTACTTTGTGCTCTGGCTTTTTTCTCGGAAAGTGATTCCCCGGAACGGGAACGTGCCCTTGCTTATTGCGAACAATACGGACTGGTGCCTTTGATTCAACTGCGGGATACCCGGAAATACTGGGAGACCATGCTGGAAGATTTCGAAGAGAGCATTAACGAGCTGACGGAACCGGAATTGACGCAGAAAGCGTTGCAGGATCAGGATAAATGTATTTCCTGGCGTTTGTGTGTTGCCGGAACGGAGCGGCGGGACAGTTACCGTTTGAAGTCGATCGAACCTTATCTGCATCAGAAAAAGCTGAATAATGATTTCAGCAAAGGGCGGGCATTGAGTCTTGCCCGTCTGGCGGAAGGCTTGTTTGATAAATATCTGAATGAACAGGAACTCCATTTGCGCCGTTCCATGGTGACCGATTGGCGTTACAGTTCCATTCCGCTTTCCTCCCTTGTCTTTCTGGAAGAAAATCCGCTGGTTTATCTTGAAAATGAAACGGTTCCGGTGGTGCTGAAGAAAGGGAAAAATGCTTTTGATACGGCAGTCGGGAAAACTGCCGGAATGGTGACGTTGTCGCTCCGTTATCCTTTTGAAAATAAATCGGATGATTCGGTGTATCTGTATCGTTCACAAGAAAATGAAAACGAATTGTATTATGTGACGAGTTCCAGTCTCCCGCAGAAAGTGTTGGACTTCTTTGAAAAATTCGGCAGCGGCGGTAAAGTGAGTTTTCCCGAAGAAGCGGTGGCACAGTTGACTCATACCCTTTCTTCTCTGGTGGATCATTTTACCATTGAAGGCGATCTGGAAGGCCGAATCTATGCCAATCTGCAGGAAGTTCCCGGCGAAATTCACCTGCGGATGCGTATGCAGCAGGAAGGTAATTGTATTCTTTTTGAACTGAAAAACCGCTTATGCGAAAGCAATGAACGGCTGCTTGTCACACCCGGAACCGGTGCCGAACGAATCGCCGGATTGCGGGATGATCAGCGTGTATTGTTTGCCCGTGACTTCAAGACCGAACTGGCGGCGGCGGAAAAACTGGTACAGGATTGCCCGGAATTGCAGATGTCCGCAGAAGTTCATTGGCAGTTTGAATCCGATGACCTGACCGAATCGTTGCGTATCCTTGCCCGGTTGAAAGAATTGAATATTGAACTGGAATGGTTGAAAGACCGTTCCCTGACTGTTCTGCCCATGATCGATACCGGTGCCATCCGTTACCGGACCAATGCCGGGGCAGGGGTGGATGAATGGTTTTCGGTCGGCGGTGATGTGCAGGTGGATCAGGATCGTGTCGTAGACTTGCTGGATCTGATTCAGAATCTGCCGCAACGTGTCGGCGAATTTATAAAACTGGATGACAAAACATATTTACAATTGACTCATCAGCTTCTGCATCAGCTGGATGCACTGAAAACGGCGTCCGTTGTCCGTAACAAAAAAATCCGGATCCTTCCTGCCGCTCTGCCGATGCTGGAACATGCGTTTGATGGTGGAATCGGTACCTTTTTAGAAAAACACCTGACACAGATTCATGAGGCGTTCCGGGAAGTACCGGCGGTTCCGGAGCGGTTCCAGGGAACGTTGCGCCCGTATCAGTACGAAGGATATACGTATTTGTGCCGCATGGCGGGTTGTCGCATCGGCTGCTGTCTGGCGGATGATATGGGGTTGGGGAAAACGATTCAGTTGCTGGCGTTGCTTTTGCGGAATGCTGAAAACGGTGCATCGCTGATTGTGGCCCCGGCATCGGTTTGCCGCAACTGGGAGGCGGAAGCCAAACGTTTCACGCCATCTTTGAATGTGATCGTACTGGGCAATAAGGACCGGAAAAAGATTATCCAGTCGGCGAAAAGCGGCGATGTTGTGGTGGTCAGTTACGGGCTTGTGTTGTCGGAAATGGCCAACTTCAGCAGCCGGGAATGGAATATTGCCGTTCTGGATGAAGCGCAATCAATCAAGAATCATACCGCAAAACGTTCTTTTGCCGTGAAATCCCTGCGAGCCAATATCCGGATTGCAGCAACGGGTACACCGATTGAAAACCGCCTGCCGGAATTGTGGAGTATCTTCGACTTCCTGAATCCGGGCCTGCTGGGTACGGAAACTGAATTTGAAAATAAATTCTGCAGTTCCGATGCCGACCTTGCATCGTTGAAAAAACTGGTTTCTCCGCTCATTATGCGCCGTATGAAAAAAGATGTGCTGGATGATCTGCCGGAAAAACAGGAGATCACGATCGAAGTGGATCTGCCCCCTGATGAACGGGCGTTGTATGAAGCCATGCGGCGCAGTGCTGTGGATGAATTGCGCAATAAGAAAGATAATCGTATTTCCATTCTTGCCGAATTGACTAAATTGCGCCGGGTGTGCTGTCATCCTGCCCTTGTTAATCCGGAATTGGAATTTGCCGGGGCGAAAATGCAGCGGATCATGGAACTTGTTCGCGAGTTATATTCCGGCGGACACCGTGCGTTGATATTCAGTCAGTACGTCGGTTTTCTTGACTTGTTGCGTAAGGAATTGGAACGTGAAGATTTGACTTATCAGTATCTTGACGGCTCCACTCCTTCGGATGAACGCTTGCGATTGGTCGATGCGTTCCAGCATGGTTCAGGTGATTTCTTCCTGATCAGCTTGAAAGCGGGCGGTGTGGGACTCAACCTGACGGCGGCGAATTATGTTATTATAGCGGATCCATGGTGGAATCCAGCCGTGGAAGATCAGGCAGCAGACCGGGTATATCGTATTGGTCAGAAGAATCCGGTGACGGTTTACCGTATGGTGACGATGGGCACGGTGGAAGAAAAAGTGATAGCGATGCACAAACAGAAACGTTATTTAGCGGAAGATGTTTTGTCCGGCGCAGGTCAGACAGCAATCACCTCGGAAGAATTGCTGCATCTTTTTGATGAATGATTGCAAGATCGCCTCTTCGACGTTTTGTTCCATAAAATCAAATCTTGTTTGAGTTTAATATTCTCAGAAGTTTATGCCTTTTCGATTTTAAATACCCTCGGATTTATACAAGAAAAGAACTCAACGTCCAAATAAGCAGAGATAAATCTGAAAACAGTGCCAACGGCACGGCACAGTAAAGCTCCGTCTTCATTTCATTGCGCCGTGACAAGCCAGGGTGAAGCGTCAGCGAGAACCCTGGGTATAAGACATCTAACTACATTGCCTAAGACCGGCATTGACGGATATGGCGTTCCGGGACGGAATGGCATATTCGCCAATGCAATGATTTCCCGGGTCCGTCATTGCCACCACGATGCCGTCCGTTTCTTACGAAACGCCGTCAACGCGGTGGCTGTCATAATGCGAGTTTAAGGACTTATCCCCAGGGTTACGCTTCGCTTACCCTGGGCTGTTTGACTCTTTCCGCACTTACAGTGCTGATTGCACAATTGGCAATATCTCATAAGAATTCGATGAACCCTGCTTGTCGCGGCGTAATGAAATGAAGCCGGATCACGGCGCAATGAAATGAAGACGGAGCTTTACTGTGCCGTGCCGTTGGCACTGGTTTTAGATTTACTCTGCATTTACGAATAGATTAGTTTTATGTGCGCCATCGGACTTTTTCAAATCCGTCTTTCAATTTTCTTCTATTTTCTGCTCAGTTCTGGCGTAAACCGTCGAAGAACCTTTTTTTTTGCTTAAATTTTTCGCTCAAATGATGGTAAAATGCCCGTTTGTGAAAACTTATAGGATATCTGTGCAGAAAAATTGAAAAATACAGGATATCTGTAAAAAATTTCCTTGAAAAAATGCAAAACGGTAGTATTTTACCCTGTTAGATGTTTTTTGCGTGTTTTTAATATTAATATAATGGTTAAAGGAGATTCTCAGATGAAAACACAAAAATCCTGGGCGAAATTGGCGGCATTGTATGCCGGTATCGGTGCAATTATTTCTGTTGTCATGGTACTGTTCTACAAGTATAATGACTTCTTCCGCTCTCTGTTTTATGACCGCGTGACACCTCCCGGGGAAAAACTTGCTGAACTTACTCCGGAACAGGCAGCGGAAAGCGTGCGCGTTGTGACGGAAAACGCCGCAAGACTTTCTTTCTCTGTTATGCTTTTTATTCTTTTGTTGCAAGTGTTTGCATTTTTGACAGCCGTACTCGTCTTCCGCGGACTCTCCAAGTCTCAGGAAAATATCACTCTCAAATTGAAGAAATTGGAAAATGCGGATTTGTTCCTTGACCTGCCGTTGTATTTCGGTTTGTTCGGGACCGTTTCCTCCTTCATCATCATGTCTTTCAATCCGCAGGTCAGCCGTTTGCTTGCCTATTCCTCCACATTGGTCGGGATTATTTTCAGCGTGATTCTGCGTCTTGCATTGCAGTATCCGATCCGTCAGAGATTCCTTGCTGAAATGAACGAAGCCGGCAAATAAGGAGAGTCACCGTGAACAGATCCATTTTGATTGTGATCTGCGACTTCCTGGTTCTTTCGGCCATGTCCCTTTCCATGGGGATATCGAAAACCACAGCGCAGGGGACAGGGGTGACGGAATCCGTCCGCCCGGTAACGCATCTTTTTCTGATCGAACAGTTGGAAAAAGCGGTTCAGATGAAAAAAGATACACAGGGACAGAATCAGCGTTTGAACAAAGACCTGGAAGAAGCGCAGCGTATTCTTGCCAGTTTGCGTGCAACATTGGAAAAACGTGATCAGCGTATGGAACGTTTGGAAACGACGCTTGCAGGTTTGACCAATAACATGTCCCGTCAGCAGGCGGAATTGATGGAAGCCCGTAAAAAGGCGGATGAACTTTCCACCTCTCTTGCATTGGCAAAAGGAAATCTTTCCGGTTCCCAGAAAGAGTTGCTGGCACGGGAAGAAGCTCTTGCTGCCACAAAGAAACAGCTTGCAGAACGTGATGAATCTTTGCGTACTGCGAAAATGACCCTTGTTCAGCAGAATGCGTTGCTCCGTGTTTCTCAGGAAGAATTGGCAAAGAAAAAAGCTGAATTGCAGAAGTCCGAAAAATCTTTGACCGATAAGAGCAAAGAATTGACCCGCATGATTCTGGAAGTGGAACGCAACGAAGCCATGATCCGGGAAAGTCAGAAGCGGATCGCTGAAAAAGAAGCCGCACTCTTCCGGGCTGAAGTCCTTGCTGCAGAACGTAAAACTGATTTGGATAAAGTACAGAAACAGTATGTGACAGTTTCTGCGGAACTGGATCAGACTCAGAAAAAACTCAAAATTGCTGCCGAAGACCGGGCTTATACCGATGGTTTGCTTTCCCGCGCCAATGAGGAAATCGACCGGATGAAGCGGGAAGCCGGAACGCGTCAGCTCCTTCTGAACGAAAAGACAGAACAGCTTGCCGCAATCAAGGTGAAGATGGCGGAAGAATTGACGCAGAAGGCCATGCTGAAGACAACCCTTGCAGAACGTGATGCTCAGGTAAAACAACAGCAGAGTCAGCTGCAGGATAAAGAACGTGTTATCACGATTCAGACAGAACGTATAAATACCGTCAATACCCGTTTGCAGGCAAAAGATGAAGTGATCAAACAGACTCAGCAGACTCTTGCCAAGACGGAAAAGGATTTGGAACGTGCTTCTTCTGCGCTCCGCAGCGATGCATTGTCCTCTTACGCAAAAACGGCTGCACAGGTTCGCTTTATGTTGAAAAACGACCGTCTGTTCAACACCTTTGAGTTGGATGAAACTTATTATCTGCCCCGTATTTCTCTGGGTGGAAAAACATTCCTGCCGGGTGCATTTGAAAAATTGACCGGTCTGACAGAACAGCGTAACGGTTATTCCACAGTCACTGAAATTTCTTATACCATTCAGACACCGGGTTCCACAGCAAAATCGGCAACAAAACTGGAAGGTCCGCTGCTGGTTCTGGGAGAAGATCCCCGTGCATGTCTGATCGAATTGCCCGGCGATAAATCTCCGGCAATGCCTGCTTTGACTGCTGCTGCTTTGCGTAAACGCGGTTTGCAGAATCTGACACTCTTCAAAGCTAACCGGTACGGCGAAGGTTCTGCTTCTCTGGATGGACGTTGTTCCATGCGCCCGAATCAGGATCAGTACATGGTGATCCGCAATTCTCTGCGTAATTCCAGCGAAGTACCTGCCGCAGTCGGTGACCTGGTGGTCGCGAAAGAAGGCGGTCTCGCGGGGATCATTGTCCGTGTGGAAACACATTCCACGGAAGGCAGAGCGGATGCTTACTGTTTCATCTTCCCGTCTCAGATTGATCTGGACAAAGCGGAACAGTTGAGCTGGAAACGGGAAGCCGGCAAATATCCTTACGGTTCCTTTGTGAAGAAACTGGATACGATTTACAAACGGATTGTTGAAATCAACCGTTCACGTGCGGAGTAAGTTGCATTATGGAACAGCGTCATTTCCCCATTGGAACCGGACGTTTGATCGAGGCATCTTCCACGACGTCCTCTGACATTCTTTACGGTTCCGGCTTTCATGCCGCCGATGACTTTATCTATTTCGAAATGGAAGGCACACGTGCGGTTGTCGTTTCCATGCTGGAATATCAGCGTGCTTTGCAGGAAGTTCACAAAGGGGTACAAGTCATCGACCGTATTGAAATTCTCCGTTCCTTCTCCCGGGAAGAGTACAAAGAGAATTTCCTTGTTCTGCTGAGCCGGAAATACAACATCAAACACTGGCTTGTTCCGGGGAATTTCCCCCTTTCCAAAGCGGATGACCTGCGCAAAGCCGGGATTCGTGTGGAATGTGTCTCCGGCGATTTCTTCCCCGAACGGGATCGCAAAAATGCAGCGGAAATCGAAGCCATCCGTGCATCCATGCAGGCAACGGAAAATGCTATGCGTCAGGTGGAACGTTACTTGCGCGAATCCGTCGTGAATGAAGAAGGTCTTTTGATCTGGAATGGTTCTGTTCTGACTTGCGATTTTATCCGCGCGGAAGTGGAAGCCGAATTCAAACGTAATGGCTATTCTGCTGACCGGACCATTATCGCTTGCGGTAAAGATGCCTCCGCTCCCCATTGTATCGGATATGGTCCGATTCGTGCCGGTGAGCCAGTGGTCGCGGATATTTTCCCCCGCAGTGACCGTACCGGTTATTGGGGCGATATGACGCGGACCTTTGTCAAAGGCAAGGCTTCAGAAATTGTACGCAAGGCTTTTGATGCCGTCAAACAGGCATCGGAAGAATCTTTGAAAATGCTGAAAGCCGGAGTCCCCGGGGCGGATGTGCACCGGACTGCGGCGCGTACCATGGAAAATCTGGGATTCCGTACCGGACGCGATGCCAATGGTATCCCCTGCGGTTTTATTCACGGATTAGGTCATGGTGTCGGTTTGGATATTCATGAAAATCCCCGTCTTTCCCCGGCGAATCCCAACCCACTGGCAGCCGGCAGTGTAGTCAGCGTGGAACCGGGGCTGTACGATCCCTCCTGGGGCGGTATCCGTCTGGAAGATCTGGTGCTGGTGACGGAAGGCGGTTATGAAAACTTCTGCACCATGCCCAAAGAATTGGAAATTCCCTGATGAAAACCGGACCCGGCTGGAAACTTGATGCGGAAAAATGTATCCGGTGCGGAGCCTGTATCGGAGATTGTCCGGTGCAGGTTTTGACCCGTGATGAAAACGGATATCCTGTCATGCCCCGGGAGTTGATGTTCAGCTGCATCCGGTGTCAACACTGTTTTGCCATCTGTCCTCGTGGTGCGATTTCCATGAAAAATGCGGATCCAGTGTCCGCCGCGCCCATGAGTGACTTGCCAGACCCGGCAAAAGTGGCAGGTGTATTGAAGAACCGCCGCAGCATCCGCCGTTACAAACCGGAACCGCTTACCGCTGAAGACATGACGCAAGTGAAAGATTTGCTGCGTTATTTTCCCACCGGATGCAACGATCACCGGCTGGTGTTCCGTATTGTGGAAGACCCGGCAGAAATGGCGGAATTCCGTAACGTAACTTTGCAATTATTATCGCTGCTGGTCAAAAGCAAACTGCTGCATATTTTCTACCCGGGCATCCGTCGTTTTCTGGAAGAAATCCGCAATGGTGTGGATGTGATTTACCGGGATGCGCCTCACATGATTGTAGCGGCATCGCCGAAAAATGCACCTTGCAAGAAGGCTGATCCGTGGATTGCTTTAAGTTATCTTGATGTATATTTCCAAAGTAAGGGGATCGGCTCCTGTTGGTGCGGATTTGCCCTTTATGCGTTTCTTTTTTCCGGTAAGTTGCGGAAAATGCTTGCCCTGCCGAAAGGGTATAAGGCAGAAGCCGTACTGTTGTTCGGTTATCCGGCGGTGCATTATGCCCGTGCTGCGGAGCCGGAACAGGTGCAGATCATAACCGGAAAGAATGGCAATGAAGGCTGAAATTTCCAATTTCATGCAGAAACATTTTTTGTGGCTTCTGTATCTGATTGCTCTTGTCGCAGGAGCCTGTCTTATCCGGTTTGATATCATCCCCGCAAACGATACCTGCGGCCGATATGCGCCGATGGCAGAAGCCTTTGCCGCCGGAAATCTTGCGGAAGCATTTCACCCTATGTACGGAACATTGTTCCAAGTTATCAGCGGCGGTTTCGTTTATCTGTTTTCTTTCGATGGCTACCGGGCGTGCCAGTTGACTGCATTATTGTTCTGGGCGACCGCCCTGTTTCCGATGTATGGCATCTGCCGGTATATCTGGGATCGGCAGACGGCTTTGACTGCGGCGGTGCTGTATTTGTGCTGTTCTCATTTACAGCGGTATGTGTATGACGGACTTCGCGATAACGGCAGAACTCTTGGGATCCTTTTGATTGCGTACGGCTTTCTGATGTTGATCAAAACAAAACGGTTGTGGTCTTATTTTTTGATTGCTGTCGGCGGATGGATCCTTTCCGCTTTGCGTGCGGATGGATTTCTCATTGCATTGGTTGCGTTGATGGCTTTATGGATGATGGATATGTATTACCATAAATTCCGTTTCTATCGCAGTGTCGCTGCAGGTGTTTTGTTTCTCTTATTGCTTGCGCCGCAATGTTATATCGTGTGGAAATGGACAAATGTCCCCATGCCGTCATACCGTCATGCCGTGATATTCCAGCGGATATTTCCGGGGAAGGGGGGCGTATGACGGAGTTTCTGATTGCTGTATTCAAAGGAACTTATCCTATTTTTTCCGCTTTTGCTTTGCTGGTGATTATCTACCGGATCCGGCAACGGCGATGGACGGTTTGTGAAACGGTCTTGCTGACGATTTTCATTTTGAGTTTTCTGCTTCAGATTTTCCAAAGTCTGGCGGGGATCCGTGAGTTATTCATCAGTCGCCGCTATCTGCTGCCTTTTGCGCCGCTGATGTTCGGGTGGAGTGCATGGGGGTTGGTCGAATTGTATCGGAAACTGCCGATGAAATGGCATAAATATGTGTGGGTTGCCGCTGCGTGTTTCATGATTTTTCTGATATGGGATGGTGCACGTCCCACAATCAAATCTTACACGGATAAAAAGAAACGTATCGAACGGAAAGCCGTTATCATTGCTTCTGATGTGATCCGCAAGGATTACAAAGGAGCGAAATACGGTTCAATGCAAAGTCAGGGGCATTTTTATTTTCCGGCATTGCGTCCGCGTGTGATTACCGATTATCCCGCCTGCGGATATTGGTGCGGCGGCAGTTATCAGTCGCCCGGGACGATGGATGAAAAGGATGCGGATTATGCGCTTCTGGAAGAAAACGTGACATCACCGCAGGGAATGAAAATGCTTTATCGCTTTACGGTGGAAGACCGGAATTTTGTGATTTACAAGCGTATCCGCTGATTATTTTTTGAAGGTGTAAAAACGGAAATGCCCGTTTGAACGCTGCATGATTTCCAGATAATGCGCTGCATCGTATTGCGCGTCATCCAATCCATAGACCCGGTTGACCACGCTTTTATTTTCAATAAACCACAGATTGTGCAGAATCCAGTTGACATCTTTCCCGTTTACAGAAGAATTGAACATGTTTCTGTATTCATTTTCCGGCATATTCCGGATCACAAGCAATAACGGTTGACGGTATGTTTTTGAATTCTCGGTTACCGGCTCCAGCGGATAGAAATATGCAGGGATTTTATTGTTAATCAGCTGTTTTTGTGAGGGTATCAGCAGTTTTGCTCCGAAACCTTCTGTTTTTTGAATTGTTTGATTATAGCCTGTCAATACCGAACTGTTTACCGAAAGTATGCCCCGGATATTTTCCTGCTGAATGCGGAACAGATAATCCGGCACGGCATTTTCATCATTATACCGTACCGGGAAGGTATCCGGCGGCGTGTAGAGTGTCAGAATATCAGCCGGAACCTCTTTTCTGATCTGATTGGAAATTGCGCCCCAATTCGGCGGAACAACCCGATTCCATTCTTTCTGATAGGTCAGGGCAGGCGGCAGAATGCACAGCAGATACAACAAAATCCGGATTTGCGGCGTTTTTCCGTATTGTTCAATCCATCCGGAAAGAAGCAATGCCGCACAGACGGTCAAAACCGGATAAAGCCCCAGGTATACCCGCGGCGGTCCGGCTTTTGTACAAAAGGCAGAGAGTATGATCAAACCGAAAAAAGTCAAGGCGAAACATGCGGTTCTGCGCATGGAATTCTTGAAACAGGCACCTGCAATGCAAACAGCAAGCAATGGATAAAGGAACAAATCTTTTGTTGTGTTATAAATGAATTTTGCAATTTTAAATAGGGAATCCAGTGCTGCACCGAATTGCTGTCCCTGTTGAATCTTTGAAAAATTCAAGCCGTACCAGAGTAATGCAAAGAGCAGAAATGCGCCGCCTGCGAACCAGAAGAAACGGTATTTTTTGTTGAAAAGATTGTACCGGTTATCTGTTTTCTGCATCAGATAACAAATGGCAAAGGCTCCGGCGAGTGCGCAGACATAAATCAAGCCGGACGTGATGGTGAAACAACAGCAGATGGCACTGAGTGTCAACAGAATTGCATACTTCACAGAATCCGGTTTTTGATACAGCAGCCACATTGTCAGGAAGGTCGCTGCAACAAAAAACATCTGGATGGAGTAGCCTCTTGCCGCCTGGGAGTAATACAGGGAATAGCCGTAAAAACTGCTCCATGCTACGGCAATGAGTGCGGCGCCACTGCAAGGTTTGATTTTATGAACCGTATACCATAACAACGGCATCAGGGAACATCCCGCAAGAAGGGCAGGGAGTCTCAATGCCGCAATACTATTCCCGAAAATCCCCAGATTGATCTTTGCCAGCAGGGAGTGGAGCGGATGATTGTTCGGTGTTGCAAGGTCTGTGAAAATGTTGAGCCATGGACCCGGCACATAATGAGTCAGAGTCCAAATCTCGTCATATTCCAGCGATCCGTATGTGAAAGATGAAATACGCAGCAGAATCCCCGCGGCAAGTATAATAACCGTGAGATAAAACATGAGCTTATCATGTTTGTTATTACATTCCGTCATGTTTTATCTCCGATTCATTGGTTAGAATCCCAAATCGGGCTGAATACCCCAGTCTTCCCCGTTGTCATCGCTGTCAGCTGCTTTTTTCGGTGCAGGCTTTTTGACGGGAATTTCAGGGATATCGTCCTCATCCGGCGGCGGGGTGACATCGACGGGATCCGGCGGGACATCGATCAATGGGGTGTTGCCGGCTTCCAAAGCGGCAGATGTTTCATCCAGATACCGGAGGAACGTTACCTTGGTAAGTTTCTGTGTTGCAAGAGGAGTACCGCCAGCCTGAGGTCCACGCAAGGGCGCATCAAAGAGACAGATTTTCTGAATTTGTTTTGCTCTGATCGGTGTATCGACCCGGATTTCATATTCCGCATTGGGGCGGGGGGTAATGAGTTCCAGTCTTGTCCCTTCCGGGCAGATGCGGTATTCTTTATCCGTGATGAACTTGGCAATTTTTGAGCGTTTGTAATAACTCTTGCCGGTCTTCTTGTCGGAATAAATGATACCGAAAACCGTGTCTTTGTCATACCTGCGGAATTCAAACAGGCGGTCGACAAAGATTTTTTCCGGAATGTTGATGATCTTATAGTCACCGGTCCGTTCAATGCAGAGCAGGTGGTCGAATTCATTACAAATCACGCTGTCATCGCTCTTGACGTTGGTACCGATGTAGCAGTTTTTCTTATCCCAGCCGACACGGATATTATTCAACGCGGCAGCCTGTTTATCAATCTTTTCAAAACCTTCCAGATGAATGACGGTGCGACGCGGGAAGAGGTCGCCGTATTTCTTGATCAGGTTCTGCAAATATTTGATGGCGTATGCTTTGAGCCGTTTGAGGTTTTTCTCTGCGGTATCCAGTGTCTTGTTGAGAATTTCGATCTGTTCCCGGTTTGCATCGACTTCAAACGCTGCGATTCTGCGGATCGGGATTTCCACAAGGTAATCGATTTCGGAATCGGGAATAATGCCGTCAGCAAGCTGTTTCAAGCGGTGTTCCGCAGCCTTTTCCATGGGCATGATGCGGGGGCCGTTGATGATATTTTCATAAAGACGGGTAACGATGGGCTGCCATTCTTTCTTGAATTTATCAAGACCTGCACGGACTTCCTTGAACATGGCTTCTTTGCTTTTGCATTTTTCAATCCGGCGGTAAATGCCTTCTTCGATAAAGATTTGTGCAAGAGTGCGGACCAGGATCTTATCGAGACATTTTCCGGCTTCGATCTGCAGTTCCCATTTGAGGTACTGGAGAAGTTTTTCCGTATTCCTGCGGAGAATATCGCTGACCGTCATCCGTTCCGGACGGTTATCGCAAATGACCATGGAAGAACAGGAAATACTCTTCTGGCAATCGGTGTAAGTGAAAAGCGCATTAAGGCATTTTTCGGGCGGATATCCGCGGAGCGGGACAAGCTGAATATTGACCTGATCCGCTGAATAATCGTGGAAAGATGCGATTTTGATTTTGTTCTTATTGACGGCAGCTTCCACGGAATCCATCAACCGGCTTGTGTCAGTATCAGCAGGAATTTCACGAATTGCCAGATTGCGGCCTTCGATGTCGATTTTTGCACGGATCACAACTTTTCCCAAACCGTCTTCGTAGTTGGTTACATCCATATCGCCGCCCTGGGGGAAATCAGGGTACAGCTGGAACGGTTCGTCATTGAGAATGGCAATCTGCGCATTGAGCAGTTCGACAAAGTTATGAGGAAGAATCTTTGTCTTTGTACCGACAGCCACACCATCGGCGCCCATCAGCAACAGGGTCGGGATCTTGGAAGGCAGACAAACCGGTTCTTCGTAACGTCCGTCGTAGGAATCCACAAATTGCGTAATATCCTTGTTGAAGAGAACTTCTCTTGCGAGTCCGGCGAGACGACATTCGATATAACGGGGTGCAGCAGCACGGGTACCGAGAATGATACTGCCGAAACTCCCCTGTTTTTCAATGAACAATTCCTTGTTTGCCAGATTGACCAGTGCATCACCGATGGATTGATCCCCGTGGGGGTGATATTTCATGGTTTCGCCGATGACGTTTGCCACTTTATGGAATGTGCCGTTATCCTTTTCAAACAGCACCCAGAGAATACGGCGCTGAACCGGCTTCAAACCGTCATCAATATCGGGAATGGCACGGTCTTTGATCACATAGGAAGCATATTCGATAAAGTTGCGGTCCATCATGTTCCGCAAGTATTGATTTGCCTCATCCCGGTGAGTTGCCTCTTCCGCATTGATATCGGTATCTTCTTCCGTATCAACGGGGATATTTACATCATCCGGTTCGACCGGTATATTATTTACATCTTTCTTTTTCATAATGCATCACACCAGGTTGTTTTGAATATGAGTCCAGCGGGTTTCATCGTTTGCGCCCATGTAGAAGCGGAGCATTTCTGCGATACCGCGCGTATTTTCAACGGTGACTTTTTCCAGACGGATGTCATCGCCGATGAATTGGCGGAATTCTTTCGGAGAGATTTCCCCGAGCCCTTTGAATCGGGTGATTTCTGCAGATTTGCCCAACGCTTTTGCTTTTTCGTCCCGTTCTTCTTCGGAATAACAGTAGAATGTTTTTTCCTTGTTGCGGACACGGAAGAGTGGCGTTTCCAGAATGTAAAGGTGTCCGGAGAGTACCAACGCTTCAAAGTATTGCAGGAAGAATGTGATAAGCAGGTTGCGGATGTGGAGTCCGTCCACGTCGGCGTCCGTTGCGATGACGATTTTTGCATACCGGAGATTTTCGATATCCTCTTCAATATCCAGTGTGCGCATGATGTAGTACAATTCTTCATTGGTATAGACGGCTTCCAGTTTTTTGCCGTATGTATTGAACGGCTTTCCGCGCAAAGCAAAGACTGCCTGATATTCGGGGTCACGGCTTTCAATAATACTGGAACCTGCAGAATCCCCTTCGGTAAGGAAGATCATGGTCCGATCTGCAATTTTCGAACGGTCGCCGAAGTGATGTTTGCAGTCTTTGAGTTTGCTGTTGCGCAGACTCAAACGTTTTGCCATATCTTTGCCTTTTTTCTGTACTTTCTGGATTTCCTTACGGATTTCCTGATTCCGTACCACTTTTTCCAAAAGCAGATTGGCATCTTCCGGATGTTTCAGCATCCAGTCGATCAACGCATTTTTTACGGTGGTTTCGATCCAGTATTTCACGTCGGTATTGCCCAGTTTGTTTTTTGTCTGGGATTCAAACAGAGGTTCCTGAATCTTGACCGCAACGGATCCGATGATGCCGTCACGCAGGTCTTTTGCATCGAAGGTTTTATTGAAGTGTTCGTTCACGGCACGGGTAATGGCACCCTTGAAGGCAGAAAGGTGAGTCCCGCCGTCGGAGGTATACTGACCGTTGACGAAGGAATAATATTTTTCCCCGGTATCGGGCGTATGGCAGAATGCAAATTCCAGAGTCGGGTCTTTGTAGTGGATCACAGGATAGATTCCTGCACCTTCTTCCAACTTGTCGCCGATCAGGTCAAGGAGTCCGTTTTTGGAATAATACCGCTGATTATTGAGGTAAAGGGAAAGGCCGCTGTTGAGCCAGGCATACATCCAGAGACGTTTTTCCACTTCTTCCAGACGGATCTGATATTTCGGAAAAAGTTTGCTGTCGGGTGTGAATGTGACCCGTGTCCCATTTCGTTCTTCGGTTGCACCGTCATTTTCGGAAATGAGTTTCCCTTCCTTGAATTCGGCGACTTTGAATTTGCCGTCACGGAACGATTCCACTTTGAAATATTCGGAAAGAGCATTTACCGCCTTTGTACCGACCCCGTTCATCCCGACGGAGAACTGGAAGGCTTCCGAATTGAATTTACCCCCGGTATTGATCTGGGATACGCAGTCAACGACTTTTCCGAGCGGAATACCGCGTCCATAGTCACGAATGGTAAACGTTGTTTCATTAATGGAAATATCAACACGCCGTCCGTTACCCATGATAAATTCGTCTACGGCATTATCCACGATTTCTTTGAACATGACGTAAATCCCGTCATCGGGATGGGAGCCATCCCCCATTCGTCCGATATACATACCGGGACGCTGGCGGATATGGGTCAGATGATCCAGCGTCTGAATGGAAGTTTCGTCATATTTTCCGCCTTTCTGAACAGGATTGGCGAGCAGGTCTTCATTTTCTTCTGTCATAATAAATCACACCATCAACAAGACGTATTTTAATTAATTTAAATAATATCCCTGCAATATATCATCAAAATGCCGTTTCGTCAAGTTGCCGGATAAAAAAATTAGAAAAAAACGCAAAAAACATCAATACGTTTTTTGCGTTTTATAACAAAATTTACCGATTGAATCGGATAACTGTTGATTGGCAACTTGTTTTTATTTCAATTTTTTGTAATCTTTTGTCCGCATGTCGGGCAGGCGCATCCGGGAGAAATCTGTACTGCTTCTTTTATGACTGTGCCATTTTTCCATATTTCTTCCCCTGCAAGATCAAGATCATCATTCCAGCTGATACCATATCCACCGATATCTACTTTGACTCGAGAGAATATCTCTGCGTTTTTCAAATCATTGAAAAGCTCGTTTACTGTTGGAAGTTTTTCCGCATTGTAGATAACTTCGGTTCCGTCCCGGAACTCAACGAATAAGAGCATGTTCTGCAATGGTTTGACGTTTGAAATTTTGTGAAACATATACACCTCCTTATTCCAGCGGGGGTAATTGTGAAAATTTTTGTGTTTCCCACATTTCGAGAAGCGCCTGTTGATGAAGCAGTGTCCATTCTTCAATCATCGCCAACGCTTTTGAAGGTAAATCACCTTCAAGCATTTTTCCATTCCGGATATTAATGACTCCGGCATATTCTCCGTAAATGACATGAATATGTGGAATACCATGTTCTTTGCCTTGCAAATACATTTTAATTATCATTCCATAAAATCTTGCAATTACCGGCATGGTCAATTTCTCCTGTTTGGAAATACTTCAATTCAGTGTAACATAGCTCTGTTTCAGAGATATTCAAGGTCTGACTCAAAAAAATGAAAGAATTTCTTATGTCATCGCTGGGAGTCAGACCAAAAACTTATTCCCCGGCAGGGATTTTTTTATCCACCATGGCACAAACGCAGGAGTCACTCCAGACGTTGACGCCGGTTTCAATCATGTCGATGATCGCATAAATGGGGAGGATGATCCCGAGAATACCGACCGGTGCGCCGGCACCTGCCATCAGGGAGAGTGTCAGGAAGTAACAGCCCATGGGGACACCGGCATTACCGATAGCGGAAATGACAGAAATCAGAATCCAGAGCAGAATCGTTGCAGGTGTCAGAGGTGTTCCGCCGTTCTGCAGCAGGAAGAGGGAGGTGACGAGGATAAATGCGGCACATCCGTTCATGTTGATTGTGCAGCAGATGGGGAGTACAAAGCGTGCAACTTCCGGCTTTGCTTTCATGTTATTTTCTGCAGAAGCAACGGTGACCGGCAAGGTTGCGGTGGAGCTTTTTGTGAAGAATGCCATCAAAACAGCAGGGAGCATATTTTTGAAGACTTTCAGCGGATTGATGCGGCAGATCAACAGGAAGAGCGGCAGAATAATGCAGAACTGAATCACATTGCCGCCGAGGACGACTGCTACATATTTACCGAGAGAACCGGCGGCAGTCCCGGCTGCGATCTGTGCGGAGAGCTGTGCGGCGAATGCAACAATACCCAGCGGTAATGCCCAGACCAGAGCTTTGATGAACGTGAAAAGCAACTCCTGAAGTCCGAAAATTCCTTTAATGAGAGTCTTGACATTTTCGGTCTGTTCCATCAATGCCAAAGTTAAACCGGATGCCGCTGCAACAAGAAGGATACTCAAGACGTTACCGCTGCTGAATGGTTTCAGAATGTTATCCGGAATGACGTTAAGAATATGACCGTAAACGGTATAGGATCCGGAGTTCTGCTGAACCGCGTTCTGACCTTTTGCGATCAATTCTGCCGGCAGGTTTGCGGGAGCGATGATTTTGTAAAGAATCGCGCCGACAACGGCAGCTGCGATTGTGGTCAAAAGTGTGAAAATAATGGTGTGGAAAAAGATTTTACCGGTATTCTTTTTTGCACCGAGGGAGGCAAGGGTTGTTGTAACAGCCAATGCGATGGTGGGGACAGCGATAAATTTAAACAATTTTGTGTAGATCTCAGCGATAAAGTTGCAGAAATCGTTGAGCCAGTTGCAACCGATCAATCCGAGTCCTGCGCCGATGATAAGGGCGGCAGTCCAGATGATAAATTGTTTTTTGTTGAATCCGGGTTTGTTTGCTTGTGTATCCATTGTTTATTTTCCTTATTGTTTTGTATTTGTACACGAAGATAATATAGCACGTTTTGCGGAAAAATCAATCCGTGAGAATTTCGTTGAATGTTTTCAAGGAACAGATTTTGAATAATCCGCTGCGGTCGAATTTACTTTTATCTGCAAGCAGATAATTCTGGGGAGAGCGTTCCAATACTTTCATCAGCAGACTGGCGTGATATTCATGATTTGTCGTAACTTTATCATCGGAAATACCGTAACTGGAAACGAAGGCTTTGGAAACTTCCAGATATTCCAGTTCGCGCAAAGTTGCCTGCCCGAGAAAGGAATTCAGCTGCATGTCAAAACTTCCGCCCAGTCCGATGCGGACGTAGTGGGATGGAAATTTATAAAAGTCCTGAATGATTGTGACGGAATTGGTGATGATGGTCAAATTGGAAAAGGTGGATGTTTCCAGCAGTTTTGCCAGATAAGAAACAGTGGTGGAGGAATCAAGAAACAGGATGTCATTTTCCACAATGCGGTTCAATGCCTGCGCGGCAATCATTTCTTTTTTACTGCGATTCCAGTCGATTCGTTCCTGAAAGGGGGAACTGGATGCAATTTTCTGTGTGGAGCCCCGTTCCTGCAAGGCAATCCCACCAGGGACTTTCTTGATGACATCCCGGGAAACCAGGTCGGCAATATCCCGGTACATGGTGGCATTGGATACACGGAAGTGGGCGGTCAATTCCTGAATGGAGCAATATTTTTTCTGTTTGAGAAAATCAATGATTTCATACGTCCGCAAATTTTTCATAAGTACAAAACTCCTGTAAAAAGTTCTCCTTACTATAGCCTGATTTTTGAGAAAAAACAAGTGAAAATTAGAAAAAAATGATAAAAATTGATAAAATATCATAAATTCTCAAAAATAATTCAAATTTTCTCATAAAAAAATCTTGATTTCCATTTATCTAAAGATATATTGCCACATAAACGAATTATGAGGTGAACAATCATGGATCAAGTTGATTTTGTTGCTCTCGGCTATTGCAGCAATGATTATCTGGCGATTCTGCCGGAAATTCCGCTGGATGGAAAAGTGCAGATACTGGAACAGATGGTGCAGGGGGGAGGTCCCGCCGCAACCGCCGGCGTTGCCGCTGCCCGTCTTGGTATGAAGACCGGATTTGTCGGCGTTGTCGGGGACGATGAACATGGAGCACGCATCCGTCGTGATCTGGAAGGGGAAGGTATTTACACCGGAGCGATGCAGATTCGCAAAGATTGTTCTTCTTCGATTGCCTATTGCTGGATCGAGAAAGCTACGGGCAAGCGCAGTATTGCCTGGGCGCGTGGAAATTTTGCAGAACTCTCCGGAGAAGAAGTGGATATGGATTTGATCCGCAAGGCAAAAATTGTTCATTTTGACGGACACAATCCACAGGGGGCAATCGCCGCAGCAAAGGAAGCCCGTCAACACGGTGTGATCGTGAGTTTGGATGCGGGGACTTTGCGTCCGGAAATCAAAGAGCTTCTGCCTTATGTTACGATTCTTATTGCGTCCGAAGATTTTGCCCGTCGTTATACCGGTGAGGAGGATTTGGAAAAAGCGTTGCTGAAACTGGGCGAAAACGGTTCGGAAGTGACGGGCATCACCATGGGCTGTAAAGGCTCCATGGTGTTGGAAAACGGCAAAGCGGTATATTGTCCGGCGTTCAAGATTCAGGCAGTGGATACAACGGGGGCAGGGGATGTCTATCACGGGGCATTTGCGGTGCGTTATTGCGAAACACGGGATTTGCGGGAAAGTATGCGTTTTGCTTCTGCCGTATCCGCTTTGAAATGTCTCAAGCCGGGCGGAAGAACCGGTATCCCGACCCGAGCTGAAGTGGAAAATTTTCTTGCAGAACATGCATAATAACAGGATAGAGTTTATGAAGAAAATTAAAGTTACAATCTGGAATGAATATGTTCATGAGCAGGAAACGAATGCAGTCGGCGATCTGATCCGCTCGTTTTACCCCCGCGGTATTCACAATGCACTTGCGGAAAATTTGAAAGCGGATGATCTGGAAATCACCCCGGTATCTCTGGATATGCCATCCCAGGGGTTGCCGGATGACGTCCTGAACAATACGGATGTTCTGATCTGGTGGGGGCATTGCGCTCATGCTCAGGTGGAAGATGCATTAGTGGCAAAGATTCACAGCCGGATCCTTCACGGTATGGGGTTGGTTGTGCTTCATTCCGGTCATTTTTCCAAAATCTTCCGTCAGGTGCTCGGCACACAATGCCGTTTGCGTTGGCGTGAAGTCGGTGAGAAAGAACGGGTATGGGTGGTGGATACATCCCATCCGATTGCAGCCGGTGTGCCGGAAACATTTGTGATCCCGCATACGGAAATGTACGGGGAACCCTTCAACATTCCGGATGATGGCAAGATCGTCTTCATGTCCTGGTATGAAGGCGGGAATGTATTCCGCAGTGGTGTTGCATTTCAGCGGGATGCGGGGAAGATCTTTTATTTTTCGCCCGGACATGAGACGTATCCCATTTATCACGATGAAAATGTGGTGAAAGTAATTGGCAATGCCATCCGTTGGGCGGCACCGGTCAACGGCATATTGGCGGATCGTATCACACCGCAACCGGAGCCATTGGAAACGGTTTATACGGAAAATCCGTTGAAGGACATTGATACAGAAGCCCTTCATAAAAGCAAATAACAGGAGTGCGATTATGAAAAAATTGAATGTTGGTATTGTCGGTCTCGGGCGTATTTCCTACGCTCATGCGGCCGAAATTTCCCAGTACAGCGAATATTTCAATCTGGTTGCCTGTGCGGATCATGACCCGGAACGGTTGAAAGATGCTCCGCCGGAATTGAAAGATGCGGCAAAATATGCTTCTCTGGAAGAAATGCTGCAGCATCCGGGGCTTGATATGGTGACCATTGCGACACGTCATCCGGATCACGTTCCGATGGCATTGAAAGTGTTGGAAGCCGATAAAATCGTTCTGGTGGAAAAACCGGTTGCAACAAGTCTTGCGGAAATGGATGTGATGCTGGAAATGGGTAAAAAGCATCCTCATAAATTGTTTGTCCGCCACAATCACCGTTTCGATCCCCACTTTGTCCGGGCGTTGGAATTGATGAAATCCGGACTTGTCGGTGAACCTCAGTACATCAAGTTGACCGCCGCAGTTGGTTTCTGCCGCCGGAATGACTGGATGACAATGACTGAATATTATGGCGGTCTGCTTTCCAACTGGGGGCCGCACCTGATCGACCAGGCCTTGCAGTATCTGGAATCTCCGGTTGTGGATATCTGGGCGGACGTACGCCGTGTTGTTTCCATTGGTGATGGTGACGACCTTTGCAAGATTATTCTGAAAGGAGCGAACAACCGTCTGGTTGAAATTGAAATTACCGGTGCAAATCTGTTGCTTGGCCGCGATATTGAAATCATTGGTAACCGCGGAACGATAGTGTTTGAAAAAGGCAAACTTTTTGCGAAATACATTGACCCGCTGTGTGAATTGAAAGATTTGAAGCCTCATCCGGAAAACCCGCCGAAGAAGTACGGTAATTTTGATGAAAGTCTGTATTTTGTGACATCGGAATATGAAACTCCGGTTTGCAATCAGGAAATCCTGTGGAAATATCTTTACGATGATGCCGTGAATGGTATTCCCACACCCATCACACTGGAATTGGCACGGGAAGTGGTACGTATTACGGAGGAAGCATTCCGCATCAGCGGTTTTGAAAATATTAAAAACTTTAAATCCAAAGTCTTGTAAAAAGAAAGGGAAATCACCATGTCCAAAAAATTCAAAATCGGTTATTTGCCTCTGACAAAAGTGAACTGGACGAACGATACTCTGGAAGCTGCCCGGCAGAATGCAAAAGAATATCTGCAGAGCCTTCCTGATGTGGAAGTCATCGGCGGCGATTCCATGATTGACTTTGAAGATCGTGCCATTCGCGAATTGGAATATTTCGAGAAAGAACAGCCCGATATGATCGTGGCGCAGTTCATGACTTTTTCCCTAGGCGTGATTGTTCCCATGTTCGCACAACGTCTGAAAGTTCCCGTTGTTCTCTGGTCCATGAAAGAACCGGATCCCTGCGGCGGCCGTCTGCAGAACAACTCTTTCTGTGCTGCCAATATGAACTCCCACTTCATGTATCGTATGCATGTGCCGTACTTCCATGTTCATGCGGAAGTCGGTTCTGACGATGCCAAAGCACAGTTGAGCAAAGCGATCCGCGTGGTCCGTACGATGAACGTTTTGAACCGTATGCGTGTCGGCGTCATCGGTGGCCGCGTTCCCGGGTTCTTTACATCCAGCTGGGATGAAATGCTGCTCCGTACAAAGATCGGTCCGGAAATCAAGATCATCACCGAACATGAAGTCATTGAAACGGCACGCAATCTCACTGCTGATGAACTGGATGATGCTGTCAAAACCATTCTTTCTGACGCGCAAGTTCACCCGACGGACGGCCCCACCGATGATCAGTTGAAAAAATCTGCCGCTCTCTTCGGCGCTGTGAAAAAGATGAAAGAAAAATTCCTGGTCGATACCCTTGCCATGCGCTGCTGGCCGGAATTCATTTCCAACGATCTTTACGGTATTACCGTCTGTTCCACAATCGGACACCTGACCAATCATGGTTATCTGACGGCTTGCGAAGGTGATGCTTACGGTGCGGTTATGATGCGTATTGCACAGGAATTGACCGGTGATCTGCCCTTCTTCTGCGACATGATCGTGATGGAAGGCGAATATGGTGTGGCATGGCATTGCGGTGCTGCTCCCTGCGGTTTGTGCAAGAACGGATTCCAGCCCCAGCTGCGCAAGAGTGCAACCGTGGAAGGCGGCGGCGTGAAAGGCGTCACCAACGAATTCCCGCTGAAACCGGGCCGTGTTACTCTTGCCCGTCTCGGCGAAAAACGGGATGGTGACGGATTCCGCATGTTGATTGCAACCGGTGAAGGTCTTGATACCGACCTGTTCGTCCGCGGCAATCCGTTGAAGATCAAATTTGATGCCGGCTGTGATAAATTGCGTGAAGTCGTGATCAATCAGGGCTGGGAACATCATTATGCTCTGAGTTACGGTGATCTGGTTCCGGAACTGCTCGATTTGTGCAGATGTCTGGATATCGAACCTGTCGTTGTTCAATAACTAATAGAATGTGAGGATATTATGAACGATAACAATCTCTTGATCCATCTCGCTCCCCAGCAGGGATACAACAATGTTTTTGAATTGGGCGAATACAATATGAAGCTCACCCGCTTCGGTATCGTCCAGCTTGCAAAAGATACCGTTTACGAAGGCAACACCGGCGAATTTGAAGTTGCATTTGTTACTCTCGGCGGTACATTTGCTGCGGAAGGTGACGGCTGGAAATTTGATGTTGTCGGCGGCCGTAAGAATGTTTTCGACGGCAAGCCCCATGCGTTGTATCTGCCCCGCCGCACGGCTTACAAATTCACCGCTCTTACCGATTGCGATTTTGCCGTGAACGAATCCCCGGCAAGCCGCGATACTGCGAAACCGACTTTGATTCTGCCCGAAACGATGAAAGAACTTTCCATCGGCAGAGACAATTTCAAGCGTGCGGCAACCGTCATTCTGGATGAAAAATTTGATTCAGAACACTTCTATATCGGGGAAGGCATGATCCCCTCCGGTAACTGGTCCGGTTACCCGCCGCACCGTCATGACTTTGATGATCTGCCCGGCGAAATTGATATGGAAGAAACATATTTCTACCGTTTTGATCCGCCGCAGGGGTTTGGTATTCAGAAAGTTTACAAGACCGATGGATCCATTGATGAAACTTACACCGTCAAATACAACGACACCGTTGCCATTGCGGAAGGTTATCACCCCCTTTGCGGTGCTCCCGGGTATGAAATGTATTACTTGTGGACAATGACCGGTGCTGTCAACCGCGGTTTGATTTCTGCAAAAGATCCGGCACATGATTGGGTGAAGTAAGATGTCATTGGAAAAGAACATCCTTCTTGGGATCGACTTCGGCACAGGCGGGTGCAAAGTCACGGCGATCGATTTTGCCGGTGCTTTGCTGGGTGAAGCCTCCGTTGAATACAAAACGGAATTTCTTCACCCCGGCTGGTCGGAGCAGAATCCTGCGGATTGGTATGATGCCATGTGCAAGGCCCTGCAGAAGCTGCGCACGAACGGCGTCGATTTGACCCGGGTACTTTCGGTCAGTTTTGACGGATCGACTCATAACGCAGTTCTGCTGGATGAGCACATGCAGCCTGTCCGGAAAACGATTATGTGGACCGATCAGCGCAGTGTGGAAGAATGTAAATTCCTGCGTGAAAATTACGGCGATGTGATTTTTAAGACTGCTTATCAGCAGCCTGCGCCCACATGGACTCTGCCCCAATTGCGCTGGTTGAATACTTATGAGCCGGAAATCCTGAAGAAAACGGCAAAAATCCTGTTCGTCAAGGATTATGTGCGTTTCCTTGTTACCGGGGTAGCGGTGACCGATTACATTGAAGCAGAGGGCACTCTGTTTTTTGATATGGCGAAACTCGCCTGGTCGGAAGAACTCGCCGCACTTGCCGGTGTCCGCATGGATCAATTGCCGGATCTGGTCAAGCCAGCGGATGTTGTGGGGCATGTTACCGCCCGCGCAGCCGGGGTGACTGGATTGCCGGAAGGTACGATCGTTGTCTGCGGTACATCCGATTCCGCTGTGGAAGATTACGGTGCCGGAGCCATTGAACCGGGCGATTGCATTGTGAAACTGGCGACTGCCGGCAATGTGAATATTATGACGGCTGAACCTCATCCCTCTGCCACCACATTGACCTATTCTCATGTTGTGGAAGGCATGTGGTACAGCGTTTCCGCCACCAATGCGGCGGCATTGTGTCAGCGCTGGATGCGTGATACATTGTGTCAGTCGGAAAAGCAGGAAGCGGAATTGACCGGAGTCAATGCTTTCAATCTGATGGATAAGTTGGCAGAAAGTTCCTGTCCCGGAGCGAACGGTGTGTTTTTCCACCCGTATCTGCAGGGGGAACGTTCTCCCTACTGGGATGCCAAATTGCGCAGCAGTTTTACGGGCGTCTCCATCAGCAGCACCAAAGGCGACTTTATCCGTGCGTTGTTGGAAGGGGTTGCCTATTCCTTGCGTGATTGTTACGGTTCTCTGGAAGACATGGGCTTATCTGTGAACCGGATCTTTCTGATTGGCGGCGGAGCGAGAAGCCGCATCTGGAGTGAAATTGTCTGTAATGTGTTCAACCTGCCGTTGCAGATTCCTCATCCGGGCGATGCCTCGTTCGGGACGGCGCTGCTTGCCGGTGTTGGGGCGGGTGTGTTTGCGGACAGCCGTTCTGCAGTGAAAGCGTGTCTGCATATTGACCGTGAATTGAAGCCGGATGAAAAACTGGCAGCCTATTATCGTGAAGGATTCCGTACCTACCGTGAAATTCACGATGCGCTGGCACCGGTATATGGAAAAATTAAATAAACAAATTAAATATATTTGGAGGTAAAAATGTTAGTCAAACAAAGCAGTTACATGTATGAGATGATCCGTACGGAATTGACGGATATTCTCGGAGAAGAATATGTTGGCGTCCGTGATGCCGACCGTTTCGGCCATTCTGTGGATTATTACTGGATTCCGGAAATGTGGCACGATCGCGGCATGGAAACACCGAAGCCGGATTTTGTTGTTCATCCTTCCACAACCGAAGAAGTTGCAAAGATCGTCAAAATCGCCAATCAGTATAAGATCCCGGTCGTTCCCTGGGGCGGCGGGTCCGGTTCTCAGGGAGGCGCACTCCCGGTTTACGGCGGTATCGTTGTTGATATGAAACGTATGAATAAATGCTACGGCGTGGATAAAGAATCCCTGACCGTCAGCTGTCAGACCGGGATCATTGCCCAGCATCTGGAATGGAATTGCAATAAAGAAGGCTATTCCACCATGCACCTGCCGGCTTCGATTTCCTGCGCAACCATCGGGGGCTTTCTGGCTCACCGCGGTACCGGTGTGCTCTCCACAAAATATGGCAAGATCGAAGATATGGTCATGTCTCTGGAAGTTGTTACTCCGACTGGTGAAATCATCCGTACCTTACCCGTTCCCCGTCACGCCTCCGGTCCCGACCTGACCATGCTGTATCTGGGCAGCGAAGGTACTATGGGTATCATTACGGAAGTGACTCTGAAAGTTCATCCTCAGCCGGAAGCCCGTGAATTTCGTGCATACATCTTCAAAGATTTCCACACTGCAATGAGTGCCGGTGCGGAATTGATGCGCAGCCGTCTGCAGCCCTGTGCCATCCGTCTGTACGACGAAACAGAAACAAAGACCCACGTCCGCAAAGTGTTCGGAATCGATCTGGAACAGGGTGCTTACCTGGTATTCGGTTTTGACGGACGCAAAGACATTGTGGATTGCCAGATGCGCTATGCCCGTGAAATCATGGAAGAAAAATATCATGGTCAGGACCTTGGCAGCAAGGGTGGCGATCTCTGGTGGGAAAACAAATACAAATTCTTCTATCCTCCGTACATCTTCCACATTCCCCAGGCTTATGGAACATTGGATACGGTGGCAACTTTTGCCAATATCGAAAATGTTTACTATGCCATGAAGAAAGCGGTTACGGAAAACTTCCCGAACGTCCGCTTTATCGGTCACTTCTCTCACTGGTATGATTGGGGCTGCATGTTGTATGCCCGCTTTATCTTTGAAAAAGAAGCCGTACCGGAAGATCCCCGTGAAGCTGTCCAGCTTTACAACCGGGTTTGGGACCTTGCGATCCGTGCAGCGATTGCCAATGGCGGCGTGATCAACGAACATCACGGTGTCGGATTGAAACTCGGCCGTTATATGAAAGACCTCTACGGACCTGCCATGAACGTGCTGGAAAGTATCAAAGAGGAAATGGATCCGAACAACATTATGAACCCGGGAAAAATGGGATTTAAAGGAGTTTGAAAATGAATATCGATAATTTTTCTGATGCTATCACCTATTGCCGTTTCTGTTTCATGTGCCGTCACCTTTCCCCCGTCGGAAACGTGACTTTCACAGAAGCCGATACTCCCCGTGTCCGTGCATCCATGATTTACGGCGCAACCATGTATCCGGAACGTTTCACCAATCCGGATCTGATCCGCACCATGTACCGTTCCGACCTGAGCGGATGCTGCCGCAGAAATTGTGTGCATCATTTTGATGAAGTCGGTCTGAACCTGGCATATCGTGCTGACATTGTGGATATGGATGCTGTTCCCTGCAACATCAAAAAGATTGCAGAAGATTTGCAGAATTGTCCGGACTGGACAGTTTCCGGTGAAGGCAAAATTGCTTATGTAGCCGATGAATATTCTGTGGAATCCGGTGCAGCTGCAGCCTTTGCTAATTTGGCATCCGGTTATAAGACAGTCAGCGGCGGTTCCTGCGGCAAAGGCTTGTGGGTACTCGGTTTCCGCAAGGAAGCAAAAGTGCTGGCTGAAAAATTCGCAGCAGTCCTGAACGGTGCCGATGTGGATACCGTAGTGGTCAGCCACACTGGTATTTACGATCTCCTGGTGAATACATTTGCAGAAATGGATATCAAGCTGAATGCAAAAGTGATGCACACAAGCGAATATCTTGCCGATGTCAAAGTGAAAGCATTGGGCGATCTGTATTATCTGGAAAGTGATTATCTGCGGAACTATAATAATGATTACGCATTCCCGAAAACAGTCCTCACCGCAAACGGCGCAACATTGAAACCCTTCGGCACAAACGATGAAGAATCCTACAGCTGTGCAGAAGGTGCATTGGTTCTTGACAAAATCGAGCCTGCCATTGTGGAAAAACTGGCAAAATACGTGGAAGCCCGTGCCGATCATCCGGAAACCGATGTGATTGTGACCGCTTCTCCCTATACCAAGATTCAGCTTGCAAAATATACTTCTCTCAAGGTCAAAACGGTGGAAGAAGTGCTGGCGGAAGCACTGTAAGGAGTCGTTCTCATGGCATTGGTCACAATGAAAGAAATGCTCATCGATGCCCGTAAAGACAAACGGGCAATCGGAGCATTCAATGTGGGTAATTACGAAACCGCTCTCGCTGTCTTGAAAGCCGCGGAAGCCGAACAGTCTCCGGTGATTATTCAGGTGTACGACCGTCTGTTCACCACAGACAAGGCATCCGATATCGCCGGTATGCTGATCCGTCTGGCACACCGTTCCAGTCAGCCGATTGCATTGCATCTTGACCACGGAAGTTGTCTGGAGCATGTGGGAAAAGCTCTTGCTGCCGGTTATACCTCTGTGATGTTCGATGGCTCCTGCCTGCCGTTCGAAGAAAATATCGCAAAGACGAAAGTCGCTGCGGACCTCGCCCATGCTGCCGGCTGCAGCGTGGAAGGGGAAATCGGACACGTTGCCATGGGGGATGAAACCTCTCTGACATCGGTGGAAGAAGCTGCCGCGTTTGCTGCTCAGACCGGAGTGGATGCCCTTGCTGTATCCATCGGTACAGCCCATGGATACTATAAAGCGGAACCGAAACTGGATATTGAACGCTGCAAAGCTATTGCCGATGCATTGCCAGGTGTTCCCCTGGTGCTTCACGGCGGTTCCGGCACACCGCTGAATGCAGTCCGTGAATCCATTCATAACGGGATTGCGAAGATCAATATTGCGACGGAATATCTGGATACTTACCTGAAGAGTTCCCGGGAAGAATTGGAAAAACTTTCCGGCAAATTCCTTCCCGTCGATAAGTTCTATGATCCGGTGGTAGATGCCTGTGCGGCACACGCTGCCCGTCTGATCCGGTTCTTTGCAGGAAAATAAAGATTGGAGATAACAGATTATGAAAGTACAGAAAGTCTCTGATTATCAGGCAATGAGCATTGCCGGTGCAGATATTATTTACAATGCAGTGGTTTCTGCTCTCAAGCAGGGCAAGAACTTCAACCTCGGTCTGGCGACCGGGAATACTATGATTGAACTGTACCGTATTCTTGCGGAACGGTTCAATGCGGATGGCATCGATCTCTCCCGTCTGCAGACCTGGAATCTGGATGAATACGCATCCGATTCCTCTCATGCAGTACCCCATGATCATCCGCTGAGCTATTGGAAATATATGCACGAAAATCTGTTTAACCGTTTTGCTCCGGAACGTAACTTTGCCGATTGCCAGGCACACTTCCCGGATCCTGCCGATCCGGAAAAGTTTGACCGTGAATTGGCAGAAGCTGGCGGTCTCGATCTGCAGCTGCTCGGTATCGGTTTTAACGGCCATATTGCATTCAACGAGCCGATGAAAGCCGATGAGATTGCTGTCGAAGCATACGGTGCACTGCCGACTCGCGTTCTTCCTTTGGCGGAAGCAACCATTGCCCAGAATACAAAGTTGACTGCCGGCGGGGATGAGTCTCTCATGCCCCGTTTTGCTGCCACAATGGGCATGAAACAGATCCTGCTTTCCAAACAGGAACTGCTCCTTGCCTGTTTTGCGGAACAGCAGGCGCCTTTGACCCGTATGATCGGTGATGGCAAAGCCACGCCGGAACTGCCTGCATCTTATTTGCTGGATCATCCGGATTTCACCCTGATTTATACAACGGATAAAATTAATCTGGATTCGGTTTTATGAAAAAACTTATTAAAAATTGCAGAATCATTTCCCCCGGAATCGACATAGCAGACGGTCAGATAATCATCGAGGACGGCCGTATTGCCTATGCCGGTCTGCCGGTGGCAAATGCCGGAGATTGTGAAGTCATTGACGCCGCAGGTGCGATTGCGGCTCCCGGATTTATCGACATCCATTCCCATGGCAGATCCAACTATGATTTCTGCGATTGTACCGAAGAAGCATTTTTCACCATCGGCAGAGGCAAGCTGGAAGACGGCGTGACCGGGTTCCTGGCAACGTCTTTGAGCGTTTCTGTGGATGATTTGCGTAAACTCTGTCAGCTGTCAGAGGACTACAAGAAAACAGTGACGGATGGTGCCACACTGCTGGGGGTTCACCTGGAAGGACCATTTTTTAATCCCTCCTGTGCAGGTGCGCAGAATCCGGCATTCCTGAAGAATCCGGACATCCGCATTGTGGATGAACTCCATGCCATCTCACCGGTCGCGAAAGTTTCCTATTCTCCGGAATTGCCCGGCGCATTGGAATTCACGAAAGCCCTGGCTGATCGCGGCATTATGCCATCCGGCGGTCATACGGAAGCGGATTACGCTTGTTTTGAACAGCATCGTGCTGCAGGGATGAAACATCTGACCCATTTCTGCAACGTCATGACTCCGGTTCATCATCTCCGGTTCGGCATGGTCGGCGCAGGTCTGATGGACGATGATGTTTACGTCGAAATGATTTGCGATGGTGTCCATCTCTGTGATCAGATGATTGCCATGATTGCCAAACTCAAAGGTCCGGAACGTATGATGTTGATTACGGACTCCATGCGTGCAGCTGCCATGCCGGACGGAGAATATTCCCTTGGCGGTCTGCCGGTTGTTGTAAAAGACGGCTGTGCCAGATTGACGACCGGCCCGGTGGCTGGCAGTACATTGCGTTATCACAACGGCTTAAAACGTCTGGTTCGCGTGACTGGCTTGCCCTTATCGGAGGCGATTCGTGCGACAAGTTTGAATCAGGCGGAAAGTTTGGGCATAAAAGATCGTGGAAAACTTGAAAAAAGTTACATTGCTGATATAGTACTGTTGAATCAGGTCCTTGATCCGGTGATGACGATCTGCGACGGCATTATCAAATGGTCTGCAAATTGATGAAATAATTATAAAACCAGGAGTAAAAATGAGCATAACTCAAATTGGAACATTGATCCGCTGTCATGACATTAATGAACGCCGGATTGCATTTTATCAGGAAATCGGCTTGAACTGTATTCAGATTGCCGGTGTGTATGAAGATTGGCTGGCACCGACGCCGGAAGCACGCAAGGCATCCGACGATTTCTTTGCCCTGTTCCGCAAATATAATATTGCGGTTCCGACCATGTTCTTCTCTTATCCCAACCAGTTCAATGGCGAATTCGGTCTGGTGCCGGAAGCATCCAGAGCAGAACGCATGTTGCTTTCCTGCCGTCTGCTGAATTGGGGTAAACGTTACGGTATCAAATATTTTGCATGCCATATCGGTTTTCTTCCGGAAGAACGCGGCGAGTTTTATCAGAAATTCATTGCCGACCTGAAACTGCTTGCTAAATTTGCCGCCGATAACGATCAGGTATTCATGTTTGAAACCGGCACAGAAACCGTTGCCGACCTTAAGAAGATGATCGAAGATATTGACGAGCCCAACGTGGGAATCAACTTCGACCCCGCCAACCTGCTGTATTACGGAAAAGATGATCCCGCCAAAATGGTGGATGAACTTCTCCCGTATTTTCGCTGTATCCATTGCAAAGACGCCAATCCGGCTGCCCCCGGCGAACAGTACGGCAAAGAAACTGTGCTGGGTAAAGGTTCCACCAATTTCTGCGTCCTGCTGAAACGGATCCAGAAAGGCGGCTTCTCCGGACCTCTGATCATCGAACGGGAATTGCCCTTCGGTCCGGAACAGGAAAAAGATATTGCGGAAGCAGTTAAACTTATCAAATCAACACTTGAAGGAGAATAATTTATGTTGAAAATCGGTATTATCGGGGCAGGGCGCATGGGTAATGCTCATGCAGCCAACCTTGCTACTCTGAACAATGTCAAACTTTCTACTGTTTATGACATTGACCCGGAAAAATCAAAAGCATTCGTGGAAAAATATCCGGATGTGAAAGTCCTGGCAAGCGCAGAAGAAGTCTGCAACAGCCCGGAAACTGAATTGATCGTTATTACATCCCCCACATTTTGCCACAAAGAAGCATTGCTCCCCGCAATGGCTACCGGCAAACCCATTTTCTGCGAAAAACCCTTGTGTCGTACACGGGAAGATCTGGAAGAACTTGCTCCCATGATCCGCAACTATAAAAACCTGTTTGCAATCGGTTTCGTCCGCCGTTACTCTCCCAGCTCCATGCTGCTTTCCAAATTGATTGATGAAGGTAAAATCGGTAAATTGATCGGCAGTTCTGTCACTTGTACTTTCGGCGGTTACAGCCGTCTGTGGGGCGATTGGTTCGCGGATTATGAAAAATCCGGCGGCGTTACACTGGATATGCTGGCTCATCATTGCGACTTGCAGAATAAATTCTTCGGTAAACCCTCTGCTGTTTATGCTCAGGCTTTCCGGCTGCCTAAAACCGATGCTTTGCCGAAAGATTATGTCAGTGTAACTCTTACCTATCCAAATGGGGCTATTTCCAATATGGAATGTTCCTGGCTCCGTGCAGCTCCCTCCGATACATTCATGACTGTATACGGTGAAAAAGGTTCTTTGAAATATTCGGATGCCGAAGGTCTTACTTTTTACGATATCGGCGGTGCTGCATCAAAAATCGAAGTGGATGAAGGCATCCTCGGTCCCCTTCAGGATAAAATTACCGGTGGTATGTATGCTACTGAAATTGCGCATATCGTCGATTGCGCTCTCAATCCGGAACTCAAACCTTATGCCGGTGCCGAAGAAGCAATCGCTGCAATGGAAGTTTGTCTTGCAATGATGAAATCTGCTGAAACAGGTGAAGTCGTGAAATTCTGAGGCTTGAATTAACCTCAGGATATAGAAAAACTGCTGTTGTGTATTGAATTTACACAACAGCAGATTTTTTTTACTCTTTTTATTTTACTTGAGACGACCTGTATAGGCGTCAACTCCCTGATTGTCAATCACGTATTTGAAAAATTGATTTTCTGCATTTTTACGTGCTTTATCCCAGGGACGCGGAGAACCGATGAGCTGGACAACCCACAATTTCAATTCTTTCCGGTGCCAGTTTACCGTGCAGTTTGTGCCCCATGCACCGCCATGACCAAACCAGGAATCTTCCTTATCTTCAGACGGAGCAACCAATCCAAGAGAATAGCCGCCAAGGTTCGCCGGACGGGTTGATTTCGCCAGCAATTTTTTGACAGTTTCTTCTTTCAGAACACGGACGCCATTTTCGCCAATGCCAAGATTCATCAGCATTTTGTAAAATTTCAACTGATCATTGGCTGTCGTCCAAAGTCCGGCACCCGCAGATGCAAAAACGCGGGGACCATTGTAAGGACGGGGAATACATCCGCTCTGTCTGCAATAAGCTGCCGGTTTGCCCTTGACACAATGGTACAATTCCATCTGGGTCTGCAGTTGTTTATCTGTCGGACGAAATGAGGTGGAGGTCATACCAAGCGGATCCAGAACCCGTTCTTTCAGAAAATCTTCCCAATATTTACCGGTAACTTTTTCCACAATGGCTGCCCCGATATCGATCCCAGTATTGGAATAACGGGTTTTTGTGCCGGGTTCAAACATAATCGGAGATTTTGCCGCCACGGCTGCCACACTCCGCAGAGGAATCGCTGTCCAGCCGCCAATTCCGTGGGATGCACTTTTTGCACTGATTTCAAACGGAAAACCGCCGGTATGATTCATGACCATGCGGATCGTCAACGTGTTTTTGGCTTTGACAAGAGTTTTTACGCCGTTTTTATTGGATTTTTCGATCCAGAGTTCTTTGAATTCAGGGAGATATTTATGTACCGGATCATCCAGAGAGATTTTCCCTTCTTCTACAAGAATAGCAATTGTTACGCCGCAAAAACCTTTTGTCTGAGAACACTGCATGAAAACATCATCCATTGTCAGCGGACGTTTTTTTGCTGCATCCGCGTAGCCGATGCAAGTTGTTTCCTGCAGGCCATTCTTGTAATATACCGCAATTGCACCGGGCAGTTCACCGGTTTTGATGTAAGGCATCAGGGCATCTTTGGCAAAGGTTGTGCCGGATTCCTTGACCTTTGTTGCTGCGGCAATTTTCGGCGTGCTGCAGCCTGTGAGTGTTGCGAGTACAGCCAGTAAAACTGCACTCTTGATGAGTGTGTTCATTTTTTTCATAATAGGTATCCTTTACTTGGTTTTGAAATAACGATCTGCAATTGCAAGATAATGCTGCCAATCTCGCAAGGTCTGATTATGTGTGCCCGGACGGCAATGAAAACTGATGTCGCCCGTAATATCTTGATCAATCTCCGGCATTTCTGAAATGGGGAGACCTCGTGAGCCAAAGAGTTGGTAAACTTCCGACGCATGATATGCCGCCAGAAATTCACCTTTCGGATCCGCATTGGGGTCATCTTCTGCTGTGCCGATCGCTAATGGCCTGGGGGCAATCATTGCCAACAGTTCATGTTGATCAAATGGCAACTCTTCCTCTTTCCACATAAAATCTTCCAGCTTTGCAACAAACCAGCATGGTAGATCATAATGGAAGTGATAATCAAAATGCAATGAGAGATTTTCGCCGAACTTGCGCCGGTGAAGTGCGCCGCCACCACATCCGGAATCGTTGGATATTACCATTGCAAAACGTGGATCCGTCGCGCCTGCCCATAACGACGTTTTACCCAAGCGGGAATGACCATGCACAATGATGGCCGCCGGGTTGATCGCAGGGTCGTTCTGTAAGCAGTCTAATCCACGGGATAAGCCCCATGCCCAGGCTCCAATTACGGAATATTTTTGAGAAATGGATGAATATTCCTCTTTATCAAAAAACAGTTGAAAAATACTGCCGTTCACCCCGCCCGCTCTGTCCGGATGTATGTCATGATAACAAATTGTGGCGGAAGCATATCCACGTTTGATTACTTCACGGAAACTGAACCGTTCCGCCTGTTGACAACGCTGTGACGCCGCAAGTTCTCCTTCCCGGATATAGCCGGTTTTTATCACATCTTCTTCATCCGTAGTATTATGATTGCCTTGAAAATTCAGTGCAAGGAACGCGGGAACCGGTTCATTGATATGTTTCGGCAGATACAGCAGCATGATCATACTGTGTTCTTTTCTGTTATTCATGGCAAGCGTGATCTTGATTTCCTTGCGGATCGCCAGCCCGTCAAGGGCATCTTCTTTGCAAGCGAGTAATTCAAATTGCATATTATCCGGACGTGGCAGGATGTCGCCGTAAGAATATTCTTTCAGGATGGATAAGACGGCATTACGTTGAACATTCATCCATTCAAAGGCGGAGGAGATTCGGTCCGTATTATTTTTTAGCAACGGATCGGGCAGGGTATATGTTGGGACCTGTGCCTCATCCGTTGAGTAGCAATGAAATTGAGAAATATCCATAATAAGCAAACTCCTGTTATGGAAATAAATATATCACAATCTACGGAAAAATCAAGGAATGAGGGCAAAAAAATGGAGCGGGCGAAGAGAATCGAACTCTCGTGGCCAGCTTGGGAAGCTGGAGCATAACCATTTTGCTACGCCCGCATGATAATAGAGAGTAATATATCATGAAAAAATGATTCGTCAAGTGATAAATTAAATAAAAAATGCAAAAATTTTTAATTTTTTACTTGCAATTTGAAAAAATGGTTGTATAGTTACTATATCATCAAGATGATGATTTATTAATTGCGGAGAGATGCCCGAGTGGCCGAAGGGAACGGTTTGCTAAACCGTCGTACGATATAAAGTCGTACCGCGAGTTCGAATCTCGCTCTCTCCGCCATTTTTTTGTCCTCATTCTAATCTACCTGAAAAAATCACCCTTGCTATTATTTTGTAAAACTCGTTGACTCAAAGGCTTTTACAACATTTCTGCCAGTGTGTAAGAAACACACGCGAGATGCTGAAATCAGACCATTTTGCCCCGGATTTTGTCTGAAATCTGTCTGAATTCTGAGTTTTTCTGAAAGGTGTAAAAATCAAGGTTCTTTTTGTAAGTGCTTGATTATTAACAAAGTCTTGTTTTGTACCTTACCGAAGTAATGGGGGAAGATAAAAAAACGCTGACCGTTTTTTCAAGTCTGACAAAAATTCTGTGAAGTTTTTTTCACAAAACCGCTTCACAAAGGCTTTTGTGCTGCCCTTTGCCACTTACCCTAACCTTGCCGTAATCGCCACGCCACGTCCCTGTAAACGCAAAAAAAAGGCGGCAAGATTTCTCCTGGTATCAGATGTAAACAAACTTGCGCTTATCTTTGCCATCCTTGTATCTTATAATTCTTTTCAAAGAGCTTGCGCTCTGCTCCGCCGTTGTCGGGTTTGAACCATACTTCAAATCTGGCTCCGTAATACTGCCCCCATTCTCCTTCGTAAATGGTAAAATACATCCCGGTACAGAATTGTTCCAGAGGATCATCCGACCAGCCGGAAACATTATTGGTTGAATTTTTCAGCCTCGCGGCGGACAGCGGTGTCCCTTTGGTGATTTCAAAGGCTTTCAAATACACAGTGCCTCTTTCTCCCGGGTTGCACCAGAGGATGGCTTCGTAAATACCTCCTTGTATACTGTCGCGTAAAATGAGATCGGATTTTTCTTTCCGGCAACTGTCCACGGGGAGTAATTTATGCCAATTCTTTTTATTGGTCAGCAGTGCGGAAAATTCTTTTTCAATTTCAAGCAGTGCAGCCGCAGTCATTTGCCGTCCGGGAAATTGACTCTGGTCGAAAACAGTTACCAAGGCTCCACGGCTGAAAAAACGGGTCGTCCATATATTGTTTTTTCTGTGTTCCGTCTGATTTCGCGGATTGGTGGGAATTGCGTTCCTCGCTTCACCACCCAAACTGATATCAAACCGGAATTGAAACTCCAAGGCAGGGTCTCCGACTTTTTTCCCATTTTCACCCCACGGCAAAAAATGAGCGTAATATTGATGTAATGAGGGGGCAATTTCGCCATTGGGATAACGGAAATAGCGTACGGCATAAAGTTCTTTGTTTTGTTCACGATACAGCCGCCACTCCGGGTGACAGGCGAAATAGTGGATCAGAAGTTTTTTGTTTTCAGTTTTAGAGAGTAATTTTTCCAATGACGGTAAGGAACACTTTGCATCATCCGCAAGTTTCGGTCCCCGGTTGATCGCAGAAATAACTTTCTGCTGAAATGAACCAAGCGGTTTTTCCCGCCAATGAGAACGGGTATGAAAATGCACATAGCTCAAATTTTTTTCAGGTTCGGCAAGTTTGACATTTTTCGGTAACTTCAAGTTATCTGCAAATTTATCCCGGCTGGCTTCCCGGACATTTTTCCAAAATTGCTTTGCCTGAGCAGGAGTCATTTTTGCCCCTTTGCGGGCCAGCAGTGTAAATGTTTCTTTGTTTTCCGGCAGAAAGATCTGCGGGTATTTTCCTGAAAGAAAAACTGCGGTTTTTTTAGATTTCAGTCCCCCCATGGTTATGTAAATATATAATTTACCATCCTTAATCTTCCAGGAAAATTTTGGTTCCGGCAAATCTTTCCCTGTACTTTTTTTATATGCAATACGATCTTTTTCTCTCAACTTGACAGCTCTTTCCGAAAGTACCATTTCAGCAGAACCGTCCGGATTAAAACGGTAAGCCATTTCAGATGCTTTGATTTCGCCGCTGTTTTCGGGGAAAGAAATATACCACAATCCTTCCGTTATAGTTATTTCCTTTCCGGTAAGTGAGAACAGAACAGTGCAGGACATAAGCAATAATATAAGTGTTTTCATAATCCTATTTTCCTGTTTTTTATTTTCCAAGGGTGGAATACTTTGATTTTGCCATTGCTCCATATCTGATGGCGTAAATCACCTGCATGGCAGCGTTGGGCATCTTCCAGAAGAACAAAAGGAGCTTCCTTCAAAGAACGCCCTT
>JAZUCU010000037.1:0-108366 GCA_045639325.1 Victivallales bacterium
ATAGTATAAATTGACCGGCATTGCATACCTCCTACTGTTTTTTGGGCTATTAAACAATAGGTGCAATTCCGGTCTTTTTCAATTCCGTCTTTCTCTTTTTTCTATTTTTCTGCGTGTTTTGGCACAAACCGTCGAAGAACCCAAATCTTTCAATATTGTCGGTTGAATAATTTGTAAAAAATGATTATTTTCGTTTTTCTCGGTTGTAATTTCATTTTCGTATGATATATTGCCTTATTATTGGGTAGCATTTACCTTGTTCGGAGATTTTAGATAAATATTATAAACTTGCGCCTCATG
This sequence comes from Victivallales bacterium, assembly GCA_045639325.1. Taxonomy (GTDB): domain Bacteria; phylum Verrucomicrobiota; class Lentisphaeria; order Victivallales; family UBA1829; genus RGIG8244. The sequence continues at coordinate 301 of JAZUCU010000037.1, forward strand.
GTGGCTGATATGGAGAAAAAACTCGTCAATTATGTTCGAAATAATTTATTTTTTGTTGATTGCGGTAATTGTGGAAAATGGGGTGCTCAATCAGGAACATGCTTTTTGTTTCGTTACAAAAAAAAATTCTTTATGGTAACAGCAAAGCATGCTTTAGGAACTTTTGATATAAATGATATAAAAATTTTATTAAATCCTTTTGCCGAGGATATAGCTGCAAGACATCGTGCGATCGCTTTTTCAAACTCATTTTGTTTTAATGGAGATAACGGTGCATTGGATTATGATAGTGATGCTGACGATTTATGTATATTTGAAGTTGATGAGCATGAGCCTGCAGAAGAATTTCAACCATTTTTTTTCGAATATGTCACGCCTGATATACATGAACTTAAAGTATCGTCAAGCCTGATAATTGTTGGATATCCAACATATCTGCAAAATATGAATTTTGATGATTCGTCAGGAGAGTTTGAAGCAAAGGCATTATATGCAAATAGCTTCAGAAAAAAAAACATACTGGATTACCATTTTACATTAAATGTCGCTACAAATGCTTGTTCGGATTTTGATGGTTTTAGCGGTTCCCCAGTGTTTTATGAAAAGCCTGACAATACTTATGGGGTGATTGGGATTGTATTACGTGGCACTGCAGAAAGTGGCATATTCCATTGCCTAGATATACGTATGGTAGAAGCTGCCATAATAAAAATGGAAGAAAACAAAAAACAGGGGATTCCACCAGATTCAGTAACATTTACTGCAAAATAAAATTTGATAATATTTGGAATATTGGAACCACTACCGCCCCAACGCAGGGCTTAACGGAAATATGATTTTGCCATACCAACAGGATGCAGACGGCGAAATACAAGAGATTTCATTTCTCGGCGGTCTGCTCCACGGTTACCGCCGGGTAAAGCCAGCAGCGTAATTCCCCGACAATCCCCTTTACAATGCACCAGGTGGCGAAGGTCAGCCGCAGGGCAACGCCTGAGCCTGATTCCGAAAAAACTCGGCACAGAAAGCCGTTTCTGGGCTTTAAGTGTAATGCCAAAGTGCAAATTTTGCACTTTGAAAACAAAAAGCAAAACACCTCATCACTATTTGCTTTTCCAACTTGGCGTGATATATTAAAAAAGTGCAGTCAAGCACTGCTTTTGAGGAGAAAAGGAATTTTTGCACCCTCCTATATGGGGAAATTGAAAAAGTCGCAAGTGCTATGCTAAAAATGCACCATTTTCGAGATAGTGTCAAAAAAACGACTTTTTGTTTCACCTCAAAATCCGTTCTCTGTTTCTTTTTGCCGCCGATTAGAGATATTTTCGCAGTTTAGCAAAGCGGTACATTTTTCACTAACTTGCAACCATTTTGAGCTTGGGAGAATTTTCCAATTTAAGCAAAAATGGTCGAGGAATATTCTTCATGGCAATCCTGATCCAGAGCATATTCCCTGTCATCGGGTGGTCAATGCTCAAGGGAAGCTTTCACGATCATACGCGTTCGGCGGGATTGAGGCTCAAAGACGTCTGTTGGTGTCCGAAGGCGTAGTATTCAAGAATGATCAGGTAGTCGATTTGAGCGTATCGCAAATGATTTTGGAATAGTTCTGAAATCAAATTGGTATGGTAAAATCAGTTCTTACAAAAATCCAGCCCTTTTGCTTGTCCCGCCATAGCTATTTAAGCGGCGGCGGAAGGGTAAATTGTCACGACACGGGGTAGCGAGACAGAGAGAGATTTTTGAGAGAAAATGAGGGGTTTTACGGAAATATACCTTGTTGCTGTCATCTCTGCTTAAAGACACGAAAGCCGTAATTCGTTTGAAATCAATCGGTAATTACGGCTTTTTATTTTAAAAAACTCACGACACTTTTGGTCGTAAGTTGCCTTCAGTCCTCCGTCGCTCTGCGAGCTATGGAGGGCATCCTTCGCCGTCGCTTCGCTCATTTTTTTGCTTTGCAAAAAAAATCTACGGATAGCAATCCAAATGGCTTGCCATCCGTAGCTTAAGCGAAGGATGGTGGAGCCGGCGGGAATTGAACCCGCGTCCTGTGATGACATCCTGGCAATATCTACATGCTTAGTCCGCTACTTAACGGTTTATCGTCTCTCCACTTGGCTGGCGGACCGGCGGCTTCGCGACTACTCCAACTGAAATCTCGTGATCAGACCGTTGGATAGAGTCCTCACACCAGAACGCTGACGACGTTCCTCACTCTTTAGCGTTCGTCAAGAGGGGAACGTGGCTGAACTTAGGCAGCCAATGCGTACTCTTCGTTCGCAGTTATTGTTTTGACCGATATTTTACGGGGCCAACGGTCATCCCCGGCATGCAATCGACATTCAGCGCATCCAGTCGAAACCGGAGCGGCCCCAATGTGATTATAAATCTACTTTTTCATGAGTAATATATCATCGTTTCGAAAAAAATCAAGGCGGGGAACATAAAATTTGAAATTCCATGAATATGGAGAGGATGGGGGATTATAAAAATAACTGTTTCAAAAAGTATAAAAACTTTTAAACAGTGGTTGAAAAATGAAATAAATGATTCTATATTTCCTGTGAAATCAATCACTCCGGAAAATTAGCATGGATAAAACAGAATCAAATCAGATGCGGATCTATCGCCTGTTGTTGGAAAGTATTCGGAAAGGTACTTATCCGCAAGGGACTGTTCTGCCTTCGCTCCGGGAGTTATCAAAGGAATATTACAGTTCTCCGGGGACCGTGCGGCAGGCTTTGCAGAAGCTGCAAAGTGAAGGTGTTGTAAAGGCGCGTCACGGCGTTGGATATTATGTGGAAGATTTATCGGTTCTCACGAAACATATCCTGATTCTGGAGCAGACGCGTCAGCTTCATCTGTATTCCAATTTTCTGACGGAACTTTGCAGCTGCATACAGGAATACACGGACAGCCAGATTATTCTGGAAGATGTGTCCAGTTACAATAATCAGCCGGAAAAACTTTATCAGCGTTTGCTCAATATGGCGGATAAATGCGAAGCGATCTTTTTCAACGGGGAATATGTCAAACTCTCGAATGCAAATTATGCTGAACTGCAGAAACATACAAAGCTGTTTTATTACTTTAACGCAAAAAGTCCCTTTGTGACAGCCGGAGTGCCGGGTGTTTCCACGGATTGGAATCATGGGCAATATATCGGGATACATCATCTGCTTGATTGCGGCTGTCGCAGGATTCTGATTTATACGGGGACGGTGCATCGTGACGGAGCCCGTGCGGCGTTAAGGGATTCCGGGTTGGATGCGGAGTTGATTTTTGTGAAGAGCCGAGATGAATTTTTTGAAAAAATACAAAACGATACGTTTGACGGCGTATATTGTCCGCAGGATATTTATGCTGTAAATGCGGTTTCGCTTCTCCGGAAGCGCGGGTTCAGGATTCCGGGTGATATTGCAATTATGGGGTATTACAATACGCCGTGGAGTGAACATCCGGAATGCCCGTTGACCTCGGTATGTATCAATGAGCGGGAGATGATCCGGCGTGTATTCGGCATGTTTACGGGCGATGTTGACCGTTTGCCATTGATGGAGTTACCAAGTTTGCAGATACGGGAATCGACAAAAGATTTTAAGCAAAAGAACAAATAAAAATGAAAGGACCAGTAAAAATGAAAAGGAAAACAAGATTTACTCTGATCGAATTGCTTGTTGTGATTGCGATTATTGCCATTCTTGCAGCGATGCTGCTTCCGGCATTGGGGAAGGTGAAGGATCAAGGTCGGCGCACTTCCTGCGTTAACAATTTAAAGCAGATGAGCATACAAATGATGAATTATACGAATTCTTTCAATGATTATGTTGTGCCTGCCATGTGGTTTGTGACGGACACATCGAATGCATTTAATCGCTCCATGATCTGGTATCATATTGTTGCGGGGAATTATGGAGGATCGAAAGAGGTCAGACAGGGGAAATTTTCGTCGAAGGTCTTGCGTTGTCCTGCGGATAATACGCCGAAAAAATTGTCCGAAGTGACAGCTGACCTTGGTCCCGGCTGGCAGGAAAATCATCAGGATTGGCTGATCAGTTACGGCTGGGCACACACGGCGGGGTTTGCTCAAGGTAAAAAATCTCATGAAATTGTAGCAGATCAACAAATGTTCAAGATCGGAAGATCCAAATATAAACCTACAATTTCCGTTATTGCTTCCGACCGGACGCAGGGGTCGGTTGGAGATTATGTCATGAAGTTTGAATATGCGGTAAGCATAAGCACATTGAGCAGAACTGACAATTATTACAATCAATTCCCGGTGCGCCACAGTAACAAGGATAATTTTCTTATGCTGGACGGTCATGTGAAAACGGAGTATCACAAGAAAATGAACATAGCTGGTTTCAAACGGGTTACTCAGAAGTAATGATGACCGCTGAACAACAGTACAGGAGAAAGTAATGTTACAGAAATTGAAAAACTGTTTTATTTTGATTTTTGCTTTTGCTGCCGTGTGTGCCTCTGCCGCCGTAAAAGAAATGAAGATGGGGGTTTATGTCTATGACGATTATTTCCGCAAGGTAGCGCAAGAAGACGGAGTGGAACTGAAAAGCTTAGTGGAAGAGCATTTCAAACGTTTGAATGAGCATGGCGTAAATCTTTTACATCTGGGGGTTTCCAGACCGGACGATAAAGCCTTTGATGAGATTTGGCTGCCGATGATGAAAAAATACAAAATACAGGCTTATCTTCAGTTGAGTTTTGCTTATTTCCGCCTCCGTAAATACTGGACGGAAAGTTATGAAAACCATCAGGCGGAAAAAGCCGGCAAATTCATTGCAAAGTATAAAAACTGTCCGGAAATTCTTGGTTTCTCGATCCGGGAAGAAGTATCTGCCAAGGAATTGGATGCCATGGCTCGTTATTATAAGAAAATGCGGAGTCATGCCGGAGATTTTCCCATTGTGACGCTTCACAATAATATGAAGGCTGCGCAAGCACATCCGGAACCTTATCCGGCATATTTCGGGACGGACCGTTATGCGTTCTGGTGGGAGCAATCTGCCGGGGGGTATTTGGCAAGTCCTTCGTTTTCACTGAACTGGGTCCGCAAGCAAATTGTAAGATATTATGAAGAAGCGGCGAAGCGCAATGCTGATTTCTTTCTGGTTGTGACGGCGAATGCTTATCTTTCCGGGACGCGGGATTTGGATGCTGCCTGGGATAACAAGGTACACAATGAGCGGGCACGGAAATACGCAGAAACCAATCGTTTCGGCTGGCAGAAATCCAAAATTGACGGGGAAGATTTTTATTGGGTATGGGATTATTACCGTCTTCCGGAAAATTGTTTGAAGGCTCTGGTCTGGACGGGGGTTCTGGAAGGTGCAAAGAGTTTTCTTGTGTGGAGTTATGCCCCGAGAACAAAAGCGGATTCGAAATTGAATCCGGAACAGACCATCATCCGGGAAATGAAAAGAGTCAGAAAAAAGCCGCGTAAAGTGAACGGCGGCACCTGGAGCGATCTTGCCGGCCGTGAGGGTGTGGAAAATTATGAATTGAAGGAGTTCGGCGCAACGGCAAAAGAAATCCAGCCTTACAAGAAGCTGATTCCGCTGATGTACAAGGCAAAAGAATCGGTTGTGACGACGAATGAGAGAAAGAAAATATTCAATCGCAGTTTTGATTTCAAAGGTATGGATGGCAAAGGGATCGTGATTCATAATGCCAATGTTGGCACCTGGGGCGCAAGAAGCCGTTATTTCTTCCTGGAAACGGATAATATCAAAATCGATTCCGAGGGGAAACTGAGCGGTTACAAGCCCTTCACGAACCCCCTTGCAGTGGAGTTTACGCTGAAAGATCCCCAGGTCACCGTATTTGATTTCAAAACCGGCAAACAGATTCCGACAAAAGACGGTAAGGGAACTGTTATGATCGGGCCCGGCAGCGGTGTGATTCTTTTTGCCGGAACTTTGCAGGAATTCAACGCAATACGCTCAAAAATCAAATGAAAGGATAAATAACAGCATGAAAACAAAAAGTATTCTACTCACCCTGTTGTGCGGTGCAGCTGCATTGGCTGCCGGTGAACAGCAGCTTTCCAATGAATATTGGAATGTAAAAATCGACCCGCAAAACGGCTGTAAAGGCACCAGTGTTATTTACAAGCCGTTCGGTAAAGAACTGGTCAATACCTGGACGCAGAAGAAACGCCGCAGAGGGCCTGCTTTCTATTTCGGCGGAGCCTGGGGCGGTCACATGGGTGGTTCCTACAACGATGAGCAGGGGACGACACCTTATAAGGTTATTCGTTCCGGTAAGGATCAGATTACCGCTGTCTGGGATAATCCTTCTCCGATTTTTGCCGGACTGCGTGAAGAACGGACCATAGCGTTACAGGGTGCTCAGATCAAGGTGAAAGTGAAAATCACCAACCGTTCCAAAAAGCAGCAGACATTTATTTACCGTATGCAGGACTTTTTCGGATCCCGCAAGGACTGGAAGAATCTTTTGGGATTTGTCCGCGGTGCAATACCGGAAGTCTTTTCATTTTATGACAGTGACCAGCCGCAGCGGGTATTCATGAATCCGCGCGAAAACGGGATTGCCATGTTCAACTTCAGTGACGGTTTCGGGATGCTGATCACAAGCCGGAAACCCGTGAACGGAATTTATACCTGGTTCTCCCGCCGTGATAACAATTCCACGGTTGAATTCTTTATGGATCAGGTCTATTTGAAGCCGGGTGAAGTCTGGGAAAACGAATATACTTATTGCGGTTTTACTCCTTCCAAACCTGAAACAATGCCGGAAAAATGGCGGAAATGGATCAATCCGGCTTATGCGGATTCCATCATCAGACAGCAGATCAAAGAACGTTCTCCGCTGCCGTATCATGCGGTTTGCGATTTGAATCTGAAAGCCGATCAGCTGCAGATTTGCCCGGTTTCCGCTGCTGATCAGGCAGCAGGGAAAGGATATCCTTCCATTCACCGTCTTTCCGTGAAATCCATGAAGCTCTTCGGTACACCCGGGGAACGTGTGGATTTTGTTCTTGCGTTGAAAGCCGGCAATAAAAAGATTCTATCCGCCTGGGGGTTGAATCCTTTCAAGGCTGCGGATGCCGGATGGGGTCTTTTCGGCGGCAAAAAAGATCTGAATGCGGTTTGGGATCTGCGTTATCTGACGGACGAAGGATATTTCCTTGTTCATGATCAGAAGCTGACCGGTAAAAATCTTGAGATCGCAACATTCGGCAATTCTCTGAAAGATACCGGAAAATGGACCGATCTCCAATTGAATCCGGGTCAGGTTGCCTGGGTGAAGGTTTCCTGCCGTATTCCGGAAAATGCAGCTGCCGGGCTTTATCAGAGCAGCTTGACAGTCGGCGGGGAAAAGATTGATCTGGCACTGGATGTGCTGCCTTACCATTTGAACCGGGAAAAAGCTAAGATTTTCGGCAGCTTCTTCCGCGCCTATATTTCCCATAAACAGTTCTCAATGACCAAAGAAGAATTCCTTGATTCTCTGCGTTTTGCATCCGAAAACTGGAATAACAGTATTGTGATTTACACCAGCAAGCGCGATGAATTGCTCTGGAGTATTGATCAGCTTTACAAAATGGGATGGCGCAATGCGGTGATCTGCCCGATTGCCCGCGTGCTTTCCGCAAAACAAATCAAGGAACTGGAAAAGAAATACGGTTATACATTCCTGACCTGGGGCGTGGATGAGCCTGCTTCTTACAGAGCACTTGCAAATGCTGATTTGCGTCTTGCACAGATCAAAAAAGGCAGATACCGGCTGCCTACATTCACGCCCAGCACGTTCATGGGTGCTCTCTATGCCGATATCCGTCCCGACTATGTACCTATTTTCAATACCAATGGTTTGATGACGATTCTGATGGATCGGACACGCAAGTATGCGGCACAGAACCGGTCCGTTTACTGGTACAGCTGCCCCACCGGTATGTTGTCCGCCCGCGAACAGTTGAAAGAACGTCTGCTGCATGGCTTGTATCTTTGGAAAGCGCCTGCTGCCGGTATTTTCGACTGGGGTGAAGACGTCCATATTACTGGTTCGAAATTTTATCACGGCGGTTATTGCGGCTTTATGGGCAAGAAATTTGTTTCCACCATCCGCCGCGACAACAGTTACGAAGGTTACAAAGATTATCTGTATCTGAAGACTCTGCAGGATGCAGTTGCGGCAAATCCGAAGGCTCCGTCTGCGGAAAAAGCCCGTGGTTTCCTGAAGGATCTTTCCGCATTGCTGGATGACAATTATTATAATGCCGTCACCCGCGTGGATGATGTGTATTTGAATTCCATCCGTGAAAAAGCGGCGTATCTGACCGCTGCAATTCTGGCAGGGAAATAAAATTATGCCATAATGTCATTGCCACCACGATGCCGTCCGTTTCTGACGAAACGCCGACAACGCGGTGGCTGTCATTATTCGAATTCTTCTGGTTGATCCCCCCGTTGGGGCTGATGCTTGCTTGATCTTTGTTTCTTACGATTTAAACAGAAAAATGCCCTGAAAGGCTTACTGACTGGTTAAAGTCAGCACCCTTTCAGGGCATTTTCATTTATTGGAAATGTGTGCTGAGATTACTCAATCGGCGCAGCCAGTTTGACAATGCCGCGATAAGTATTCAATTCAACAAACATGCTGTCCATCTGACGGAGCTTCCAATTCAGATGCCATTCGTCGCAAACATATTCCATGGAGGGTTCCCAACCGATACGGGAATCGGTGCGGACTGCATCAAATGTATCTTTGACGTTGGCGACTTCCTTATTGGCGATCGCTTCGAGCTGGTCGAGGATATCGAGCATTTCTTCCTGAGAATAGGAAGCCTGCAGCTTGATATTGAGCAGCCACCATTTCTTCATGTTGGTTGTGGTGATGATGGAGTTGCGGATGAATTTACCCAAAGCCCACAGCATTGTGCCGTTTTCTTTCAGGTTTTCCGGGATCAATTCCTGTGCCTTGATGACCAGATCAAGACCCTGTTCCCACATCACAAGCATTTTTTCCAGAGAGCGGACTTCACCGGGGAAACGGAGCGGTCCGGGAGACTGGTTGACGTTTTCGTACGGCTGGTACAAAGTCTTGATGATGCGTCCGCCGAAGTGTGCATGGGGCGCAGCCGGGAATGCAATTTCTTTCGGAGACATGGTACGTGTGATGTTGGGCTGGAAGATGAAGGGATATGCTGGACCCGGGCGCCACGGACCGTACTGGTCTTCGTTTGTGCCCACATAGTAATCCATGGAGTTACTCCAGATGCGCCATGCTTCCATAATATTTGCAGCGGCAGCCTGTCCGTAGTCGCGGACTGCAACCTTCTGCAGGATTTTTTCCACATCCTGTTCGCCGTCGGTGGAGAAGATTTCCTTTGCAAGGTCGTTGCAGGGGTTGGGCCACCAGCCGTAGTGATGTGCATCATAGAAGCTGGTCAGACCGTAATTCAACAGATATTCTTTGAGGACCTGCATACGTTTTGCGAAACGGAACGGAACCGGCACATAGGGAACTGTACCGAAGTCCCAGGTTGCACCCGCGAGGTTGGTTGTGCAGCGGAGACGTTTGATACCGGCGGCATGAGCGGCTTTGGCTTCTGTTTCAAAGTAGCTGCCCGGGACGTCGGCGGAAATACTGTAGTCCATAACCGGAGATTTGAGACCGTTACGGACGTTTACCTTGAAGATGTCATAAGTGATATGAACGGTAACATCTTTCGGGAGCTGTTTGAGGAATTCTTCGCGGAGTTCGGGTTCAGTCCAGCCCCAGTTGTAAGTGTTGAGGATGACTTCCGCTTCCGGTTTGACTTTGTGTACGGCATCCGCAATGCGTTTGATGTATGCGGGATAATCTTTGCAGGGCCACCAGCCGGGAGAGACGCGGGGATCGGGAATACCGTCAACGATACTGTCGCGATGACGTTTACCGGTTGTTGCGGGGTCTTTGCTGGGGAATTCCAGAGATTCGCCGACCAGGTGAATGGAGGAGAATCCGGGGTGACGGCGGAAGATTTCGCCGTAAACGCTGTCGAAAAATTCTTCGGCATCGGGATCATCGGGGTGCTTGTAGCTGTTCAGATAGCTGTAGAGGACAACTTCCAGACCGTATTTGTGTGCGCGTTCGATGACATCGTTGATATTGAGGTAACCGGCCGTTGTGGTGTCGGGAGCCTTGACGAAGATATCAATGGCGCTGAAACCGGCGTGAAGGATCGCATTGAGCTGCCAGTCGGGGAACTGGTCGATACCGCAACCGGAGTGGAGACTGCGCATACGGGTCAGGGATTTACGCAGGGAGAAACCTTTTGTGAGGAAGGGGGCTGCGCGGAAATTCATGCGGTCTTCCAGATAAACGCCGCCGTACAAAACGGCGCGGTCGGAAACAGCGCAGAGAACGATGGAGTCATCGTTGACTTCGAGAGCGAAAGCGAAATCGCCTTCCGGGATTTCCTGCAGAGTGCCTGCATAATCTGCTTTAGCGGTGAAGAGGATCGTGTTCGGTGCTTTTTCCATTTTTTCAAAACGGACGACCGGGACGGAAACGTTCATACTGCGGAGGAGGTAATCCTGAAAGTCTTCTGCAGCCTGCAGAACCTGTTCTGCACAATTCTGTTTGACAGCGATCTGCCAGGAATTTGTAATTTCGATTTCCTGAGCAGAGGGAGTCGCTGCCGCATCTCTGCGGTTGGGCTTATGGATGACGCGCATCCGTTTCAAAAAGTCATAATTTTTTTCCATGACTGTTTTCTCCATGTTTATAGTGAGTTTAGTAAACATACATGACAATATACATTAGGAACTGAAAAAGTTCAAGTTGCGAATATGGTTTTTCTGCGAAAAAAAACGCGTTATGACTGCTTGCGTTTATTTTTTCTTTTTCCGGTTATTTTCCGGTAATGCATAGCCGTTCAGAGTTACGCCGGGCGGAATCGTTCCGCTGTCGAGAATATCCGCAATGCCGTTGGCAACTTCGCCGCCCAATGCTACACATTGATGACGATAATAATCCATATCCGGCAGCGCAATATTCAAATGAGGGAATTCGCTTTTATCCCGTTGCGTTGCAAGGCCCGGAGAAAGCAGGATTTTGACTTTATACCGATCCTTTTCGGCGGAAATACAGTGCAGAATCTCTTTCATGTGCAGATCATCGCGCTGAATGAAAATACCATCCATGCCGTTTTCGATCAGGGATGGCAAGGCTTTTTTCAATTTCTGCACATTATTGAAAATGCAGGTGTTATCTATGGCGATTCTGTTTTCTTCCAATTCTTTGCGGAAGGCGGGGATGAAGAATTCATCAAGACTGTAGAAGACGACCTTTTTACATTTCTCCCGGACGAAATAGGATGCCAGCACCTTGGCGGCGTTGTCGGTGTCGAATTGATACCATCCGGAAGCAGGCTTTTTCCAGTCCGGATAATTGGGATTGCAAATCGTCAGGACGGGGAAATGATGTTCATGGAGCAGATTAATGACATTCACATCTTCCGGCGCCTGGGTATGCCATACGATGCAATCGAAACCGCTGTTTTCCAATTCAAAAGCAATTTCTTCCGGCGATTTATCGGGCTTGGAATAGAGGCTGAAACAATAATGGATGTTCATTTCGTACAGCTTCTGGGAGAGCCCGCTGAGGAAGAGAGAAAATAATTGCCCGATATAGTTCTGGCTGATCACGATCCCGATGGCATGTTCCGCTTTTGAGGACATGGCAGGGTTGGTAAATGCGCCGCGCCGCCCGGGTAAACGAATGATATAATTTACGTTTTCCAACTCTTCGATTGCTCTGCGGACCGTGACGCGGCTGAGATGGAGTTTCTCTGCCAGATCCCGTTCCGGCAGAAGCCGTTCGGGTTCGGAACCGCTTTTTGCGATCATCTGGAGCAGATACCGTCTGACGGGTTCCGTTGCGAGAGATTTTTTATGATATGCCATAGTTGAACTTTTATCCGTAATGATTCACTGTAAATATGAACTGAATTCGAGTACCATAGCATATTTTTTTAACATTTCAACTTTATTCGCGGAGCGGCTTTGAAAAAATCGGCAAAAAAGATTTATTACATCCGGAGCGATTCGTATTCCTGACGGATTTTATTTTCCAATGCGGAAAGATCAACCGGAGTCGGGAAGGTGGCATCGTTGGTATAAATGTGGGTCATGAAGCCGGAAAAGCGGTCATTCCATTTGCCGTTTTTGACTTTTATGGTGCGATTTTCGCCAAGCACACGATAAGTGCCATCGGGCAGATCCGCGGCGGAAATGGTGCCTGTGACGTCTTCCGGCATGGTGTTGACTGCAATAATAAAATCTTTGCCGTTATGTTTTTTTCGCATGAGAATGATTTGTTTATTGCTTGCATTGACCGGTAAGCGATCCGGTTCCAGCAGCACATTTTCAAGACCTTTGATTTCGGGCCCGATGCCTTCCATATACCCGAGAAGAAGATCGGGCGATGCAAAAATGCCGTTATTGGTATTTTGTATATATTTTGTTTTGGGATCGGCAATCCGGTACGGCAGAATACCCATCGCACCATTGACAATGCTGCCGAAAACAAGACACCGGATTTCCCGATAAGTCAGAGAACGATAGGCGGACCCCTTCGGCTTGAATGCTTCCGGACAGAACCAGACACCGTGGGGTGTTACGCCATCCGCAACAAGTTTCATGCTCTGAAGAACGGAAGAAACGGTGCGCTGCCATCCGCCGTTGGAAAGAGGATGCGGATACATATCAAGAATGTACAAGTCGGCATAGCCATCCCGTTTACTGACACAGCCTTCTGCAGACATATCAAGGAAGATAATGGGGTGATGCGGATCGACTTCTTTCAACATGCCGTAGACCGTGCGCAATTCGTTGCAGAACTCGGCACCGTGGGGTTCATCACACAAATACCAGGCGAAAAATGCGGGGTGATCCTTGACCTCTTTTACCCATGTTTTGATTTCCTCCCGGACTTTTTCCGGAAGACGGGGAGATGCTTTTTTCTTTGATGGCGGGCGGAATCCATAGGGGGTGATTTTACAGCGGTAATACGGGTAACAAATCACTTTCAAATTATGTTTCTGGGCTTCATCCAGAATGAATTTGATCCGTGCCGGCTTCATCTGGTTGAGCGTGTAAAAATGGATGACGTTATATCCCGCCTTGCTCATTTCCGCAAAGTAAACGGCATTTTGATTATCACCAGCCATAAAGCCGCGGGGGAAGAATCGTTTGCCGTTCAGATAAATCTCCCGCGCATTTCCTATCCGGACAGAATTTCCTTTTGCGGCGGGGGCGATGATCTGAAACGAATCCTGCATCGTGCCGGTCAACGCCTTATGTCCGGAACTTTTTACGGTGATGGTATATTTCCCCGGGAGCCATTTTGAAACGTCGGCAGTAAATGTGCGCACGGACCCGGAATTACGTTTCCCGGAAATCATAACTTTACCGTTTGCATCGGAGACAATAAACTCGGCGGTGGTTCCTTGCAGCAGTTTTGTATCGCTGGTCTGATAGTCGATGCTGACATAGAGCGTTTTATTTTTCTGATCGGGGAAAATGGTTTTACGGTATACCGGATGGTTCAGTTTGAGTTTGAAAGGCACGATTTCCATATTCAACTCATGAACCTGATGCATCACTTTATCAGTACCAATCCGCCCGGTAAGAGTGATTTCATACTTGCCGGATTCCTTCACATCCAGCGGTATCCGGAAGGATGTGGAGCCGCTGACCCGGATTGCCGCCCGGTTGAATGCGATCAATTTCTGATTGCGTCGGACCGTTGTCTGAAGCGTAATGGTTTGATCATTCTGCCCGGAAATCTTCCCTGCAAGAACCTGTTTTGTGCCGTCAAGAGCAGGTACGTTTTTGAGTTCCAGACTGCTTACATTCCACTGATAAGCGGAGAAATCCGGAAAGGGCAATTCCAGCGTACCGAAATATCTCTGATTGATGAAACGGTCTGTTGGAGACCAGACGGACAATTCATTCCCTTTTTTAAGTACATTTTCTCGGGCGATATTAAAGTGGAACCTTTTAGTCTGCGCGTTGACAATGTTCAGTGCATAATACGGAAGAAACAATTCGGCAGTATAGCCATACTCCTTCTGCGCAACCGCGATACGCCAGTCGGAAGTCCATTTGCGTTCATTTACGCCGCCCATCCATGCAAGATCGGTGCGGATACCTTTCGGGCTGAAGACGAGTTGACGGCAGTTGTGAACATTGGGATCATCGGGAACCGGATCATCTGCCGTGATAAAAAGTTCGATGGCATCTTCGTTATAAATAGGACCGTCAAATGCGGTTACGGTTGCGAGAATGTTTTTGTCAATCACATCAAAGGCAAAATAAATACCGTTGCGGGAAGCGGCGACACGGAATGAGGTTGATTCGGTCGGCATCTTCCCCGGCTTGCGGAAAATGGTGAAATTGCCGTGTTGGACAGCCGTTTTCCAGACCGGTTCATTCAGTTTGCCGTCAAGAGTAATTGCCTGATCTTCCACTGGAACAGCTTTAATGGTGAAAGATTCCGCCGCACCGGAAAAGCCCGGTAACAACAAAAGGATGCTTAAAAAAATATTTCGGATCAACATGTTGTCAACTCATTTCTATATGTTTTCTTATTCGCCGAACAGAGTTAAATACCGTTCCGCAACCTGGATCGGTGTTTTGCAGAAATCATAAAAGGACAGCTCATCCAATGCGCCCCGCAAGGGATATGCCATACCGTTTTTGTAACTGCCGATGGAAAGATTTTTGTTTTTCTGTGCGGGAAGGATTTTGATTGCCTTTGCTGCCGCAGGTATGCCATCGTAATAAATCTTGAGCTCAGTGCCGTCACTTGTCACGGTCAGCAAATGCCATGTATCCGGCGTGATGCGGTGTGCATTGCGGTCGGTTTTGACTGCTGAGATTTTTTTGCCGTCGCCCGTTAGAACCTGCAACGAGTTATAAGAAAGCTGAAAGCGGATTCCCGGACCGCGTTCTGCATCGGTTATGCTGAAAATTTCCCGTTGCGGCATTTTTTTATCAAACTGGTCAAAACGGACAAGTATTTCTGCTGTAAAAGGTTTTGTAAAATCGAACTTGAAATTGCGGACAATGAGTGCACCCGCTTTGCTGCCTTTGTATTCGCCGTCGATATGAATTGCGGACCCGGATTTACCCTGGACTTTTTTGACTCGCTCCGGGCGTACAGCACTTGCACTGTAATCACCGGAAACAGCATTGGATTTGAGATTTTCGAATTGGTCGAACGTCCAACTGATAACCGGTGTTTTTTCATTGGCGGAAAGGAACATTGCGGAACAGAAAAGGAGAAAGAACAGCAGATATTTCATGATTCATTCCTTATTTTCCGATATCGTTTGCTTCTTTCCAGAGCAGGACATTGGTTTTTTCTTTGAAGGTGAAGCGGCTCATGTTTTCCACATGGTTGTCGGCAAAAAGAATATTGACGCCGCCATTATGCCGGTTGATGGGGGCGCTGAAAGCATTAATGTGGTCATCGGACGATGATTTGTAGGCATCAGCAATGACCAGACGTTCATGAGGTCTGGTTGTGTTGGAAATGCGTCGTGGAAAGTATTTTTTGTAGCTGTCCGGTTTATCCACATAGCCGCGATGCCCGAGGAAAGAGTATTGACGGTATCCGAGATTTTTGTATTCCTGACCTTTTACCACCCCGCCGCATGTAAAAAGTTTCTTTTGTGAGGGTTCCGCTTTTGCCCATCCGGTCGTGCTCCATGTGCCTTTGAAATTCAGGTAAGAAGAGATGGCAGTCGGCCAGTAATAGGGGGAGCCGCTTGTCACCATGGTACACCATTGGAGCCATTCGTTATTGGATTGAACGTATTGCGCCTGACCGAGTCCCAACTGTTTCAGATTGCTGAGACATCCGGCGGTGAGAGCTCTGCTTTTTGCCTTATTCAAAGCGGGGAAAAGCATTCCGGCGAGAACTGCAATAATGGCAATGACAACCAGCAGTTCGATGAGAGTGAATTTTGCAGTTTTATTCTTGATGCGCATGGTAGTATATCCTTTTGTTTTGGATGCTATTTATATTAAGTTACAACATATTCCCATAATCTGCAAGAATTGCGTAAAAAAGATTTCATAGAAACCATGTATTGTGAAAAAAGTGAAACGGAAATTGACACGGTTGAAAAACGTGTTGATATGGGTTATATTATCAGTAATAAACAAGGAGTTGATGATGCCAGAGAAAATTGGAATCCGGGAACTGAAAGTCAAACGGGTAACGGAATATTTGCTGAATATACTGCTGCCCTTACCATGCGGCAGCCGGTTGCCCGGGATCCGCACCATCATGAAAGAGACCGGAACCGGTAGGCTTACTGTAGCCAATGCGTTACAGGAATTAGTGCGCATGGGGTATATTCAAATCAAGCCGGATCGCGGTATATTCCGGATCAAACCGACGGAAAAGACGGATGAAATACGGCTGCTCCATTGGGCAAGACACAGTCCGGATTATGTGGGGTTTGTGGAAAA
Organism: Victivallales bacterium; assembly: GCA_045639325.1. Classification (GTDB taxonomy): domain Bacteria; phylum Verrucomicrobiota; class Lentisphaeria; order Victivallales; family UBA1829; genus RGIG8244. The sequence goes on from JAZUCU010000037.1 coordinate 16,818, forward strand.
ATTATTTTATGAATTGGAAACGCAGGCGGCAAACAGCGGTCGCCGGATAACACTGGAACATGTCGGGAGACGTTCTGCGGAGGAAATCACGGAAGAATTGATCCGTCACGGTGTTTCCCGGTGTATTATTTATGGTGCGGCATCGGTTGATTTTACGCGTTATCTTCACAAACACATGCAAACCTGCCTTGAACTGTTGCCCCGCCATACACAGCAGACGATTACGGAACTGCGGGATTCGCCGGATGTGACGGTGATGCAGGTGAACTATCTCTTACGCAAGGGATACCGTCGGATCGGGTACATTCATTACGGTGGCAAAAATATCAGCCTGTACCCGGTTCAGACGATGCGTCTTCTGGATTATTACCGGTTGATGGCGGAAAATGGCTTGCGTGTGAATCCGCAATGGGTGTTTCATTGTCAGGCAAACTATGAAAATCTGGAAGAGGGACTGGAGCAGATTATGAGTTCGGAACCTGCGCCCGAAGTTTTGATCGTATGCGGGTATGCGGTGATCAAAGTTTGTGAATGGTGTCGGAAAAAGAAGATTCAGCCGGGCAAAGATCTTGCGATTTTCAGCGTGGATGACTTTAATGATTTGTTACCGACAGTTGTGACAACGATTACCAATAATCCTGCGGAGATTGCCCAGACATTCTGGCAGATGTTCCAGCAGGCGGAACGCGGCGAAAAAGTGGAAAATGCGTATACCAAACTGTTCATTCTGACAGGTCAGACCGTGCCTTCCCGGAATGAGGCGGAATAATCAAAAACACCCGGCAGATCGGAAGATGTGCCGGGTGTTGTTTTACCTGAATGGGATTGAGAAAAGAATTATTTCTTTTTCGTTTTTGAGTTCAGGAATTCCAATGCCTTTTTGTTGGCAGGGAGAATTTCTTCGCGGTAAAGTTTGGAAATCGTAGCGAATGTCGCTTTATCGTGGGCAACTACGTAAATATCGCCTTCCGCAAAGTTTTTGATCGAAAGCGTAACTTTTTTGCCGCTTGTACGGTAATCCTTGACCTCAACCGGACCTTTTGCGGAAAGTTTGAAGACTTTTTCCGCTTTGGTTTCCGGCGGAAGCGGCAGATCAAATGTGAAGTCTTTGACAGCAGGTACATTTACTCCTTTTTCATCGGAAACACAGCCTTTGTTGAGAAGAACCAGAATGGTTGCTTCATCATCCAGAGTACGCAAGACTTCCGCAGCAACACCATCGGGTGTTTTCAGAGAAAGTTTATCCACCGGATAACTCTTCTGGAGCAAGTGGGCAATGAGCTTGATTTCACTGTTGACCTGTCCCATGGAATACCATACATCCGGTGCTGTTGCGGGGCCCTGATGAACGGAACCGTTGAGATACATCCAATAGCCGAGAGTCTGAGTACCGGTGGCGATGGCACCCAATGCCATATAACGCATTTCCTGCGGATTGGGGAAGCGTTTCCAGAACCGGTCAACGTAACGGTAGCAACCGAGGAGAGTCCAGAATGTGTAAGGTTCGGTTGCATAGCGGACAACTTTACCCGTATCATAAACTTCGGTCACTTTTCTGCCGGCGGAGACGGCGTACTGGTCCATGGCGAGGATATCTGCCATTCTGCCGTAGGTGAAATATTCTGCGGGTTTGAAACAGCCGTTGACCACGTTGATATTGAGGGTGCTCTGTTCATTTTCCCGCTGGCTTTCTGTCAGCAGGTTGATTTCGTGACTGTCAAGCCCGAGACGTTTCCAAGCCGGATTGATGTGCTTGTTGTGAATGAAATCGCGTCCATCCGGCTCATCGGGCATGTAGTTGGCAAAGATGTTGACCGTATTTCTGAACTGGGGGAAGACTTTGTGATAGGGGGCAATGACCTTGATTCCGTCTTTCCAACGGGTCAGGATTTCTTTTTCGCCGGGGGAACGGTGATGCCAGGAAAGGTTGAAATGGTGCATTTTCATGTTATCCGCCTGGGGACCTTCGTAGATGGCGAAATTGAATTCATTGGGGAAGGCGCGGAATCTTGCGCCGGATTTGGCATCGCCATTCTGTACCAGAACGGTGTGCTCTGTTCCGTTTTTGAGGGGCGCCGGGAGTTTGACTTTAACGGGTACATAACCGCCGTATGATTTACCAATTGTGGCGCAATCGGTAAAATCCATGCCGTCAAAGATAATGCTTTTGATCTGCTTATGATCGTTGGACTGAATCCAGATCCGGAGGTCTTGCATATTTTTATCGAGATTGATTCTGGCGATCAAGCCTTCCGTGGTGCATTTTTTCAGTTCCAGAGATTTTTCAAAAATGACTTTACCTTCTGATTTGATCTGGATTTTGACCGGTTTTTCCGGATGCGCCTTGAATCTTGCCATGATTTGCATGGTCTGGAACGGCTGAATGCTGGCAGGCTTCAAACGATACCAGAGAATGTTGCGGGGCTTGGCTTTCATTTTCTCCGACGCTCTTTGACCGTTGATGTACAATTCCATGTCTTTGGCGATGCCTTTGCCGGTGTTGGTGAAATACATTTCCAACAGTCCGCCTTCCTGGAAATATTTGGGGTAAAACTGGATCGGTTTGCCCTGTTCATCGCGCCATGCCCAGCCTTCGTAATAATGTTTCGCTGCATCGCCGTCGTAATGACTGTCAATGCGGTAGGTTGCGGTATACAGTTCCAGATTTGCTGACCGCGGGGGTGCAGCGAGAGCATCATCTGCATTAATAAAGCACATGGCGGCGACTCCTAATACTTTTAATGTTAAACTTTTCCATACGGACGATCCGTGTTTTTGCATTGGTGTTACTCCTTATGATAATTTATTTTTTGATCAACTCTGCTTCTCCGATCATAATGCCGAAGAAGGGATGCGGCAGCATGGAAAAACGGATTGTCTTTACCGGCTTTTCCGGGATCTGTTTCCAGCTGAACGCATGATTTTTATTGCCTTTGCCCTGCCATCCGCCAGGGAAGCCTTCTTTCGTTTCCAGCGTGAACGTGGTGCCGTCTGCAAAAACAACAGTGCCGGCAATGGATTTCATGGCATACCATCGGTTGACGGAGGTCAGAAGTTTGATTTCCCGCAGGACTTTCTGCTTTTCCGGGATAAGGCTGAATGTGACCGGTTTTCCATTGAGGCGGTTCTTGCTGTTACTCCAGCGGACGCCGAAACGGAGATCACCGTTTGTGAGAATCTTTACCGCATCTTTGGCATTTTCCGGCATGATACCTTCAAATTCACACTGGAAAGCCGCTTTCTGATCGGCGGGGACAAGCTGAAATACCAGTTTGGCATTCAGCATCTTTTCCGCTTCCTGATTATTGGGCAGGATTATGTTTTTATAGGTATCTGCAATCGTTTCTGTGATGCCGGGTTTGTGTGCAAGAACATAGATCGCACCTTCCTGTAAGGCGTTGACCGGGAAATGGAGTTTGCCGTTCTTCTGTTTAAAACCGGTTACTTTCTGCGGACCATTGACGGCAAGACGGCTGATGCTGTTGACTTTGCATCCATCGGGCAGAGTCAGCGCGGCATGGAACACAGGGATTCCCGGTACGGTCAAGCCCTTGGCATCGGATTTTGCATTTTTGTTCAGCAGGATAACCAACGTTGCGGAGTCATCCACCGTACGCAAGACCTGCGCGATCAGCGTTTCCGGGACATCAATCACGGCATTGTTGACCGGATAAGTTTTTGCCAGCAGATGTGCCGCTGCCTTGAATTCGCCGTTGACCAGTCCCATACTGTTCCAGAGTGCGGGATTGCTTGCCGGACCCTTTGTGCCATTGCCATCGGGATACATCCAGAACGCCATGCTCTGTGCGCCGCCTGCGATGGCGGATAAGGTCATGTAGCGGAGTTCGCTCTGTGTCGGGAACCGTTTCCATTTGCTGGTCGTCGGGCGGCTGAAACATCCGGCAATAAACCAGGATGTCAGGGGCTCGTTTGCGATGCGGACGATGCGTGCGGAGGGGTAGCACAACAAAGGCTGGATGTCGGAACTGATACAATAATAATCCGTTGCAAAAAGGTCGGAAATCCGGCGGTATGCGAAAAAGTTTCCGGGCCGGTTGCTTTTCCCTACGACAATGGCACTGACGAAGTGAGGAGTATTACGCACCTGTTCCTCTGCAAGTTTTGCCATGCCGGGCGCTTCCATACCGAGACGCTGCCCCATCCACTTGATCTGCTTGTGTTTTTGAATGTCCCGGATATCCGGTTCATCGGGGAGATAATCGGCAAAAATACCGGGCATGTTCTGATATTTTTCCGATTTGAGATAGAACGGAGAGATTGCCTGAATGCCTGCTGCATGATATTGGCGGACCTGATCCGGTTCCATGCGCCGGTGACTCCAGAAAATATCGTAATTGTGGATTTTAAGATTTTTGCCGTCGGGCCCCTGATAAATGGCAAAATTGAACTTGCCGGGGAAGGCGCGGAATGTAATGCTGCACTTTCCGGCGGAATGTTCCAGGTGAATGGTATGACGGCTGCCGTTTTGCAATGGTTTTTCCAAAGGCAGAAGAATCGGCAACGTTCCGGCGTAAAGCGGGCGGGTCTTAACGAGACTTGTCACATTTTTGTTATTGAAAAAGACATTTTTGAGCGTGATGGATTTCTGCTTTGTTTTCAGCCAGATGTAAATGCTTTTCATATCTTCCGCCATGGTAATGCGGCTGATCAGATTTTCTTTCTGCACCGTTTTGAGATCGACGGTCTGCGTAAAAAGTTCCTTATTGCCATTTGTCAACGCAAGTTTGAACGGGGCGGCGGGCTGCTGCCGGAATTGAATCAGAACGGTGACGATATCGCCTTTTTTGACATTTTTCGGGAAGACACGGTACCAGATGATTTTTTTGCCCTGGCGTCCGGTGAGCGTGGCGGCATCTTTATTATCAATCAGGAGTTGATCCAGAGTGATTTCTCCGGAACCCTGATAGTGGAAATACGTTTCATACAGACTGCCAAAATCTTTCCACCATGTAATATTCTGCGCCCAGCTGGTAAGCATGGCGCCTTTTTCGTTTTTGACATTCCAATCTTTGCCCCAATCTTTCAGTTCTGTTTCCTGATAGGGACGCTGTACGCGGCTGAGTTCCACCCAGTCAGCAGAGCAGAGTGCGGCAGATACAAATGCGGCAAATACCGCAGTCACCATTTTTAACATCATAACACCTTAATCTTTTACTAATGAATAATATTTCAATTTTGGAGTCTGACCGTAATAAAACTCGGTCAACTTTTTAAGACTGACATTTCCCCCCGCCCAGAGAATCCCGGCTTTATTGAAGTGACGGCCCTCCGGAATCGCGGCACCGGAACCCCAATTCTGATCGGGCGGAACTGCCCGGTGTGCGCTGGCATTCGTTGTTTTTACAATATCGACCAGCAATACGGTATTGGTGGGATCTTTGACTTTTTCCAACCTGCATCCGCTGAGATAAGTGGCATAATACCCGTTGAAGCCGTAAGAAGAACCGTATGCCAGATTTTCCGTATTGGTACGATTGAACTGTTCTGCCGGGCAGATAATCACTTTTATATCTTTTTTAAAATATTCACCGACCATATTAAAAGGGGTATAGTTGTTGTTCCCGACTTTCATCAGATCCAGAGGGAAATAATCTTTATTGTGAGCGAGGTACATGTGGAAAGCTACCCCCAGCTGTTTGAGATTGCTTGCGCATTTGGAGGATTTTGCCTGTTCCTTTGCCGCACCCAATGCCGGCAGAAGCATGGCAGCAAGAATTGCGATAATGGCAATAACAACGAGCAGTTCGATGAGAGTGAAAGTGCGCTTTTGATTTTTCATCAGAATGTAACCTTTCATTTTATTTTTTGTATGCAGACAGCACGTTTTTTTTGCTTGCTTGGTATCCAATATAATACCATCTTTGATAAAATGCAAGTAAATTATCAGTATTTTTTTACGAAATATTGCGTAATTACCCCCAAAGAAATGTTTTTTAACAATCGTCGCGCATAACAGAAATAATTTTTATCTCTGCCTTTCCGGATGTGCCGTTTTCAGCTGGAAAGACCGGTTTTATTCTGCCATTGGTTCTTTTTGGTCAATTGTCAACAGAAAGACTGTGCCTTCACCGATGCGGGATGCGGCATCGATTTTCCAATGATGGGCATTGGCGATCGCTTTGACCAGAGCCAATCCGAGTCCGTTGCCTTGTAAATGCCGACTGGTATCGCTGCGGAAGAAACGGTTAAAAATGAACTGCAGATCATGACGGGAGATACCGCATCCGCTGTCAGCGATACGCAGGAAGAGTTGATTTTTCACATGTTGAATGGAAACAGCGACAAAGCCGTTATTTGTGAACTTCAAGGCATTTTCCAGCAAGTTGGAAAGCAATCTGGCAAGGAGATCTTTATCCGCCATAATATAGACAGGTTTTTCGGGCAGAGATAAATAAAATTTCAACCCTTTATCCTCGAATACAGGTTCAAAGAAATCACAGAAATCCCGCAGCATTGCAACGATATTGATTTTTTGTTTTATGATTTCCCCGGGTCGTGAATTGGTCCGTGAAATATCCATGATGGTATTGACTACGTTTTTCAAACGGTTGATTTCCTCTGCGATCGAAACGCAATCCGTGCGGATTTTTTCCGGCAGATTGCGATCAGTAAGGAGCAATTCCATGACTCCGGAAATGCGTGTGAGAGGTGTACGCAAATCATGAGCGACATTATCTGTGACCATTTTCAATTCCTGGAGCAGATTTTCCGTCCGTTCATTCATTGTATTGAACGTTTGTACCAGTTCGCGAATTTCCTTATCTTCTGAATGAAGGGAACGGACTCTGTAACTGTAATTACCGGAACTTATTTTTTGCATTGCCATGGTGGTGCGATTGATCCCCCGGATAAACCGTCGTGTCAGGAGCCAGGCAGAAACTGCTCCGGCGGCAGCAATCAGAATAAGGATAATGCAACCAGCCAGACCGGCGATGGTGTGCCATTGCTGATAAGGTTTGATATTGACTCCGATCAGCAAATATTTCTGATCGGAAAAAGGAAAAACCTTACAAGCGAAATTACCGATGACGTTTAATTTTTCCTCTGCATGCAGGGATTTGATTTGAGCTTCCGAAAGCGTATTTTCTCCGGCATGAAGAAAAACGGAATGGTCTTTGCGACAAAAAGAAATGAAAAGGTTTTCCTGTCCGGAAGATACCAGCAGGCGGGAAAAATAGGTCTGCAATTGAAATTTATTATTGTCGGTGTTGATCAATTTTGAATATACGGAAAGATCCTGATGATTCACGCGCATTTCGTAATATTTTCCATTATGTACAGCATACACGGTATAGATTTTCCGGATATCATTATCCTGAATCGGCAAATGTCTGCTGCAGACGAAAATAATTTTCAGATTTTTGAACTGTTTGCGTAGGATCTGCAAATATTTTTCGGGATAAGATTCTTCTGTAAGAATTTCATTATAGATCTGCAAATTTTTCCCGATAATATGTACTTTTCTGGTGTGATTGGCAATATATTGGAGTCTGGATTCCGTGCTGCGGTAAAAATCGTATTGCATAAGAATAAAAATCAGCAGCAGAATTGCGGAGCAGGAAAGCAGAAACAGAAGAGTATAACTCAATGCGATCCTGGTTTTGAGCGATGGATGTTTGATTTCATTCCAATACATAGCCGACACCACGGACTGTATGGATCAGTTTACGTTCAAAAGGCGCATCTACTTTTTCCCGCAATTTATAAATTCGCGTTTCCACTACATTGGTTTGGGGATCAAAGTTATATTCCCACACATGTTCCATGATCATTGTCTTGGTTACAACGCGTCCTGCATTACGCATCAGATATTCCAGCAGATCGAATTCGCGGGGCGGTAAATCAATGCGTTCCTCCCCGCGCATGACTTTCCGGGTCAGAAGATTGATCGTCAGATCGCCGACGGTCAATGCCGTAGGTTCAGCACCATTGAGAGATGACCGTCGCAACTGGGCTTGAATATAAGCCAGTAATTCTGTAACGGAAAAAGGTTTTGCCAGATACAGATCGCCGCCCGCATGAAGCCCGCGTACTTTATCTTCGATCGATGCTCTAGCACTGAGAATGATCAATGGGACAGTGATTTTAGCACGACGGATATTTTCAATTACAGTAAAACCATCGATGAGGGGGAGCATGACATCCACGATACCCAGATCGAATTTTTCTGTTTTTGCCAATGCCAAACCGCTGCTGCCATCGGCGGCGTATAATGTGATATACCCGGCTTCCTTTAATGCAGTCAGCAGAAAGTCTGCAGTTTTTTTATCATCTTCTATAACCAGAATTCTCATAATATAAACCTTGTTTTGTCACACGCACGGTGTCTGTCTGTAATATATTTCCCTGCGTAAAAAAAGCAAGTTTTCATTTCAAAAAAATTTTTTTCTGAACCTGACACATCAAGCACAAAAACAGTCGTCGGTGCCGGAAGATAACCGAAAAGTGTATTTTAAAACTATGTTCCGGTGAACTTACTGTGGTATTTTACTTGAAAAATCAAGGAGTCACCGGACTATGAAAAAATATATTTTACCTGTTATTTTATGGGGAGCGTTTCTTGCAGCGATCCCGACGTTTGTTATTGCCCGGAATGATAATGTAATGGTCGATGTTTTCAATTGGCAAAGTATATTTTTTCTTTCCATTTCTTTTTTCGCATTGGCTTATATGCTGTACAGCGCAATTTGTGCATTTCTGTATAAACCTGCAAAAGCATTGCAAGATTCCGAATTGCCGGGTTGCACCGTTCTGGTTCCCGCCTATAATGAAGGTGCTCACGTGGCAGAAACATTATTGAGTCTTTTTGAATCTGATTATCCGCCGGATAAATTGCAGATCATAGCGATCAATGATGGTTCCAAAGATGATACGCTTTCCTGGATCCGTCATGCGGAACAGCAATCCGGTGGCAGATTGCAGGTCGTAGACTTGACAAAAAACGGAGGTAAGAAACATGCTTTATACCGCGGGATACATCTTGCAAAACATGATATTATTGTTACGATTGACAGTGATTCGATCGTGACGCGTGAGAGTCTGCGCAAGATCGTTTCTTCCTTTCAAACGCCGGAAGTTGCTGCCGTTGCGGGAAATATCCGGATCAAAAATCTGGCTGGCGGCATGATCCCGCGTATGATGGATGTCGGATTCATGTTCGGCTTTGAAATCATCCGTTCTGCGCAAAGTATTCTGGGGTGTGTTATGTGTACTCCGGGAGCATTGAGTGCGTACCGGAAAAGTGCAATTATGCCGTTCCTGGATCAATGGCTGAATCAAACTTTTCTTGGTACTCCCGCTGCAATCGGGGAAGACCGTGCCATTGCAACGATGATCCTTCAGCATGGATATAAAATTGTATTTCAACGGGATGCCGTGGCATTTACCTGTATTCCGGAGACGTATTCCCGCTTCTGTAAAATGTTGCTCCGCTGGATGCGCAGCGATGTGCGGGAAAATTATTTGATCACGGTATACGGTTTGAAAACTTTCAATCCGTTCAAATGGAACGATTGGGGATTCGCATTTCATTTGAGTTTTCAAATTCTTGCATCAATTCTGCCGTTGGTGGTGATCCCGGTCATGATAATCATGTATGTAAACCTGACCCCGGTTCAAATATGGAATTGTGTGTATTACAGTACCGGGTTGGCGTTTATCAGTGCATTGATCCCTGCGTTGATCTACAGTGTGCGCGTTTCTGTATTGAATTCCGTCTGGGCTCTTGTTTATTCCGTTTACAATGCAGTATTGCTGTTTTGGATCCCCGTTTATGCTTTCTTTACTGTCCGGAATGTCAAATGGTTGACCCGGGAAATCCTGGTAGAGAAAAAATTACCTGTTTTCAATGACGGCAAAGAGAAATGTACCTGCCGGTAAACAGAGTAATGTGCAGTCCGTCTTTTGATTTGCCGTGCAGTTGACGCTCCGGCTTTGATTCATCCCAGTTTTTCTCTATAAAAAAACTGCTGAAATCCGGATCAGGGATGTTCAGCAGTCTTTGGTTATAAAGTCAAAGGTCAGTTGATACCTTTGAAGACCGGATTGTTTCTGATTTCTTCCGGAACCGGTTCGCCGGTTTTCTGGAGCGTCATCAGTTTTTCCCGGAGTTCAATGTACTGACGGAATGCTTTCATGACTTTTTGTCTGTCTTTCGTTGTACGGAATTCCTTGCGGGCTGCAGCGATCTTGTTATTGATCTGTGCGAGATAGCGTTTGACCAATTCGGTTTCTGATTTAGCAGTGATGCGGAAGGAGAGGGAATTATTCAGCAATTCCTTGCCGTCACCTAGAATCTGTACATTCAGATCGTATTTGCCTGCGGCGACATCTTTCACATTGACGGCTGCCGTAACCGCCGTTGCGAAACCTGCGGTGGGCGGAACGAATGCCGTCTTGGATGTGGATTTGACTTTGCCGTCACGATCTTTCAGAGACATGATAACAACTGCATTTTTCAGGGGAACCGCAGAACCGATGACGCAGTTGACCTTGTAAGGAGCTTTTGTGCCTTCCAGAACGGACATGGGTTTTTCGGGCAGTGCGATTGCCACATTCTTGCCGAGGAAATCGGCGCGGCTCATACCGTGGATGATGAAGTAGGACAATGCCATGTAAGGATTGGTTTCCACAGAAACTTGATGTCCCATGGCTTCCGGAGCGAAATAAGCGGTATCACACCAGAGATAAAGCTGTTGTGCACCCTGATAACGGATCCCGAAAAGCAATCCGGTTGCAGAATCGACTGCGGCATAAGCAGGGCGTGTTGTTGCATGGGGTGTACCAGCCTGGGGGGTGACCAGATGCATACGGTCGTTGGCATCGGGTTTGAGGATCTGGAAGGAACGTTCATCGCCGTTTTTGAACATGCGGAATTCGGGACGGTGTTTCAATTCGATCATGGTGGGATTGGCACCGCCGAGGAATTTCACAGCCGATTTGGATTCAAAGACGAATGCGCCGGGGATGAGTTTCATTTCCCGGAGGAACTGCGTATTTTTCTTCATCTGGCTTTTGCCCTGCATCTTGATCAAACCGTTTTTCACGTTCCAATCCATGGATGCCTGCGGAGTTTTGCCGATAAAGTCAAAGAGATCAATAAAACCGATATTCTGGAAGGAATTCAGGTGAATTTCGCTATCCTTCATACCGTTCCGGAAGAATTCCCGGTTTGTGACGTTATCTTTGAAGGAGACGATTGCACCGTTGCGTGCGGGGACACATTCCAGAGTCAGAAGATCGTTGCTGAAAACATAGTGGGTACGGTCGCGGACTTTTTTCTGTTTCACTTTCATGGCAGACTTGCTTTTGACCAATTCTGCCGGTTTGAGAGTGCGGATTTCATAGTCCCCGACGGTTTCCGCCAGAATGCTCCAGCTTTCGCCTCTGGGAATGTTCCAGTTCTGTACTTCGATGACCAGGTCTGCAAAGAACAGACGGTTGATACCGTTGCGGATGATGATCGCCTGACGGGTTTCACTGCCGCGTTTAGCCGTTATCATCCAGTTGCTGGAAGAGGAGGATGCACGGTCGATATTCAGCGTGACATCATCGATCCGGATGGTGTTGGAACGGGGGACCTGCTGACGGGGGAATTTCACTTCAACAGCGGCAAGCACCACCGGAAGCAGCAGGAGAAATGCGAATAAATGTTTCATGATTATTTACCTCCGGAAGCGAGACGGACAGCGATGAATCTGCCGCCTGCGGGGAATGTTGAGACGTTGATGGTTTTGCCTTTGGCGGCAATGGGCAGTCCGGTTTCAATATCGTATGCTTTTTCGATATTTTTGCGGAAGCTGACCGGGATCTGACGCCACTGATCTGTTTTGTTGAGAACTGCCACATAATAATAGCCGTTCTTACCCTGCCACGGGAAGAGATAACTTCCGACAGCCGCAGATGAGGCAACCCGGTTATCCATACTCTTTTTCAACGTTTTGTTGACGAATTCCGCATCGGAATTGCCGGCGAGGGAGAAGCCGGTGCAGACAACCGTACCTTTGCCGTATTTGACACGGACAGCGGCAACTTTGGAGTCGGCATATTTTGCCAGAACTTCCACATTTTCCGGATCGATCATTTCAAACGTCAGATAAGCGGCGCCGACACCTTCCTGTGTCAGAAGATCCTGCACGCCTTTGCCGTTGGAAAGTTTTCTGCCTTCTGCAGGGATGGGAACGAGGCCGAGTTCGTTGTAAATGCGGTTGTCATCCTTCTTGTACTGGTCATATTTCCCGACCTGACCTTCGAGGATGAGTTCGCCGCCGTTTTCCGCGAATTTCAGGAGTTTTTCCATGACTTCGCCTTCCAGGTAATATGCCTGGGGAACGATCAAGGTTTTCAGACCTGCCAGATCATTGTTTTTGACTCTCTGTCTGGGAATGGTGACGTAAGAAATCTGTTTGTTGTCCAAAACGGTGTTCCAGTTATTCATCAGGCGGAAATAGCGGCAGAAGAAAGAGTCTGCCAGACTGCCGTCGGTCACGCCGCCTCGACCATGTGATTTGGTGACGAAGGACCAATAGATACCGGTTTTTGCGTGATCTTTGGGCATGACAGCACCCATCAGGTTCTGCCATTTTTCTTTCCAGCGGTTGAATTCCTTGAATTCAGCACCGGAGAGGAAAAGACCGCCGTCACATTCGGCAAAACGGGCATTATCGCCATGGATCCATTCATAGGGAGCGAACTGGCTCATACCCTGCGCCGCATGATAAATCATGTTGTAACGCTGACATTTCTGCAATTCATCTTCGCTGTTGCTCTTGTTCCAGCTGTGAGAACCGCCCAGCCATTTGGGTTCGTTGTTATCCGCATGCTGCCCTTTTCTGCCCAGGTTGATCTGATACCAGGCGGCAGAGGTGGGGGTGTTGTGAGATGCGGCAAAATCCAGAAGTCCGCAGAATTCATAGAATTCCACAGCCTGCAGCGGGGATTCCTGATTGATACATGCGGTGAGCTTGCAGGTGGGGTCGAATTTCCGGTAGGTCGCCGTTACATTTTTGTAATAGTTGAGGAATTCTTCCGCGCGGAAGCTGACCCAGTCATAATGATTGGCATGTTCCTGAGGAGTGGTGTGGACTTTCAACGGCGGGAAGATTTCGTCGAAAGACTTCCAATTGGTATTCCATGCTTTGTTGAGATTTTCGATGGAACCGTGGCGTTTTTTCAGGAATTTCCGGTATTCGCGGAAACCGTATTCGCTGTAACCGCCGACAACCATACCTTCATGAGAAACGGAGCGGGTGTGAACACCTTTCAGTCCGGCAGAACGTTTTGCCATGAATTCGATCAATTCCTGATACTCTTTGGATTTTGCAGCAGAGGAAATGATGCCGACCCCGTTCTTATGATGGGTGTATTCAAATCTGTTTTTCGGCGCACGTTTGGTTCCTTTGCGGAGGTCTACAATGTAGGTTGTGTCATCGTATTTCTTCACGAGGGAGTAAGGAATCATGCCCGTCGGGATTTCGTGAGATGTGAATTTCGTCAGCCCGGTTTCTTCCACATAACGGGTAAAGACGTTCTTGACATATTTATCATTTTCCAAAACTTCCGGAGTCGGGAGACGGTATCCGGCGCGGGAAACATAGTTGGGACTGCAGGAGCCGACGATGCCGAGTTTTGCCATGACGCGACCGTTTTCATATTCGGTGAAACCGGGAGCGCCGCCCCAGCTGAGGGGAATATAATCGCTGTAAGAAGTTTTGATATCGATAATGCCTTTTTCGGGCAGGGCGAAGCGTTTGCCTTTATAAGCGGCAAGATATTTTTTCTCCTGCACTTTGCCTTTTGCAAGGAAAGCATCGACTTTTTTCATCTGTTTTTCCACGCTTGCGAGGAGACGGACTTTCCGTTTAACAGCAAAGGGGAAACGGTTGAAACGGAATTTTGCATACTGGCTGAACAGATCCAGACATTCATTTTCCAACGCCTGGAATTCTTTGATCAGATCCGGTTGAACAGGCATGCCCAGAGCTTTTGCGTTGTTGCGGTGGAAGAACAGTTCCTTGTAGAGGTATACCATTTCGTTATAACGCAATTTCAGTTCCGCAGTCCGTTCTTTCAACTGGTGAAGATTCTGCCAATATTCTTTGGAAGGTTCATCTTCCAGAGGATTGCGGACGGAATCCAGCAGGAATTTCAGGTATTCTTTTGCCTGATCGCCATAAAGCAGTTTCAGAGAAGCATCTTTCTGGAAGTCGGCACAAACCACGTTGGCGGCGGGGAAGAATTTACAGAAGTGACGTACCATTGCCGTATGCTGACCAAGAATTTTACCTTTGGCATCATGAATGGCAATCAGGTTCACATCCATACAGTCGTTGTATTCCATTTTTCCGGTGCTGAGGGGACCGGTCAGGCGCCACTGACATTTTGTCATTGCTCTGCCGAGAACATGCTTCACGCCTTTTTTGTTCATCTGTTTGAAGGGAACCGGACCGTTGCTTTTCAGGACAACGCCTGCACCTTTTCTGGAGTTCAGACCTTTGTATACATGGGCGGTATCCATGACAACGTGCGTGGTTCCGGGGAGGAGTTCATCCCATTCTTTTGCAAGACGGTTTCCGTCATAAGATTTTGCCGGCCAACCGTCAAAGATGATGTGTTTTCCTTTCTGCAGGAACGCAGGTACGGCATCCCGGAAGAAGAGGGGCGTTGCCTCGGCTTTGGGGACGATGACGACATCGTACTTGGAGAAATCATCGTTTTTGAAGATTTCCGCATTTTCGCCGATATCCTTCAATGTTTTGAGGATCTGTGCGGCTTCCTTGCGGTTCTTTTCCCATTCGAAAACCCCGCAGAGCGGTGCTGCGGCCGCGGATACGGCGCAGACAAAGAATAAAAGTGAAAGAGAGAAGATACGCATGATTATTTTCCTTTACCGGTATCAGAAACTTTGATATACCGGATCGTACCGATAAAACCATCGGTTTTGAGTTTGTTGTCTTTTGTGCGCTGCCAGGGGACGGGATAGATGCCGACACGCAGATTGCGGTTCTGAGTCAGGCTGATATCGCCTTTTGCTTCTTTTTCACCGAGGAATGCGCCATCAAGGAACATGAAAAGTTTATTGCCTTTTTTGGAGACGATCAAGTGATACCATTTATTGATTTCCAACGGCTTTGCGACTTTGCCGCTGAATGCTTCCGCTTTATCGTTCAGCACATAGCCGAATGTGAATTTTCTGCCTTGCCATGTGCTGTAATTGATGAAGAAGCCGGAATTCTTTTCGGTGTGGGATTTATTACCGAGCAGGAAGAAGAATGCGTGTTTCAGATTTGTTTTTTCGCCGCATTTGAACACCATTTCAATGGTGAAATCGCCTTTGCGGATGCGCAGGGATTCTTTCGGTTTGACTTCCAGAGTACCGCCCTGGGCGTCAAAAATCGCACCTTCGTCTTTCTTGATGACGGGCAGCGGAGCTTTATCCAGAGAACGGAACTGCAAGTCATTGCCGAATCCGCTCTGATCCTGGATCACATTTTTCTTCTGAATGGAAAGATCCCAGAATGCAACGGTGTGATCATCCGGTTCCAGTTCCGGTGCGGCAGCAGGAGCACCGTACATAACAATTGCACCGGCAAGCAGGACAAAAGTAGAAAAAATCTTGGTAATCATGTTAATAATCTCCTTATCGTGTAATTAAAAATATTTGGTGTTCAAACTGCCGTCACAGAAATATCTCTGATTGAAATCAGATCTTTTCAGGTTGGCTACGTGACCATCCAACCAAAGATTGACGGCTGCTTTTTTATGCGGTGTGGAGACGCGACCGACACCGGGCTGAGGGCCGGTAGCAGAATTCCAGGCTACGTCTGAAACAAATTGTCCGTAACGGTCAAGATTTCTGTCCCGGAGACCTTCTGATATATAGACAATTTTAGAAGGATTTGGGCATTTGCTGCGTGTTTTGAACGCCTCATCCCGGGAACATGCCCAGTTGGAATGTGGTTTTGCAAGCCCGACTGCCCCATTCATGATATAACAGGAATCGTACTTGTCTTTGATACTTTCGTTGCGTTCTGTGCGCCAGTCGAGCGGGTCAGAGGGGCAGACCGCAACGCTGGGGCGTGATACCCATTGGTCAAAAGTATATTTTGGAGCAATCAGAATTCGGGGATATGCATAATAATGAGAGTAACGGCGCGGTGATTTAGCATCTGCCGGTGCTTCCGGGTTATTTCCCACGTTAAAACTGCAGAAATAGTCGTTGAACATATCGGAATAAAGATTCAGACCTATACCCCACTGTTTCAGATTGTTCTGACAGGTTGTTGTTTTACTTGTTTCTTTCACGGAGCCCAACGCTGGCAGCAGCATGGATGCCAGAATGGCAATTATTGCAATGACAACCAGCAATTCGATCAGTGTGAAATGTTTACTTTGTTTGGACATCGTTCACCTCATTTTTGTTTTTCGGTTAAATTATTTCTAATCTTACGTACATCATCATCGGTCAGACCCCACTGCTTCAGGAATGCAACCGCTTTTGCTGCAAGAGTATCCTCCGGCTTGCCGTATTTGCGGATGCCTTCCAGGAACGGTTTCATCTGTTTGGAATCCCGGTGGCGCGGCTGGAAGAATGTGGTCAATTCATATTCCAGCAGCAAATCTTCTTCCGACATACCCAGGACGGATTCCAGGAAGAAGAGGAAAATTCCGGTCCGGTCAGCTCCGCCGTCGCAATGAATGTAAACGGGGAAATATGCGGGATCGGTGAATTTCTTCAACAGTTTCACGGTCATTTCGCACTGATCCTTGCGGTCGAAAATTTTCGCATAGGAACCATAGCCGAAATTGGTGATGTTGACACCGAGGGGCTTCAGCGGCGGTTTGCCTTTGGGGACTTTGCGCAAATCGAGTTCAGACCGCAGTTTCAGGTCGTTCACAACTACATCCAGACCTTTTTTGGTGATTTGCCACGGCGTTAAATCCATGCGTGTGCCACGGTAGACCATGCCCTGTTTGATTTTGCCGCCGGGTACTTTCCAACCGCCGATATCACGCAGATTGCCAACGCCTTCTGCACGAATCCAACGGGGCGGGAGATCGGTTGTACGGAACTTCCAGACGGGGGAGACCGTCTTTTTGCCATTCACGGTGGCGGAAACACGCCAGTAATAAACGGTATCCAGCAGGAGATTTTCCACTTCCACCATATTGATATCGGTCACAAACGTTTTCTTCTGTTTGAAATCGGGCGTGGTGGAGAGTTCAACGGTATAACTCCGGGGCATGATGCCGTCCCAATACCATTTCAGCGGAATCTTCGCAGGCGCACAGAGTTCCTGTCCGGCATTGGAGTGCCAGAGGAGTTTCTCGCCGCCTTTTGTGGCATCGATGTACTGAAGATGATAATCTTTCTGCAGTACAGCCTTCTTCCCGTTCAAGCCGGAAAGATCCGTGAAATTGGCCTGAAGACTGCCGAGCGACAGCAGAAATGCCCCTGCTGATGCAATGAAATAATGAGTTTTTAATATTCTCATTTCTATATTTCCTTAATACATTATTCTTTAATCAATACCTGGGGAACAAAAAGATCGTTTTCCACGCCCAGTTCGGTTGCAGCTCTCTGACTCCAGCGGAAACAGCCCATGCCGCAGCAGGAATGGGTGTCGGAACCGATGGAGAATTTTACACCGGCAGCTTTGAAGATCCGCAGGATACGCATGTATTCCCGATGGAAATCAGCAAATGCCGCATTGCCGTGCCAGAAATACATCTGATTCATGATTTCAAAGATCTTGCCTTTGGCTTTATAGGCTTCTGCAATCTTTTCCACATGGGCATTGTCAAAGAGTTCCAGCGGGAGATTGAGGGGAGCCAGACCAAAGTTGAAGGGGTGAGCCATGATTGCCACTTCCGGATGATCACAGGCGCGGATCATGGTTTCGCACAGAATATCGCGCAATTTTTCCGGAGACTGGGTTTTATCCAGCTTCTGGAACAGAATACCGTTGCAGTCCATCAGAACCAGTTCAAATTTCTGCAGCAGTTCCGCTTTTGCACAGGGGACGCCGCTTTCATCAAATACTGCAGTTTCGCAGCCGAACAGATAGGGAACCGGGCTTGCGTCACGGTTGCACTCTGCATAATCAGCAAGCAGTTTTTCCGCACCTTCATTGCTGAATACATGGTCAGCAAGAACAAAACCTTTGACATCGTTTGCCAAGGCTGCGTTCACCATGTCTTTGACCGGGCTGCGGCCGTCAGAAAATGCGGTGTGGGTGTGAAGATCGTAGTCGAATGGATTCATAGTTAAAAACTCCTCTATGTTAATAATTTATTTCTGTAAAATCGTAAGCGAATGCAACAGGGCATTTCATATTTTTCAAAGCCGCATCCTCTGCATCCGCAGGTTCTCCTTCCGGCGTGTTCCGGTAATGCGTGAATACCACTTGTCCCGGCAAAGTTTCCTGTGCCAGTGCCGCAACGGTTTCCGCCGGAAAATGTACCAGTTCGGATACCAGAAGATCGGTTTTATCCTGCAGCGCGGGAATTAATTCTTCCGGCAGTTTGATGTCGCCACTGAATACGGCACGGGTATTTTCCGCACGGACGGCAACGGAAAAACTTTCGCACGGCGCCGGATATCCTTCCGCTTCCGCAATGGGACGGAAAACGGCAAGGTGTTCATTCGCATGAAAATCGAGAGTAAAGGATTCCGTCTGCATGGTTTTGCCCGGTTCAATCGGCAGAATCGTCAATTCAAACGGAAGAATCGTTTTGTAAAGGTAGACAACACGCAGCAGGTCAGTGAAGATTTGCACTCCTTCCGACGGCATGAAGACGGTCAGCGGGGTATTTCTGCGGCGCAGCTGGAAAGTCTGGATCAGCTGGGTGAACCCGCCGGTGTGATCCGGATGGAGATGAGTCATGACCAGACCTTCGATGCTGTTCAAATCCACATCCTGACGGACCAATGTTGCAGAAACGGGTTCGCCGCAATCGATCAGCAAACCTTTGCCGGCTGAATTCTGAAGCAGCATACTGCTGTTGGAACGGTTCATGCAGGCAACCCCCGCGGATGTACCGAGAAATTTCAATTTCATATCATAATCCTTTCTGTACGCGGTTTTGCAGTGGAACTGCCCTGGAATAATACCGGGTCAATGGTGATCGAGCTCAAACTTTCGTTCCTGGAAAGGAGGAGGTTGACTGCGATCTCAATTTCGTGCTCATACATGGTTGCGGTAATTTCCGGCTCCGGGAATCCGTTATAAGGCAGTTTATCAAATCCGACAATGGAAAAATCATCGGGAACGCGGATGCCTCTCTGCATCAGATAGCGCATTGCCCCGACGGCACGATTGGAGTTGTAAAAAATTCCGGCGGTGGCGGGGAGCCCTTCTGCCAGCATTTTCTGTGCCAGTTCAGCCCCCATGGCTTCGTAACCCGGATATTGAATCAAAGGCAATTCCTGAGGCATAAGGCGGACATTACAGCCATTTGCTTTGAGAAAGGCGGAAAGGACTTCATAACGGCAATCCATTTTAGTATTATGAATATCGCCCGCCAGATAAATATCGCGATGTCCCAACTCCAATAAATGTTTTCCCAGCATCAATGCGGCTGCTTTGATATCGGTATATACACATTTACTATAAGAAGCCGGACGTCCCGTTTGTTGTTTGGTACGCAATTCCACCAGGGGCACATTGTGACGGGCAGCAAATTCGCGGATTCCTGCCGGACAGGCGCATGCGATAATCCCGGCAGTACCTTCCAAAACCATTTTTGCGGCAATGTCGCGTACATTCGGCATGGCTTCAGACGTTACCAGCTGCAATGTTTTCTTGTGTGGGATCAAGGCTATTTCCGCATTTGCCGCATATTCCGCAAAGTGTAAGTTCCGCAGATTCGGCAGAATCAAAAAGATATTGCGGGTGGAATTCGCCCGTATTTTCTGTATTTCCGCTGCCTGATCAGCCAGGAACGTGCCGCGTCCGCTGTAACGGACTACCAGATGTTCGGATTCCATTTCGCTCAACACGATTTCCGGAATTTTGGGGCTGACGTTCAGGATACGTGAAATTTCCCGTTGTGCGGGCAATTTATCTCCGGGCATGAGATGCTGTTCGCGGATCAGATTGAGAATATACTCTCTGGTCCGTTCTTTCAAGGTCTTCTTTGAATCCAACATTTATTATCCCTGTTATAAATTGACTTATTGACTTAATGACTCATTGACTCATATTAATTATACACTTTTTTTAATAAAAGTCAAGTCTTTTTCCTATTTTTCGGGAAAATATATAATAGGGATAGGGTATAATTTGGTTCAAAAAGGTATGATTTGGCGAAAAAATCAATTTTTTTCGATTTTTTTTCAGATTTCGACTTGCAATTTGCAAAATGTATGATATAGTATGTTTCTATCAAGACGCTCCGGCATAGCTCAGCGGTAGAGTAGGTGGCTGTTAACCACTTGGTCGTAGGTTCGAATCCTACTGCCGGAGCCATTTTCATTTTAAACGAAATGAAAATGGATACAAAGTAGGATTAGCAGACAAGCGCAAGCGGTCTGCTTTTTTTGTTGCACAAAAAACGAACCTTGGGTATAGCTACGGAGTCTTACGGAGATTTACGGAGATATACGGAGGATTTTCCGATAAGACCGCAGCCCCATTTTATCCACCGCAGAAAAGCACTTGATATTTTCCGGATTCCTCCGTACTTCTCCGTACCATTGTGATTTTGTGGTTAAAACTGGAAAAATTATAAAGAAATTGTGCAAATGACTTGATTTGCACAGAAAACATTGTATATTATTTGTGCAAATAGAATCAGGAGGTAAGAAAATGCGTGCAACAACCACCAATTTAAGTATTCGAATAAATGTAGAAACCAAAAAAGAAGCGGAAGAGATGTTTGACTCTATGGGGATGAGTTTAACGACAGCTATCAACGTTTTTATCAAACAATCTTTGCGCACAAGGAGTATTCCTTTTCAGATTACAGTGGATGTGCCGAATGCTGTTACTTTGGCGGCAATGCAGGAAGCAAGACAATTGGCAAATGACCCCAATGCCAAAACTTATACAAATGTGGAAGATGCTCTTGCGGAGCTTAAGAAATGAACTATGCTGTTGTTTGGACCAGCAGGTTTAAAAAAGATTACAAGCTCCTGATGAAACAGGGGGCTGATATGTCTTTGCTTGATGATGTAATCAGACTGTTGAGTACAGGTGCGACTTTACCGGAATGTTACCGTGATCATGCGTTGGTGGGTAATTATTCCGATTTTCGTGAATGTCACATCAAGCCGGATTGGCTGCTGATTTATTCATTAAGCAACGATACTTTGATTCTTACGCTTTCCCGAACTGGTTCGCACAGTAATTTGTTTTCGTGATTCTTGCTGAACGGTTGATTACGCCAGAGGCTGAAGTTTTAATTTTTTTTCCTTAACAGAAAAAAACTCTTGATATTTTCCAGATTCCTCCGTACTTCTCCGTAAAACTCCGTTTTTATCCGTATATAACATCCTTGATTTCAATATAATAATATCGGTTGTTTCAGCGCTGTTCTGTGGCGTAAAAAGTATATGCAATGTTAAATGATATTGCATATAAAATATTTGCAACTGCGAAAATCTGGAATAATCTTTCTTTTTGCATAAAATTTGCATGAACTTTTATTGCAAAAATGGAAAAGCATCTTGTTTTTACTGCAATAAAGTATATACTATCTTCAGAGGATCATTTAACCATGCAAATATATTGAGAAAGGATGAGATTATGAAACGTGTCAGAGAAAAACAGAAAAGTTTCACACTGATTGAACTTCTTGTTGTTATTGCCATTATTGCGATTCTTGCGGCGATGCTGCTGCCGGCTTTGGGTAGAGTGAAATCCACTGCCAGTGATACAAACTGCAAGAGTAATCTGAAAAATTTCAGTGCCTGTTTTGCACAATATTACGGCAGCTTTGATGATTATTTTCCGCCTGTGTGCGACGGATATTACGGTGCTCACAATGGTATGATGTCCTGGGCATGGCGTTTTTACGATCTTGGATATTGCCGTGATACCAAAGTCATGTATTGTCCCACCACAAAGCCTGTGCTTGATTCCATTACATTCGGTGCACTGAGAGACCCGGGAACGATTTATAATGGTGTATACCACAATATTTCTTATGCCATGAATGGTTTTCTTGGTGGATTCAGCTATCAGAAGTTTCAGTTGAGGAAAGTGATAAAAGTCACGCGGAGTGCCAACAAATACCTTGTAATGGATTCTGCAATCATGGATGCCGGAGTATGGAAAGGCAGTGCGCATTTCAGCAATACGACGATCCCGAGCAATTCGAGCTACTGGAACGTTATGGCAGCTCCCCACAGCAAAAATGGCGATGTGTTGAATTACCGTTTCGGTTCGACTAACATTCAGTTTGTGGATGGTCATGTCGGTCAGGTAAAAAATGCCACTCATTATAATACGGTAACAACATCTGCCAATAATCTCAATCCCTGATTTTGTCGGCAAAAAATCAATCGCCTGATCCCCGGGGGAATATTTTCTGATTGCAATGCAAAAATTATGCAAAAGAATTTGTTGTAGTTTATGAGAACGAATGGAATTAAACAAATTGCTGAATTGGCGGGCTGCTCCTGTGCTACGGTATCCCGCGTATTGAACAACCGTGCCGGGATATCGGATCCGGTCCGCGGGAAAATCCTTGAAATTGCCAACCGTCTGGATTATGCGAACACGAAAAAGAAGCGTATTGTTGCGCTGCTTGTGACGCTGGATGCCGACGGTTTTGATGAATATTCCATGCACCTGATGCGGATGATTGTGCTGGAACTGCACAAAGCCGGATTCTATGTCAATGTGCTGTTCAACGAGAATATAGAGATTCTGGGCGAGAATTACATCAGCGGCATTATCTCCATCAACGTTTATGATAATTTTGCCAGTGTGAACGGCAGAAAGTTCAAAGTTCCTATGGTTTGCGTGAACGATTACGGCAATATGGAAGAAGATATCCACGTGGTGTATTCCGATGACACCAAAGCGGTTGCCGATGCGACCAGCTATTTGATGAAATGCGGTCACAAGTCGATTTATCTTGTGACGAACAGTGCGGACAGCATGAGCAATGCCAACCGCATCCATGCGTTTAAAGAATGTATCCGCAACTTTGGCTTGGAAAAGACGTCCGGCGTACTGCTTGCCCGCCGCCGTTTTCTCTACACCTGCCCGGTGGATGATTATGTGAAACGTCTTCCGCCGGAATGTACGGCATTGATTTCTGCCACGGAAGCATTCGGGCCTGCGTTATACGAGTCACTGCAGCGATTGCGTCCGGATGTTACGCTGCTTTCCTGGTGGTTTGCGTGGGATAAACGGATCAACGGGCTGAAGATTCCGTACATGCATCAGAATTTCAAAATGCTGGCGAAGAAGGCGGTGGAAATGCTTCAACGTCAGATAGAAGGCAAGCAGGTGTCTAATGTGGCGGTTCCTTATGCGTTCAAGAAATCGGGGCGCAAAATTACGCCGTAGTTTTTTTGTTTGCATTTAATTTGCATAAAAAAGAGTTTGGTGAATCTTTACTAATTGCAAATTTGAGTTATAATAATGGCAGATGGTGTTAAAATTTTATAAGAAAGGATCCTTCAACATGAGGAAGAAATTAAAAGTCGGAGTGATCGGCTGCAATCCCGGTTTGCGTGCACATCTGCCGTTTGCGATGTTGCCGGCGGACCGGGCGGAGATCGTGGCGGTGGCGGATCATGATCCGGAAATGATCGAAAAATCAAAAGAGGCATATCCGGACATACAGAAAAATGCGGTTTATTACGATAACGCCTCGGCGTTGATCGCAGATCCCAATGTGGAAGCCGTTTTTATCATGGTGCGGGATCATTATCACAAAGAAATGGCAGTTGCCGCGTTGGAAGCGGGGAAGGCTGTCTATCTGGAAAAGCCGATGGCGATCACGTTGGAAGAATGTAATCAGATTCTTGAAACGGCATTCCGCACCAAAAGCAAATTGTTCGTTGGGCATAACATGCGTTACATGCAGTTTGTATTGAAGATGAAAGAGATTATCGACTCCGGCATCATCGGCGACATCCAGTCCGTCTGGGTACGGCATTTTGTCAATTACGGCAGCTGTTACTTCCATCACTGGTGCGCGGAACAGAAGAATTGCACCGGGCTGCTTTTGCAGAAAGGGGCGCATGATATTGACATTATCCACTGGCTGACCAATTCTTATACGAAACGGGTTGCCGCCATGGGACGTCTTTCTGTTTACAATGAGGCGCCGGATACGTTGAAGCCGGGAGAAAAACCGGACCGTATGGCGGCATTTTATCCGGACTGCTGGCCGCCGAAAGAAGTCAAGGGGCTGAATCCGGCGATGGATGTGGAAGATCATAACATGTTGATCATGCAGCTTGCGAACGGTATTCAGGCAACGTATATGCATTGTATGTACACACCGGATTCGGAACGCAATTATACGTTTATCGGGACAAAAGGGCGTATTGAGAATATCGGTGATATTGACTACGAAAATGGTGTGGAGATTCATGTCTGGACGCAGCGTGGTTCCCGGAGAAAGCCGGATATTATTTACAACCTCAAGGCGGAAGCGGGCGGTCATGGCGGATCCGATGTGAAAATCGTCCCGGCGTTTGTGGATTTTGTGCTTGACGGCAAAAAGCCGGATGTTTCGCCCATTGATGCACGGAATGCGGTCGCAGCGGGTTATTTCGGCCACCAATCCATGCGTAACGGCAGCATGCCGTTTGAGATTCCGGAAGTGCCGGAAGAATGGAAAGACTATTTTAATAACGGTCAACAATCATAAGTTCAAAAATATCAACCCAAAAAACAGAGAAGTGAAAAAATGAAAAAAATGTTGTTGTATTTTCTCTTCGGTGCGGCGCTGACAGGTTTTGCCGCAGAAGAAAGAGATCCCTCGATGTTGTTCCATGCTTCCTTTGATGCGTATTCGGCGAATCCGGATTATGCCAAAGGTTACAAGTACACACAAACCAAGTCCCTGCGGGATCTTCAGCTTCGTATGCACGCCGGTGTTGCGGGCAAAGGCAATGCGCTGGAACTCTCCAACCGTGAAGCGGCATCCTATTTCGCCCCGGGCAGTATTGATGCGCAGCAGGGTACGGTTTCCATGTGGGTCGCACCGAAAAACTGGACTCCTTCCAAATCCCGGTTCCAGATTTTCTTCCATGCGAAACTTTCCGATGGCTGGACATTGCTGATTTACAAGTTCATCAAGCCCGGTAATATCCGTACTGCATTGCTTTACAAAGGCAAAGAATATGCGATCAACGTCCCGGTCAAAGACGAAGACTGGAGCAATGGCAAATGGCATCACCTTGCCGTTACCTGGGACAGCACCCGGATCACGTTCTATATGGATGGCAAGGAAGCCAAACAGCAGCAGTATACCAAGAATCCGGTTGTTTTCAAAGGACAGCAGAAATTCCCTGCAAAGCTTGCTAAATGCAACTTCTTTCTCGGTGCAGGTGCCAGCGGTTTTGCGAAAAATGCAGAAGATAAGACTGTATTCGATGAAGTTAAAATTTATAACCGTCCTCTTTCTGTGGATGAGATCCGGAAAGAATACGAGGCATTTTACCCCCCTCAGACCGGAGCCGCTGACCGTCCGACAGCAGCCATCCCAGTTGGCTCCGCAATTACACTTGATGGCAAAATCGACAAAAAAGAATGGGCAGATGCCACAGTTCTGCCTGTGATCACTCCGCTGGCTCAAACGAAAAGCACTCCCGGTCCGTATACCCGTCTTTATATGAAACAGGATGCGGAAAATTATTATTTTGCAACCGAAGTTCTTGAAAAAGCAGGGCGTTCCGCCATTACGCGTGATGATGATTCGGAAATCTGGCGTGATGACAGTGTGGAAATGCACTTTGTTTCTCCGCGGACGAAACGTTATTATCAATTCATTATGAACCCCCGCGGCATGTTGTTTGATGCACTCCAGACGGTGAAAGATTTCAATAAATATTCTTATCAGCCGGGCGCAGGAGCAGCATGGCAGAGTCATGCAAAGAAAGCGGCATTTGTGGGTGAAAACTTCTGGAGTGTGGAACTTGCGATCCCGAAAAAATCTCTCCCGATCGAAAAAGGTATGCGTGCCAATTTCGGACGTACCAGTTACGGATCCAACTCCTTTGCCGCCTGGGCTCCGGGCTGTACCACATATTTCCACATGGAAAATTTCGGGTCCATCATCAACGGCGGGAAGGCGGTCCGACTGGAAAACTTTGCATTCGCCGGCGGTAATTGCAAAATTGATTTCAGCGAAAAAGATGCTTGTATTTACGACAGCAACAACCGGAAATATGAGTTCATCAACGGAAAAGTGGAACTTCCTTCCGGCATTTTCCGTCTGGAAAGCAAGGGCAAAGATTGGAAGTATGTGTTGCCGTTCTATCTCAAGAAAGGTTTCGATTTCTCCTATAAATGCTTCTACACAAGAAAAGCGATCGAAGTCCAGCTGGATTTGAGCTCTGCCGATCAGAACGTCCGCAATCAACTCAAAACCGGTCTGCCGGTTCTGGTGACTCTGGAAACTCAGGCGGGGAAGGTCGTTACATCCCGGAATGCCGTTGTGAAAAACAGTGCAGGGATCGTCATGCTCCCGCTGCCTGCCAATCCGGTCCGCGGCACATACAATATCCGTGTGACGCTGAACGCCGGAAAAGATAAAGTTAACGCCATCAAACGGTTCCGTATTCCTGATATGACGCCGTTTATCAATAAAGTTGCGGATGATCATACCGTTCCGGTTCCCTGGACACCGGTCAAAAAATCCGGCAGCAACTACACCACGCTCAATAAAGCCTTTACATTCGGCAAGGGACCTTTCCCTGCGACGGTGAAAGTGGATGGCGAAGATGTCTTCAAATCCGGTCCCGCCATGGCTATCAATGGAGCAAATATTTCCTGGTCCGCTCCGGTGATGAAGGAAAATACCGGCGACCGTGTTGTATTTGAAGGTACCGGAAAGAAAGATACCTTTACCTTCCGTTATCGCACGGAACTCTGGTTCGACGGTATGCTGAAAACCGATATTTTCATGGATGGGAAAGATGCCATCAACTCTCTGAAACTCGGCTGGAAGGTCCCGGCAGCGCAGGCACAATATCTGCTGAATCCGTTGTTTACTCCGTGGGGCGGCAAGGATGGCGAGAAATTGAGTCTGCCTTATTCCAACGCGCAGGACTTCATGATCTGGACGATGGGGTTTGAGAAAGGCGTCTGCTTCCACCCCAAATCTCAAGCGAACTTTGTCAACCGCAAAAATGCGAAAAACTATACCATTTCCCGTAAAGGCGATACGGTCAGTGTGAATGTTGACATTATCACGCAGAAATCGGTGCTGAAGAAAACGGCGCAGTATACGTTCGTATTCATGCCGACCCCTGCCAAACCGTTCGAAGGCAAATGGCGTACCTGGAATTACGGTGACCTGTGGGGATATCAGCCTCATGAATCATTCAAAGCCAACGGATTCGGCGTGACCAGTCAGCCGCAGCCTTTTGACTTTGAGCCGTGGACAGGACTCGTTCCCGCGCATCCGGAAAAATTTGCAAAATATGCGAAAGAACAGCTTGCCAAAGGCTCCAGTTTCATGCCCTATTCCCAGCCCTGTTATGTGGGCGAAACAGAAGAAGCGTTCGACTGGTTCCTCCCGGAATGTGAACAGAAACCCGGTAAATTTTCCGGTACCGCATGGTCATTCAAGGAAAAACGCCGTTACGATTCCTATCCGGCATGCGGCGGTACGGATTTTGCGGACCTGTTTGTCTGGCGTGCAGAAAAACTGTTGAAAGACTATCCGTATCTTGCAGGGCTGTATTATGATATCTGTGACGGCAGAATCTGTTACAATACATTGCACGGACACGGCGGCACGGATGCATTCGGTCAGGAATATGCGGATTCCACCCTGCTGGATCTGCGTGAATACTTCCTTCGTATCCGCAAAGTGGTCAAGAAGTTTGATAAATTGCTGGTGCTTCATGCTCATAACCGCTATTCGCCGTTTTCCCATTCTTTCGGCGATGCCTGGTTCCCCGGGGAGCAATATGTGGGTAAAGTTCACGTCAACCCCCATCACTTCTACTGTGATGGAATTCCGTTGCGGGAATATCAGAGTGCATACAGCTCCCGCACACATGGTTGCAGCGTGATTCTCTTTTCCCAGCTGCGCCGCCAGAGATGGGTGTACAAAACACGCAGTTATGCGGATGAAGTGCATACCATGATGTATCTGACACCGGTCATGCTGCATGACATCAATACTGCTGTGACAGAAAGCAAACCGGATATCATCGGCAAGTTGTGGACGCTCCGTCATCGGGTCAACATTGCGGATGCTGTATTCCACGGTTACTGGTTTGATAAAACGTACAGTGTGAATGCGCCGGGTGTGTATGTTTCCTGGTACGAGCTGAAAAATGCGCCTTACCGCCGTATGATCATCATCGGCAATATGAGTAAGACGGACCGGGTTGTAAAGCTCAACGGCGTTGGCGATGTGACACTTTACGACCTGTGGAACAAAGATGCGGCACAAAGCCCGGCATCGATCAAAGTCAGCAAAGAAAACTTCCGCGTATTCGGTATCAAATAAGCGGATATAGATTTTTGTTACGACGACAGAGACTGTTGTTTCCTTTCCGGGGACAGCAGTCTTTTTTTGATTATATGCAAAGATAAATGCGAATTTAAAATTGCAATCTGGAATATGGGATGTATATTTACGATGAATTGAAATCGTCTAACGATAAGGAGTAATATGCGTTACAATAATTTTGAAAAATTTATGGCATCAATCAAGGCGGGCAAACTCTGCAAAGGATGTGTCGTCACATTCACAGATCCCGCCATTACTGAACTTTCCGCAGAAGCCGGATTCGATTTCTGCTGGATCGATGGCGAACACGGGGAACTGGACCGTCAGACCGCAATGCTGCACATGATGGCATTGAAAGGGACAAACTGTGCGCCGTTGTTCCGGGTTCCGGCATGTGATCATACCGAAATCAAACGGGTGATCGATTTTGCTCCGGCAGGGATCATTGTTCCCATGATTATGGATGAAAAAGATGCGGAATATGCAGTCAAGGCATGTCGTTATCCTCTTTCCGGAAACCGTGGTTGCGGATGCCGTCGCGGACATGCATACGGGGCGATCGACATCAATGAATATTTTGAATATTCCAAGCAGGAACCGCTTGTTATTCTTCAGATCGAACATATTGAAGCATATCGGAATCTGGATAAGATCCTTGCAGTTCCGGGTGTGGATTCCATTCTTGTCGGCCCCTATGACTTGACGATGAGCATGGGCAAGCCGGGTCAGTGGGATGATCCGGAAGTCGGGGAAGTGATCGATACGATCTGTGCGAAAGCTCTCAAGGCGGGTAAACTGTTGGGCTGTTATACGGAAAGCCAGTTCGAACGCTGGCGTAAACGCGGGGTACAGTTTATGGCAATTGCCAACGATACCGGCGCGTTGATGAAAGGTTACAAAGATTTGCTTGCGCAGTCAGAAAAATAAAACAGATAAGGATTAAAAAAATGAAAAAAACACACTCAATCATGGGGCTGGCAGCAACCCTTCTCATGGCATTCAGTTCCACTGTTTATGCCAAAGTAATACCGTCAACGATCTTTGATGACAACATGGTGCTTCAGCGGGAAAAACCGGTCCCCGTCTGGGGTAAAGCCGATCCCGGCGAAGCGGTCGAAGTCAAATTCGCCGGTCAGACTTTGAAAACGAAAGCCGATGCCGACGGAAAATGGGAAGTCACACTTGCCCCGATGAAAGCCAATGCAAAAGGTCAGACGATGACTTTGAAAGGCAAAAATACGGTCACATTCAAAAATATTCTGGTGGGTGATATTTGGCTTTGCGGCGGACAATCCAACATGGAATGGCGGATCGCCTCCGGTGTGATCAATGGTGATGAACACCTGAAAGAAGCGGGAAAATATCCCCTGATCCGCCGGATCAAAGTCATACGGACAGCGTCGGATATCCCGGCGGAGAACATCCAGGTACAAACAAGATGGTCTGTCTGCTCCCCCGCTACCGCCAAAAACTATACTGCTGCCGGATATTATTTTGCGCGCCGGATTCATATTGAAACGGGTGTGCCGATCGGTATTCTGGATGATAACTGGAGCGGCAGTCCGATCCAGCCGTTCATTGTTCCGACAGCATATAAAGATATTCCCGCACTGAAGAAAGATTGGCAGAGTGCGAGCTCGTTTGTTCCCGGTACACCGGAATACAAAAAACACATTCAGGGTTTGATCAAACGTGCTAATACATGGGTCGCTAAAGCCGAAGCAGCATTGAAAAAAGGCGAGCCTGCGCCTGTTGCCCCCGGTTTGAGACCGTATCCGCCTGCCGGTTACAGATATAATATCATGATGGCACCGATCGTCCGGTTCCCCATCAAAGGTGCGCTGTGGTATCAGGGATGCTCCAACTGGCGTGATGGTATGAAATATTATCACTATATGCATGCCCTTGTCAATGGTTGGCGTGCCGCCTGGAAAGATGACTTCCCGTTCTTCTTTGTTCAGTTGGCAGCATACATGAAAGCAACCAACGATCCGCAGGGTGGTAATGGATTTGCGTTGATCCGTGAAGCACAGAGAAAAGCCATGGATATTCCCAAGAGTGGTATGGCTTGTACGATCGATATCGGTATGGAAAATGATATCCACCCGAAAAATAAATACGATGTCGGGGAACGTCTGGCTCTCTGGGCATTGCGGGATGTATATGGTAAAAAAGATGTTGTGGTAAGCGGTCCGCTTTTCAAATCCATGGAAATCAAAGGCAATCAGGCGATTCTTTCTTTTGATTATGCCAAAGGTTTGATGACTGCGAAAAAGACCGGTTTGGAAAAACCGGTGAAGACCGATGCCAAACCGGCACATTTTGCCATCGCCGGAGCGGATAAAGTCTGGTATTGGGCAGATGCAAAGATCGACGGAGAAAAAGTTATTCTTTCTTCTGATAAAGTCAAAACTCCGGTTGCCGTCCGTTACGCATACCGGGCATATCCCGACGGCGTGAATATGTACAACGCCGCCGGTTTGCCCATGGTTCCGTTCCGCACGGATAACTGGTAATAATTACTGAAAGAATTCAGCACCCAGTTCCATTGCGCGATCCATCATCTGCTTTGCGATCTCCGCACTGTGACGGCGCCGGATGGTGTTGTGACGGTCGAATTTACGGCGGTAATCAATATACAGCCAGCAGACTTGATTTAATGGCATGGCGTTCATCACTTCCCGTATGGGAGTGTGACTTTCCTGCGCCGCAATGGAACTGACACGAAGCAGCCAATCCGGATCAAACCGGATTGGCTGTTCTTTATTTCCGGAGGCGGGGAGCAGCTGTAAAGGGGAAAAACACCGGCGCAGATAGGCGGTGATCTGTTCATGAAGAGTCATAATCGGCAGCTCTGCCTTTTTGAAAATGTCCTCCAGTTCCGGGATGTGGTTCAGATTTTTTGCGGCCAGGACGGCGAGGAAATAAATCGCATCCTTTTTGTAAATGTTCCGGACTCTGGTGTATGGACTGTTTTTCGACCAGAGGAATGCCCATTTTGCAGGCGTAAGAGGGCGTACATCCAGTTTGCCGAAACGGACAGGCAAGCCCAGATTTTCCTGCAAATTCAGGATTTCCGCCGGTTCGTCATACTGTAACGATTCCAGTCGATCCAATACGGGGTCAGCGGCAATGATTTTCTGAAAATCTTCGGAATCAGCGAGGATGCGGAGTTGTTGTTTTGAGAGATTGCAGCTCATCGGGAATAAGACCTTTCGAATGTAAATTTGTTTTCGAGTTCATCGGTAAAAGCGGCATCTTCGGACGGTATCTGTTCGTTTGCCGCGCGGACTGCCAGGGCACAGCTCCATGCAATATCGCAATGACTGGATGGCAGAAGTTCGTTCTTTGATTCGGTAAAACATAACTTGCCGGAGATGGCAGAACTTTTCCGGATTCCGGCAAGATCCGCCTGAATTTCCGGTAAATCCGCAGGGAGTCGTATCTGACGTTGTTCAAAGGCATTTTTCAGCCCGATCGCAAGGGAAAATTTATCGGCGGCAAAATTCAATCCGCAAAAACGTTCCGGGTAACTTTCCTGCAATTCTTCACAGACTGCCATCCCCATTCCAGTCTTATCGGCACACCCGTTGATGTTATACGTGGAATCCAGAATTGCCCGGATCAGTTTTTTCTGTATGCCGAACGGACAGTTTTTCAACGTGATGATTGCCGCCGGATAAAGTGTTTTCTCCCGGATGAACGAAATCCAGATAGCCGATAAGTCTCCAGTGCGGGCAATGTCATAGCCGAATACATAATGTTCATCGGGCAGATGCTCCTGCCAGAAATGGGAATCGAGCCAATCAGCGGGGACGTCATCGCCATTTTCGCAATGGAGCCGGAGAGTTTTATATTCATCGGCAATCGCATTGCGCAAATCATCGGGCGGAATCAGCTGTTCGCCGCCTGTCCGGTTGGGAATACAGAGGTATTGACTTTCGTATGCGGATTTGGAACGGCAGCCCTGTTCCAGTTGATCGAGAAATGCTTTTCTGCTCAATGGTGGCATCCCGCGAGCGGCTTTGACTTCATTCACCGTTTCCACAAACCCTTCTTCCACGGCATCAAGAATGGTGGTGCGATGAAAACTGATGTCGCGCCGTTCTCCATTCCGGCAGGCGTTGCATAAACGGGCAAATTCCGTCTGATCGGATCCGGATGCGCTGTAAGCGGAAACCAGTTCCAGCTGACCGCCCCAGGTGATGCAAGGATAGGCCATATCATAAACGGCGGCTTGATCGGGATGCAAATCCCATTCATCTACAAGGACATCGCCGCCTTTGCCGGCGAATGCGAGAGGGTTGGAACTTAAAGAAACGATTCTTGCGCCGTTACGGAATTTGACCGTCCTGGCAGAAACACCGTGTTTTTCATCCACGATTTCGGCATACGTGCCATCCAGCCCACGAACCGATGTATTGGCGAGTTTCGCCCATTTTGCCACATAATCGGTAATAAATTCTTTTGCGGTGACTTCATCGCGGCTGGCAACCCATTGGGTGAAGCCGTCGCCGCGTTTGAGACATTTGATCACGGCGCGGTAACTGGTGGCGTATGTGATGCCGCCGCGTCTTGTTTTTTCATAAAGTTTCAGCGGTGAATCATCGAGGATCCACCGTTTCTGATAAGGGAGAAATTTCATAAACCGACCTGTTTGTTCAATTCGGAAACGATCCGTTCTGCATCGGCAGCACCGGCACGTTCTTTCCAGAGAATGAGTTCTGCTTCCAGTTGTTTCTTTTCTGCTTCCAAACGGAGCATTCCTTTTTTCAACCCGGCAATCAACGTTTCCCGACGGGCGAGTTTCCGATCCATCGCGGCAGTGCTGAGGGATGCCAGACATTGTGCCAGCGCCCGGATTGCCTTGATTTTTTCCTGCATATCCGGCAAAGCGTTGGTATCGGTAAGCAGATCCCGGACGAGGACTGCCAATTCATAGCGGGCGTTGTCCGTAATGTTTTTCAAGGCGGAAGAATTATTCAGCACGGCTGCCGTAATCATTTCTGCCGACCGGCTGTCCGCATCTCTTCCGGCGCGTTCCATATAGGAAAGATATTCCCGGCTGCGGCGGATGCTGCTGAATGATTCAGCGGTCAATGTGATATTTTTTTCCTGCAACGCATCGGCGATGACCGGATCGGCCGTGATGTCATCGGGCATCATGCCGTTTTTCAAACATTCCAGAATACGGCTCCGGGTTTTCCAGCCCAGACGATGATAAGGATTCCGCGCCATGATTACATCACCTGAGGGCCGAACAGCACCGGATGCCGGGGAAGGATGCCGCCGGAAGCATCCATTCCCCGGCGGATGGAAACGGCAAGTTTGCAGACTTTGCGGTCATAACCGGGCAGCGGAATGAGGAATCCGGTGTCGATGAGGGTGAGCCACTCTGCCATAGCGGCTTCTGCGGAGGGATTTTCGAGCATGAGTTCCGGAGAACACAAAACGGTCTCCAGATCCTGTCCGCAGGTATAGTCATAAATGGTGCGGATGATTGCCCGGCGGATACGGAGTTGTTTACTGCTTGCCATGATGATAAATCCTGATATGTTCTTTTGTACTTTCGTTCAATTCCTGCAAATACAGGTCGTGTGCTGCAAGCCGGGAATTCTGACTTGCAATATTTTCCAATGACCGTGCCGTGGAATCAGAGAGGCGCATAACGGCACCGCCCAGATTCCGCAGTTCTGCCAGGATTTCCTGACTGCGATCGGCTTCCAAATGTTTATTGATTTTGCGTTCCAGTTGTGTGATTTTTTCATCTTCCACCAGATTGAGCCGATCTTCCAATTTATTCTGTTTCCGCAATAAGACAAAATCGAAAACAGTGACGAACAGCGCACCGAATGCGCCGGACATCAGATTTTCCATATTCATTTGAACCTCCTGTTGTTGTATTTGAATTCATAAATACGTCGGAAAGACACGTAAATTCCTATAAAAAATGGATTTCATGTCTTGAAAATATGCCAACACCGACTTATATTATGGAGTATTTATAATCGACAGGAAAGGATTCAATCATGTCAACTGTTTCATATCAAATCAAAAAAGATATTCCCGTTATTGCGGAAGCGGACGTCCTGGTTATCGGCGGTGGTCCCGGCGGACTCGGTGCTTCCGTCATGGCAGCCCGCGCAGGTGCAAAAGTCATTCTGGTGGAACGTTATGGCGTTCTCGGCGGTATGGCTGCCCAGGGGGAAGTCTCTCCCTTCATGCCCAATCATCAGTTGATTAAACAGGATGAAAACGGCAACAATGTATTGGATGCTCTTGACCGTCCCGTTTATGTGGAATGGATCAATAAAATGTATTCCTATCTGCCGGAAAAATTCGATGAAAGAAGAGCCAGTGCCGTTGCCATCGGCGGCGGTGTTATTCCTAAAGATGTCGCTTCCCTCGCCGTGGAAGATCTCTGTCTGGAAGCCGGTGTGCAAATCATTTATCATCACACTCTTGCCGATGTCAGAATGGATGATGACGGCCGCATTACAGAAGCCATCTTCCTCTCCAAATCCGGTTTCGTTGCCATCCGCGCAAAAGCCTTCGTTGACAGTACCGGTGACGGTGACCTGGCAACTCTTGCGGGCGCACCTTCCGAATTCGGCGGTGAATCCGGATATTGTCAGCCGATGACAACCTGCTTCAAGATCAAAGGCATTGATATCACCCGTATCCCTGAAAATGCCGATCTGCAGCAGCGTTATCTGGATGCCAAAGCCAAGGGAGAAATTGATTGCCCCCGCGAAAATCTGCTGATCTTCCTCAATCTGGACAGCGACGTCAA
Organism: Victivallales bacterium; assembly: GCA_045639325.1. GTDB lineage: Bacteria > Verrucomicrobiota > Lentisphaeria > Victivallales > UBA1829 > RGIG8244. The sequence goes on from JAZUCU010000037.1 coordinate 52,288, forward strand.
ACATTTCAATACAACCCGTATTGTGATGAAATCTGCGGTGAACGGTATGGAGCTTTCCGAAGCAGAATTGGAAGGACACCGTCAGGTAAAAGAAATCTTCCGCTGGTTCCAGCGTACGATTCCGGGCTACGAAAATGCTCAGCTGGCATCCATTGCATCTCATGTCGGCGTCCGTGAAAGCCGCCGTATTCTCGGTTTGAATTATATCACCCGGGAAGACTTTATGAAGGCTGCCAAGTTTGATGATGCCATTGCCCGCTGCAATTACATGATCGATATTCATAACCCCCTCGGAACCGGTACGGAAATCATCCGTATGGACCGCTCTGATTTCTATGAAATTCCCTTCGGCTGTATTGTCCCGCGGAATGTGAAAAACCTGACCGTCGGCAGCCGTTGTATTTCGGTTGACCATGCATTGCATTCCAGCTGCCGCGTGATGCCGCCGGTTGTTTCCATTGGTCAGGCTGCCGGTATTGCCGCTGCGATGAGCGTCAAAGCCGGTGTGGATGTCTGCACATTGGATGGTAAGGAAGTCCGCCGCAAACTGGTGGAAATGGGAGCCAATCTGTAATCGGCTGCACAAGCTGTACAAAAAAAATGAGTCCGGAAATAACAATTTCGGACTCATTTTAATTTTAAATGATTTTGTGTTTATGCTTTTTTGCGTACGCGGGTCAGCATCACAATATGCAGAATCGTTGCGAAAACAACCAATGCCGTTGAAATCCAGAAGGGATAAACGTTATTGGAAGATGCCAGCAAGCCGCCGATAATCGGAGCGATAATGCTGTTCAGAGAAACGATAAGCTCGTTCATCCCGGCATAGAATCCGGATTTTGTCGGATGAGACAGGGAATAGTATACAAAGTAATAATAGAAGCAGCCGGAGTAAAGCCCGTACACTGCCGCCGCTACATAGAACAAGTTGGAAAGATCACGCACGCCAAATACAAACAAGGTCATAATACCAATGATTCCCGCAAGGAATGCCGGCAAACGTTTGAACTGCCATTTGGAACCCGTGAAGGACAAGGCAAGCCCGGTCAAGCTCTGTACAAAACTGAGGCTGAAAAGCATAATCGCCAATGCCTGTTCACCGAATCCGCAAGTGACACCCAGCGGCTGCAAACGGGTACGGAGCTGGCAGATACCGAATGTTCCGATACCGCCCACGATCCAGCCGACCCATGCAAAATCCACCGCAGGGACGTCGGATTTCATTTCTTCCGCTTTTACGACTTCCGCCGCCTGGGGAATGACTGGTGCACGGTTTTTCAGACAGCGGGAGACAATCCCGATCATCACAGACATACAAAGACCGATGAGCATACAGATGCCGAACCCGATTTCCGGCTTGAGAAATCCGAAAACCAGAGGTCCGCAGGCAAGCCCCATGCTCCATGCGCAGGTATAACGTCCGGCTGTTTTGCCGACGGCATCTGCACCACCGGCGGATTCCCCGCTTTCGATGCTTTTAGCAAATACCTGGAAAGGAACGCAATAAAGCGCAAATGCACCGCCAAGCAGCAACATCCACACAAATTGGAAATAGAGTGCCGGAACGAAAAGGAATCCTGCCGCAGAAATAATGGTCAGAATGCCGGAACTGATAATGAACTTCGTTGCATTTTTGTCATTCGCAAACTTGCCGATGATGGGATTGAGAATCCCGTAAATCAACGCCCAGATTGTGAGCGGCAGACCGGTCAGCAAACTGCTTGCGCCTGCATTGGTGAAACGTTGAACGGTGATGAAAAGAATGGCACCGAACACAAAATTCATCATCACGGGGATGATATAGCTGATCATCTTGATCATAGTTGTAACTTCTTCTTTTGATGATTGTTGTTATATTATTTTGCGGAAATTTCCATGAGGATGGCTTTGAAATCACCATGCTGCTCAAGCTCAAAAACAAACTCAAGTCCGTCCTTGCTCAATTCAGCACCGCTGTATTGCTGACATTCTTCCTCTGCTGCGTCGAAAGTGACCTTTTTCACCAGATATTGTTTTTCCGGACAAAGTCCCTGCAGCGGGAAAACCGTACCGGTCATGCCATCGCAATCCCGATAGAATGTAAAGACAAAATGCTTATCCTGAACCGGATCCGTAAACTGGAATCCGATTGTTCCATGACGGTGATCGATGGATTGGGGCGGTGTCAGCAACGTTGCTTCACTGCGCTGGAATGAGTCTCTGTTCGCCGCGTAATAAGCGGTGTAACGTTTGATCTTTGCCAACGTTTCATCGGTGAAAGATGCCAAATCGCCGGAGAAGCCCATGACCCCGGTCATCGAGGCAAGGAGTCCGCAATTCAGGTCGGTTTCTTCGTAATGTTTCCAAGTGGCATTCTGGACTTGGAGGACGGTTTCCTGTTTATTTTCGCCCCAGAGTTCATTCATGCCGCCGGATGCAATGACCAACCAGCGGAGGATTCTGCCCGGCGGGAAACGCAGGAGCATACCCTGTGTGATGTGGAGAACATCCAGCACATTTCCGTTATCGCTGATGAAATGCTGATCAAAATACGGCAATTCGCCCAGTGTGGTACGCATGGCACCGCTGGAGCAGTTTTCAAAGACCGTGTTGGGAAAATCGTTACGGAGACGTGTCATGATTTCATGATGAGCGGCAACGTAGTGTGACAATGCTCTGCCGGTGGCATCGACTCCCAAGCTGGCATTCATATCGAGCTTCATGTAATCCAGATTGTACTGACGGATCAAAGTCGCAAACATGTTGTAATGATGGTCGATTGCTTCCTGACAACAGAATTTCTTCCGGAACGTACCGCCCGCAGGTTCCGTCGGCTCAAACCATTCAGGATGTTCTTTGACGACCGGGGCATCCGCCTGAAATGTTTCCGGTTCCATCCAGATACCGAATTTCAAACCTGCCGCCCGGACTTCATCGCCAAATTCTTTCATCTTGCCGTAGAATGCTTTATCCTGATGTTCCTGCCAGCTGCCGAGCATGTCATACCAGCCGGCATCGATCACAAAGACTTCGCACCCTGCCTTTTTCGCAGCAGCCAGCTGTCGACGCAAACGGGGTACATCCAGTCTAGTCATAACGTCCAGCCAGGTGTTGTACACGATGGGCAGATGACGTTCATTTTTAATCAGATTCTTATTTGCATAACGGTGCAGTGCCGCGGTGCCGGAATAAACTTCTCTGCCGGGCAATTCCTGAATCAGCAGACTGGTTCCTCCCATGATTCCATCGGCAGACAGAACGTAATCCAGCCGTTCATCATTCAACCCGGTTTCCAGAACCAGCGGACATTTATTGGTGCTGAATCCGGGCAGGGCGAAACGCATGACATAATCCCCATTGGGGAGCAGATGGAATGCAAGCGTATTGGCCGTTTCATCGGAACGGATCGCGGCGAACGGAGAACCACATTCGGTCCAGCGTCCGTGGCGGGAAATAAGCTCCATTGCGCCGGTATGAAGACGGCACCACTGCCCCTGTGCTTCCAATCCCCAGCGGCTCTGTTGGGCATAAACTTCGTAATCATTGCTCTGGAAAGACATGCGGGAGTAGAAGCGGAGGATATGCAATTCTCTGCCGGATTGATTTTTCAGTGAATCCTTGCGGATGATAATGCCGCTTTCCGGATCCAGCTGAAAATTCGCAGTGGCAATGAGAGTTTGATCGACCGTTTCAAAAATCAGTTTCAGTTCATTTTCCTGCTGTTCAAATCGGATGAATTTCAGATCATCGCCTTCATAACAGCGTTCGTTTGTACGGATATGGAACAAACCCTGATTGCCGGGCTGGCAGATCTGATATTCTGCCGAAAGATACAGCCCGGTGCGATGGAGTTTGAGTTGATCATTCTCCTGCTTGAATTGCAGAAAACCGAGCTTGACCGTTTCATTCTTTTTCATGAGCGGACCTTCCGTCTCAATTTTGATACACTGCAGCCGGAGCTGATTATTTCAGAAATTCGCGGATGAATTCACTCATGCAGGATTTTTCAATCGCCGCCGGATGCAATACTTTCTTGCCGCGCAGAGAAGCGATCGGTGCCGGAATCGGCAGACCGGTTGCGGCAAACAGAGTTTCTGTCATGGCAAATTCATCTTCCGGCAAAGCACCGTCGTAAACTGCCGGGAGAACTGCCGGGGCAAATTTGTACGGGGATGCAGTGGAAGCGATGATACAGGGTGTTGTATCGCCGGTTTCTTTTGTGTACTGTTCGTAAACGTTGACCGCAACTGCAGTGTGGGTATCGCAAAGATATTTTTCATCCTTGAACAGAGCGGAAATGGTCTTGGTGACCGTTTCGTCATCGCAATAACCGGCATAGAAATCTTTCTGGAGACGGGTCAATACGTCTTTCCGGATTTCATATTTTCCGTTCTGACGCAGTTCATTCATCAGCTGACGGATCGCACCGTTGTCGCCATCATACAGGTGATACAGCAGACGTTCCAGGTTGGAGGAAATCAGAATATCCATGGAGGGACTTGTAGTTGCATGGAATGTCCGGTTCCGGTCATATACGCCGGTATTGATGAAGTCGGTCAGCACGTTATTCCGGTTGGAAGCGCAGATAAACTTATTGACGGGCAAGCCCATCTGTTTTGCGTAATAAGCGGCGAGGATGTTGCCGAAGTTACCGGTGGGGACGCAGACGTTGATGCTGTCGCCATTTTTGATTTTGCCCTGTTTGATCAGATCGCAGTAAGCAGAAATGTAGTAAACGATCTGGGGAACAAGACGGCCGAAGTTGATGGAGTTGGCAGAAGAGAAATCCATTTTCTTGTCTGCGAGGAACTTCATCATTTCTGTATCGGCAAAGATGGCTTTGACACCGGACTGTGCATCATCGAAATTGCCTTCGATACCGCAAACTGCCACGTTGTCACCGGTCTGGGTCTGCATCTGCAGTTTCTGCATGGCGCTGACACCGTGTACAGGGTAAAATACAATGATCCGTGTACCGGGAACATCGGCAAATCCGTCAAGAGCGGCTTTACCGGTATCGCCGGAGGTTGCGACGAGGATCACTTTTGTTCTGCCGGGATCGGTTTTGTTGGCGGATGCGGTCAGCAGATAGGGGAGCAGCTGCAGAGCCAGGTCTTTGAATGCACAAGTGGGACCATGCCACAATTCGAGCAGGTGCATACCGTTTTTGACTTCCTTCACGGGAGCGGGCTGTTCATTTTCGAAAGAACCGCGATAGGCGCCGTTTACGCAATGTTCGATTTCATCGGCGGTAAAGTCGGTAAGATACAGGGAAAGAACCGCTTTTGCCCGTTGACAATAATCCATATCAGCGAGACGCTGGAAGAAATCGGGAGTGACGGCGGGGAATTCCACAGGAACGAAGAGGCCGCCATCTTCGGCGATACCCCTTGCGATCGTTGCTGCGGAAACCAATTCGGTATTACTGCGTGTACTGGTATAAAACATGATCATTCTTTCTTTTGTTTTGGTGTTATTATTAATACTATAATAATTTACACCTGAAAAGGGAAAAAATCAAGTTTTTTCAGCTACATTATTGTACTTTATCTTCCAGATAGTTGAGAACGGCCAACCCTGCAGTGACCGCCGTTTCCACACGGAGGATCCAATGACCGATCCGGATCGGGAGAAAATCCGCCTGACGCATGGCATCCGCTTCCGCCGGAGAGAAACCACCTTCCGGTCCGATAAAATAGCCAATGTCGCCGGATAATGTACCCGTTTCACCCGTAATGCCCGGGTCGCCGAAAAAGATCTTGCGGCATTTTGCTTTTGCATCCGCAATGGCATCCATACATTTAAGCGGATCTTCCAGTTGAGGCAGATAGGCGTTGCCGGACTGTTTACACGCTTCCATCAGCAGATCCGGACCCCGTTTTGCGATTCGTTCCCCGGAAGGCAAGGCAACGGAACGTTCGCACTGAATGGGGACGATCCGCCATGCGCCGAGTTCGCCCGCCTGTTTCAGTAATTGTTCCATTTTCTGTTTGCGGGGCGCGGCAACATAAACATGGATCCGGAGCGCAGGAATGGGGAAAAGAGTCAGATTTTCGATCCGGAGCATCTTGCCTTCTTCGACGACGGCATCGGCGGCAGTACCGGCGCCGTCGATGAGCCCGACGCGGTCACCGGGAGCGGCGCGAAGGATTTTAAACAGGTGTTCATTTTCGTCTTTATTCAGCTTGACCAGATCCTGGGGTGCTGCATTTTTCAAATTTTCATAAAAAAAACGATGCATTTTTCAATTCCGGTGTAAGATTCAGTTTATATTCCGTGTAAAGTAAGGTATAGTACCTATTCTGCGGCAGTCTGTATTGTCCGGAATGTCAGCAAACGTCACCAGTGGGGACCGGCGGCGTTTGTTCGGCAGACATTCCTGTTGTGCGGCTGCCGCAGCACTTTTTTACTATACACTGTAAAAATAAAAAATCCACTGGAAAGTCAATGATATCTGTGGAAAAATTGGAAAAAAGCGGGAAAAATATTTGACTTTCCGGAAAAAGCCTTTACTGTATTGCTGCAGGAGTCTGAAAATGGTGATGTCGCCCGGAATTGAACCGGGGACCTGCTCTTTAGGAGAGAGCCGCTCTATCCAACTGAGCTACGACACCCCGAATTTGGAATACTGTAAATATGCACTGTTTTTTAAAAAATGCAAATGTAAAGTTGAAAAAAAACGCATGAAAGATCAATTTTTTTCGTATTTATGCAAACGCCTTGCACTCGGCGCTGTCACATTGCTGGTGATTTTATTCTCCAGCTATCTGTTGATGCGTCTGGCACCCGGTGATCCGGCGAAAAGCAATATGCTTTCTTCCGGCGATTCCGGGAAGGATGGTGCCGGTGCCGCCGGTATGCTTTCCGGAGAGAAAAGTGAGGTCGGACGCAATGAAATTATTGAGAAAAAATTGAACTTGGATAAGCCTGCAATTGTCGGTTTTGCTCTCTGGATGAAGGATGCTCTCCGGGGCGATTTCGGTACTTCGGTGGCGGTCGATAAAGGCAGGGCTGTTTCTGAATTGATTATGGAACGTTTGCCGGTTACTTTGCGCTTGAATATCCTTGCCATTCTGCTGACTTATCTGTTGGCAATCCCCCTCGGAATTCATTCGGCACTGCACCCGGATACAAAATTTGACCGTGGTATGACGTTTTTCCTGTTTTTCCTGTATTCGCTCCCCGGATTATGGACTGCGCTCATGCTGCAATCCATCTTCTGCAAAGGCGGTTTGATCCCGATTTTCCCGCTCAAAGGTTTGGCGGACGGCGTTTCCACCGGTTTATCCACGTGGGAATTCATGCTGCGCAATGCCTCCCATTATGTTCTGCCGGTTTTCTGCTTGAGTTATGCTTCTTTTGCCGGAATTACCCGTTTTACCCGTGCGGGGATGCTGGACGTGATCCGTCAGGATTATATCCGTACTGCCCGTGCAAAAGGTGTGCCGGAACGGGATGTGATTTACGTACACGCGTTACGCAATGCCTTAATTATTTTAATAACATTATTCGCCGGAATACTGCCTTCTCTGGTATCCGGCAGTATTCTGATTGAGTACATTTTCAATATCCCCGGAATGGGTGAATTGAGTATGACTGCGCTATCCAGCCGTGATATTCCGCTGGTGATGGCATTGTTTTCTTTCGGCGGATTTCTTACGCTGACGGGTATTCTGCTTGCCGACATCCTTTACGTCCTGGCAGACCCGCGAATCTGTTTTTCCTCCAGGGTATAAAACATACTCTAAAATGCTCAAGTTTGATTTAAATCAAGCAAAAATCCAGTCATTTTTTCTTGATTTAAGACTATCGAGATGTATTTTATGCACCATGAGCACCGGGAACGGAATTAAGCAGCAAAACGCTGCTGACCGGTGTCCGAAAAAAAAACAAAAAAAAATGGGAGGAAGTACCATGAAAGGACTTACAGAAAAACAGAAGAACATGATCGATTTCATCGAAGAATTCGTGAACGCCAACGGAATGGCTCCGACGATTTATGAAATCGCAGAAAATTTCGGAATCAAGACTTCGACCGTATTTGCCCACATCCGCGCACTTCAGAAAAAATCCATTCTTACCAGAAGCTCCAAAGCAAGAAGCATCAGTCTCAACAAACTTAAAAGAAAGAACAAAGTCCCCGTCGGTGTCCAGTCCGTTCCCGTTGTCGACCAGGCAGGTATTCCTTTGCAGGATATTATTTGTGACTCCAAGATCTTCCACCGTCTCGCCGCCGCAGGCAAAGATTTGTTTGCCATGCATGTCAAAGGTGCGGAACTGCGTGATGTGGGTATTCTTGATGGTGACATCGTGATCGTGAAAAGCCATCCGGAAAATATTTCCAATGGTGATATCGTTCTGACCGAATTGAATGGACACGATGTATTGCGTTCCTGCAAGACTCTGGAAAATGGTTTGGTGGAAATGCACAGCGGTCATGGCCAGAACTCAATCGAAACCGGAAGAATCGCTGATTTCCCGGTTAAAGGTGTCGTAATCGGTCTTCAGAGAAGCATCTGATTCAGTCGTAATTAAAACCTAACTTTTTAACATAAAGGCATAAGCACCCATCCAATTGTTTCTGAGCAGGAAAAGGTATAGTCGGGGGGCTCACTTTTCTCCGTCAATTGGATTTTGTACCCATTCATAATAATTTGCTGAGTCATCAACTTGCAAATGACTTTTTAACAATCCGCGTTCTGTCATTTGCAAATACCCGGGAGGGAGTCCGGCAGGAATGGATACAGGTGCTTATGCTCTTTTTTTTTTTTTTATTCCGCTGCCATCAATGCCATTTTCAAGGCAGATGCGGTCGCATAACGTAATTTTCCACTGTCATCCAGCGCACCATCGATCACCGCAACAAGGGCGGGCGTCAGTTCCGGGTGTCTCCCCGCAATGGAAACAGGCGTTTTTTCAAACGCCCGGAGAGAATCATCACCGGAAAAATCCCGTGGCGGCATTCCGGTCAACATGTAATAGAGAACCGCCGCTGCAGCCCAGACATCCACTTCCGGCCGGGCATATTTGTAATTGATCAACTGCTGTTTGCAGATGAATCCCAATGTTCCGGAAAAGTTACCGGTACGGGTATTGCCGCTGAGCCCTGCCAGTTCAAAGGCTTTTGCCAGCCCGAAATCAGAAATTTTTGCACTTGGAATATCTTCGCTGATCGAGATAAATATGTTCCGGGGCGTAATATCCCGATGAACCAGACCGGTTACCTGATGTTCCTTATCATCCATTTCCGTAACCTGGGTGAAGCGCAGATGATGCGCATAATCCAACCCATCCAGAATCTGATACGTCAAATCTAAAGCCGTACGCATATCCAGCGTCCCGTTCTGTTTCAGCCAATTGCGCAGAGTTCCGCCGGAACAGTATTCCAACACCAGATAATAGGCTTCTTCCTGCTCATAAAAGTTTTTCCATTCGATGATGTTCGGATGATGCATCCGGCGCAGATTCTCCGTTTCACGCAGAAAATCAGTACGGCAATTTTCGTAAGATGCAATATCCGGACGCAGTACTTTGACTGCCACCTTTTCCAACGTCTCCGTATCCTGCCCTAAATAGACATCACCCATGCCGCCTTTGCCCAGATGACGCAGAATCCGGTATCCGGGAATGGAAAAAAGATTGGACGGCAATTTATTATTTTCCGGCATCTTCTGCGTGCTGTTGGGGTCGCCCTCATTGCGCAGAGAACATTCCGGACACTTGAATTCTCCGGGCGGCGGCACGGCATCATCGGGAGAAAATACCGTTGTCAGCCCGCACACAGAACAGGTTCGCATGGGCAGGGTTTTCGATGCGGGAAGAATTGGTGACCGCAACCCGATGGAAAGACATTCCATGCAGATATGGTATCCGGTCACCGGATCGGGCGGGGTATTTTCCGGCAGGATCTTGTGGCAGACATGACACTTGCCCGGTTGGATCAGAGTGATGCGGAAGACATTGGAGCCGATACGGATGGTATCGTTATCGGACAACTCATAAAACGGCAGATCTTTTTCTTCTGCCATTTTTGCATTGCCGATTTCGTGTTCATTCAGAAACGTTCCGTTTTTGCTGCCGAGGTCTTGAATCAATGCCCGTGGCGGCCGGATATCAAGCAGACAATGACAGCGTGACAAACCTTCTGCTGCTTCCCCCTGTAATTGAATCGTGCAGTTCGGAGCTCTGCCGATGAGACAAAGCATCCGGCTGTCGAACCGGTAACGGGTGCCGGTATATGCACCTTCGATTACATTCAGAATGATCTTACCTGCCATGATTTTACTCCGGAATTGAACTACATGGTAAATATACCACATAAGCCCATAATTTCAACCGGAGGAAACAAATGTTTTCCGGGAAAAAAGGTTTTCTATGATTTTTGCGGAGGTTCTACGGTGGAATAGGACGGATACGCCGGAATAGGCAAACGAAGAAACAGGGTAAACGGCAGTTTCTTTTTTGCAAGATAACTCTGCTTTGCAATCATACCTCTGCCTATCCGGCTTATCCTGCCTATTATCCGGCTTATATCCCGGGTAAATAATAAAATCCACCTTTTTTTGAGAACTTTTGAAGCGACCTTTCTGAAAAATTACTTGACAATATATTTCTTATATGATATATTACACCATAAACTTTATCTTTCAAGAAACGGAGACAGAAATATGGAAGCAAGTAATGTATTAGTGACCGGCGGCACCCGCGGTATCGGTGCCGGAATCGTGAAAGAATTGGCGCAGCTGGGCCATAATGTGGGCTTCTGCGGCAGAGCAGCACAGGATGCCGCAGTGGATGCGTTTCTCGCTGACTTGCGTCGGGAGTATAACGGTAAATTCGTTTATTTCCAGTGCGATGTCTCCGATGCCGCCGCAAGAGAAAAAATGCTTGATGAGTTTATTGCTGAATTCGGATCCCTCGATGTGTTGGTCAATAATGCCGGTGTTGCTCCCGATGTCCGTGCCGACCTCCTTGATATGGGTGAGCAGAGTTTTGATCGCGTGCTGAATATCAACCTGAAAGGTCCTTTCTTCCTGACTCAGGCGGCGGCAAAACGCATGATTGCCAATAAGAACGGCAAATTCCAGTGCATCATCAATACCGGCAGTGTTTCTGCCGATTATGCCAGTATCAACCGTGGCGAATACTGTCTTTCAAAAGCCGGTGTGGCGATGGCAACCAAATTGTTCGCTGTACGGTTGGCAGATGAAGGAATTTGTGTTTATGAACTGCGTCCCGGCATTATCAAGAGCGATATGACAAGTGTCGTTACTGCCAAATATGATAAATTGATTGCAGATGGTCTCACCCTTCAGAAACGCTGGGGTATGCCCGATGATGTGGGCAGAGCTGTTTCCATGCTGGTGGCAGGAAGTCTCCGTTATTCCACCGGACAGGTCATCAATGTGGATGGCGGCCTTGTGATCGAAAGATTCTGATACAATGAAAAAGCTCAATACATTGATCATCGGCAGCGGAGCTTCCGGCCTTGCCGCCGCAGTACGCCTGGATGCACAGGGCGTGAAAAATATTGCCATTTATACCGAGGGCCTCGGCATGGGGACCTCCATCAATACCGGCAGTGATAAGCAGACTTATTACAAGTTGGGGATGTATGGCAAGGAAGGGGACAGTCCCGTATTCATGGCGCGCGACCTTTCGGCAGGCGGATCCATGCATGGCGATATTGCCTTGGTGGAAGCCGCCATGTCTCCGTTGGGATTCCATCACCTTGTAACATTGGGCGTCCCGTTCCCTCATGATCCGCTGGGACAATATATCGGCTACAAGACGGACCACGACCCGAAACGGCGTGCGACAAGCTGCGGTCCCTACACTTCCCGTGATATGTGCGTGGCTTTGATTAAAGAAGTCAAACGGCGTGCAATCCCAGTAGAAGAAAAACGTGTTGCAGTCAAACTCCTGACCGATGATGCAAAAACACGGGTATGCGGTGCGATTTTCATTCATCAGGAAACTGGCGAATTGGAATGTGTTCAGGCGGAAAACATCGTGTTCGCAGTTGGCGGACCCGGCGGATTGTACAAGACCAGTGTTTATCCTTCCGTCCACACCGGTGCAATCGGGCTTGGTCTGGAAGCCGGGGCAAAAGCGTGTAACCTTGCGGAATCCCAGTTCGGTCTGGCATCGACAAAATTCCGTTGGAACGTCTCCGGCAGTTACATGCAGGTACTCCCCCGATTCGTTTCCACCGATGCCGATGGCAACGATGCAAAAGAATTCCTGCGGGAATATTTCAATTCAACAGAAGAAATGCTGGATGCTGTCTTCCTCAAAGGCTATCAGTGGCCTTTTGCGGCGGGACATGTGCCCGGTTCTTCTCTGATCGACATCTTTACTTACATCGAAACCGAACAGCGTCACCGTCGTGTGTTCCTGGATTACCGCACCGATCCGGAAGGACTTGATCTCACCGCATTGAGTGCAGAAACACGGGAATATCTGGAACGGTCCGGCGCAACCTGTGCGACACCGTTGAAACGGTTGGAAGTCCTGAACAGTCCGGCAATCGAATTGTATCGTCGTAACGGAATCGATCTGGCGACGGAGATGTTGGAAATTGCGGTTTGCGCACAGCATAACAACGGTGGTCTTGCCGGTAACGTCTGGTGGGAATCCATCAATCTCAAACATCTGTTCCCGGTGGGCGAAGTCAATGGCACACACGGCGTAACAAGACCCGGCGGTTCGGCATTGAATTCCGGGCAGGCAGGCGCATTCCGGGCATCCGAATATATCGCAAAGAAATGTCAGGACGACACGATGGATGACGCCGCATTTGCCGCCATTGCGGAACGGGAACTGGCAGTATTCCGTCTTCTGCAAACACAGAATGCTGCGTGTGACTGGCAGGCGGAACGTGCCGAATTCCAGCAGCGCATGAGCGAATCCGGTTCTTTTATCCGGTCTGCGGATAAGGTTACGGAAGCACTTGATGGCGCACACAAGCAATGGCAGAGATTGTATTCCGATGGTCTGGGCGGACTGGCTCCGGCGGATTTGACGGAAGCATTGCGCAACCGTCAATTATGTCTTGCTCACGTCTTCTATCTGGAATGTATTCTGATGCAGATCGATTACATCGGCTCCCGCGGCGGATCTCTTGTTCTTGCGCCCGATGGCAAGGATGTGTACAGCAAACTCCCGGTTCCCTTCTGGCGGATGAAAGAGGAAAATGAGCCTTACCGCCGGATGATGATGCTGTGCGGATTCGGTGCCAACGGTTATCCGGAAATCTATTGGGAAGTCTGCCGCGATGTGCCGGATCCCGACGGCTGGTTTGAAACAGTCTGGAGCGATTACCGCACGAAGAAGATTTATGACGAAGGCGCAAAAGTATGATCTGCGATTTTTCCATTTTACGCGAATTGCGGAAACAGCATGGTATGAGCATTGCCGCATTATCTGAAAAATGCGGCGTCTCTTCCAGCATCATTTCCAAACTGGAACGGAATCAGAATGTGTGCGAAATGGAAACATTGTTCCGCATCGCACGCAGTTTCGGTTTGACGCTGTCCGACTTCATTTCTCTTGCGGAAAAACGCACATCTCACCTTGTCACTGCTGAACAGTATCAATCCGGCGACTTTATGTTTGACCGGGTGGATTACGGCAACTTGCGCACCATGCACGCGATTGCTCCGAAAGGGGCAAAACTTTCCAGTCCCGAACTGCATCGTGACGATTATGAATTATGTTGGGTCTTGAAAGGGAAAATGCGTTTTTCCCTGCCCGGCGAAAGTTATGAGCTGAAAAACGGCGATTCCATTCAATTTGATGCCCTGCTGCCTCATGACTACGAAGCTTTGGAAGAAAGTGAAATTATTCTTATACACCTGAAGAAAGGAAAACGGTTCTGATTATGGCACAAAACTATCGTAAAGTAATCGAATTCAAAACGGTCGGAGAATTCTCCGAATATCTCAAAAGTGAAAATATTTCCATTGGTCTGACGGAAAACATTCCCACCGGGGGCAAAGCCGCTCTCGCGCAGAAGATTCAGTACAAAGACCGTACCATCGGCAACCGCTGGGCAATCCTCCCCATGGAAGGTTGGGACTGTACCCGCGAAGGCGCTCCCAGTGAATATACTCACAGACGCTGGATGAATTTCGCCCGCAGCGGTGCAAAACTTCTTTACGGAACCGAAGCCGCCGCCGTGATGCATACCGGCAGAAGCAATACCCGTCAGCTGATGGTGGCAGATCATACCGCTGATGCCCTGAAAAGCATCTGCACCGATATGCGTAAAGTCCACAAGGAAAAGTTCGGTACCGATGACGACCTCATGATCGGTCTGCAGCTGACCCACTCCGGCCGTTATTCTCACCCGAACCGGGACGATGTGCTGGAGTCCGTTACCGCATACAGCCATCCGCTGCTGGATAAGAAATTCGGCAACTCCCAGGCAAACGTGGTCAGCGATGAAGAAGTCAAAAACATCATTCAGCACTTTATCAAAGCCGCAGTGATCGCACAGAAAGCCGGTTTTGATTTCGTCGACATCAAACACGCACATGGGTATCTGGGCCATGAATTCCTGACCGCTTACGACCGCCCCGGTCCTTACGGCGGTTCTTTCGAAAACCGCACCCGTTTCTTCCGTGAAATTGCAGAAGGTATTCAGAAAGCCGCTCCGGGCTTGGAACTTTCCGCCCGTATCAGTATTTTCGACATCTTCCCCTTTGTCAAGGGTGAAGACGGCGTCGGTCATGCCATGGAATGGAACGGCGGACATTATCCCTATGCATTCGGCGGCGACGGCTCCGGTATGCACATGGATGAAAATCTGGAAGAACCGGTGAAGTTTGTCAAGATGATGCAGGAATACGGCGTCGGCATGATTTGTGCAACCATCGGCAGTCCTTACTATAATGTCCACATGCAGCGTCCGGCATATTATCCGGTTTCCGATGGATATCAGATGCCGGAACATCCGCTGTACAACGTATCCCGCCACATCATTGCGGTGGATGAATTGAGAAAACGCTGCCCCGGAGTTCTGGTTGTCGGCTCCGGCTACACCTGCCTGCAGGAATATCTGCCCAACGCAGCGGAATATGCCCTTGCCAATAACATGACTGACTTTGTCGGTATCGGCAGAATGGTGCTCAGCTATCCTGAAATCTGTGCCGATACTCTGGAAGGAAAAACTCTCGACCGCTGCCGCATCTGCCGTACATTCGGCGATTGTACCAGCGCACCCCGTAACGGCATGATTTCCGGATGTTATCCGCTGGATCATTTCTACAAACAGCTGCCGGAAGCGGAACGTCTTAAAGAAATCAAGAAAAACATTAAAAAATAAGGAACGGTTTTATGATTTATTTTTTCGCAGACAATCATTACGGCGTCAATCCCGGTAAAGTCATTTTCGAAAATCTCCCCGCAGAATGGCAGCAGAAAATCACATTCCGGGAAGATGACTGGTCGATTCTCGAAAACTCCAATTGGGAAGACGATTGCGAATTGCTCATCCTGAATATGATCGGCGCAACATGCAATCTGCCTCATCCCGGTCCCGAAGCCGAAAAACGCGTCCGTCGTTACTTGGAAAAAGGCGGTAATGTTCTGCTGCTCCATGGTTCCAGTGCCGCATTCTGGCAGTGGGATTGGTGGCGTCAGATCGTCGGTTTCCGCTGGGTCAGACCCGGCGATCCGGATCAGATCCCCGCATCCACACACCCGGTCAAACCCTATGACTTGCGCCTGTGCAAAGTGCGTCATCCCCTCGCGGAAAAGTTGACCGCCTGCCAATTGCCGGAAGATGAAATCTATACGAATCTGGAACAGGTTTGCCCCGCAACTGTTCTTCTCGATACATTCATTGAAGAAGGTGTTTTCCCCCAGTGTTTTGAAAATATGACTCCCTGGGGCGGCAAGTTTGTCCACTTTATCCCCGGACACAGACCGACTGTTACATCCGATCCCGCCGTGATCGGTAACATTGTTACTATTGCTGAATATCTTTTGGCATAATAAAAAAAGGACCGCTGCAAATTAAATTTGAGCTTGCAGCGGTCCCGATAAAATCAAAAAATCAGACTTATTTACCGAAAAGTTTTTTTACCGATTTTCCCAGATCATCGCCTGTTTTTTCGATTCCTTTACCGGTATCTTTCAACAATTTTGTCGAGCCATTCAATGCAGATGAGCCGGACTTCATAAGACCATCCGTAGCTTTCAAAGCCGCATCTGAAATTTTAATCACGCCCTGCTTGGAGGAATCCACAATAATTGCCCCCATGACACGCATGGCAAAATCAAAGGCAGAAATCCCTTCCGGATCCGTTCCCAGAGGTCCGATGGGGGCGACTTTGACCGGAATCCCTGCGCCGCTTTTTGTGGCCCCTTTTGCGACCACATACACGCCGACATTATCCATGGTGAAGAGGTTGACCTGAAGATTCGGGGGAGGCGGCGTATTCTCAGCTTTCTGCTTCTTTTCCTGTTCTTTTGCCAACTTTTCGATATTTGCCAGAATATCCTGCAGGTTGCTGGTCAGCATATTCGTTTCAAAGTTGATTGTAATATCTTTGAGAGCGATTTCCTCTATTACGATTTTCTTTTTGTTGAGAATTGTGCGCAGATCGATATCCGCATTGACAAAACCGAAATGCATGGCGTATTCGGAAGAATACCCGCAGTTTTCCGGATTGTACATGGTGAATTTACGCAGTTCCACACGCCCGCGGAGAGGATAAATGCGGAGGGCTTCGACTTTCATCTTCACGCCGAGAATATGGGGGGCCACATCTTCAATGACCGTTTTTGCAATGGGATTGATTGCTGCAATGACGATTGCAATCAGAGCTGCCAGAATGATGACCGGAATGAATACGAATTTGAAGATTTTCGACTTCTTTTTCTTTTTTGCGGGAGCTGATTTTTTTTCTTTTTTACTCATGCATTTCTCCTTACAGTCCTGAAATCAGGGCATAAAAAAACCGGTTTCAGCAGATTTTGCAGAAACCGGTCAGATTGCGGATTGCTTAGCAAGCCTTTGTCACTTTACCGCCGCGGATGCAAGCAGTACAGACTTTCTTGCGAACAACAGAACCATTAGCTTCTTTCACGCGAATGGACTGGATGTTGGGTTCGAATGTACGGGGAGAGACTTTCACAACGTGCATACCGATACCGCCTTGTTTCTTTGCCAAACCTCTGCGGATGATTCTGGCACCGTAGATTTTCTTCTTGCCGCAAATTTCACATACATTACTCATTTTGATACCTCCGAATGCCGTTCCCGGCGTCTGGTTTTCTATGTTAATCTTGTAAATTATCCTTATAATATACCATAAATTTGGTATAAGTCAAGTTTTTTTTTGCTTTTTTCTTTAAATTCATTACTCTTTCTGCACCAGTTCAAGTACTTAGGACTCCTTATACAGCATTTCTGCCATACGGATGAACTGGGGCACCGTTACCCGTTCCGCGCGGATGTCCATATCAACATCGCACGCTTTCATTGCTTCTGCCAGACGGTCCGGGTCTGCAACCGCGGTCAACTGCTTGTACATTTTCTTGCGGCGATGGGCAAAGCCTGTACGCACAAATGTACCGAAGAATTTGCGGAATCCTGCAGAAGCAACCGGTTCTTTCCGGACAAAACGGACC
This sequence comes from Victivallales bacterium, assembly GCA_045639325.1. GTDB lineage: Bacteria > Verrucomicrobiota > Lentisphaeria > Victivallales > UBA1829 > RGIG8244. The sequence continues at coordinate 69,907 of JAZUCU010000037.1, forward strand.
AAAGCGGAATCGACTTCCGGCTTCGGGTAGAACAGTTCGCCCGGGATGGAACCTTTCAATATTTCTACCTGATAAGATGCCTGCATGCGGACAGACAAGGCGCCGTAATCATCGGTGCCCGGTGCAGCTGCAAAACGCAAGCCGACTTCTTTCTGCAGCAGAACGATCATATCTTTCGGCGGATTCTCAAGTGTCAGCATGTTCGCCAGGATCACGGTCCCTGCGGAATAAGGCAGGTTGGAGATGAGGCGGAAATCCTCTCCCTGGAAAATCGCCGGAATATCTACTTTACAGGCATCGCCTTCAATCAGGTGAAGCCCGCGCGGTACCATGGAGGTCCGCAAGTACGCCGCCAGTTTGCGGTCAAGTTCAATTGCTGTGACATTGGCGCCGGATGCAATCAGACGGGTTGTCAGCACGCCCAAACCGGGGCCGACTTCCAGAATCCGTTCTTCCGGCTTTGCATTGGTTTCCCGGGCAATGTAATCGAGGAAATTTTCATCAATGAGAAAATTCTGCCCCAGTGCTTTGCTCGGAGCGATGCCGTAACGGCTCAGTAATGCTTCCAGATCAGCTCTCTTCATCTTTATTCCTCCATCAATTATGTCCGCCGCAGCAACCGCCGCAACAGCCGCCCGCTGCCGCCGCTGAGGGGCAAATCCCTGCAGCCGGGCAGGAACCTGCACTTTGTGCCGGTACAGCCGGTGCAAAACGGGAAACCTGCTTTACGAGTTTATCGGAACCGCATTTATCACAGACCGGTTTATCCGCATTGGAACGGACCAATGTTTCAAAGCGGTTGTTGCAATCTTCACAAACAAAACTGAAAACTGGCATGGTAAACCCTCCGGTCAGTGACGTTCATATTTCTTGATCAGCCAGAATGCGAAAAAGCCCAGCATGATCATCAATGCTACAAACAACGGATAGGCAATATACCAGTAATCCTTCGACATCATGGTGAATTCGGACATCCCGAACACCCCGGTGAAGAAGGTGGGAACCGCTACCGCAATCACGATAGCATTCATATTTTTCATCATCACGTTCAGGTTGTTGTTGATGACCGATGCACGGGCATCCATAAGGCCGGACAACACCTGGGAATTGATCATTGCCTGATCGAGGAACTGACTGTTTTCCACTTGCAAGTCTTCCAGCAGTTCAATATTTTCTTCCGTGAAATTGAATTTTGCGGCACTGGCGCGGATTCGTTCCAGAACACGGCGGTTGCCGCTCAAAGCGTTGACGTAATAGACCAAACCTTTTTCCAATGTGAACATATCCAGCAGACTCTTGTTGTCTTTGGATTCGATCAGCTCATTTTCGATTTCATCACTGCACATGTTGATCACGCGCAAGTGACTTTCAAAGTGGCGGATCGTCTGCATCAGAAGACGCAGTACCACGTCCTGAGTCGTATGCACATTTGCCGCAATCTTGCCCAGGAAAAGAGGAACATTTTCATCCACAACCACAACGACCCGTTCCGGGAACATGAAAATCCCCATGGATTTGACACGGAAAAGGAAGTTATCGTCGGCAGAATAGTTCTTCGGATATTTCATAATGATGGCGATGTACGGCGGATCAAACTCAATACGGGGAGTTTCATCCGGGTCCGTCGTCGATCGCAGGGTATGCTCATCAATGCCGAGATCATTGATCAAATAGGAACGTTCTTCATCATTGGGCAGAACATAGACGTCCACAGGCGTAGAGCCGTCGGGACTGTGCGCGATACGCCCGCCAACAATGGAATATTGCTGAAGCATAGTTACCTCCTGCGGTAAAACAGATTAGAAACAAATCAGCCGGGAATTGAAAACAGAAATCAATCCCCGGCAAGCAGATAGAAACGCTATTCGTTCCACTCTATCAAGTTAGCGTGGAACCGATGCGTAACCGTCATCAGTTGTTCTTCTTGAATTCAGCCATGAAGTCCAACAGACGTTCGATGCCTTCCATGGGAAGAGCATTGTAGATGCTGGCGCGGATACCGCCTGCGCTGCGGTGACCCTTCAGACCGATCATACCGGCTGCTGTGGATTCCTTGACGAATTTTGCTTCCAGTTCTTCTGTGGGGAGACGGAAGACAACGTTCATTCTGGAGCGGGAATCTTTCTTGACGGGGGAAGAATAGTATCCGTCAGAAGCATCAATACCAGCATAGAGAGCAGCAGCTTTCTTGTTGTTGATTGCTTCGATTGCGCTCAAGCCGCCCTGTTCGAGTACCCAGTCAGTGACCAGACCGAGCATGTAGATACCGAATGTGGGAGGTGTGTTGTACAGAGAGTCGGAATCAATGTAGGTGGAGTAACGGAGCATGGTCGGGACGTTGGCAGGTGTGCGTTCTGCCAGGTCTTTGCGCATGACAACGAGAGCGAGACCGCTGGGACCGAGGTTTTTCTGTGCGCCGGCGTAGACCATAGCGAATTTAGACATATCAAACTGACGGGACATGATATCGCTGGACATATCGCAAATGAGCGGGCATTCCACTTCCGGGAATTCCTGATACTGTGTACCGTAGATTGTGTTGTTGGATGTGATGTGGAAGAAAGATGCATCTGCATCCGGCTTCATTGCTTTGACATCGGGAATGTAGGTATATTTGTCAGCTTTGCTGGATGCGATTACTTCGCATTCGCCGAAAAGCTGAGCTTCTTTCAGAGCTTTGGAAGACCATGTGCCGGTATCAGCAAACTGCATTTTTTTGCCGGGAACATACAGGTTCATCGGGATCATGGCAAACTGCATGCTTGCACCACCCTGGATGTAGACGATAGAGTGAGTATCCGGTACGTTCAGGATCGTACGGATATTGGAATTTGCATGAGCAAGAACTTCATCAAAGAGTTTGTGGCGGTGGGAGTGTTCCATGATACCGCATCCGCTGCCCTTGTAATCGCAGAATTCTTTCTGTGCACGTTCCATAACGACTGCCGGCAATGTTGCCGGTCCTGCATTGAAGTTGAATACTTTCATGCTTAACTCCTGTTATTGTTGTAATGCTGTGTTACTTCAGAAATATAATATAGCATCCGAAACCTTTAAAATCAAGTCCGGAAAAAGAAAAAAATCATAATCCGATATTTTTTTCTCTTATGTTATCCCACACGCCCGCGGCTCACTTCAATCGTGACACATTCCGCATAACGGGGCGCTGAGGGCTTGGAGATCCGTAACGTAATTCCTGCAACCAGAGGAAATTCTTTCAAGACCCCATTGGCGAGATTCCCCGCCAGCGCTTCCAGTAATTGATAACTGGAGTCCGCTGTGAAATCATGGAGAAACTTCTCCACCGCTGTATAATCAAAGGTGTCGTGAAAGTCATCCGACGCTTCCGCCGCAGAGAAATCACTGTAAAGATCGGCGGAAAGAATCAGTGTCTGGCGGGTCGTACGTTCGTGGGGCAGCGTGCCGATAATCGCGCGGACACGCAGCCCGGTAAGCTGGAGTTTATCCATCAGAACTTATTGTTTCTTTGCTTTGTCGGCTTTTTCTGCTTCCAGCAATTCCTGCTGCAGACGTTTTTCGCGCTCATTGTGGATCACGTCCACCGGGCTGATACCGCGGATGGCTACTGCTGTATCGCGGGCGATCTGAACAGAGACCAGGTCAGATTCCTTAATGGAAGAGAAGGTCTTTTTGATTGTTTTTGTCGCTTTGCCGTTTGCATCAAACAGTTTGATTTCAACAAAGAATTTCTGGCCGTTCATCTTCAGATAGACTGCACAGAAAATATTGCTCCGGGTCAATTTGCAAATCTGCTGGATTTTTGCAGCAGCGGGTGTAGCTTTACCAACAGAATATTTCTTGAGGGCTTCCGCCATCTGATCCGCACCGACCAGTTTCAAGCCGGAGTGGGTGGCAAGTTCGGATTTGAAATATTCAAGCACCAGAGAGCTGACGCGGTTCGCAGAATCCTGGGCGCTGGGAGCCCCCCAAACCAAAACGGACAACGGTTTCTGTGCATAAATGGAGCAAACGGTGAATGCCGCAACGAGAAATACCAACAATTTTTTTGTGATCATAATTTTATTTCCTTTCATCTGATGAACAGCAATTTATCACTGTTTTGTGTTTTTTTCAAGTTTTTTTCAAAAAAAATCTTCCATTTTCCGAATCATTCGGAAATTTTTCTTAAAAACCGAACAGGTCGCCTTGAACCGGTGTATCTGCAGATGCCGTTTCCTCTGCCGGTGCAGATGACTGCTCTGCAAGAAATTCTGCAAGGGAGATGATCCGCACACCCGCTTTCCGGGCTTTCACCAGTTTCGAGGAATTGTCATTGATATCCGCCGCAACCAGAACGGACAGGGTGGATGTGACGGAATCCGACGGTTCATAGCCTGCCGCTTTTGCCAGTTTTTCGTAATAAGAACGTTTTTCCGGCATCTTGCCCGTGAAGCAGATCGTTTTGCCGCCGGTGGCACCCCCGGATTGTTCCTGCATGGTGACGCATGAGAGTAATTCATCCAGTTCCGCCGCACCATTTTTGAACTCATGTTCCATGGCTTTGCCGCGCTCCGGTCCAATTCCGTCAATGGTCGCCAGTTGCTCCGCTGTCATGGTACGTAACGTATGGAACGGGTAGACTTTCAGGATGGCTTTTGCAATATTCGGGCCGATGCCTTTGATGTTCATGGATGCCAGAATCTGCCAATCCGGAACGGTTCGTGCCGACTGGATTTCACGGTAAAGATTTTCCGCCGATAATGCAGCAAATCCTTCCACACGGAGAAAATCTGATGCCGTCAGGCGGAACAGATCGGGCAGGGAACGGACGGATAACGTTTTCATCAATCGGCGCAAAACCGGCTCGCCCAAACGTTCGATTCCGATATTTTTTACTGCGGAAAGAAGCATCCGCAATCTGGTTTCAAAGCAATCGGGATTGATACAGCGCAATTCCGGCAGCTCCCGGACAAGGGGTGCATCGCAGCAGGGGCACCGCTCGATCAGACAGGACGTGCGTTTTTCGCCCGGTTCGGAGGAGACAATGTAAGGAATCACATCCCCCGCCCGTTCCACCATAACAGTATCGCCGATATGCAAATCCTTATCCAACACATTCTGTAAGTTGTGGAGACTGGCGTGACGGATCGTGACGCCGCCGATTTCCACCGGGTCGATCTCTGCAACCGGAGTCAAACAGTTTTTTCCGAAGCTCCATTCCACGCTGCGCAGAACGCTTTGACAACGGATCCCGCTGAATTTGAATGCAATTGCACCTCGGGGGTGATGCGCCGTTGTGCCGAGAGATTCATATAATTTTTCATCGGCAAATTTCAGCACAATACCATCCATAGGATATGGCAGGGCTTCGATCTGTTCCAGAAAATCCTGCCATTTCTCCCGCAGTTCACCGTAAGTAGTCTGGATGGAATGAAGACTGTAATCCACCAGGGTCAACTTGGCTTTCTGTACCAGCATCATGCTGATATCTTTCAGGCCCATGATACCGGCGGCCGCATTACGGGAGTTTTTGTAAAGCTGTCCGTTGCGGTTCCGGATTTTGCTGTATAATGTGCGGAAATCATCTTCGCGGATGACGATTTCCCCGCGGATGGCGGTATTGCATTGTGCCAGCGGCATTGTGCCGGAAATGGATTCCAGTTCAATCAACGGGACTTTATCGGAAATATCTTCGCCGGTGTAGCCGTCACCACGGGTGGAGAGGACGGCATCCTCCCACAATGCGGAAATGCCGTCATATTTCGGCTGAACCAGAATGATTTCGTTCTTTGATCTGGCAAACTTTCCCGCCCAGTCCATGACTTCTTCCAGAGAATAAGCCTTATCCAGAGACAGCATGGGATTGGCGTGTGCGACTTTGCCTTCACTTGCGACAGTAACGGCAGAGACTTTCCGGAGCAGCGGGTGCTCCGGATTCAATGCTGTTAAAGCACGTGTTAATGCGTCATAATCTTCATCGGAAATTTCCGGGGTATTGTCTTCCCAGTATTTCCGGTCGTGATATGCAATCAATTCGGCGAGGCGTTCCTCGCTCAAAGTTCCCGGATCAAACGGCAGCACGTGATGCCTCTTCTGTTGTTCAATTCATGTCGAAGGAATAGATACGTGCTTTTTCTGCACCCCAGGTGACTTCCGGAATCAGACGGATCGCAGTGACTTTCTGTCCGACGGGAATACGGACCAGACGTTTGAAGTTGTCTTCTTCGTAAACGAGTTCCTTCCAGGGGGAGTTGGGGCCGCCGGTCTGAATTTCAACGGCATATTCCTTGACCAGTTCTTCGGGCATTTCGTTGACGTATCCGTTTTCGGGATAATGGCATGCCATACGCTTGATCCCGGTGTTCTGAGTCGGGATCCTGCCATCGAGAAGGGGCCAATGGTGATGCGTCAGATCGCTGTCGAATACAATACGGATCTCGTTGACTTTTTCCGGTTTGTCGAAATGATATTCGATATAGCTGCCGGGTGTGGCGGCAAAATATTGAATTTCACCCTGAATGTTACGGTCGATACCGTTACGCAGCAATTCCACATTGCCTTCGGATTCTGCCTGAAGACGGGCATTCTTTGTCAGATCGGAAACGGTTCTGCTGTGCCAGGGAATGTAGCAGTCATCATTCATCAATGTTTCCTGCAGTTCGGTAATCTTCTGTTCATAGATACCGCGGGGAGTCAGATCGTATTTCACGCCCATAGCGGCAGCGGTTCCGATCGCCTGACCTTCGATGGCGCAGGTTGCCATAACGCGTGTTGTACTCATTGCCATGTGAGAGCAGGAAATATTTCTGCCTGCGAAATACAGGTTTTCGATATTTTTGGAATAGAGACAGCGGAACGGAATACCGAAAGGATTCGGAGTGCTGTGGAATGTGGTCGGTGCGCCTTTGTAATAGAATGCAGCCGGTTCGTGCGCATCGAACGGCCAGCCGCCGTATGCCACGATGTCATCGAATCTGCCCTGTGCTTCCACATCTTTCTGAACAAGGATATGATCGCCGACATAGCGGATATTTTCCCGTTTGCCGGGGAGAGCGCCGATCCATTCCAGATCGATATTCTTAGCCAGTTTTTTCTTGCCGTTTTTGACCAGATTCCAAACGCCGTAAGCGATGCGGATCAATTCATCACGGATTTCTTCTGCATCATCAATGGTGTTCAGTTCGCCGCCGTATTCAAGCCACCAGAAGTTGTCGCGGGGATTGAGTACCCGGTGAAAGCCTTTTTCTTCAAAGGCATGTGCCCACGGCGGGACCTCGAACGGGCGGTCATAAGCGACTTCCCGGGTCTGAATGAGAATGGAGTTGCCCATGGTCAGTTTATCTTCCACATCGGGAGCATAGGATTCATCAAATTCATCCTTGGCTTCCCGTCCGCAGCGGAATTCAGCGCCGCTGAAACGGAGGATGGAGTCGCCGGAGCAGTCAGCAAAATATTTGGCTTTGATTTCAAAACGTTTCTGTGTTGTTGTCTGCCATGCAATGATGGATGAGATGCGATTATCTTCTGTGACAACATCCGTACAAGTACAGTTGAGCATGAGTTTGAGATTTTCCTGTTTCTGCACAAAAGTCATGAGCAGGTGATCCCAGATGTTATACTGAACCGCCGGATTGAAGCGGATGTTTTCAAGCTGAATTTCTTCCAGAATCCCGGTTTCTTTCAAATCTTTTCCGCCTGCACCGCAAATCCACATACGGATTTCACTGGATGCGTTACCGCCGAGGACGGGGCGATCCTGAACCAGTACGGTTTTTGCACCGTGCCGGGCTGCTGCAACGGCGGCGCAAATGCCTGCCATACCGCCACCGACGACACAAAAATCATATTCGAGATTATGAACCGGTATTTCGTTTGTGATCATTTTTGAAAACTCCTTATTCTCAGTTTGGTACTGCATAGATGGGTTACTATATCACGTTGTGTGTGTAATTTCAACACAAAAAAAGATTTTTTCTAAAAAAAACAATCCCGTCGATCCATATTTTGAATCAAACGGGACTGTTTCTATTATGATTTCTGGAAATCAGAGCGTGTTACGCTGATATTTGAATTTGAAATCCAGGCAGATCATGATTACATTGTACAGTACGCCGAGAGCCAGGAGGCCGAGAGCGACTTTTGTAATGGAGATGGCATAATCTTTACGGATGTTGACGCTGTTGCTTGCCGGTTTGTAGAAGGAACGTGCCGTCAGATAATCCTTCAGGATTTTTGCACGGAACTGTTGGATTTTTTCTGCGGTATCAAGCAAATCGTTCTGCAGAACAGTCATTCTGTTACGGAACTCGGAAGCAGAATAGAGTTCATCAATCGGTGTTTTCTTCTTCTGAGTATTGATCAAATCCTGAATGTATTCTTTTTCTGCAATGATGTGTGCTTTCTGTTCACCGTATGCAATAATTTTCTGGGCAACATCGCGGCGGACTGTGTTTGTAACGTCATTACGAATCAGCTCTGAAATCTGGGAAAGAACGGAATCGTTGAATTCCAGGTTGATTGTGGTATGACCGCTTTTCTGATCCATTGTTGCGCCGGGGCTTCTGACCGGTGCGCTTGCGCGGATCAGTTCCAATGCCTGAGTGGCGTATTTGATGTTTTCTTCAACCTTCAGCAGTTCACGGTCCGTTGTTTTCAGGCTGCGGAGCAGATAAATCTGGTCATACTGCGTGAAGAGAGCGGAAGACATGATGATGAACTGAGAGAAGACGCTGATCTGGAATTTCTGGATATGTTCCAGTTTACGTCTGATATCTTCAAGAAATTCCCCGGAATCAAGAGCAATGTTTTTGCCGTCCAGCATTCTCTGCAGAGAGTCGCAGGAAACTTTGAGCAGATTGCAGTAGATGCGTGCTTTTTCCAGAACGACCAGGTTACCTTCTTTGGCTTTCATGGATTCTGCAAAATCTTTTTTCCAGGCATCCAGTTCCACTTTCGGCAGAGTGGCTGCTTCTGTCTTTGAATAAATTTTATACCAAGTTTCCGGAACCAGAGTCAAAGCCTGTATGCAATCGCCTTTTGACAAAGAATAATGGGTCTTCATGTTGATGCGGAAAATGTCATTGGCAATCTGCGTTCTTTTCAGATTGTATTCTTTTTCCAGAAGGTTCAAACTGACCGTGCTGAGATTCTTTTTGCTCAGCTTTGTTTCATATTCTGCGTCCAGACGGGCCTGTTTCATACTGGAATTGTCAATATAAAAAAGAGAGACAAATTCGGTATACGGAATTTTATCTTCCAGTTTCATGTGGTTGTAGACATCATGAAGAACGGCAGGGGAAATAACATCCAACGTGTTGAATGCACGCCCGTTGGGATAGATGTATGTATAACCGTTTGTTTTCTGCAATGTATTTTCCAATTCTGTACAATAGCGCATGTCATACGGCAGAAGAAGCCAAGCCAGCACGGTCACTGCAAGAATGATGGCAATGGTGATAATTCCGCGTGTCATAATCTTTACAAAGAAGCGCTTGATGTACAACAGAATGTCTGTCAGTGTGAGTTCGTTGTCGTTCATTTTTGTCCTTTCTTCCATTTCGGTCTCCAACATACTTTTATGTTCTTTATCATGCTTAAAAATAATATAGCACGCAAATTAGCTTTTTCAAATCAATCCGGAATTTTTACAGAATGTCATCCCCGCTGCTTTCCAGCGTGTCATTGGCAATTGCTTCCCGGATCCGTTTCGTCAATTGGAGGAAGTAATGAATGTTGTGGATGGTCAGCAGACGGATACCGAGAATTTCATCCACATTCAACAAGTGCCGGATGTAGGCCTTTGTGAAATTGCTGCAGCAGTAACAGTTACAGCGTTCATCCACCGGCGTGAAATCTTCCCGGAATTTGCCGGCCTTCACGGGGATCGTGATACCGCCGCGCAGAAATGCAGTTCCATGCCGTGCCAAACGGGTCGGCATCACGCAGTCAAACATGTCAATGCCGCGTTTGACACCTTCCAGAATCTGTTTCGGTGTTCCTACACCCATAAGGTAATGCGGTTTGTTTTCAGGCAGATAAGGTACGGTCCAGTCAAGAGCGTTCATCATTTCTTCTTCGGATTCACCGACCGAAACGCCGCCGACTGCGTAACCATTAAAGTCCATATCTGCAATGGCTTTCGCCGCCCGTTCACGCAATTCCCGGAATACGGAACCCTGAACGATCCCGAACATCTGCTGTCCGTCATTCAAAGGCTGTTCCTTTGACATTTCCGCCCAGCGCAAGGTGATGTTCAGGGATTTTTCCGCTTCCGGATACGTGCACGGGTATGGCGTACATTCATCGAACGCCATAACAATATCGGATCCCAGGGCGCGCTGAACCCGGATGGATTCCCGCGGCCCGAGGAAGAATTTTGAACCGTCAATATGGGACGCGAATTCCACACCGTCATGTTTCATTTTCCGCAGCGATGCCAGACTGAATACCTGAAATCCGCCGCTGTCCGTAAGAATCGGGCGGTTCCAGGAGGAAAATTTATGCAAACCGCCTGCTTTCAGCATCAATTCCTCCCCGGGACGCAGCAGCAGATGATAGGTGTTGCCCAGAATGATCTGCGCACCAAGTTCCTCCAATTCCAGAGGTGACATGGCTTTGACTGTTGCACGGGTGCCCACCGGCATGAATATCGGAGTTTCAATCTTTCCGTGAGGAGTTTCCAATATCCCAAGCCGGGCGGCGGAACGGGTGGATTTTTTTAACAGTGTGAAATGGGAGTCCATATTATCTTTCAGTTCAGTTCAATTCTACTTTCAGTTTTTCTCTCATGCGCATGACTTTGTCCAAGGCTTCCTGGGTATCTTTACCACGGGCAAGCAGAACGCCAAGACGACGGTGTCCGCGCAGCGGGCCTTTGCCGAAAATCTTGATGGAGGTATCCGCTTCCGCAAGAACTTCAGACAGATTGTCAAAGGAAACTCCGTCGGAATTGCCATCGACCACGATTGCTTTGGATGCAGAGGGGCCGTGGAATGCAATATTCGGGATGGGCAGACCGAGGATGGCTCTTGCATGCAGAGCAAATTCGGAAAGATCCTGAGAGATCAATGTGACCATACCGGTATCGTGGGGACGGGGAGAGACTTCGCTGAAAATCACGTCGTCACCCTTGATGAACAATTCAACACCGAAAATACCGCGTCCACCCAGAGCTTCTGTGATTTTACCGGCGATTTCCTGTGCTTTCTTCAGAGCGATGGGAGACATGGCCTGGGGCTGCCAGGATTCCTGATAGTCTCCTTCCACCTGATGGTGACCGATGGGTTCCAGATAGGATGTGCCGCCAGCATGACGGACGGTCAACAGAGTGATTTCGTAATCAAAGTTGACAAAGCCTTCCACGATGACTTTACCGGCACCGGCACGGCCGCCTTCCTGGGAGATCATCCAGGATTTTTCAATATCGGCTTCGGTCTTGATTGTGCTCTGACCATGGCCGGAAGAGCTCATAACCGGTTTGACAACGCAGGGAATACCGATTTCTTTGACGGCTGCGAGGAATTCTTCTTTTGTGGAAGCGAAACGATAGGGGGATGTGGGCAGACCGAGTGTTTCTGCTGCAAGACGGCGGATGCCTTCCCGGTTCATGGTCAGGAATGTGGCTTCTGCGCGGGGAATCACGTTCCAGCCTTCGCTTTCCAGTTTTTTCAGTTCAGCAGTTGCAATGGCTTCCACTTCCGGAACGATGAAGTTGGGTTTTTCTTTTTCAACGAGTTCACGGATCGCTGCGCCGTCAAGCATGTTGATCACATAAGAACGATGAGCCACATGCATGGCAGGTGCATTTGCATAACGGTCTACGGCGATCACTTCCACGCCGAGACGCTGCATTTCGATTGTGACTTCTTTACCCAGTTCGCCGCTGCCCAGAAGCATGACTTTAATTGCGGAATCAGTGAGTGCGGTTCCAAGTTTTGACATGTTCAACTACCTTTCCTTCGTAATTGTTTTATTGTGTTTGAAAACCAAGGAGCTGTAATACTTCCAGATCCGGTTCGTTTAATTCTATACAATTTTTGATCCGGTACGCCGCAAATTCACGGCGCAACGGATAGCAGCTGCGCTGCTTTTCAAATGTGTCCGGCGATTCCCGTAAAATATGGTCATCACGCAGTACATCGTAGGTCGCCAATATGGCTGTGCCGACTGCATCATCACACGGGAGCGTCAATTCGGTTTCCCCGGGGACAGGTACATTTTCCACAGTGAAATGTTTCAAAGCTTCGATGTTGAAAAATTCGGCAAGCGCACGGATACTCATCGCTGTACCATTGGCTTTGCCATCGGCGGAATATCCTGCAATATGCGGTGTGGCATAACGGACCATATTTAATAAGGTCCGGTCGATTTCCGGTTCATCCTCCCATACATCCAATGCGGCGCCGCTGATCCGGTGTGTAATCAATGCCGCTTTCAAGGCATTCGAATCCACTACTTCCCCGCGGGAGGCATTGATGAAAAACGGTTTTTTCGCTAAAGAATTGAAGAATTTTTCATCCGCAAGATGATAGGTGCGGTACTCTGAATTTTCATCAAGCGGTACATGCAGCGTAATGTAATCGGCTTCCTGCAATACGGTTTCCAGTGAGACAAACTGACTGCTGCCTTCCGCTTTCTGACGGGGCGGGTCATTCCGTAATATATTCATCCCCAATGCCCGGGCAACGGATTCCACCTTTGTGCCAACGTGTCCGACTCCGATAATTCCAAGTGTCTTTTCTGCAAGATTGGACTTTGTCCGCCGGGATTCATTGATAACAACGGATGCAAAGTATTGAGCAACAGACATGGCATTGCATCCGGGGGCGTTGACGAAATGGATTCCGAGACGTTTCATCGCTTCCAGATCCACATGGTCGGTCCCAATGGTGGCGGAGGCGATGAATTTTACCGGCGTTCCGGCAAGAAGTGATTCATCACATTTTGTTCTTGTCCGGATGATCATGGCATCGGTATCGAGCAGATCCTGCCGTGTAATATTTTTGCCGGGCAGATATTCCACCGTGCCGAACGGCTCCAACACACCGCGGAGATAAGGAATTGCATCATCAACTGTAAATTTCATCTGCTGCCAGTTCTCCGTCATGCGGGGTAATCCACGTGGAGTAAATACCACCAGATATAACCGCCGCTGCATGCAATGGCACCCGATACAATTGCCCGTGCCCAGCTTTTGAAAATAAATGATAAAACGATCAATGCGGAACCGGCAAGCATGCTGGCGATCGATGCCGGAAGGCCGATTCCCATTGCCATATATAGAAATGCTTTGAACGTATGGGCTTTTGATGTGAAATCCGCCGCCAGCGGATCATGGATCCCATACTTGTAAAAAGCGTAGCACCCCCATGCCGCAGCGACAACGATGAGTGCCGGAAAGAGCAGTAAAGATATGATGAATTTCATCGTCCTCCTGCTCCTTCTCTGTTTGGCGGTTCTCAGTTTTCCTGCATGTAGTTCGGCGCATCCTTGACCATGATGATGTCATGGGGATGTGCTTCTCTCAATGCGGAACCGCTGACACGGATAATTTTCGCAGTTTCACGCAGCGTCTTCAGGTTCTTCGCGCCGCAGTAACCGAGAGAGTACTGCAAGCCGCCGATGAACTGGAAGATCACTTCCCACAGAGAGCCGCGGTAGGGAACCATCCCTTCCACACCCTGCGGAACGATCTTCTTGACGTCGTTTGTATCCGGCTGGCCGTAACGTTCACGGCTGCCTTTGGATTTCTGCATGGCTTCCAAGCTGCCCATACCACGGTAGAGAACGTAGCGGCGGCCGTTACGGTAAGTCTTTTCACCGGGACCTTCCAATGTACCGGCAAGGACGGAACCCATCATCACGCTGGAGGCACCGATTGCCAGAGCTTTGGCAACGTCACCGGACTGCTTGATACCGCCGTCGGCAATGATCGGTACTTCTTCGCCGATTGCTTTGTAGGCTTCGTAAACTGCTGTAACCTGGGGCATACCGACACCGGCAACCACGCGGGTTGTGCAGATGGATCCGGGGCCGATACCGACTTTCACGGCGTCCACACCGGCATCCAGCAAGGCTTTGGCTGCTTCGTAAGATGCAATGTTACCGGCAACCATGTCGATTCCGGGATACTGTTTCTTGAACATGCCGACGCTTTCGATCACGCCTTTGGAGTGACCGTGTGCCGTATCGATAACGAATGCGTCAACTCCTGCGTTTGCAAGTGCTTCTGCACGGGCTTCATCATAGGGGCTGATGGCCGCTGCAACACGCAGACGGTGGTCAGCATCGCGGTTGTAAGCCGGTTCGATGTTTTCGATCAGAGTGCGGACGTCATGGAAGCTGTACAGACCGGTCAGGCGGCCTTCGGCATCAACGGTCGGCAGTTTACCGATTTTGGATGCAACCATGATTTTGAATGCATCTTCCAGCTTGGTGCCGTCGGGAGCAGTGATGGGGTTGACGGTCATCACGTCTTTGATGAGCATGTCATATTTTGTGAAGAATTTAATGTCACGGGCAGTGATCATACCAACAAGTTTGCCATCGGCGTTGACGATGGGGAATCCGGAGAAGGAATAATTGTTGGATTCTTTTTCGTTGAGCATTTCGCGAACTGTGATATCTTCGCGGAAGACAACCGGTTTGCGGATATAACCGTTGAGGTACTGTTTGACCTTGCGGACTTCATCAGCCTGTGCATTGACGTTCAGGTTTTTGTGAATGACGCCGATCCCGCCCAGTTTCGCCATGGCAATTGCCATTTCACTTTCGGTAACGGTATCCATCGCAGCACTGATAAACGGGATGTTCAGTTTGATGTTCCGTGAGAAGTTTGTGGAAATGTCACAATCTCCGGGAAGAAAGTCTGCATACTGTGTGATCAGGGAAATGTCGTCGAAAGTCAAACCTTCGTACTTGAAATTTGCCATGAATCCATCGATGTACTGGTTGCCCATAATTACTCCGTTCTGTTGCGGCGGAGGATGTGCTTTGCCTCGGCAAGACGTCCAACTGCCTGTGTGTTGTTATTTTTCGTACTTGCCTATGTAATATACACTATTATTTTGAAAATACAAGAGCCGTTTTTGTTTTTATCGTAGATATTTCCTATTTTTCTTCGAATCTCGCAGGTTTTTCCATGTTTCAGACTTTTCTTTATTGACTTTTTATGAATAAATGTTATATTGCATCATAACGTTTTACAACCACAGCCAACATAAAGAGTCTCTTATGAACGATAAACTTGTAATCGGTCTCGATTTCGGTTCCGACAGCGTCAGAGCTGTCCTCGTCGATCCCCATGGCAAAAATGTCGCAACCGCTGTTTGCAATTATCCCAGATGGAATAAAGGCCTTTACAGCAATGCTGAACAATGCTGTTTCCGGCAGCACCCCCTGGATTATCTGGAAGCAATGACCGATGTGGTGAGAAAAGTCGCCGCGAACCAGGATGTTTCCCGGATCTGTGGAATCGGTATTGATACCACCGGGTCCACACCCTGCGCCGTCAATGCCGATGGCATCCCTCTGGCTCTGACGCCCGGTTTTGAGGAAAATCCCAATGCCATGTTTGTGTTGTGGAAAGATCATACCGCTGTCAAAGAAGCAGAAGAAATTACCAATCTGGCGAAAAAATGGCATACCGATTATACCATGTATTCCGGCGGATGTTATTCTTCCGAATGGTTCTGGGCAAAATATCTTCATGTGTTGCGAGTCGATGAACAGGTGCGCAATGCCTGTTGCGGATTCGTCGAACATTGTGACTGGATCGCCGCTTTGCTTTCCGGTCAGAAAACAATCAAGGCCTCCAGATGTGCCGCCGGACACAAGGCCATGTGGCATGAATCCTGGGGTGGTTTGCCGCCCGATGACTTTTTTGCCGCTGTCGACCCGTTACTGAAAGGCTGCAGAGACAGTCTTTATTCCGAAACTTATACTGCCGATGTCCCGATGGGTAATCTTTCTCCGGAATGGGCGGAAAGATTCGGTTTGACTACGGATGTCGTTGTTGCTGCCGGTGCTTTCGATGCCCATATCGGGGCTGTCGGCGCGGGGATTTGCAAAGGGGAATTGGTGAAGGTTGTCGGTACATCCTGCAGTGATATGCTGGTGGCGGATCAGCAGGATAAATGCATCCGCGGCATTTGCGGTCAGGTGGATGGCTCCATTGTCCCCGGCATGATCGGATTGGAAGCGGGGCAGGCGGCATTCGGTGATATTTACGCCTGGTTCAAACGCTTTGTCAGTTACGGCGGCGACGTCGAAATCGTCAAACTTGCCGAAGATGCCGCAAAACTGCCGGAAAGTAATGATATTATTGCTCTTGACTGGATGAACGGCAGAAGAACGCCGGATGCCAATCAGTATCTGACCGGATCCCTGTTCGGGTTGAATCTGGGTACAACTGCCCCCATGATCTTCAAGGCGTTGGTGGAAGCGACCGCATTCGGTGCAAAACGGATCATCGACCGTTTCCGGGAGGAAGGCGTGGAAATCAATCAGGTGACAGCCATCGGTGGTATTCCGTTGAAATCGGCGTTTGTGATGCAGACATGTGCCAATGTTTTTAATATGCCCATCCGGGTATCGGAATCCGATCAGACTTGTGCGTTGGGTGCGGCAATGTTTGCCGCTGTGGTATCCGGTGTTTATGAAAATATGGATCAGGCGATCGCGAATATGAAACCGGCTTATAAGGCGGAATATCTCCCGGAAAGCGATAAAGTTGCATTCTATCAGAAAAAATATCAGCGTTATTGCAGATTATCGGAAATCATGGAAAAAGAGATCATGAGCAATCTCCAGTGATTGCATTGTGAATGAAAGGTGTTTTTTTATGCGTGACTCTATGAAATTTCTTTTTGTCGGTGACTCCATTACTGATGGTAACTGGGCGCGGAATTGCGACCCGAACCACATTCTCGGCCATGGTTTTGTTTATTATGCAGCCGCTACAATGTATGTCAAATATGCGGCTCAAAGACCGAAATTTTATAACCGTGGCGTCGGCGGCGAATCCTCATGGCTCATCCGCAAACGCTGGCAGACGGATGTGCTGGATATCGCGCCCGATGTCCTTACCATTCTCTGTGGTGTGAATGATGTTTTGCGTATCACACCTTCCGCACCTCCTCCGCCCGACCGGGATGAGGAAGAAGTGGCTCATTGTGATGCTGTCAGTTACGAAGAAAATCTCCGTTATATGCTGGATGCCTCCAAAGCACAGAATCCGGATCTGAAAATCATCCTCGGTGTTCCGTTCTATTACGTTGTGGATGATTTTGATACCCGTTTTCAATCCGAAGGCGACCGGAAGGAACAGCGTTTTACCCGTCAGGTTCGCAGTGTATACAGTAAAAATTCCGAAAAACGCCTGGAAGAAATTGCAAAACGCCAGGAAATTGCACGTCGGCTTGCCGCAGAATATTCCGTCACTCTGCTGGATATTCCGGCATTGTTTGAGAAAGCGTTTGAGATTGCACCGCGCTCTTATTGGACCTGGGATGGAGTACACCCCATGGTTGCGATGCACGGCATGATCGCGCAGGAATGGCTGAGACTTTACGAAACGCTGTAAATCATACTTCTGTGAATTTGGATTGCTGCCGCAATTCGGATGGTGTGGTTCCGGACCGTTCTTTTACGAATCGGGAGAAGTCGGAAGAGGTACGGAATCCGCAGCGGTCCGCAATTTCTTTGATGCTGTCCTGACCATTTTTCAACAGGTGATTTGCCAAAGCGAACCGTTTCTGAAGCAGGAATTCATGGAGCGGTATTTGTGTATATTGAATAAAGCACCGGCGGAAATGATAATAGGAAATTTTATGCTGTACGGCAATTTTCTTAAAGTCGTAACTGCGACCGGGATTTTCCGTCATTTCCTTGATCAGATCGGAAATGACCTGTATGATCGGCGGTTTCATTTCCGGAATATTCATGGAATCATAAATGGCCCCCATGAAATTTTCGGCACATACTGCCAGCTGATGATTTTTTGTTGGAATGCCGGACTGATACAGATACAGCATTTTCTGGTGGATGTTCACCAATTCGGAAAAACCTTTCAATGGCATGATACAGGAACAGATATTCATATTTTCCAATAACGCATCCAGCATCCGGATACCCCGGCTGCCTTCAAACAGAAACCAGCGGTTTTCCCGGATGGAACCGTTTACAGATTGCCAGGTCCCCTGAAAGTTCGGGTGAATGGTATAAAGAAACGGCATTTTTGTGATGACTTTTTCATTATCCGGGTAAATTGTCCGGCAGGCAGAATCCTTCCCCAGCATGATGCCGATACCATAAAAATCCTGTTCATGTTTTTCCAAAAGCGGAGGATTATTTGCATTTGTTAATGCTTTTCCCACATAAGTTATCCGGATATCATCAAAGTAATTCATGGTTTTGCCCTGTTTTGCATTATAATGACTAAATTTCCATCTTGTCAAACAAAATCATTTATGCTATAATATAGTCAAAGAACAATGAATTGTCAAACAAAATATGATTATTTTTACAAACAAAGAAAGGATTAAAAATGAAAAAAACAATCGCTTTGATTCCGCTTTTTTTCATCGCCAGTGCCTTGAGTCAACTCATTGCTGCTCCGCTCCCCAATATGGCAAATCAATCGGATCGTTTTACGTTTGCCCAGCCGGTGGATAAGGCGCCTGTTATCGACGGCAAACTGGAAAAAGAAGTGTGGGGAAATATCCCCCGCGCAAAATATTTCCAGGTCGGAAAACAGTTGACCAAGAGTGTGACGAAACAGACATCCTTCCAGATCGGTTATGACAGCAAGTATCTTTATATCGCCGCAACCATGTGGGAATCTGCGCCGGATCTGGTCAAAGAAGGTTCCCGTGTGCAGGATGGCTGGCCTGTCACAGACCGGATCAACTTTATCCTTTCCAAAGAATATAATCGCAATGGTTCCTATCAGGACAGTCCCTACCTGTTCCTCATGTTCGGAGCAGGCGGCATTCACCGCGGCTTCTATAACGAAATGTCTACAAAGCACGAAAAACCGTTGAAGGATGACGCGCAGGAATGGATCACTGCATACAGCAAAACCGCGACCCGCTGGATCATTGAATCCCGTGTGCCGCTCAAAATGCTCGGAATCGACCCCGCAAAAGAAAGCGTGGTTTACCTCAACGTCCGCCGCGATAATTATGCCGGCCCGAAATCACAAGCCAAATCCCAGTGGAGTTCAACTGTTTCCACCGCATTGGATGCCCACAGTTTCGGTACACTCCATTTCCTTCCGGAAAAACGCCCTGTCAAGGGCTTGGAACACCGCATCAATGGAAAGACCAGACACTGGTATCTCCGCGGCAACATTGAGCCTCTCATGAAACGGCAGGGTGCTTACATCGGCGCAAAACAGCTGTACGGCACATTGGCAGGCTGGCAGGAAGCAGAAACGCTCATCGACCGCTTGAAAGCAACTTATGATGCTGAATTCAAGAAAGATCCCTGGGTCATGTCTGATACCATTGATGATCTTCTGATGGAATGGCAGGCAATCCTGCGTAAACTGGAACAGTCCGCTCCGACTTCCACATTCAAGATCGACACAAAAAATGCAAAAATTATTTCCGTAATTCTGAATGGCAATAAATTAACCGCAAAGGATGGTGCATACCCTTTTTCTCTGATTTCCGGTATGAACCGCATTGAAATCGTTGCGGAATCTGCCGGAAATGATCCCGGTTTGAAATTTGCACTGGAAAATTCTCCGGAAACAGCAGATACATTCAGTGTCGGAGTCCCCGGCGCAAAAGATAAAGATTTCAAACCTGCAACCGCAAAAGACGGGTATCTGTGGAATGGCAATCAGAAAAAAGTTGTATTCCGCCAAAATCTGATCTGGAGCAGAAACTATGGGAATCATGCTTATTCCTTCCTGGGACCGCAGGTGAAAGTCTGGGGTGTTTCTCCCGGTGAAACAACATTCTTTCTCCATTCGATTTACAATCCCAAAGCTACCGGTAAATGCAATTATAAACTCATTGCAGAAATTCCGGAAGGTTTCACCCGCGTGAATGATGCCAACTTTAACGGCGCACCGAAATATACCCATTATCCCACAAAAGATGTCAAGTCCGAAAAAATCACCATCAACGGCAAAAAATATATCCGTTATACTTATAACTGGCAGCTGCCCGAAAAACTGTTCCGGAATTACAGCGGATACCGGCATTTCCTGAGCTTCCGTCATGACGGCTACAAATTTGCAAAAAATGAAACCGTCGACTTCCGTTTCCGTCGTGTTGTGGATGGCGATACAACTGACGTTGTGAACGTGATCAAAGTGGGTGCATTGCCCCCGATCAATGGCGGTAAATTGAAAAAAGTGCTTTTCCCGCAGTATGACGTGTTCATGGCGGGTATTGTTTCTGCCGATCAGTTCCGTGCTATGGCAGATCTTTCTTTCAAATCCGGTCTGAACTCCTTTATTCTCGGTGCGGATTACAGATGGACAGTCGGGACCCCCTATTCCGAACTGAAGCAGTTCCAGATTAAACTGTTCAACCGGGAAGGCGCACGGAATTTCACCAGTGTCAACTTTAACCTGCCCTTGTGGGGTGCCGGTAAACAGACCTATACTTCTGAATTGGTCCTTGCGAATCCGGACCTGCAGGCGACTCATTACAAAAAATCCGGTCCGCTGCACAAAAACTTCCACAATGAATTCTGTCTGACCAATGCCACCGGCAAATATCGTGAACAGTTCAAAGCCGCATTGAAAAAAGATTACCTGTTCTTCATCAAGTACGGTGTCGGTAAAGATTTGTTCTTTAATGATGAAAATTATCCCCATCGCACACCGAACTGGCTCCACAGCTATTGCTTCTGCAATGTCTGTAAAGCCGACTTCCGTGCCATGTTCAACATCCCGGCAAACGAAAAACTGGATGACGACACCATTATCGGCAAATATCCCGGTCAGTGGAGCAAATGGTGGAAACGCAAACAGAAAAATCAGCTCATGACCATGGTTTATGAAGTTGTGAAAGAAATCGGCGGTACCGTCTGGTATTATCACAACACTTCCGACCACGAAGCCTATGCGGAAACCAGAGGCAAATATGACCTTGTTTCCATTCCGCTCCCGGGGCAGACTTATCCCGGCGGTTCCCTCCAGGCTTCCATGGATTTGAGCAAGCAGACCGGTGAAAAAATTACCGGAATCCACAGCACGTTCGGTCAGTTCCACACCTACTGGCAGCAGGGGAAAAATGTAAAACTCTTCTCCAGTGACGGCTTCTATCTTTATCCGAAAGAAATGAAATTGCAGATGGTCCGTCTTGCCGCCACCACCCACAAAGGTGCTTTGATTGAATGTGCATCTTTCTGCAGTGCCGGTCTGTTCTATTACGTCGGGGAAGCAACCCGTATGATTGCGGCATTCGAAGATCTCTTCCACGATGGTGTCCGCGCCGATAATCTGATTTCATCCACCACCTTCAAATACCCCAATGCTCTCGTGCTGAAAAAAGGCGATGAACGTCTGGTATTGCTCTTCAACGAACATTATACCCAGCCCTTGAAGGGGTCTTTGAAGAATCTGAAGTTGAAACCGGATCAGAAAGCCACGGTCTGGGAATCCGGCAAGCCCTATGGTGATGCTGCGGTAACTATGACTGTCACGGTTCCGCCGCAGGATGTGATTGCAATTCATATTAAGTAAGAGCCCGGTAAGGAGAAAATGTTATGAAAAAAATGTGTTCCGGTGCGATTTTGTGTCTCTGCCTCGGTTTGACATCCCAGTTATTTGCAGAAGTCAAGCTCCCCACTTTATCTCCGGCGAAAGACCGTTTCACTTTTGCCATGCCGGTGAAAAAAGCCCCGGTAATCGATGGTAAACTGGAAAAGGAAATTTGGAATTCCGTTCCTCAGGCAAAGTTTTTCCAGGTGCGGGATCTTGTTCCGACCAGTGTCGGCAAGCAGACATCTTTCCGGATTTGTTATGACGATACCTATTTATATCTTGGTGCGACTATGTGGGAATCCAATCCGGAATTGATTACAAAGAATTCTGATTGGATCAATTTTATTTTCTCCCATACTTATAACCGGGAAGGCACCTGGCAGGACAGCCCGTACATGTTCCTGCGTTTCAGTGCGGATGGTACGCAGATCGGATTTTACAACGAATTGCCCGGCAAAGTGGAAAAGCCGTTGAATTATGAACAAGGCGAATGGATCACTGCATGTTCCAAAGATAAAACACGCTGGTATATGGAATCCAGAGTCCCGCTGAAAATGTTGGGAATCGACCCCAAAGCCGGTAATCCGGTTTATTTGAATGTGCGCCGGGATCTTTCCACCGGTCCGAAAGCAGAACGGGAATCTGTTTGGAGTGCATTTGTCAACAGCAAACTTGCCACACACAGTTTCGGTACTCTCCATTTTCAGAAACATGCTTCCGGGTTCAAACGTCTGGAAGAACGGATTAACGGACTGGTGCGTGCCGGTCACATCAATGTCAAATACAAAAATCTGGCGAATCGCCGCGGGGAATATGTCCGTGCAAAACAGGCATACGGAACCATGTCCGGTTGGCAGGATGCAGAAAACGTTGTTGACCGATTGAAAACGGCGCTTCATGACGGCTTGAAAGCTTATCCGTGGTGTATTTCCGGAGAATTTGAAGACCTTTACATGGAATGGCTGCAGATCCTCCGCAAACTGGAAAAATCTTCTCCTGCCACACCTTTTGAAATCAAAACAAAAAATGCAACGGTCCGGTCTCTCAAATTGAATGGTACGGAAGTCAAACCGGTCAACGGCGTTTATAACTTATCCATGATTGCCGGGATCAATGCGTTTGAGATTGCGGTGGATGCTGCTGGTGCGGCACCCGGTGTGAAATTTGCATTGATGAACTCACCGGAAACGGCGCAGGATTATGCGGCTGCCGCCCCCGGTTCCAAAAACAAAAATTTCAAAAAAGCAGATGTGAAAAACGGCTGGCTCTGGTCCGGCGATCAGAAAAAAGTCGTATTCCGTCAAAATCTGATCTGGAACCGTCAATACGGAAATCATGATTATGCCTTTATTGCGCCTCATGTGAAAGTCTGGGGTGTTTCTCCCGGCGAAACCATGTTCTTTATTCATAATGTATATAATCCGAATAAGACCGGTAAATGCGATTATACATTGATCGTGGAAGTCCCGGAAGGTTTTACCCGTGTGAATGATCACGGCAGCAGTACCTGGCGTCATTACGTCACTAAGAATGTGAAAACGGAAAAAATCACCTTCAAAGGCAAAAAATATGTTCGTTATACTTATAATTGGAAACTGCCGCAGAAATTGATCCGGAATCTGGAATCTTATGCACAATACATTTCCTTCCGCCATGACGGATATAAATTCGCAAAAGGAGAAACCGTTGATTTCCGCTTCCGCCGTATTGTTGACGGCAATACGACAGACGTTGTGAACACCATCAAGGTGCAGGAACTTCCGCCGATCAAAGGTGCGATCAGCCGGAAGATCACGTTCCCGCAATATCATCCGTTCATGAACTCCCCGGTTTCCCGGGAACAGTATCAGGCGGCAGTGGAGGATGGATTCAAAGCCGGTTTGAATTCTTATATCATGACTCCGATCTATCCGATGAACCAAAACAATCTTGCCGGGGAAACGGAACGTAATTTTCAACGGCACATTGTCAACCGTCCGGGCATGAAGAATTACACCTGGGCTTTGTTCAATACGCCGTTGGTCGGTGCCGGGAAAGCAACACATCTTGCTGCATTGCTCGATAAATACCCGGATCTGGAAGCGGTATATTTCAATAATACCGGTTGCAAAGCGCCGGATTGGATGCGTCAATATTGTTTCAGCAAAGCACTGGGCAAGTATCGGAAAGAGTTCAGAGAGGCATTGAAAAAAGATTACGAATATATGTTTACCAAGGGTAATCTCAAGAGTCGGGATTTCTTCCTGAATGACGAAAGTTACCCCTTTGGATATCAAAAAGACTGGAAACACAGTTTCTGTTTCTGTAACGAATGTAAAGCCGGTTTCGGTGTCATGTTCAAAATCTCCGGAGCGGAAAAACTCGATGATGTAACGCTTGTGACAAAATATCCTGCGCAATGGGGCAGCTGGTGGAAATTCAAGCAGAAAAATCAGATCCTCGGCATGGCTCATGCTGTCATCAAAGAATTGGGCGGAACTCTCTGGTATTACCATAACACCCATGACCACGAAGCATACAAACATTCCAGGGGAAATTACGATATTGTATCCATTCCCATTCCCGGTCAGACTTTCCCCGGCGCTCATGTTCAGGGAACGATGGATGCGGCAAAACAGATCGGGGAAAAAATCACTGGCGTGCATAACAGTTTCGGTCAGTTCCATACCTATTGGCCCGGATATGGTGCCAATGCGGTCAAAGCCTATTCTTCGGACAACAATTATTTCCATCCGAAAGAACAGAAACAGGTTCTGGTCCGTCTGGCTGCTACTACGCACAAAGGAGCCATTATGGAAAGTGCAGCGTATTGCAGTGCCGGAGCTTTCTACTATATGGGGGAAGCGACCCGTTTGATCGCTGCATTCGAAGATTTGTTCCATGATGGTGTACGGGATGATAAACTGGCATCCTCCGACGTGTTCAAATATCCCAACATGCTGGTGCTGAAAAAGGGCGATGAACGCCTGGTTCTGATCTTTAACGAAGATCATGAAAAGTCCATGACCGGTACTTTGAGGAATTTGAAATTGAAACCGGGGCAGAAAGCCGTTATCTGGGAATCCGGCAAGCCGTACGGGAAAGCGGATTCCATGCAGATCACTGTGAAACCGCAGGATGTGGTTGCGGTACATATTAAATAATAACAACAGTAAGGAGTCGAGTTTATGTCGAACAAATGGAAAAAGTTTACGTTGATTGAATTGTTGGTTGTGATTGCCATCATTGCCATTCTTGCATCCATGCTGCTCCCTGCGTTGGGGCGGACAAAAGAGAATGCGAAAAATGCGACCTGCAAGAACAATTTGAAAAACATCGGTTTGGCACAGAATGCTTATTCGGTTGACTTCAATAACTGGATTGTGATTTATTATGAATCAACAGCGGCTATGCGGAGTGCCAGAATTTTCCATTACTGGTTTGCCATCCTTGCTGATTACAAGTACGGAATTGAGTTTGACCGTGATAAATTTGCAGAAGGGATTCCCCATGGAACCATGATGTGCCCGTCTGAAGTAAAATGGGGCGGTACGGACATTCAGTGGCGTAACGGGACTCCCACCAACTTTAAAATGACTCATTATATTGCCAACTGCAAGCTTGTGGGTTGGTTGAATCAGAACGGTACAGTGGTATATCCTGCGCAGAAAGTCGGACTCGTTAAAAATGCCAGTCAGGCTGTTTTCGGGGGAGACAGACATTGGGTCAGCGATATGCACTATCTGCCCAACGCGTTCCGTTACCGTCATGGTAATGGCGACTTGCGGATTCCTTTGAGTGAAGTCAGTAAAGGTGTAGAAGCCGGCGATAATTCACGCTGCCTTGGTACAGCCAATGTCGTTTATTTTGACGGTCATGTACAGCCGGAAAAATATCAGGAAATGATGAAGCGCGGCAATTTTACCTACGGTTTGAAAGAACAATAATTTGAAAGTAAGAAAGTATGCAGAATGAAAGTTATGGCGTAACGGTGGAACTGCTTCAGCAGTTGATCCGTATTCCCTCTGAAAATAATGGTGTCACCGGATATGAAAACGATGTCCAGTGCTTCTATGCGCAATGGCTTAAAAATCACGGGATCGATGCCCAACTGATTTATCCAGAAAACATCCCCGGATTCGATCAGCTCCCCGGGCGTCTGTTGGAACATTGTATGAGAAACCGCCCGGTGGTCATTGCCAATCTCAAAGGCAACCGCCCCGGTGTCAAACGGTTGTTCCTGGCACATGCGGACGTTGTACCCATTGGTGAACTTTCCGGCTGGAGCGATCATCCTTTCTCCGGAAAAATTGTGGATGGAAAAATTTATGGCAGAGGTGCCAGTGACGATAAGTGGGGCCTTGCGGTCATGGCATCACTGCTTTTACGCTTGAAAGCCGATGGCTGTAACTTCCCCGGCGAAGTGACCATTGCATCGGTCCCGGATGAAGAATCCGGCGGCGGAAACGGTACGGTAGCAGCCCTTGC
Organism: Victivallales bacterium; assembly: GCA_045639325.1. GTDB lineage: Bacteria > Verrucomicrobiota > Lentisphaeria > Victivallales > UBA1829 > RGIG8244. The sequence continues at coordinate 96,059 of JAZUCU010000037.1, forward strand.
ATCCGGCATCGAGGCGGATGAGGCGATTTATCTTGACGGCGGCTCCAATGAAACCTTGTGGGCAAGCGGGCTCGGCGGCGGTTTCTGCACGGTTTACGGGGACGATCATGCAAAGATCAAGCAGGTATTGATGGAGGAAAAAGAAAATACCCGGAAACGGTTGGATGCCCATCCGTCTTTTGGACCGGAATTTTTCCCCATGATCGAAAAACAGTTTTATCTTATGCAGGAAAATGAGAAGTTCGTCTCCTGCTTCCTGGATATTCTCCCCGGCGACGAACAGAAAGACTTGATTGCAAGAATTGAAGCCCAACTCCCCGGATGCCGTTTCCTCTGGATGAGCCGTTTCCTGCAGCCTCATGATGTCAGCAAAGATTCCCATCTGGTCAAATCTCTCAGCGCGGCATTCCGTCGGGCTGCGGGGCGTGATCTGCCGATGATCGGCGGTGTGCAGAGCGATACGGGGCTGGTGAATATGTACGGCAAAATTCCCTGTGTGGCATTCGGCTGCGGCAGACGCGGACTTCCCGGATCTTCTCACCAGTACGATGAATTTGTCGAAATCAAAGCGATGGCGGAAGTGGAAGAAACTCTCCTGAACTGGTGCAGCGAAAACGATTGAACGGAATGGTAGAACATGCAGATCAAAGAAATCGTTGAAGCAATCGAACCGGGCAGTCTGTTGATCGTCCACGCATCTTTCAAGGCAAGCCGGGAGGAAGGCATTTCCCCGGAACAGATGATCAAAATGCTGATGGAGCGTTTGACACCCGAAGGCACATTGATGATGCCGACTTTCACTTATCATTACAGCGGAATCGGTTTTCCCCCTTATGATCCGGCAACTTCGCCCGGCGTTCTGAACGGCGTTCTTTCTGAAACTTTCCGTCAAATGCCCGGCGTATTGCGCAGTGAAAACCCCACCTATTCCGTTGCGGCCTGGGGCAAACATGCGGACTTGCTGGCACGGAAAGCATTGCCGTGGGCAGGTTTGGGGCATAAATCTTCTTACGAATATGCTTATCAGAACGGCGCAAAAATCCTGTTGTTCAATGTCCGGAACAACCGCAACAGTATGCTCCATTACGCTGAAGTTGCTGCCGGACTGCCTTACAACGATATTCCTTTCCGCGAATGTTGGGGCAGACGTGCCAACACGATCAAGGGGGAAATGACACTGGTCGAAGAATTCCCTGCGTGCAGTGAGGAATTCCTGAAATTCGATGAGTTGTTCCTCAAAGAAGGCATTGCCCGTCAGCTGGGGAATTCCATGCTGCTTGACAGCGTGAAAATGGTGGATTATGTCATCAAAAAAATGCAGGAAACGCCGGATATCATGTTGTGTCATGACTTCAGTTGTGAGCCTTGTATTCTCCGCCGCAGAAGATTGCGGGAACGGGGCCTGATCTGAAACTTTTTTTGAAAATTTTAAGAAAAAAGGTTGTTTTATTTAAAACAGCCATTATATTTTCTGCAGAAACAACCCGGTAAAGGATCCGATTATGTCAAAGAAAAATCATCAAATGCGTCTTATGACGGTGGAAGAAGTTCAGAACTATCTGAAGACCAACCAGACTATCATCATTCCCTATGCTCTCTGTGAACAGCACGGCTATCATTTGCCCCTCGATGTGGATATCCGCAATGCGGAATATGCATCCGAAGCATTGGCTGAAAAACTGGATTGCATCATTGCACCTGTCCTGAATTATACCTTTTCCGGCGGTATGCTCCCCGGTACGATCAACGTCAAACCCAATACTTTTTCCAATCTCGTCGGCGAAATTATTGAGTCTCTGACACTCCAGGGCTTCCGCAACTTTATCATTCTTCCCGGCCACGGCGGCAGCGAAAGCATGATTCATCTGAAAGAATCCCTGCGTATTCTCAAATGGTTGAATCCGGCTCTTAAAGATGACCTGATTATTTTCTGCCCCATTTGGGATTTCTCTCCCACATGGCTGGATCTCTTCAAGACCAAAGATTATCATGCTGCCATGGCGGAAACCTCTCTCCTGCTCCATTGGTGCCCGGAAGTTGTCCGCGAAAAAATCGTTATGGATGAAGAATCTGTGGCGGAACGTCTTCGTGAAGACCCGGACAGCTATCAGCTGCGTGAAAGCTTCACCGAATTGTCTCAGGAAGTTGTTCAGACCTCCCAGCGTGCTGACGTTAAAATCGGCGTGATGGGTTATCCGGAACGTGCCACAGCGGAATTGGGTGCAAAGATCGAAGCGGAATTTGCGGAAAATTGCAGTGCCGCATTGCAGAAAGCCATTCAGCAGGCGGCAGATGCCCGGATTTCCGGCAAACGTATCAATCATGAGGATTTGGATAAGCTGAAGATCTTTTCCATCTGATGTGATCGGCAAAACAATATAAAACTACGGGGCTGCGGTAAAAGAACTTACTGCAGTCCCGTTTTGATTATTCCAACCCGAATAAATATTTCATCCGTTCGTGGGATGGGAATGGATACGGTTCTGTATCCCGGCAGATTTCCAGAATCATGGGAGCGTGAAAAATCTGTTTTGCCCAGGCATCATAAAGCGGATGCAGATTGGGGTGTCCTGTATTGCGACAGGAAATCAGTGCGTGACCGACAAGATACGGTTTTTCTTCCGTTGCGGCGTATTCAAACTGATGCAGATGGAGCCCGTTGAGTAAGGAGCCACATTGCCGGAACCATTCCGTCAGCGGGTATGGTTCTGTGAACGGATAGTTGGAATAAGCGTGTCCGATATCCAGATGACAGCCCACCAGTTCGGATTTGCATCGTTCCCGCAAGCCATTGACGATCCGCCGCAATTCTTCGGGAATGTACCCGATCGGACGTGTTTCATCCGCCTTTGTCGACGCTTTCATGTGATAATTTTCCACGCCGACTTTGATTCCCGCCTGAACCAGCGGCATCATGAGTTTCGCGCAAAGATCAAGAATACCGGGGAGCTTTTCTGCCGCTTCGGCAAGAATGCAGTCCGGTACATGAATCGTGATCCGGTCCGCTTTTACTTCTTTTGCAATTTCCACATAACGGTTGATCCGTTCGATCCCCTCAATGTCCTCCGTCTGAACCGGGAAGTTTGGAAAATGAATGGAAAGACATTTGCCGCCGGCAGCCCGCCAGCGTGTGACTTGATCCTGTATCTTTTCCATTGGAACATCATCCAGCAGACGCCAGGTCCATTCCACCACGGGGATTTTTCTGCGGATGGTTTCCTCCATCTGATTGACATGATCTTTTTTGATGGAGATGCCCAAATTGTCCAGAAAATCCTGTTGCATAGCGGCATCCCATTGCTGAAACAGATCCGGATAAACAGGCTCGCCCTTTGTCAGATGGATGGCATCGCCGTAACAGGGTGTCAGAACTTGCATCTCCGGTGCGATTTGCGCGAGTTTTTCCCGGATCATTTCCGCATGACGGTGCGTCCAGAGGTCGGCAGCATCGCGCTTGATTTCGTACAGATGATTCAGAATCAGATGTCCGGCTTTGCGTTTTGCATAGAATTGGCTATAGGCATCCAGCAGGGGAAAATCCGTGCCGGTGGCATCGTCACGCCCGAGAAAGACGTGTCCGAATGTATAATCCACATCGCCATCGGGGACGGGTGCATCGGGATCGCGTACATCAGCAGGGAAAAAGAGTTTGACGCCATCGGGCAGAATCACATCATACGCGCAGGAAATGACCGGTATTTTTCCCGGTTCGCAGTGGTAGCCGCTCCGTGCCGTAATGCGGATGCCGGAAAATTCGATTGCTTCGTCGTCCTTGAGGATAACGGTGTTATCCGGTACTCCATTCAGGTTTTCGAAGAAACTGCCAGCAAAACGCTCAGAAACGACCCATTTGACGGGTGTCCCGGCGAGTGCCTTCACCCATGCCGCCTGACAATGATCCGCATGGAGATGCGTGACGAGGATGAACGTCATTTTTTCTTTGATGAGTCCGGCAAGTGTTGCCAGTTCATTTTCCAGTTCATCATCATCGCCGTAACTGAAAGCGGGGTCAACCATCCAGAAACAGTTGCTCCCGGTGGAAAAGATATAACTGGAAGAGTTGGGGAAGCGGACCACGGTATGATCCGGTTCGGCGGTCCGTTCCAGATGTGCCAGAAAATCCAGCCACAAGGGAAAGCGTTTTTCCTTGATTCGTTCGCGGATTGTGTCGATTCCCGCCCTGTCTCCGGGCCCGGGTACAGCAGCTTTCAAGTTTGCGATCATAATATCACTCCGGGTGTAGTGTGTATAAAGAAGAACACAGGAAAAACAGAAGTCTCCGGTGTTCCAACATTCAGAATTTAATCAAGTTCTCAGAATTCGAATTTTGCGTCGGAAAGACGTCTTGCGAATTCGTTAAGGACCCGTTCTTCTTCTTCTCTTCCGCCGCGTGCAACGAAGGTTGCGCTGAAGCGGACGTAGTGACCGGCATCATCCCAGGGCACAGAGCTGATCAGTTTGTTCTTGATGAGCCACTGGCTGAAATCTTCACCGGATTCAAAGACGGTACCGTCGGAAGAAGCCTTGGGAGCTTTGACGTAGAGGTAGAAGGAACCGGCGGGAACTTTTGCATTGAAGCCGAGTTTCTTCAGAGTTTCCACCATGCTGCGCAGGCGGCGTTCGTATTTTTCGCTGATAGCAGGAGTGATGGTTGCCTGATCGTCCAGAGCGGCAATGGCTGCTTTCTGGATAGCGAGGAACTGACCGCTGTCTGCGTTATCTTTCACGGTTGCGAATGCTTTGACTGCGAGAGGATTACCGCAGACCCAGCTGAGACGCCATCCGGTCATGTTGAAGCCTTTGGACATACTGTGCAGCTCGACTGCGCAATCCATAGCACCGGGGATGGAGAGGATGGAGAGGGGTTTACCTGCGAAGTTCAGGGGAGCGTAAGCAGCATCGCTGACGATGAGGATTTCATTTTCTTTTGCGAACTGAACTGCTTTTGTGAAGAATTCCACGCTGGCAGAAGCACCGGTGGGGTTGTTCGGGTAGTTCAGGTACAAGAGTTTTGCGCGTTTGCGCTGGTCAGCTGTGAGGGAATCCAGGTCGGGGAGGAAACCATTTTCTTCCAGCAGGGGGAGGTTGACCACTTCGCCGCCGAGATATTTTGTCCATGTGCCCATGACCGGGTAACCGGGGACCGTCATGATCGTGATATCGCCGGGATTGATGAAGCATGCGGGGAGCAGGGAGAGAGAAGATTTGCTGCCGATGGCATGAACCACTTCTGTTTCGGGGTCGAGATCGACACCGTAGAGGCTCTTCATGTAACGGGCAGCAGCTGCTTTGAATTCGCCGCAGCCGTTGTCAGCATAAATACGGTTTTCCCAGTTGGATGCTTCTTTGCAGAGAGTTTCGACGACGGCGGGGAAAGCCATATCATCGGGTTCGCCGACGCCCATATCGATCAATTCAACGCCGGGATTTTCTGCCATAGCAGCGCGTTTTGCACGTTTGATCTTTTCGAATTTGTAGATCTTTGTGTCTTTACCGAAGAGATTGCCGCCGATACGGGCTGCAAAATTTTCCTGAAGAAAGTTTTCCATTGTTCTGTTCTTTCTGTTGGGTGTTTTGGGGTGTATTTTATTTGTGATCTTTTTCTGCTTATTTGACGGCTGCCATTGCGCGCTTGAAGGAATCCGCAGAGTTACGGATCGTTTTCTCACTGACGCAGAACGCCAGACGGAAATAGCCCGGCAGTCCGAAGCCACGTCCGGGAACGGCAAGAATACGTTCGTTCACCAGTACGTTGATGAAATCGGTATCATTTTCCAGCGGAGATTTCGGGAAGAAGTAGAAGGCTCCGCGGGGCAGTACGTATTCGATTCCTGCATCATCAAGCACTTTCGCCATCAGGTCGCGGCGCTGACGGTAGATATTCAGGTCTGCCTGGCTGTCCAGACAGGACAACAGGAGTTTCTGACCGATAGCAGGCGCATTGACGAATCCCAGGATCCGGTTTGTCATGATCATGCCGGCGAGGAGAGAAGCACCGTTTTCCAATGCCGGGTTGACTGCAGCATAACCGATACGTTCTCCGGCAAGAGACAGGCTCTTGGAGAAGGAACCGATGACGATGGAGGCATCGTACAGGGAGAAGACGGAGGGGATTTCCAGATTATCGAAATTGAGGAAACGGTACGGTTCGTCAGAGATCAGATAAATCGTTCTGCCGTATTCCGCAGATTTCTTTTTCAGAACATCGGCAACGGCTTTGACATCTTCCTTACTGTAGATGACGCCGGTGGGGTTGTTCGGGGAGTTGATGATGAATGCACGTGTTTTTTCTGTAATTGCTGCTTCGATCGCAGCAGGATCGGGAGAAAAGTCTGCTTTGCTCTTGACCGGTTTCAGTACGCCGCCGAAGTTGCCGACGTAGAAGCCGTATTCCACAAAGTACGGGGCATTGCACAAGACTTCATCGCCCGGATTCAAGACGGCGCGGAACAATACGTTGATGGCTCCGGCGGCACCGCATGTGACCAGTACGCGGTCAGCAGGAATGGAAACACCCTGTTCCTGGGAAATCTTTGCGGCGAGAGCGGCGCGGACTTCCGGATAACCGGCGTTGGGCATATAACCGAATGTGAAAGATTCTGCGGCATTTTCTGCCATTTTTTTCAAGGCATCGCCGACGGTTGCGGGAGAGGGAAGGTCGGGATTACCCAGAGAGAAATCGTAAACGTTATCGTTACCGTATTTCTTTTTGAGTTCGATACCCTGTTCAAACATTTTACGGATCCAGGAGGAATTCGCGATCATCCCCTGAATTTCATTTGCTAAAAGGTCCATTTCTGAGTTCCTTTCTATGGTGATTTTACATTCCGATAATATATCACGTATTTTATATAAATGCAAATCAGTATCAAAAAATCCATTTTTTAATTTTTTAATCCATTGATTTTTTTCTTTCAACAGGGTACATTATTGTCATTCTTCAAAACGTTAACATAAAAGGAATTTTGAAAATGAACAAAATTGGTGTGGCAGACTACGGTTTGACCGTATGGGATGGCGGTTATTTTGATTTGGAACTCCGCCTCGAAGAATTGAAAAAAATCGGCTATGATGGTACCGAACGTTTGGAAGCAATCGACTTCACTTCCGCTGTGCACCGTGCCGCTTTGTACAAAAAAATGGGTATGGATTTCGCAACCTGCCGCTGCGGTAATGTCGAAATGTCAAACATGCTCACCGCTGCCATGGGCAAAGAATACGTCTGGCTCACGCTCAGCGATGTCAGCAGAAATGCTCAAATGGATCGCTATATCCGCCAGTGCAACCGTTTTATTCAGGCTGCCGCCCGTCTCGGTCTTAAATGCGCTCTGCACAACCACCTGGGACAGCGCATCGAACGTCAGGAAGAACTGGATCTCTTCATGAAAGAATGTCCCGGCGCATACCTGCTTCTGGATATCGGCCATCTCCATGGCGCAGGCGGTGATGTTCTGCGGACTATTGACCAGTATCATGACCGGATTGCCAGCGTACACTTCAAAGACGTGTATGTCATGGATGAAACCAAAGATCTGGATGCCTGGACTTCCCGTTTGCGTTTCTGCGAACTGGGTGCCGGCAACTGCAACGAACCCTGGAAAGAAGCCGGTGAATTGTTGAAGAAACACAATTATAATGGCTGGGTTCTGGTGGAACAGGATTGTCACATGGTGGATTCTCTTGCGGAACTCAAGGTTTCTTTTGATCATCTCAAGAATATCTTCGGCTGAGTAAATCAGAAAAGTTGATCCCGATACTGCAATACCGTTTTTAACGGCGTTGCAGTATTTTTTTACCTGTTCAGCGGCAGGAAATGCGGATGGGGCGGCGCGTGGTCATGGAGACCAGAATTTGTGCCAGAGAAGCCGCACAGCGTTCTTCCTGTTCGTAAGAAGTGCAGCCCATCCAGCTGCGCACAAAAATACTGATGTCGTCAAAAGACACTGTGGTTTTCAAGGGTGTATCGGCATCCGGATTCATTTTCTTCCATGCCTGATCGGCTGCCAATGCAATGGAATCCATGGCGTCTGCAATGCGGATCAGCGCAGGGGATAATGCCAGTTCCGTAACGGGCGGTGTCAGATCCCCGGTAATCCCGGCAAGACGGAAATGGAAGCGCAGGACGGGGAAGATACGCAAATCCACTTCCTGCACCGACAACACCCGGTTCTGCAGGAATTCCAGAGCATTCGGATCCTGAAGCTGTGCCTGAATATCCTGCGCGGTGAGAACCTGCCGTCCGGGCATGAATTTGATTTCCAGTCCGGGGAGTGCGGCATTATTCTTTTCCATGGTCAGGAGAAAATGTTTAGCCAGTTCCAGAATCAATGCGGGTGCGGCGGAATCGGCACCGATGGAGTTGAGTGTGTGATATACTTTCCGGGCGATGTGGTCGAGATGAGGACCGCAGCCGGGCATTTCCTTTTCCAGAAAATTCCGCAATCTTGTGACTTCCACCAGAAAGGAGGAGGAACCGTGACCCGCCGTTTTGCGGAAGATTGCTGCCGCCTGTTTGTATCCGATGTCATCCAGCACTTTGGATGTCATAAACTCCACTTCTTCGACGCGGATAAGCGGTTCATCAGGCTTTTTCTTACCGGATTTCAAGGCAAATTCAATGGAGAGCGCAATATCTGCCGCCAGTTCATCGTCCGGCATTCCCGCACCGGAAAGCGCACGTTCAATGCGCATTCTCAGCCGTTCCGGATCGAATGGAACGGCCCGCCCATCGGGGTCAAGCAGAAGAATGGATGACATGGCAAGTTCGATCATCAGAACAGATCCTTTTTATTGCGTAACACATTCCGGTACCGGTCAAAGACGCCGGACTTGGAAACGAATCCGGCATATTCGCCGTTTGTTTTGACAACCGGGATATTCCATGCATGCCATTGTTCAAAAAGGCGGGAGGCTTCTTTGAGCGTATCCGTTTCTTTCAGCGTCGGCCCGGTGTCGGACATAATGTCATAGACCAATGCCACGTCATAAAGCTGTTGATCCAGCAGGAAAGGCCGGATATTATCGAGCGTGACAATGCCGACCAGCAGCTTGTCTTCCGTTACTACCGGGAAGATGTTGCGTTTGGATTTCATGACTGCACCGAGCAGCTGGCGCAGAGTAAAATCGGGCCGGACTGTGACGAAATTGGTTTCCACCAGGTTGCCGACCAGCAGCTGTTTCAATGCGGCGGCATCGGTATTTTCATCCGGCGTACCACCTTTTGCGGCGATGGCAGATTTATAAACGTTGTACTTTGTGATCGCCCGGCAGACAAAGAAGGAAAGCGAGGCAACGATCATCAGGGGAATGAATAATTTATATCCGCCGGTGATCTCGGCAATAAGGAAGATCCCCGTCATGGGCGCATGCATGACGCCTGCAAGAACTGCCCCCATGCCGATGGCGATAAAGTTGGTTTCACAAATCTGGGCATGACCGTAAAGTCCCAGCATCCGGATCATACGCGCAACAAAGAATCCGAGAAATGCCCCGGTGAACATGGAGGGCGCAAAAATCCCGCCGTCACCACCGCTTTCCACGCCGGTATTGGAGACTGCTGCCTTGAGAATGACCAGGAGTCCGGTCAATGCCAGAAGACTCCACGCATTATTGAACAGGAATTGCACCGGGCTGCCGTCGAGGATATGGAATTCTTTTCCTGCAACGAGCATATTGACAAAGCCGTATCCCTCGCCGCGGAGTGTGGGGAAGAGCAGGAAAACGACATACAAAATGACGCATCCGATCAGCCCTTTCAGCCAGGGATTTTTGAACACGGAAAACTTTTTGTTGATGAAAAGGGATGTGCGGATCACGTATGCCGAGACCAATCCGGCAAGCAAACCCAGCAGAATGTAATACGGAATGTTCTGAATCGCCCAGTCCGTCACTTCAATCGAAAATGCCCGGTGCGGGAACAGAACTTCTGAAACAACCGCAGCTCCGGCAGACGCAATCAGCAGCGGAATCAACGCCGGAATAGAGAATTCCGTCAGCAGAATTTCGCAGGCAAACAATGCCCCGGCGACAGGACTGTTGAACACTGCGGAGACCCCGGCACCACCGCCGCAAGCCAGCAATAATGTTCTGCCTTCCTTACCCAGCCGGAACCGTTTTGCAATATTGGAACCAATGGCGGAGCCGGTCAATGCAGTCGGAGCTTCCAGCCCGGCAGAAACGCCGCACCCGACAGAAATCCCGCTGGTGAGGATGTGACTCCATGTTTTCTGTTTGGGAATTTCTCCGGTTGCCCCCGCAGAGATAATAACGCCTGCCAATCCTTTTTCGTAAACACCTTTCACAAAAAGTTTGACAAAGATGATACAGAAGAAAATCCCGATTGCAGGATAAAGGGGCCGCATGAAATATTCCAGTGTGGACGGAGTCGTGCTGCCCGCATAGCAGATGTGCTGAATATAATGGGCAATGAATTTCAAGGCAACAGCAGCCAACCCGGAAATCAGACCGGTCACGATACTGAGCGCGAAAATGTAATTTTTTTCGCCGACAGCGAGTCGCAGAAGATGTATATTCCGATCAAAAGAAGTGAATTTTAAAATTTTTCTGATGATAAGCGGCATGGCAAACGATTTTCAAAAATATGATCAGGATTTCTGTTTACCGATGCTGCGGACTTCCGATACAAATTCCGCCAGCCCTTGAAAATCCCGGTAAATCGAGGCAAAACGGATATATGCCACGGGATCAAGATTACGCAATTCTTTCATCACCCGTTCGCCAATTTCGCCGGTGGGTACTTCCCGGTCATAATCCGCTTCCAACTGAGTGCAGACCCGGGAGACGAGCGCTTCGATATCTTCCTGTGCAATGTCACGTTTCCAACATGCCTTTTCGACACCGCTCTGGACTTTCTGACGGTCAAAATCTTCCCGTGTGTTATCGCGCTTGATGACTTTCAATTCTGCCTGAATGATTTCTTCGTGCGTGGTGAAACGGTGCCCGCATTGCAGACACTCCCGGCGGCGGCGGACGCCCGCACCGTCTTTTGTCGATCTGGAATCTACGACTTTATCATTCTGACAAGCACATCTTGGACAACGCATACTGCTTACATACCTTGAATTGAAAGATTATATTATGTATATAATATACACCTTTTTTTCGAAAAATCAACTTTTTTCTACGTGCAGAGAATTATTTTTGATAAATTTGCTTATTCTAGGTTGATTTTTCTGCGATGCATGATAATGTAAGGACATCAACCGCACAGGAGAAGCATTATGTCTGAAGTACTGATCACTACACATCTGGTAAAGGAATTCGACCTTGGAATGAATGGTAATCTCTATGGCGGTCGTTTGCTTGACTGGCTGGATGAAGCAGGGGCGTTGTTCGTTCATGATACCTTCAAAGGCAACGTGTTTGTTACCTGGAAAGTCGGAGAGACGGTGTTTCATAAGACCGTCAAACAGAAGGCCATTGTCAAACTCTATATCAAAAATGTGGATGTCCGGACCCATTCCGTCGGATTCGAAATCAGTGCCCGTGTGGAGCAGGAGGAAGTCCTTTCCACTTCGATGGTTTTTGTTTGTGTGGATGCGGTAACCGGGCAGAAAAAAGCGATCCGGAAATCTTGAGAATTCCCGAAGCGCTCCGTTTTATCAATTTCTTACTTTATCACTCGATTACGATCGTTTCTGTTGAACCGCACAAATCGTGGAATTTGCTGTCTTTTTCGTAAGCAGAGAGATAGAAATGGTGTGCCTTTTCCGGAACTTTTGCCGTGATGGTATCGCCTTTGATTTCCGCCGGAATGGATTTCCATTCCCGTTCGTGATAACGTACATCTTTACTCGTTTCTGTATAATTCAGCACGGCATAGGTGATGCCTTTACCCGGTTCCAGAATTTTTGCACTGACCACATTGCCTTTCTGCGTGATTTTGCCCAATTTCGGCAGACCCGGCTGCTTTTTGGTGAAATGGGAGGCCATCCGGAAACAGGCATCAAAATCAAAGCCGACGTGGGAATGAGGCAGATCATTGACGATTGTTTTGTTATAAAGAGTGGGACATTCCTTGAATGCTTCGTTCAGGGTGGACAACGTCATGTTCTGGTCGATGGTACTTGCGATCCAGTAGAGAGGGATCTTGATTGCATGATGGAATCTGCCGTTCGTAAAACGGAGAGTTTCGTTTTTAAAGGCGTCCTTATCGCGCTTGACGTCGCCGCAATAAATTTCCACCCCGCCTTGGAACCGGTTGTCGATGGAAGCAACCAATGCACCATACCAGCAGCCCGAGGAGAGAGGGAGCAAGTTTGATTTATCCGGGTTGACATTGGGCAGAG
>JAZUCU010000038.1:0-153987 GCA_045639325.1 Victivallales bacterium
GCCTTCGATTCGGGCTTGTACGCCGTCATGACCGAAATTACTCTTGTAGGTTCCGCCAGTGGTGACGATCAATTCATAACCGGCAGCGATGGCATCTGCATGAGTCATGCCGGAACCATTGAGTGTCGCACTGATGGTTCCGACGACAACGCTGGAAACGGTACTCCATTCGCCTTTATTACCCACATTATCGACTGCCTGTACACGGACATAATAGGTTCCGTCGGCGAAATCCGTTGCCGAAAAAGTTGTTCCAGTAACGGTTGCAGACTTTTCGATTGTGGAGAAAGTAGAGGATTTTGAAATTTCGACATTATATTCTTTTACGCCGCTTACGGAATCGGATGCAGTGTTCCAGTTGACCGTAATTGAATTGTTGGTTGCTTTACCGGAAACTGTAACTTTTGATGGTGCTTTATTGTCGATCAAAAGATTTTCAACATTACTCCATTCGCCCTTGTTGCCGGTATAGTCTTCTGCCTGAATACGGATAAAATAGTTGCCGTCAGCTAAAGAAGAAAAGTCGTATGCGTTCTCTGTCGATTTATATGTTCCGATCAGAGAATTGAAATTGGCAGTGGAAGAAACCTGAATATTATACTGTTTTACTCCATTGCCGCCCCAGTTGTCATGAGTATCATCCCAAACGGCGGTTGTGCCTTCCATCACAATGCCTGAAACCTGATCCGGTGCTTCGGTATCGGTAAGAATACGCTGAGACCAGCCGTCTTCATCCTGTGCCTGGAATTGGATGAAGTTGTCTTTTTCCGTGATAATAGTAAATGTTTTGCTTTGGTTGTATAGCTCAATTGCAAATTCGTATATTGCGAATGTACCATCACTGGAAACGACCAAGCGAACCTTGTCCAAATCTGCGATAGCGGACCAGTCATAAGTTACTTCAACCAAATCGCTGGATTTTTCATCAAAGCAAACTTGCAAAGTATTTTTTGCAAAAGTTGCATCACGGTTGACAATGATGGTCGTAGAGCCGCCTGTCATCATCTGAACATAAGATGAAATCTTCAAGCTCTTATTAACGGAAATGGTATTTGTTCCCATGTTCAAGTCAATGGCTCCGGCCATTTCTGTATCAGCATTGAGTGTGATCTTATCATTTCCATCACCCATATCAATATTATTGGTAAAGGTCGTTTCAGCAGAAACGGTAATAATGTCATTGCCACCGCCGAGCGAAAGAACTCCGCTGACCGTTGATTCATTGGTGACTGTAATAAGGTCTTGAGCATTCCCCCCGATGATATTGCTTTCTATCTGAATTTTATCAAGTGTTAAATCAAATCCGGTATTGGCATTCAGTGTAACGATATCACAGGATATGTGTCCGGAGCCAGTTAGCCGCAATTTACTGATTTGCAGTTCTCCATCGGACAGGGAATATCCTTTTGTATCAATTAAGTCAGAGCCCTCACTTAGATTTATTGTACCAATCGTCTTGTCACATTCCAGAAGAATATGGTCATTCAAGGAACTCAAATGTAATTCAGCATCAGCACTAATAGTCCATACACCTAAATTTATAACACTGGTGTTATTGTTCAACTTACAAGTACCTTCTAGAATATTCCATGAACCGTAAAAATCAGAAATATCAGAGTTGATTATCCAAGTGCCATATCCAGATTTAGTAATAGTGCTACTTGTTGTTCCTGCGAGAGAATCACTTTCAGTACTATTTCCGATAGTTAAGGTCCCGTTGATTTCAAAGGTCGCATTACTGTTTTCATCCAAATAAATAAAACCTCCCAAATCTGCGCTGTTGTAAATATTTACTATATCTTTATCTTCATTGACAAAATACGTCATTGAGGAATTTTTTAATGCAATTGCTCCCCCGAAAGAGGAAGACATTGACTTCGCATAATTGTTTGTAAAAACAGCATCCGTTAAAAATACATCCGAATTTTCTACTGCAAGAGCACCACCGGATGCAACAGCTGAAACATAATTTGATTCCTGATTTATTTGCTCTGAAACATCTAAAATGCAAGAAACATAGTTTTCATCAAAAGTAACTGCATTTAATGCTATATTACCATCGGTATGATAGATAGCCCCCCCCTTTGCAATGGCTGCAATATGCACATCTTTATTGGTGGATGTATTCGTATTGAGTTTACCACTGGCATGAGCATAATTTTTCGTTAAGAAAATTTTCGTCAGGTTTGCTGTTCCGCTGGATAGAGCCATAGCTCCTCCGCCGACAAAAATATCAATAATGGTATTACCACTGGTATAGGAATCGTTCAGACTGTCGGCAATGGAAAAATTCTTCGTTAAAACAGTATCTGAGATGGAAATGGTGCCTGTATTTTGAAAAATTGCCCCCCCTAATGCAGTTGTTTTCAGAATCGCATTCCCTTGCGCAGAGATAATTGGATCGGTTTTCAAATACCTTTGTGCATATCCACCACCAATGTAACCATGAGAAGATGCTGTTGCAATAGGGATAAAAATATTTTCCACCTTTGAATTTACTTTAGCGCAGTTTTCAGAAAAAGTAGCACTAGTCAAATTGGCATTGACTGAAGATAATTGTATTGCTCCACCATTTGCCCATGCGTCTGCTGTTGCGTTAGCTGTTACATATGAAATAGCTGTTGCATAAGCTGTAACAGAACCAGGAGAAAAACCGTTATACACTGAATCACCTGCGTATGCTATAGCTGTTGTAACTGCTGTTGCCCACGCAGTGCTTTTTGCTTCAGCATCAACATGGTTTCGCAAAAAGGCAACGTTTTCAATGTTAAGAACACCAGATTGCTGTGCTATCGCTCCTCCTGAAGCATAATTTTCTGAATGCGCATTAGCGACAGCGTTTGCCAATGCTGTTGTAAATTGCCTTTGCCAACCATCTGCGTCAGCCCAAGCAGTAATAACAGCTTCAGAATAGGAATCGGAAAATACGGAGGCTGAATTGTCCGAAAATGTTGTGTTTTTGAGAGCTAAAACGCCTGAATTATGCTGAATCGCACCACCAGCAGCATTTGCGTAATTTGAACAATATGCAACATCATTTGTGTCATAAATATCTTCGGCTGGGGCGACTAAATTGTAGTTGTAGCCTGGGGCTGGAGCCGAACCTACAAATGCTGTTGCATTAGCAGTCGCAGATGCAGTTGATAAATTTGAGCTAAAAACAGCATCATTGATTACTAATTGACCAGAATTATGGGCAATAGCTCCGCCACTAGCATATGCTTCAACAAGCGCATAAGCGGTGGCTTTAGCCGTAGCTGCACCATAGCGGTAAAATCCACGTCCGTAATCCTTGTACAAAGTATTGTGGACTCGCAATACTGCAGTTGCATTCGATGAAGAAGAAGCTTTTGCATGACATGAATTCGATTCAAAGTTGACTGCATTTATTTCTAAGTCATCATTACTGTAGTTAATAGCTCCGCCTTTTGCATTGGTCAAACCTATGGAAGAACCATCTGCATTGGCACTCCCAAAGGAATAAGATGTAAGTGAAGCTGATGGATGAGTAGTGTTTATATATGTGGATGCTGTTGGTTGGGCTACAACAATTGTCCCAGCAGATACCATTGCATCGGCTGTATTTTTTTTGAAAATGATGTTTTGTAAAGTTTTATTTGTTAAACTATCGCTAAGTGCTTTTCCTGTCGCAGTAGCTGAAATATTAGCTTGTTTTTTTGCTGTTGCGCTTACATATGAACGCTCATAAATCCAACTACTTGATGCGGTAGAATAAACTAAATGGGAATTCGTTGCTGTTGCATGTGCTAATTCCGTTGCTGTTGCAGTGGCATATATTGAATGTATAATCTGATAAAAAGCTGACTTATCAGATTGCTGCCCCAATAATTGCTGAAATGCAACATCGGCTCCCGTTAAGTCATATTCTTCGTGATTATTATCTTCCGTATAAGACATTACTCGATCCTTTCAAATATTATCAATAACATTTTACTAGTGTTATTTTTTGTCCAGTTCTTCTATTACTTTATCAATCATATCCATTACCTGATCGGCGGTGATCATCGCCGTACACTCGTAACGCCGGTCAGTGCCTGCCAAGCGGGGACAGTGCCAGAAATCCGCAAGATTGAAATCCTTGAACTCATTCCAGCAGCTGTTGCAGGCATTGTAATTGATGACCCGGTAGGGGGTCTTGTATTCATTGAGGGGATTCGTAAAGCCGGAAATCAGGATCACAGGAATGTTGCATCCCCATGCCAGCCAGCTTAATCCACTGCTCAATCCAATATAAAAATCTGCATCTTTCAGCAAATTTATTCGCTCCTGAAGCGGTAAAGCTCCGGTAAAGTCCTCTGCACCTTCCGGTTTGCGGATGAATGTTCCGGCTTTGCCGCCGATCCGGTCTTTATCGATACACAATACACGGTAACCTTTGCTTTTCAAATAATCCACCACACGGTCCCAGCCTTCCGGATTGTTCCAATATTTCGCAAGACTGGTGCTCTGCACGCCGATACAGACATATTTTTCTTTGATTTGCCGGGGCGCAGATAAATCAAAACGCGGCGGAATATCGCTGTCATCCACTCCAAAAATATGTGCCGCCACCCGATGCAACCCCACATAACGGTGATCCACCGGCTGATGAGTCACGTTACCCAATTCATAAAGCCCCACATTGTAGTTTGCATAAGACTGGATTTCGGCAGCTTCTTCTTTGGAAACAAATTTGATTTGCGGATACTGATTTTTGACGATTTCTGCAAACCAATCAGAAACAACACAAGTAAGTTTGCAGTTTAATTTCTGCTGAAAACGTTCCACATAGCTGAACCAGGCAATCGAATCACCGAGGGTATGGACAGGAAAACGTACCACAACCTCTTTATCCGTTGCATCAAAATCATGCATATAAAGCAGCTTATCGTCGGAAACTTCTGAAATGACCAACCGGAATTTGATAAAATATTTTTTGAAACTGAAAACGACACAATCGCCGCCTTCCGGGGTGATGGCATCGTAAACACAGGATTTTGTCCCCAAATCCACAAAACGGATGTGATAAGATTTTGCTCCTTTCGGAATCAGCACACGCAAACCGTCGTTGAAGTCAAACTTGATTCCGTCGATAGCATCCTGCGTCGGAACTTTCGGAATATCGCCGAAAGTGATTGCCATTGCATTGTTCTGTTGTTCGTTCTGTTTTTCCATATTTTTTTTAGCAAAAAAGGGGCATTATGTACGGAAAAATGAGTGGATACATCGCATAATATACCTTATGTGAAGTCAAAATGGCGTTTTTTGAGTTCAAAATAAAGAGAATAAAATTGGCGGAACTAAAGAAAAAGGTGTAATTTTGTGCAGGAATGACTTCACATAAGGTATATTATGCGAAGTAACGGATTTCTATTTTAATTAATATAATGGGTAAAGGGCTAATTGCAAGTAAAATAATATTTTTTTTCTGAAATTTTATAGGAATGTCGGCTTAACTTTTTTCAGACTTTTGAATTTGTTTCTTGAAATCACAAAAAATCCGTGCTATATTATTCTGCTGTATTTTTTTGTTTAAACCGAAAGTTTTTCAACAGGAATGGATGTCAGGATATGAAAAACAGAAAAACTACTTTTGAAAATTGGTCCGCCGCGGATTCTGCGGAACTTTACGGTATCAATGAATGGGGTGCCGGATATTTCAATGTCAATGAAAAAGGGGAAGTCCTGATCTCTCCTTATCCGGGCAAAGCATCGGCAAATCTGTATGACATTGTGGAAGGTATCCGGGAACGCGGTATGAATATGCCGGTTCTGCTGCGTATCAGCAATATTCTTGACTCCCAGATCCGTCTGCTTCATTCCAGTTTCCGCGAGGCGATCAAGTCCACCGGATACAAGGGCGAATACAAAGGTGTTTTTCCGATCAAGGTCAATCAGCAGCAGGAAGTTATCGAAGATGTCGCCTGTTTCGGACGTGAATTCAATCACGGACTGGAAGCCGGCAGTAAAGCGGAATTGATTGCCGCTCTCGGCACTCTCGACAACAAACAGGCGTGTATCGTCTGTAACGGATACAAGGATGAGGAATTTATCGACCTCGGGTTATCCGCAATCAAGCTCGGCTTCTGCTGTATTCTGGTGGTGGAAATGCCATCGGAACTGAATATGATCATTGAACGCAGCCGTGCGTTGAACATCAAGCCGTTGATCGGGGTGCGTATGAAACTCTCCACCAGAGCCAGCGGTCAGTGGGTGGAATCCGGCGGAGACCGCAGTGTATTCGGATTGAATACGGCGGAACTGATGGAACTTGTGGATAAACTCCGGGACGAAAATATGTTGGACTGCTTCCGACTTCTGCATTATCACATCGGCTCCCAGATTCCGAACATTCGCGACATCCGTGCCGGTGCGCTGGAAGCTGCCCGTGTTTATGCCGGTCTGGTGGAAGAAGGTGCAGCCATGGGTTATCTTGACCTGGGCGGCGGCCTTGCGGTGGATTATGACGGATCCCACACCAACTACATGCACAGCCGTAACTACACGCTGGCGGAATATTGTGTTGACGTGGTGGAAACGATCGGGGAGACATTGACGGCGAAAGGGATTGATCACCCGGTGATTATTACAGAATCGGGACGTCATACGATTGCTTATTTCTCCATTCTGCTGTTCAACATTCTGGGTGTGACGAAATTTGAACCATCCCGGATTCCTTCCGAAATTCCGGATGATGCCAACGAAATGACGAAAGACCTGATGAATGTGTTGAAGACCATCAACCCGCGGAATCTTCAGGAATGTTTCCATGACGCGATTTATTATCGTGATGAAATCCGTATTCTGTTTAAGAACGGGCGTATTTCCCTGCGGGAACGTGCGATTGCGGAAAGTACATTCTGGCATATTATGGTATCCATCAACAAGGAAGTGAAAAAACTTTCTTACGTCCCTGACGAATTTGAAAATCTCGATACCGCTCTTGCGGATATCTATTATGCCAATATCAGTGTGTTCCAATCGCTGCCCGACGCCTGGGCGATCAAACAATTGTTCCCCATCATGCCGGTTCACCGTTTGACAGAAAAGCCCACGCGCAATGCTATTATTTCCGACATTACTTGTGATTGTGACGGCAAGCTGGATCAATTTGTGGATATTCACGATGACCGCCATACGCTTCCGCTGCATGAACTGCACCCGGAAGAAGAATATTATCTCGGCGTGTTTCTTGTGGGTGCGTATCAGGAAACGCTGGGTGACCTGCACAACCTGCTTGGGGATACGAACGTTGTCAGCGTGACGATTTCCCCGGAAGACGGCCGGTTTGAAATTGTGAAGGAGCTGGAAGGCGACTCTGTGGCGGACGTGTTGAGTTATGTGGAATATTCGCCCCATGATCTGGTGGAACGCTTCCGTTCGATTGCGGAGCGTGCGGTTCGGGAAAAAATGATTACGCCGTCGGAACGCCGTGAGATCATGCGGATGTACGAAGGCGGCTTGCGCGGATATACCTATTTTGAGCGTTGATCAGGGAAACAGGAGAAAGTATCCTTATGGCTTATGCTGATACATTAAGTCCGGAAGTTCGGAAAAAAGCGCGGTTCAATGCGTTCTGCTGCACCTGGTTCGGATGCGTTTCGGAAGTAATGCTCGACAGTACCGCAATTGTTACTCTTTACATTTTTGCTCTCGGCGGGAGTGCTGCTGCGACCGTTTTGGTTGCCGGATTTTCCGGAATCGTCAGTATGTTCTGTTTGATTCCCTCTGCCACGATCGTGACCCACCTGGGGTTGAAACGGTCGGTGAAATATGCGTGTCTGACCGGATGTTTCGGCTTACTGTTTGCCGCTACTGCGCCGTATTTCGGGGCTTATGGAAAATATGTTGCCATGCTGGGGTGTTTTATTTACTGTCTGCAACGTCCGTTATACGGGGCGACCTGGTATCCGTTGCTGGATAACTTTCTGCGGCCGCAGGATCGCGGTAACTTTTTCGGTGTGATGCGTTTTTCCTACATGCTGATCATCGGGATCCCGTTTTTCATTGTCGGTTTGTTCATGGGGAAAGAGGCATCTGTTCTGCTGTTGCAGTGCATTATTGCCTTTGCCGGTGTTGCGTTGCTGGGCAGATGGTATTTCATCAATAAATTTCCGCAGGATCCCAATGCAAAGGTGGAAATTCCGGAGATGAAAAAGGCGTTGAGTATCTCGTTGTACAATGGTCCGCTGACTGGATACTCTGTTTATGTCTGCATGTTCAATATTGTGTATGCGCCGATTTACCCGTTGACTTTGGCGTATCTGAAAGAATATGTGAAATTATCGGCGGGGGATGTTCAGTTGATTTCCACGGTCTGGATCGGCGGACAGGTTATCCCGTTCCTGTTGTATGGTCTTATGCTGAAAAAGACAAGTTTGCGTTTTCTTGAAATTTCCGTACATATTACCGTTATGTGTGTGGCACTGGCATTATTTTTTCTGCCGACGACGCTTCCCGGTTTTGCATGGATCGTGGCGGCACTGGTGTTGATCCTTTCCATGGCACAGAGTTGTTATATGTGTAACAACTCTACTGAAATCATGGCATTGGCGCGACCGGGGAATAAAAATATGGCAATGGCATTCATTCAGACTTATGCCGGTATGGGAGCTGCGTTGGGGCGCAATTTGACTTCTGTCATTCTTGCGATCGGGCTTCTGGCACCGCAATGGACTCTGGGAGGATTGACTTACAATCATTATCAATCCATGTTTGTGATCTATGGCGTGATCGCATTGATTATCTTTATGCTGCTGCCGATTATGCCGTCTGTTATTCCAAAGCACGACGATCATTACGAACCGTAATCCCCGGTTTGATTTAAAATAAAAAACGCGGAATTTCTTCTTTGTGAAAGAAATTCCGCAATTTTTTTGTGTCAGTGAGTTACTCAGCGGTCAACGCGGGCACCTGCGCCACCGACCAATTTTTCCACTTCTTTCAAAGTGGCCATGCTGGTATCGCCGGGAGTTGTCATTGCCAATGCACCGTGAGCGGCACCGTAATTGACAGCCATTTCGGGATCTTCCAGTTCCATCAGACCGTAGATCAGGCCGGATGCGAAACTGTCGCCGCCGCCGACGCGGTCCATGATTTCCAGACCGTCACGCTGAGCCGCCTTGTAGAATGTGCCATTCTGCCAGAGGATCGCACTCCAGTCGTTGACGGTAGCTGTTTTAACAGAACGGAGGGTTGTAGCAACGGCTTTGAAGTTGGGATAAGCCTTGACGACCTGACCGATCATGTTCTTGAAGCCTTCGATGGGGAGGGTGGTCAGTTTTTCGTCAGCGCCAGCGACTTCGAAACCGAGACATGCGGTGAAGTCTTCTTCGTTACCGATCATGACGTCGACATATTTTGCGACTTCTTTATTGACTTCCTGTGCTCTTGCTTTGCCGCCGATGCTCTTCCAGAGGCTGGGACGGTAATTCAAGTCGTAACTGGTGATGGTGCCGTATTTTTTCGCTGTTTTGAGTGCTTCGATCGCGACATCGGGAGTGGTGTCGGAGAGAGCGGCAAAGATACCACCGGTATGGAACCAACGGACACCGAGCGTGCCGAAAATGTATTCCCAATCAATATCGCCTGCTTTCAGCTGGGAGACGGCAGTATTACCGCGGTCGGAACAGCCGACAGCACCGCGAACACCAAAGCCGCGTTCGGTGAAGTTCAAACCGTTACGGACACTTTTACCAATGCCGTCGTAAGGCATCCATTTGATCAGAGATGTATCGACACCGCCCTGCATGATGAAGTCTTCCACGAGGCGGCCGACCGGGTTATCCGCGAAAGCAGTGACGACACCGGCCCGTTTGCCGAAGCAGCGGCGGAGACCGCGAGCGACGTTATATTCGCCGCCGCCTTCCCAGACGCAGAACTGGCGGGTTGTATGGATTCTGCCTTCGCCGGGGTCGAGGCGGAGCATGATTTCGCCGAGAGAGATGATATCGTAACGGCAGCTATCGGGAGATTTTGTTTCGATCATGATAAATTACTCCTTTGTTCAGCGGATATATTTTTTCGCGATTTCCACAGCTTCGATGATTGTGGCATCGTCGCACTTATTGAGCCATGTGCCGCCAACAGCAGCGACTTCGGGGATCTGGAGGTAGGCTTCCACGTTGGAAGTCTTGACGCCGCCTGTGGGCATGAAGCGGACGCCCAGGTGTTTATAGGGGGCGATGATGGATTTGAGCATGGGAATGCCGCCGCATGCTTCTGCGGGGAAGAATTTCAACATTTTGCATCCGAATTCCATAGCCTGTTCCACTTCGCTGGGGGTGCAGACTGCGGGGAAGAAATCCAGGTTGCATTTCACGGCTTCTGCCACGACTTTGGGATTGAAACCGGGAGCGACTGCAAATTTAGCACCGGCATCGAATGCTCTGTGCAAGTCCTGAATGTTCAGAATGGTTCCTGCACCGATGAGCATTTCCGGGAACTGTTTGCTGGCTTCGCGGATGATGCTTTCTGCAGCAGAGGTACGGAATGTGATTTCTGCTGCCGGCAAGCCGTTGCGGCAAAGCTGTTCGCAAACTGCCAGACCTTCGTCGAGTGTGTTGAGGACGAGTACGGGTACGATTTTGATTTTATCGAGCTGTTCTGCAAGATTCATGGTGTAAATCCTTTCTTGTTATATTGAATGTTGAATCAAATACTGAGGAAGATGACGGCCGCCGCCGCCGCTGCGATTCCGAACCATTTTGCCACGGAGGCTTTTTCCTTGAGGAAAATCATGCTCAGAATCAATGTGATGGGGAAGCTCATCTGGGCAATCGGCAATACAATACTGGCATCGCCAAGTTTGACCGATGCCGCCATGAAGAAGACGATCCCGGTCACAAACAAACCGGAGACGCCGCTCATCAGGCAAAGTTTCTTTGAAATTGCAAGCATGTGCCGTTCCCGGATCAGTGCATACAAGCCGCCGCCGATGATCCACATGATACCATTGATCATGGTCAGTGCATTCTTATCGGCATGTTCCAGGAAGCCGTATTTGTAAGAGATACCCATTCCGGCACGGAGCAATGCCGCCCCGATCACCAGATAAATGCCAAGACGTTTTTTGTTCTGATCTTTCTCGCCGCCCGGAGCCATGAAACAGAGAATGGCGGCCACGGCAAGGGCAATCCCGAGCCAGTTCATGAGAGAGATTTTTTCCCCGAGCATGAGCCAGGCGCCGAATACGACCGGGACAAGGTTCAAACGGTAGATGGTAGAGCAGATCCCCGCACTCTGCATGCCCATGGCTTCGATCAGCATCAGGTTGGCAGCAATGGAGAAAAATCCGCTGATAATACCCCAGACGACCGTGGCTTTCCAATGAGTCCAATCCAGAGGCAGGAGCGCCATGACAACGGTCCAAATCACCCCGACCAGCATGGCGAAGAGTCCGCGTGACTGTGGTTTATCGGCAAAAAGTTTGAAAATAAAGTCGTTGAGAGCGCTGCAACAAAGACTGCAAAAGGCGAAAATAATAGCTAACATGTTCAAATTCCCAAATCTTCACGAAGTTTTTGATAAAGAGACATACGCAATGACCAGGCAGGGATATTGCCACGGACGAATTGACCATAGTACATAGTCAGATTCCGTTTTGCATCGAAGGAAAGGTAGGCACCTGCCGCACCATCCCAACCTGCATCCTGAAGTACGTTTTCCGCATCTTTGGGACAGCGTACGCCGAGACCGTAAGCATAACCGGGCAGATTGAATGTTGCCGCCTGGGCTTCGTTCAGCTGATTGGTGGTCATCATGGCAACGGTATCCTGTTTCAGAAGGACGCCATCCTTGCACATGGCGTTAAGGAACAGACTGTAATCTTCCACGGTGGAAATACAACCTGCACCGCCGCTTGCGTATTCGGAACCGAAACGGAAGGGATTGTATTGATTGCCAATGGCGAAATTTTCAAAATAAACGGGATCCGTTTTGCCGTCAATGCAAAGATATTCCGTTGCCATATTTTCATTTGTGAACTGATCGGCGGGGAGCAGATATGTGGAGTGAGT
Source organism: Victivallales bacterium (assembly GCA_045639325.1). Taxonomy (GTDB): domain Bacteria; phylum Verrucomicrobiota; class Lentisphaeria; order Victivallales; family UBA1829; genus RGIG8244. The sequence continues at coordinate 12,018 of JAZUCU010000038.1, forward strand.
CATGCCCAGCGGTTCAAAAATATTTTTCGTCACATAAGCATTGAATTCCATGCCGGAGACGACTTCTACGAATGCGGCAAGGACGTCATGGCACAGGCTGTACTGCCATTTTTCGCCCGGTTCAAAATACAAAGGTTCTTTTGCCAGATATTTCATGACTTCCCGGGTGGGGCACTTGCCTTCTGTATCCTGCCAGCATTTTTTGATGGAGGGGGAAGAACAATCGTAATTGAATCCGGCAGTCATGGTAAAGAGATGCCGGATGGTAATCCGGTTTTTCGCCGGAACCAGTCCGCCGTGTCCTGCGATTTTCATATCGGAGAATTCAGGCATGTACTTGCAGAGTTCGTCATCCAGATTGTACAAGCCTTTTTCCCACAACTGAAGAGCTGCGGTGCACGTGATCGGTTTTGAACAGGAGAAAATGCTGTAGAGTTCTTTTCCTGTCATAGGAGTCTGCTTTTCCCTGTCTGCAAAACCGCGCTGTTTGCGGTAAATAACTTCCCCGTTATGGCAGACGATACAATCGTTGCCGGGGATTCCGACTTCCAGAAACTGATCAAGAGTTGCTTCCAGTTTTTCAAACATGATATTCCGTTCTTTTGCTAAAAATTAAATGGTATATTCTGCAGATGCAAAATATACCATTCAAACCCTGTTTTTTCAAATTTTTTGCTGAAAAAACAGCATTATTTCCGGAAAGCGGCTTTTTCCTTTTTGAGTTTTTCCGCAAAGGCTTTGTTGGAGATGGCAGATTTCTGCTGCCATAAGCCGAATTCGAATTCCGTAAAGTCCGGTTTCAATTCCAGATCCACGCAGGTTGTCCAACGGTTATCCAACTCCAATTTTGCGTTTTTGACCGCTTTGTAATCCAGGATCATCATGACCGGCCCCTGACCTTTGCCTTCCCCGCTGCCGTCGAATTTATTATCCTGCAGAACCAGGTAGGTATCGGCGGGAGTCAACTGCCAGGCTTTTTTCTGCTGGGTGAGGGTACGGGCAGGGGTGATTGCCATACGTTCGTAGACATTCCAGAAGGCAACTTTTTTATTCACCTTAGCCAGAATGGAGATAATGGCGGAGAAGCGGACGCGGATCGTTTTGATCGGTTCGATGGATGATTTTTTATCGGCGATGATTTTGCCCCAGAGGACGGGGGAATCATCTCTCATGTAAAGGCGGAGAGTCAATCTGGCACCGTCAAAGTTCAATTTCAGATCCATCCCGGCTTTGTCTTTTTCCTGCCACGCGGTCAGGTCGGATGCTTTGGGGGAGATTTCGGAGTTGTTATAGCCGTTGACCGTCATATTGAGGAAGTTGGTCAGGGCGCAGAATCCGAAATGTTCCGCAGCAAGCCAGAACTGAGTACGGGGACCATTGTTGTTATCCGGCTTGGTCTGAATCAACGTAAACCGGTAACTGTTCTGCGGATTGTTGATGGTTGCGCCCTGGCGGATGCTGTACCGTTCCGGACGATAGACAACGCTCGGTTTGACAGAGGATGAGACTTGTGCAAACGTGGTTGCAGCGGATAATGCTGCAAGGGTGAAGAGAACTGATTTTTTCATAAGAGTTTATTCTCCTTTGCCTGCAAATTTGATCATGCCGTACATATTCATATTGTGATTATTGCCCAAAGTCATAGCGGTACCGCTGTATTCCCGGTCGGCGCCTTTCTTGTTGCGGACAATATTGCAATGCCATGTGGCATAAGCTCTGGGGGCTTTCAACCCGGAGAAGACGGAGAAGGGAATGTAAAATTCAGCCGTCCATTTGCCATCTTTGGAGAGCTTGGAAACATGTTTGAAGCCGGGGGCTTTCCAGTGACGGTCGAGGGGCTGCAGAATGGGCAGGAACCGCTGCTGTGTCAGGAACTGATTGCCGAGGGCATCGAATGCGAACTGATATTTGACTTCCCGTTTCAAGCCGGGGGAGAAAATCACTTCGTAATTGTCATTATCCCAGATATCTTTCTTTTTCTGTGCGACGGCGGGGTAGGATGTTTCGAACAGGCCGTAAATACCGGATTTATCCCATGCCAGTTTGATGGATGCGGGATATTTGAGTTTTGTGCCTGTGCCGAGGGGATCCATCAGAGGCATGCTTTTCACCTGTTTCCAGAACGCTTCATCCGCTTTGCCATCCAGGGCGACTTTATCCTTGCTGAGGAGCTGATATACGTTGTAAACCGGGCGTTCGTATGAAATCTGATTTTTCATTGCCTGAATGGCTTTCGGCCAGGGAGCAGTGAAGAGTTTCAGACGTTTTTCTTCGACGGAGCCGGGTTTGACTGCTTTTGCTGCTGCGGCAAGATATTTTTCCATCTGCAGGAGGTGAGACATGGGGTACACCACGCCAGCCTGAGAATCGGGGTTGTTGACGCCGTACTGAAGATAGCATTTGCGGACGAGTTTATGGAATTCGCGCAAGTTTTTCCCTGCTTCCTTGCCATAGAAACCTTCCCAGTGCGCATCAATGGCTGCGGCCGGATCCCATTCCGGACTCCACATGGAGCGGTAAGCAGCGTATGCGGAGGGATAATGGAACCAGGCATTGCCCGGAGCAGTAATACAGTGTCCGTAGAACAACATATTTCTGCCCAGATATTTGCCGAACAGTTTGGGAATGTCACTGACGAATTCACCTGCAACTGCGATGATGAACGGATGTGTGCCCTGATAGAGCCACAATTTCTGAACCGGTCTGCCGCCCAGAGAATCATACCATTCCTGTGCCAGCTGAACGGCTTTCTGCATGGCAGCTTTGTTCCGTGTCTTGTTGGGCAGATCGCCGAGACAGAGGAAGACTTCGGTATTTTCCGGCAGTTTCCAGCGTGGATCGGTTCCTGCGTACTGGACGTTGTAATATGCCATGATGTACAATTTTTTGCCGGGCAGTTCCTTTTTCATCCGATTGGCAAGATACTGGTGGAACCGGGCGTAAATATTTGCCATTCCGGCTCTGCCGCCGCTGGAACTTCCGGTGAGTTTGCGGTTGGTATTCTGGGGAGTCATCAGACCGAGTTTTTTCACGGTCGGGTGATTGACCACGTCAACATCATGCATCAGGGTATCGCACATGCCGAAAGAAACGTATGTGTTGTTGCAGCCCTGGATACGGAATCCGCCTTCGTCGATTTTACCGTTGGAAGCATAGAATTTCTTCAAGGATTCCATAAGGAGATCGGCGAATTCCAGATTGATCACATCAAAATAATTGCCGATGTGGGCTTTCGGATTGTAATAGAAATTGGCGGAGGGAGAAGTGTAGAAAATCGTTTTGAGCTTATCCGGGTATGCCTGTGCCATCCGTTCCGGACGGGGACAGTGTGCGCCGCCGACAGGGATGGTGCCGCCCATACGCCAGCGGGAGGGGAAGTCCATTTCTTTCTTTGTGATTTTGCCCAGATAGGGTTCCCAGAATTTTTTACCTCTGGGTGTAGCGTAGGTGCAGTGGATCAAACCGTAGATACCGTTACGGGTATCGAAATACGGTGTATCGGTATAATAAACCGGTTTGATTTCCAGATTTTTGATTTTCGGGTACAGTGTTCCGTATTCCCCGGGGAAGAAGTAACGGATTCCCATGAAACGTTCTGCAAAATCCAGCGCAGCGTACGCAGTCCCGATGGAGGAACCTTTCTGATCCAGATAGCCTGTATTATAACCTTTGATGAATGAGGAGTCGTATCCGGCGAGGATGATCCCCTTTTCAAAGGTCTTGATGGCAAGCCCCTGAATCGGGAGTTTATCTTTATTGATACCATATTTCCCGGCGATACCGCAATCCCCGACCACGATCATGTAAGGATATTTTTCTGCTTTTGCAATATCTTTTGCATCGATCACGGTGGGCACGACGCCGGTACATTTGAAGAAGGCATCTTTCAAGGTTTCCACCGCGGGCGCGATACTCGGCTGTGTCTTGTTGGTTTTGCGCATTGCCTGTTCTTTTTTCAAGTCGGCAACGATGGCAAAATTGAGTTTGCCGTTTTCAACAAGTTTGAATGATTTGTGTTCCGGAGCTTTCTGGAATTTGACGGGGACCAGTTCCTTCGTCTTCAGGTCGTACCCTGCAAGAAACGCGGCAGAGACTGCCATGACAAGTGTTAAAATCTGTTTTTTCATGATGTTATATTATCCTTTGCTGTGGATTACAAATAGGGGGCGTAACCGGAAGTATAAGTTTTCACTGCACACCAGGTTGCATTTTTATCGGTTGCATAAGTCTGATTGCGCCAGGGATAATATCCGCGGTCTGTAAGACTGTTACAGTTCAAACGCTGCCAGCCTTCCGGTGTTACATGATTATCTGCCCAGAGGATATGAGATTTCTTTGCGTGACGGTAGCAGACATGGATTTCACCATTCAGTAACATATTGCCGCGACCACGATTTTTATCCGTGCTATCCCCCTGCCAGGCATCCCCAACCATGAGTGTAATAGACGGCTTGTCAACTTTTTTGACCGGCAGATGGGGCTTTGTACCAATGTTATTTACATTGCTGCCGAAGAAGTTGTGATTGTATCCATAGGAGCAGGACCAGTTGTGGGTGGCAGTATAACGTTCTTCGATCTGAGAGGGACAGGTGAAAATTTCATCCATTTTTGTTTTAGCCGTGATGATCGGTTCTGTGATTCCGAGATAGCCGCCGATCCCTTTCAGCCAGTACCAGGTATCCGAACCTTCGGAACCGATGACTCCCATGGGATAATATCCGTTCCATTCCGTAACGTACTGGGTAAAGCCCATACCGATCTGTTTCAGGTTGTTGGTGCAGGAAATCGCCTGTGCTGTTTTTTTCACTCTGCCCAATGCCGGAAGAAGCATACCCGCAAGTACTGCGATGATGGCGATTACGACCAGCAATTCGATGAGCGTAAATCTTTTTTGTTGTTTCATAGTGTCTGTTTCCTTTATGTTTGTTATGTTGTTAATTTTTTATTCAGCGTGGAACGGAGATCAATAGTCCCCCGGCAATGATAAACAGCAAACCGAGCAATGTCATAATGTAACATTTTTCCCGGAGAATGAAAATGCTGTAAAGCGTGAACATTGCCAGAGAGGCGGAGATCGCCAGTGAGAAGCCCATGGATGCCAGGTTGACTGACCCCAGCGCATCCAGAGCGTAAAACATCAAATACATGGAAAACAGATTGCTGATAGAGACAGGAATGCCGCAGACAATCAGTTTCTTTGAAAATTGCAATTCTTTTTTGCGGATTGCGCCCCAGGAACGTAAAAACATCAACAGGGCGCAGCCCAGATAGAGCAGGGCCGTTTTGGAATTCCCCGCAATGGCATATTCCCTGAAACTGGAGAATGATGTCATTGTCATGAGCGTCTGTGCGATCCCGAAACAGAGGAACGAGAAGATGGCATATTTGAACCAGTTTGCCTCATTCTTGTTCTGTCCGTTTTTCATTTTCGGCACGGAACAGCAGAAGATTCCGAAGAAGACTGCGACAGCCCCGCAGAGCTGTACAATGGATGGCCGTTCGCCGAAGAATATCAGCCCCGTCAGGAACGGAACCACCATCGCCGCATTGGCAATGAGGAAGATGATGCCGTGATGTCCCCGTTTTAATGCCGCCTGCAGCAACAATGCCCCGCTGACGTTTGCCATTCCTGCAGGGACCATGATCATAGCGGTGAATGCCAGTTTGTTGAGGGGGACGCTGTAGTCGAATGTAAAAATCAGGGAGAGAATAAAGGAACAGAGGACATTGCTCAGCAGATATGTAACAATATCCAGTTTGTATTTTGCGCAGCTGCTGTTGACTACACCGCTGAGACTCCAGAAGGAGCCGGCTGCCAAAGTCAGTAATACGCCTGTCAACATTTTTATTGTTCCTTTCTTACCAGGGTAAAATTAAAAGTAACATGGTTACTATAAATACTGTTTTCTGGTTGTGAAATTTTTTTTCATTATGTAATTATAATACAGTTTCCTGAAAAATCAATAAGTAAAAAAAATATTTTCAAATTATATTGACACGGTTACTTTTTTGTGCTATATTATATGCAGTGAGGTGAAATATGGAATTTAAACACAAATTTGAATTGATTTTATCAGCATTGCGCAATGAGATCCGGAATGGGACATATCCTTTGGGGGCACGTTTTCCATCAGAATATGAACTTGCCGAACGGTTCGGAGTTAATAAGATGACTGCGAACAAAGCTGTGAGCCAGTTGGTGTTTGAAGGTTATCTTCAACGTGGCGGACGAGGTTCCAATACAAAAGTTATCATGACGGAAAAATTTCCGAAAGGATATTTTGTTTACATTGCACCGTTGGCACACGAAATGAACCGGCTGATCCTTACGGGAATCGAAAATTATGCCTTTGCCAATGGCTATTCGGTTATTTTTTATGCACCTCCGGCGGATCAGATGACATCTTGTATGCATCGCCTGACTCTGCCTGAAATTACCGGTATTCTGACGACTTCTTACGGAATACTTGACGTGCCGGGAAAGAATGTAATTCATCTGTTTTTGTCTCTGCCGGAAAATGATCATGTACATCACACCATTTCTGTTGATAGTTACGGCGCGGGAGTGAAAATGATGCAGGAATTGCTTGCAAGAGGACATCGTAAGGTCATCATGTTTCATTATCCTTACAGCATTTCAACCGCAGGAACATTGTGGCTTCGCGGAGTACAGGAGGTTATGGAGTCTGCCGGAATCGACAACATTGCCGACCGTGTTCTGACCAATGTGCAATATGATGAGATGGGTGTTTATTCCGAATTAAAAACAAAATTGATGCAATATCCGGATACCACCGCAATCATTACAAATTCAGATAACGATGCATTACTGGTAATGAAGGCGGTAAAACGTCTGGGGATCCCGGCTGATAAAATATGTGTAACCGGAGGTGGTTGTCTGCCGCAGATCAATATGTTTCAGCCGTTGCCGACAACATTCTGTCCTCTGTTGACGCTTGGGCGGATGGGGTGTGAAAAATTGGTTGAAATGAAAGAAACTGGCGTGCCGTCAGAACCGATACGCCAGGTTGTGGAAGTGGATTTGATCCATACGGAATTGATTCCGGAGATCAGAACATAACATTGGAAGACCCCGGATATTCCGGAGCCAGTTTCAACATTTCTTTATGTACGGCAATAGGTTGAATTTACATTGTTGTTTTAAGACGTCTTTTTCTTTATAATCCCTCTTGCCCCTGTTGTAAACGGAATATCTCTTTCTGTGTTTCGATTTCGATGCGAAGTTGTTCTTTTGTTGGCAGATAAGTCAAATATTTTGCGGCAAAAAGCTGTTCATTGCCATGCAGTACAGAATAACGTGCAATATCCTGACTCGTTTCTGAGCAAAGCAGGATTCCGATGGTTGGATTGTCTCCTTCGGAACGTTTCAGGTCATCATACATTCTTACATACATATCCATCTGACCTACGTCCTGATGAGAAATTTGAGTGGTTTTTAAATCGACCAGAACAAAACATTTCAGTATGTAATTATAGAAAACAAGGTCGATGAAATAATCTCCCGCATCGGTGGCAATATGCTGTTGACGGGCAACAAACGCATATCCTTTGCCCAGTTCCATCAAAAACTTCTGCAGGTGATTCAGAATACTTTGTTCTAATTGATTTTCGGTAAAATCACTATTGTTATTCAGTCCCAGAAACTCGGCAACCATAGGGTTTTTGATAAATTCCAGTTTCTCTGCCTGCATAGGCGCAGTCAGTGTCTTCATTTCTCTTTCTACTGCGTGTTTGTTCTGACTTGCCAGTAACCGGTGGTAATATTGCGAACCGATGTTGCGATCAAGAGTGCGTGAACTCCATGATTCCCTGCTTGTTTCATTAAGATACCACAGGCGGGCTTCAGTATCCGGTACGCGTAAGAGGGATCTGAAATGGGTCCATGTTAGATTTGGCACTCGCGCGTGCCAAATCTTTTCCCAGTCCGGAAAATAAAGATAAAATTGACGGTAATCCCGTAATCTGCGAGCATCAAATTCATGTCCGAATTCGAGAGTCAAGATTTTTGCAAGTTCCTGCAACTGTTTTTTACCATATTCTGCTCTTGCCCGACCTTGCTGTTCTTCTTCTACAATTCGTTGACCGATTTTCCAGTATGCCGAAATCATACAGGCATTGATAGCAGCATAAGCTCCTTGCCGAGATTGCTGTATAATTTGCTTCAAATCGGCAATCAAATTTTCCGGGATTACAGATTTTTGTATTTTATCATTCATAATCTTACTTGATCACATCCAAAGATTCCAAATATTCCAAAGACCGGTGGAGTTCTTCTTCGTGCGCGGCAAGGGTGTTGAGCCGACAGGCACGGGTGGTTTCCAGGTCAAGTCCGACAAAGCCGTCAAAGGACCATTCTTCCAACAGATTGAAGATGGTGGGGAAATCCACTTTGCCTTTGCCCAGAACCATGATTTCTTTCGTTTCCGGATCGAAATCTTTCAGATGCATGTAACCTACATGACCTTTGAGTTTGCGGAAATCGTTTGTCAGATCATCGCCGGTTTTCAATTCGGGGGCGAACCGCCAGACGTTTGCTGTGTCGTAACAGATTTCAAAGGATTCATGATCGACTTTTTCCAGAAAACGGAGACATTCTTCCGCTGTCCGGGAGAGGTCGCCGTATGTTTCCAAGGTAAAGCGCAAACCTTTTTCTTTTGCACATGCCGCAGCATCCCGGTAGAAGTCGGCTGTGCTGCGCTGATCGGCTGTGCTCAGATGAGGATCGGTTGCCGTATTGATAACGGGAATCTTGCGTTCCGCCGCAAATTCCATAATATTCAGCAGATTATTCTGATCATCTTTTTTCGCAAAGTTGCCGCATACGCCGATTTCACTGATACGCAAATCGGTTTTCTCAATGCCGTCGAAGGGGATCCATGTGGGGCGGGTTCCGATATTTTTCAGCGGGGTTTTTGATACTGCTTCGAGAAACTGAGGGTAATCCGCAACGGGTAATGCGTTCGGACAGACCATAAAAGGATACTTTTTCATGTTCCAGCACCTCAATATTCAATGTTCAGGCGGACGCCTTCCGCACTGGATTTGTATGCTGCTTCCATAACGATATTCCGGTCTGCTGCTTCGAAAACATCGACCAGAGCAACATCTTTGCCATTGACTTTATCCAGGAAAAGCTGGAAAGCATGGGGCAGATTTTCCATAACATCTTCCACGGGTTCGCGGTTTACCGGATAAGTTCTTTCGTCATTGCTGAAATAGAATTTATCAAACACGATAGCTGCATGGGCTTTTGTCCCGCTGATTTCACACATCATGGGGTTGCTGCGATCGACCCAGCCTGCAGCGAATGTTGCAACGGCTCCGGAGGGGAATTCCAGCATGGCTTCGCCGGATTCATCACATTCCGCACCATAACGGGCGGTGACGGTGTGAATGGAGGCAGTGACTTTGGACGGTCTGCCAAGAATCCACATGATAATATCAAGTGCATGAGTTCCCAGGTCACCGAATGCACCGCAACCGGCAATGGCGGGATCTGCCATCCAGCGCCAATCTGCATCGAACCATCCGCCGAGAGAACCGGTATGGCAGTTGCAGAATCTCATTCTTGTGATGGTTCCGAATTTACCTTCATCAGCCAGTTTTTTGATCTGACGGATGGCGCCGAGTCCGCGCATGAAATAACCGGTCTGGAAGATGATACCTTTGCTGCGGATGAGCTGAGCCAATTCTTTTGCATCGGCGGCGGCAAATCCGAGGGGCTTTTCGACAAAGAGATGTTTGCCTGCGTTTGCCATGAGTGTGGTCAATTCCAGATGACGGTTTGTTTCAGAAGTGATGACAACGGCATCAATGGTGGGATCGTTTGCGATTTCTTCCGGCGTTTCGCAGACAACGGCGTTCAGGCTTTCTGCATTGGCTTTTGCCCGTTCTGCATTGTGATCCCAGACTTTGACGACTTTAAATTCGCCGGAGCGTTCTTTGAGCATTTTGATAAATGACGGAGTATGGATGTGGGCGCATCCTGCAAAAGCAATGTTTTTCATAGCCTGTTGTTCCTTATATTAAGTAAAAGTTTCTATGTCGGTATCGCTAATATATCACGGTTATAATGATTTTCAAGAAATATTCTTTTTTCTTCTTGCATTTTATTTTTTGCGCTATACATTATCCGGAAAGCCAATCATAACATAAAGGACTTTATTATGATCTCTTATTACGGTAAACAGTTGATCCCCCTCAAAGCAAATCTTCATACTCATTCCACGGTTTCCGACGGCAAACTGGCTCCGCAGGAAGTCATCCGCCGTTATGCGGAACATGGATACGATCTGCTGGCTTTGACCGATCATTTCAAAACACACGATCTGAAACAGTATGATAATCATGGTATGCTTCTTGCCATGGGGGCGGAAGTGCATCCTCCCTTCGGCGTGCCCGATAAAACAAAATGGCACGTTGTCGCCCTCAACGTCCCGCAGGATTGGGATTGCAGCAGAGAAACCTTTGAAAAAATGACCATTCAGGAAACCATTGACTATATCAACGGAGTCAATGGCGTGCCGATTGTTGCTCACCCCTATTGGTGCGGTTTCTCTTCCGCCGATCTCATGCCGCTGAAAAATTATTCTATCATGGAAGTTTTCAATACCGAATGTGTCTACATCGGCAGAGCATACAGTCAGCAGACCTGGGATGAATTGCTGCAGGCCGGTCAGAACATCAATGCGGTTGCGGTGGATGATATGCACAAAGAATCTTCTCTTTTCAAGGGCTTTACCGTTATCTGTGCCGAAGAACGCACTGTTGAAAGCGCAATGGAGGCTTTGCGGAAAGGTAACTTCTATGCTTCACGCGGTCCGCTCTTTGAAAAACTTTCTTTCGAAAATGGTATCTTCTCCGCCGACTTTACTCCCGTTGTCAACGTGAAAGCCATGATGACTGCACCCTATGGTCGTTTCCTCCCGCAGGTTTTTGCGCCGGAAGCAGATACCGTGGAACCGGTCACCCATGTGGAATTTGACTTTACTGAATTCAAATATCCGGGTGCCTATCTCCGTCTGCAGATTACGGATAAGGACGGATTGGATGCATGGAGCAATCCCATCCGTTTTGAATAAAACTTTCTCTCCGGTGTCGTGATGGAAGATAAGAAAACAACCGATCTTCCTCCTATGATGGCATCCCCCGCCGTTTGCGGATTTCCATCCCCGGCGGAACAATATGTGGATTCGCCGCTGAACTTGCACGAACTGCTCGTGAAAAAGCCGGCGGCGACCTATTTTGTCCGCGCTGAGGGTGACTCCATGACGGGGGCCGGGATACGCAGTGGAGATATTCTTGTGGTGGATCGTTCCCTGGAACCGGGGAATGGCTCCATCGTGATTGCCTGTGTGGATAATGAATTCACTGTGAAATACTTCTATCGTGATGAAAACACGGGCGCAGTCAGCCTTGTCCCCGGCAACCGGAAATACCGTCCGATATTCTTCACCGACGGAATGGAATTGAAGATTTTCGGCGTGGTGACGGCCTGTATTCATCAGTTCCCGGTGCGGTCATGATCGGGCTTGTCGACGGGAATAATTTCTTTGTCTCCTGTGAGCGTGTGTTCGACCCCTCACTGGAAGGCAAACCGGTGGCAGTTTTGTCTAATAATGACGGCTGCTGCATCAGCCGGTCTTATGAGTTCAAAGCGTTGAATATTGCCATGGGGACCCCGTACTTTCAACTGAAGCCTTATATTCAGCAGTACGGTTTGATTCTGAAATCCAGTAACTATGAATTGTACGGTGATCTTTCCCGCCGGGTCATTGCCACCTTACAGGAATTTGTGCCGCGAGTGGAACAATATTCCATTGACGAAGCATTTATTTACCCCGCATTATCCGCTGATGCCGATTACGAAGCCTTTGGCAGAAAAGTCCGCCAGACTGTTCTGCAATGGGTTGGGATCCCCTGCGGTGTCGGTTTTGCTCCGACAAAAACGCTGGCGAAAATTGCGAATCATATCGGGAAGAAACAACCCTCCGGCGTCTTTGTGATGCCTGCTGATCTGGAATCCATCTTAGCGAAATTGCCGGTATCCGAAGTGTGGGGAATCGGGCGTAAACTGGCTCCGAAACTGGAACGGATGGGGATCCGGACTGCCTGGCAATTGGCATGTCAGGATGTGGTGACGATGCAGAAAAAGTTCAGTGTCATTCTGGGTAAAACCATTCTTGAATTACGGGGCATCTCCTGTCTGGAAGAAGAATTGCCGGACGAACCCTCGAAAAGTATCACCTGTTCCCGTTCTTTCGGCCATCCCGTGCTGGAACTTTGCGACTTGGAAGAATCGGTTGCGACTTATACGGCAAAAGCGGCGGAGAAATTACGCAAGGAACAGCAGTTTGCATCCGGCGCGACGGTTTATTTTCAGATGTATCCGGAATACGAAGGTGTCAAATTGCCTGCCGGGGAAACGGCTGTGACGGTGACATTCCCTGAACCGACGGATGACACCGGGAAGATGTTGAATGTGATCCGCCCGAAATTGGAAGGTATTTATGTGCCGGGCAGACGTTATAAAAAATCGGGCGTGATCTTTTTCGGCTTGGAATCTGCTATGACCCGTCAGCTTGATTTATTTCAGGAACCGAAAGTTTCAGAAAGTTCCAAATTATTCCGAACGGTGGATGCCTTGAATGCAAAGTTCGGGAAAGGGACGATTTTTTCTTTAGGGGAGGGGATCCGCAAGCCATGGCAAATGAAGCGTGAATTATTGACACCCTCCTACACAACGAGCTGGGATCAATTGTTAAAAGTGAAATAAAAGATTGCGATTTTTTATGCAGTCTTTGCCCAAACGTTTGCGAAATGCTGTTTTTTCAGATTTTGGCTTTACAATTTCATGCGGGCAATACGCTCCGTTATTAATGTGTTTACAGCTTGCTGCATTTCCTCCGGCAAAAAAGATTCCTGTAGAGTTTCCGGCAAGAACTTTTCAAGCGAATCTGTGATGCGTTGAATTGTCTTTCGGATCTGAATCTCATTTAATTTCAATGTGGTTCCGAATATTTCAAAATCGCTGCGTTTTAAACGGTTCTTTTTGCCGTTAAGTGTCAGAGCCAATTCTTCTGTATCCTGTGGAAGAATAACTTTGACCGGTAACAAATCATACGCCGGACTCAATACCCATTCTCCGTTTCCCTGTTGGAGAAGGGAAAAGTTTTTCAAGTGCATATCAGAGTTTCCCGTCAAAAAACAGAAAATTGCCAACTCAAAATAGCGTATGACATCCAGTCCCGGAACACTTGAATATTCCCGCAGAGCTTTACCGATCTGTTCCATTGATCCATTATATTTTTGTGACGTCATTTTATTGAGGATTTGGCAAAAATCTTCCATGTGAAACATCTGTTTTTTTTGCCGGTCCATGCGGCTGGTGATATATGCCAGTTCTCCTGATTTCAGGAGAATAAGTCCGAAGCCGGCAACCGTTATTTTACATTTTCTAGCAAGCAGCATACAAAAGTGTTCTGCTTCCGGGAGATGTTTCCACTGCGGCGATTGTGGTTTGAGAATATAGTTTCCAGCCAAACCGACCAGTGTTAATCGGGAAGCTGTTTCCTTTGCACCCCGTTCCAGATGCAGAGATAGTTTCGGTTGAACCCCAGGAACAGAAACCCTGTCAAGAATCGTGTTTTTTGCCAGTTCGTTTAATTCTTCAAGCGTGTAATTCAACGCCGGGATCTGTTGCGATCCGAAAAGTTTTTTAGCACAGCTTTTATGATAAAAGGAGGTTGCTTCGTCAAGAGCTTTTCCGCAGCAAAGACAACGATCAATCTGCATATTTCACCTCCCGCACACTTGCCGCTCCGATGCAGTCCCGACAGCATGCCAGAAGCAGCCCCATCCGGTCGTTGGGATTGAGTTTCCAGTTATCCGCGGCAATTTCCAAAAGCCAACCTTCCGGAATCAAACCATCGAAAAAAGGAAAAAGCACCCGATCATGAAATTTTGCAACTTGAAGCGGGAGTGTTACCGATAATCTCTCCGGATTGTCAGCAAGATACTCTTCGTTATATTGGAATGTGTATCCGTCTTCATCTTCAACAAGAAGTCCGGCAAGACGATCGTATAAATAAATTTCTGCTTTGCGCATAAATTATTCCTCCTCTTTTTCCGGTACAACTCCGAGCCTGGCCCCGAAAAGGTCTAATACCATATTGACCTTATCCATTCGCAATGTCGGCTTTCCGCCTTCCAGTTCGCGGATAAAACGAATTCCAACACAGGAACGGTCAGCCAAGTCCCGTTGCGTGAGTTTATATTTTTTTCGCTGCTGGCGAACAAAGTCTGCTATCGTCATTTTATACCCTTTCGGTGGTAATTTTTATATTATTTTGTACTATTTTTAATAATTTATCACCGATCGGGTATAAAGTCAAGTGAAAAAGTAAAGAATATACCCAATCGGGTATAAAATTAAAACTCTATTGTGTTTGAGATTTTCACTTTGTCGCAGCATTGATTCATCAATGGTGTTACGGATGGCATAGTTTATACAATGGGATAACTGCATAAAAAATTGCAAAAAAAAATTGCAAATGGATTTGACAAATGAAAAATCCGGTGATATTTTATATGCAATGTGAAAAACAAACAGGAATGTTTTAATGTTGAACAATATTCTCAATAACGGCATTATTATCATTATTAAGGCTATTGCTATTATTATTAGCAATGGCCCGAAATGTTACGCCTTGAGAGGTTGATTCACCTGAAACAGAATCAAAAATTTTCAAACCCTCTTATGGCAAACGTCGTAAGAGGGTTTTTTATTACCTAACCAGGAGAAAATAGAATGGAAAGTCAACTGAGACAAATCGGAAAACGAATCGAAGAAACACGTAAGGTGCTGGAAATCTCTGTCGCTGAAATGGCGCAGATTACCGGCATCAGCCAGGAAGAATATCTGGCGCATGAACGGGGCGAAGTCGACCACTCTTTCACGTTCATTTATCACTGTGCAGAACGGTTCGGTATTGATATCAGCGCGCTGGTTCAGGGGACTGCTCCCAAATTGTCTTTCTACTCTCTCACCAGAAAAGACAGCGGTATGTCAATCAAACGCCGTCATGACTTCGAATATCAGCATCTTGCTTCCAACTTCAAAAAACGCAGCAGCGAACCGTTCCTGGTGACAGCTCCCGCGCAGCCCGATGGAAAAGGTGAAATCCACCTTTCCACACATGCCGGTCAGGAATTCGACTATGTCCTTACCGGTCAGCTGAAAATCCAGCTTGGCGATAAAGTGGAAATCATGAATCCCGGCGACAGCATCATTTACAACTCCGGTTATCCCCACGGCATGGTGGCAGTCGGCGATCAGCCCTGCACATTCCTTGCCATGGTGATGAAAGGCGATGCTGTGGAAGATGCTATTCATGGATCTGGTGCAGATGCAGAAGTGGAAAATCCCGTTTCCGCAGCGGATGCCGACTTGATCTGCCATCGTTTCGTTGATGAAACACTGGATGAAAACGGTAATCTCAAGGATATCAAATTCAAATATCCGGAAAACTTCAACTTTGCTTATGATGTGTTGGATGCCCTTGCGGAAAAGAAGCCGAATGCTCCCGCTTTGAACTGGCTGGACCGGAATCACAACCGCAGAGATTTCAGCTATAAAGATATTTCTGAAAACTCCATGCGTGCCGCAAACTATTTGTCTCTGCTCGGCATCAAACGCGGTGACAGAGTCATGCTGGTGCTGAAACGTCATTATCAATACTGGTTCATCCTGAATGCGCTCCATCGTATCGGTGCCATTGCGGTTCCGGTCAGTAATCAGTTGGTTGCAAAAGATTTCAACTATCGTTTCAAAGGTGCCGGAATCACAGCGGTCATCGCAACAGCAGACGGCGGCATTACCCAGGCAATTGAAGACGGCGTAGGTGATAATCCCGTCAACATCAAAGTTGTTGTCAACGGTTCCCGCGAAGGCTGGCGCGACTTTGACAGCGAATTCGGCCGTTGCGCAGCAGATTATCCGCGTAACCCCGAACAGAAGGCCTCCGATCCCATGCTGATGAGCTTCAGCAGCGGTACAACCGGCTATCCCAAGATCGTGACCCACAGCTATACCTATCCGATCGGTCACATCGTGACAGCCCGCTGGTGGCATAACGTCATTCCCGGCGGCGTACACCTGACTATCTCCGATACCGGCTGGCTGAAATCCCTGTGGGGCAAGATTTACGGACAGTGGTTCAGCGAATGTGCGGTTCTTGCTTATGACTTTGACCGTTTTGATGCGAAAGACATTCTGACTTTGTTCGAAGAATGTCAGATCACCACATTCTGTGCGCCGCCGACCATGTATCGTTTCTTCATCAAAGAAGATATGAGCAAGTACGATTATTCCACACTGAAACACACTTGTATCGCCGGGGAAGCCTTGAACCCGGAAGTGTTCCAGCAGTTCTACAATACCACCAATCTGAAAATGATGGAAGGGTTCGGACAGAGCGAAACCACGCTCGCCATCGCCAATTTGCGCGGCATGACTCCCAAACCGGGTTCCATGGGCAAACCCTCTCCCCAGTATAATGTTGACCTTGTCGACCCGGATGGTAACACCGTGAAATGCGGGGAAGTCGGCGAAATCGTCATCCGCACCAACCCGGGCGAAACCTGCGGTATGTTCCTCGGATACTATAATGATCCGGAAGCAACGGAAGCGGCATGGCATGACGGTGTCTATCACACCGGCGATACTGCATGGCGTGATGAAGACGGTTATTACTGGTACGTGGGACGTTGTGACGACCTGATCAAGAGTTCCGGTTACCGTATCGGTCCCTTCGAAGTGGAAAGCGTCATCATGGAATTGCCCTACGTTCTGGAATGTGCGGTGATCGGCGTACCGGATCCCACACGCGGTCAGCTGGTGAAGGCTTACATTGTTCTGACAAAGGATACCGTCGGTTCTGAAGAATTGAAGAAAGAAATTCAGGAATACGTGAAGAGCCACACCGCACCTTACAAATATCCGCGTCAGATCGAATTTATGGAACAGCTGCCCAAGACCATCAGCGGCAAGATCCGCCGTACGGAATTGCGTGCTGCAAGCAATGCGAAATAATGCAGAGGAGATTTGAGGTATGAACAAAATTATTTCCACAACCAACGCTCCTGCCGCTGTCGGACCTTATTCTCAGGCTGTGCAGGCGGGGAATACCCTGTATTGTTCCGGTCAGATCGGACTCGACCCTGCCACCGGAGCCATGAGCGGGGATGACATCCGGACCCAGACGGAACAGGTGATGAAGAACATTGCTGCTGTTCTTGCTGCTGCCGGAACGGGCTTTGAAAATGTGGTGAAAACGACCTGTTTTCTTGCTGACATCAATGATTTTGCTGTATTCAATGAAATCTACGCGAAATATTTCACCGGCAAACCGGCACGCAGTTGTGTTGCAGCTGCCGCCTTACCCAAAGGCGCATTGGTTGAGGTTGAAGTGATTGCCGTTCTGTAAGAGATTTTTTTTTGATAACTGTATGCGGGGAAAAACGCTTTTTGCAAAAAGTGTTTTTCCCCGCACCCCTTTTTTTAATTCACCGTTTTTTTTACGGATGATAACGGAGAATAACGGAGGATAACGGAGGGGCCAGAAAAAGCCGGCGTCTCTCATTTGAAAACATTACAATGGCTATCTATGAGCTGGCGGGTGCAGGACTGCTCCTCCGTACCGCTCTGTACTTCTCCGTACTTCTCCGTAAAAAAGCAGGCAGGAAAACATTTTATCCGAAAAAGAAGTAAAACTTATTTGCCTTTTTTGATTTGCAGGTGTATCTTATCGCAGAAAAAGGATATGGAAATGAAAGAGAAACTGAGAGCATATTTACGATATAACCCGATTGAGTTACGCGGAACGGATAAGTATGTAGCATACAGTTTTGTGTTGTCAATTCTTGCTGTAATTTTCGGAATTGCATGGTGTAACGATTTTTTATGTTTTCTTCGTCAGCCGTTAAAATTCGTATTGCCGTATTCTGTTTATTGTTCAGTAGAATATTGGTTTGCTTATAATCCGCTTATGATACACATCGTATTCGGGTGCGTTGCGTTGTATATCGGCAGCGTTATTTTTCTTTCTTTTTGCCATGTAATAAAAATGCGTTTCGTTACATTAATCCTGTTGATTTCGTTCTTTCTGCTTAATTTGGGTTTTTGTTGTACATCATGGCTGCCTTCTATGGAAGAAGTTCAGAAATTGAGCCATTGCGAATTGGAATTGGCAGATGTGTTTTCAGAAGCTGTAAAAAAGGGGAAAGCGAACTCTAATACAGAAAAAAGATTTGTGTTTCAGGAAGATTCACCGTTTAAGCATCCCGGAGATGTCCGTCATTGCCTCTGGTCCGATGGAACAATTACCGTTTACAAGCCGTGGGAAAATGATCAGGAAAATAGGTGATGATTTGCAACCCTTTTCTTGCATTTTTGATATGGCTGTTGTATATTATAACATCATTTGAATAACAAAACCGGAGAGATATATGTCAAAATGGGTTCATGATTTTTTATACAACAGGCCGAATTCAAAACTTTGGCGTCACAGTTTTATTCATACATTGGTGATGTTTATTCTGACCGTTTTGCATCTTGAATATATCGGGATTTGGCAATCACAAATTCCTTATAAAATCTGGACTTTCTTTCAACGTTTTGTGTCGGAAAAAACATATTGCGAAACAGCAGAAGCGTTGCTTTTTCATAATGGTATCGGATTATTGTTTCCTCTGTTCATGCTGTTATATATTCTTGCAGTTTGCGTATTACTTATTCTCAAAAAAACAAAGATCCGTATTTTATTTTTCATTTTGCTGCTGCTGTTCTTTTGGTTTTCACTTTCCATTGTATTGGGTCATTGCATGTTGTTAACACCGGAAGCTGCTGAGCGAAGCCGGTGCGTGTCGCAGCTCAAGAAAAAATATATTGCATTAGAAAAAGAAGGCAAGGTTGATCCGCTTGCAACGCCTGTATCTTTATTGTATGAAGATGCTCCGAATTCTCATAAGCTGAACATCCGTCACAGCCTCTGGTCCGATGGAACAATTACCGTTTACAAGCCGTGGAAAAATAATCAGGAAAATAATCGGAAGTAATTTGTAATTCGGTGCAGAAAGTGTATAGTACCTTAACTTTAATTTTAATATAAAGGAACTTGCACGATGGCTGACAAATTTACGATCCTTTTTCAAGGTGATTCCATCACCGATTGCGGTAGAGCAACCTGCGGCGGCGCAGGGTATAACAACGAAAAGCTCGGTCCCGGCTATGCAGGGATGATTGCATCCCGTCTTCTTTGCGATAGACCGGATGTCGATTGGATGTTCTATAATCGCGGCATCAGCGGCAACCGTATTGTGGATCTTTATGCCCGTTGGAAAGCGGATGGTTTGAATTTGAAGCCGGATCTGATCAGTATTCTGATCGGTGTAAATGATACCTGGCATGGTTTGGGTGAATCCGATAACGGCGTGGAAGTGGATCGTGCAGAACGCATTTACCGCGAATTGCTTCAGTGGACAAAACAGGCTCTCCCCAACGTGAAACTGATTCTGATGGAACCGTTCTATCTTGATGTGGGTACATTCCCGCCTGCCGGTATTGAAGATGTGGCGAAACGTTCCGTCTTCACCAAAAAACTGGCAGAAGAATTCGGTGCCGTATTCCTGCCCTGTCAATCCATTCTGAATGAGAAACTCAAACTCGCCGAACCGAAACACTGGCTCTGGGATGGTGTGCATCCCACACCGGCTGGTCATCAGGTGCTGACCGATGCCTGGCTGGAAGCGGCAAAAGATCTGCTTCCCTGAGGAGTATAACCGCAGCTTATGAAAGCCGTTACTGCACAAACAATGCGTTCCCTTGACGCACGAACCATTTCTGAAGGGATTCATTCCGGCATGGAATTGATGGTTGCCGCCGCCAATTCGGTGGTGACTGCCCTGCTGAGAGAGATGGGGTTGTTTCGTGGACACCGGATCGGTATCCTGACGGGCAAGGGGAACAATGGCGGTGACGGCTTTGTCATGGCATCCATTCTGGAGTCCATGGGGTACTGGGAAGATAACGGCATCCGGCTGTTCTGCAGTTGTGATCCGGCGACCTTGACCGGTGATGCACGGACAGCCTGGGAAAATCTTTCCCCGGAATTGAAAAATGCCGTTGATTACGATTGTTCCGTTGAAAAATTACAGCAGTGCATGGTGTTGATCGATGCCATGCTTGGGACCGGAATCACCGGGTGTCCCCGCTCACCAGTCCGGGAATGGATCGGCATGGTGAATGAGTCGGGTGTGCCGGTGTTGTCGGTTGACATTCCTTCCGGCTTGTGCGCGGATGATGGTTCCGTGGTTGACGGCTGTTGTGTCCGTGCGGATATGACCGTAACTTTTGCCTTGCCGAAAGCGGGGCTTCTGTTGGGAGAAGGTCCCCGTTACAGCGGTCGATTGGCGGTTACGGATATCGGCATTCCCCGTCAATGGCTGGATGAAGCGCCGGGCGTATTGGAAGTGACGGGGAGTCGTGACATTGCGCCGTTATTCGGGCGAGAGTCATACGATACTTACAAACAGAAACGTGGGCATGTGCTTGTTTTGGGCGGCAGCCGGTTATACAGCGGTGCGCCGTTATTGAGTGCATGCGGAGCATTGAAGACGGGGGCAGGGCTTGTATCCCTTGCGGTTCCGTCGGAAATGGCATACACGGGGATGAGTATTCCGAAAGCGTTGATGGTGCGTCAGGTTTCCGGTGGATTCCTGACGGATTTCGCCAGCGTTGCGGATCTTGCGGAAAAGGCATCGGCGATCGTTGCAGGACCCGGGATGGGTAATGTGCCGGAAGTCGATGCGTTTCTTGCCGACCTTCTGACTAAGACAAGTTGTCCGCTGCTATTGGATGCGGATGCCTTGAACCGGTTGTCAGAGAATCGCGATCTGTTTGGGAAACTGGCGGCACGTAAGGGTGTTACAGTTCTGACGCCTCATTCGGGAGAAATGATGCGTCTGTTGGGGAAAGACGTGATTGCGGGAATGCCCCGTGAAGAACAGGCGAAGAGTCTGGCATTGCAAACGGGCTCTTATGTGGTGTTGAAAGGACCGCACAGCATTGTTGCGGATCCGTCAGGAGGGATCAGTTACAATTTATCCGGCTGTACGGCTTTGGCGACAGCGGGGAGCGGCGATGTTCTGTCCGGAATTACGGGGGCATTGCTTGGACGTCCCGGGGCTGATATTCTTCAATCAGTCCGTGGCGGCGTATTGATACATGGTTTAACGGGTGAATATGCGGCGCCGCTGCCATCGTCGGGCAGGGGAGTGACGGCGGACGATTTGTTGGAGCAGATCGTGCCGGTTCTGCGTGATATTTCGCCCTTTGCGTGATGAACGGGAAAGGAAAGAAACGATGACGTTACAGGAAGAAATTTTGGAATTGAAGAAGCGGCATAACGCTGTGATTCTTGCACACAATTATGTCGGCGGGGATGTACAGGATATTGCGGATTTTTCCGGCGATTCGCTGGAGTTGAGTATCCGGGCGAAAAATGTGAATGCGCCGCTTATCGTTTTCTGCGGTGTCCGTTTTATGGCGGAAACGGCAAAACTGCTTTCTCCGAACTCTACGGTTTTGCTGCCTGATCCGGATGCCGGCTGCCCCATGGCAAATATGGCATCTGCGCTTGCGGTCAAAGCCATGCGTCAGAAACATCCGGATGCGGTTTATTGTGCGTATGTGAACAGTACAGCGGAAACAAAATCCCAGATCGACATCTGCTGCACATCCGGCAATGTGGAAAATGTATTGAACAGCATTCCTGCGGATAAAGAAATCGTATTCCTTCCGGACCGCAATCTTGGTGCAAATATGGGTGCAAAGCTGAACCGGAATATGATTCTGTGGGATGGCTGCTGTCCGGTACATGATGCGGTGACACCGGAAAGTATCCGTGCCGCCCGTGCCGCTCACCCGGATGCGGAAGTGTTGATTCACCCGGAATGCCGCCCGGAAACGATTGCGGAATGTGATAAAGCCATGAGCACAGGCGGGATCCTCCGTTATGTGAAAGAATCCGATAAAAAGGAATTCATTATTGCGACGGAATACGGAATCATGCACCGCCTCAAAAAAGAAAATCCGTGCAAAGAATTTTACCATATCGATCCGCCGATCATCTGCCGCGATATGAAAATGATCACATTGGAGCAGGTGCGCGATTCTTTGCGTGATGGTAAAACGGAAGTTGTTCTGCCTGCTGACGTCATGCGTGATGCAGTCAAACCCATTGAAAAGATGATTGCCTTGCCTGCAAAATGAATGTAGCCTGTATTGATTTCGAAACTGCCAATTCTTCGCCGTGCAGTGCGTGTTCCGTCGGAATCGCAGTGTTTGACGGGGAAGGGGATATTCTGACGCGTTACGAGCAATTTCTTCTGCCGCATAAATATTACCGTTATTTTGATCCGTTCAATACGGTGATCCACGGTATCCGGGCGGAAGATGTGGCGTGCAGTCCGGAATTTCCGGAAGCGGCAGACGAAATCTTTGCGCTTTTGCGCGGCTCCCTTGTGGTTGCGCATAATGCCATGTTTGATATGAAAGTGCTGTGCAGTCTGAGTCAATTATACCACATTCCGCTGCCGGATATGTATTATTTCTGCACCTGCAAAGGGGCGCGCCGGATGTGGAAACAGCTGCCGGATCATAAACTGAATACATTATGTGATTTTATCGGGCACCGTTTTGATCATCATCAAGCGGGTGCGGATGCGGAAGCGGCGGGTAAAGTCTTTTTTGCCATGCTGCGTGCAAGCGGGAAGGTGTCGCCATTGGAATTGCCGGAATATCTGCAGATTGTTCCGGGCAGATTCTGTAACGGAAGAGAGCAGACGGCATGTCGTTGTATTCCTTTAAGAAAAAAGAAAGTGAGTTGAAGAAAATGGTTGCTGAACGGTTTCGTCAGGAATTTACGGGTTGGAAAGTATGGGAATGGGCATGGATGATTTTTTCCTGCGCGGTCATTGCCGGTGTCTCATTGTATCTGAAAGATAATTGGCTGGGAATTCTTTCTGCGGTAACGGGTACGTTGTATGCGTTGTTTGCGGGGAAGGGGAAGATCAGCTGTTACTTTTTCGGGATCATCAATTCGGCGTTGTACGGGTGGATTTCCTATACGCAGACGTTGTACGGGGAAGTGATGCTGAACTGGGGATATTATTTTCCGATGATGTTTGTTGGCTTGTTCTTCTGGCGGAAACATCTGGATGAAAATAAAGAGATCTACAAGGAAAAACTGGGATTGCGGGGACGTATTCTGCTTGTTGTCCTTTCTTTGCTTGCTGTGATTATTTACGAACGGATTTTACATCACATGGGGGATAAACAATCCCTGCTTGACAGTACGACAACGATCTTATCGGTCAGTGCCATGGTGATGACGGTGAAACGGTGTATTGAACAATGGATCCTGTGGATCATTGTTAATTTTATTTCGATCTATATGTGGTATCAGGTGTATCAGGCAGGTGGCCCGGGTGCATCGCTGCTCATGTGGATCGTGGCATTATGCAACAGTTTTATATTTTTATATCAGTGGACAAAGGAGGTTAAACCATGTCCTGCGAAAACAATATGACAGTAATCCTTGCGGATGGTGACTTTCCCTCATCTTTCCGCACGTTGGAAATTCTGAAACATGCGGCACGCGTGGTGTGTTGCGATGGTGCAGCAGCTTCGCTTCTTTCCTACGGACGCGAACCGGATTGGGTGATCGGCGATCTTGACAGTCTCACCGAAGATTTGAAAAAACGTTTTGCAGATAAATTGATCCATGTGGAAGAACAGGAAAGCAATGACCTGACAAAAGCCTTCCGTTTCTGCGTCAGCCGCGGTTGGGATTCTCTGGTGATTCTCGGTGCGACCGGTAAGCGGGAAGATCATACTCTGGGCAATCTTTCTCTTCTTGGCGACTATGCAAAAGAAATGCCGTCTGTGCGGATCGTAACGGAATACGGGGAGTTTTCTGTCATGCAGGAATCCGGGGAAGTGACATCTTATGCCGGGGAAAAACTTTCGATTTTTGCATTGGATGGAGAAACTGCCGTTACCAGTGTGAATCTGAAATATCCCATGGATTCCCTGAAACTGAATATGTGGTGGCAGGCAACGCTGAATGAATCTCTCGGCGAAACATTCCGTTTGGACTTTACCGCCGGCAAACGTCTGCTGCTGTTCCGCGAACACCGTCCGCAGCCCCGGAGTTGTATCGGCGTACCGAAAATCGAAGATGATGGCTATGACTGGTGGGCACGTCATCAGCTGAAAGTCAAAACGGCGCAGGATGGCAGATACAAACTGATTTTCTTTGGCGACTCCATCACCCATTTCTGGTCAAAAGAAGACAATATCAACCATGGCGACGGACATTGGGATGAATGTTTCGGTCATCTTCCTGTGTTGAATTTGGGATATGGCTATGACCGTACCCAGAACGTGTTATGGCGTATTGATCATGGGGAAATTGCGAATCAGTCACCGGATCTGATTGTGATCAACATCGGGACGAATCAATTTTCCATTTCTCCGCGCTACAGTGGGGATACGCCGGAAGTTGCGGCGGCGGGTATTATTGCGGTTGTGGAAAAATTGCATGCACTCTGCCCGAAGGCACACATTGTGCTGATGGCAGTGTTCCCGCGTCGCGGCAAGATGGAATCCATCAAGGGTGTCAATGCGATTCTCCATGAAAAAGCCGCGAGCCTTCCGATTGAGGCATTGCTTGATCTTGGTGACCAGTTTACGGATGAAAATGGCGAATTGATTGTGGAAAATTACAAACCGGATGGCTGCCACCTGTCACGTCCGGGCTACGAAATCTGGGGTCGTGCGCTCCAGCCGTTTGTGGAAAAATATTGTAAATAACCATCTTTTTTTCGGAATAGTTTAAAAAAACATTTGAAAAATCCGGAAAATGTACTACATTTACCCAATGTGGAAAGAACGGAGATGCCAGATACGGCATGCATCGCTGTTCTGCTGTGGTTTTATGCCGTCTGAAAAAGAGCTTTTATATATATGAAATATACTTTGAATATTCTTTTGAGCGCCGCGTTTGCGGTTATGCTTTTATTCACTGCGTCCTGCAGTAAAAAAGTTGCGCCGGATGTACCGACGGCGCGTTCATCGGCTCTTTTTGAGATTTTCCGCCTGATGGATTCCCGTCAATACCGTGCAGCACTCCCTCTGGTTGAAAAGTATCAGAGCATGGAGCCGACCAATGAGTTTCTGAGTGAGTTGAAACAGATTGTCTGTACGAATATTGCGATTCAGGAAGCGGAAGCGTTTGCCCAGAAAGGTAAATTGAAAGAAGCCTGTGAGCATCTGGATAAATGCATCCGTGACTACGGCGAATTGCCGGGAATTGTGGAAGCGAAAAAGATTTATTTTGAACTTCAGGAAATGGGCAAACGCGTTCAGGCATTGAAAGAACCATCGGGCAGTGCGGTCATGAAGAAGAATGCAGACTGGCTTGCTGCGTATGCCCGGAAACACCGGAATGTGCAGCTTCAGAAATTTGCAGCGAAAAAAATCCGTGAAAGTGCGGAAATCAGCAAATTGGAAGTGGACCGTGCCGGATTTCTTGTCTATGCCGATGCTTTGGATCAGCTGGAGCAGGGGGAACTTTCCGGAACAATGGCTTTGACTGCGTTACTTTCCGCAGAAAAACGGTATTCCATTCATGTGGATCGTATCCGGAACGGGGGAATGTATGATGTTTCATACTTGAAAGAAATGGAGAAAAAACAATTGGGGGACACACGTCCTGATCTTAAACAGAAAGAAAAATAACAACAGAAAGGTTTTCAACCATGAAAAACGTCACAAACAAATTGGTCCTTGCGGCAGCATTTGCTGCTGCAGTCGTACCTGCCCTTTCCGCACAGGCAGGTAAAGCCGCACCCGCAAAAGCCGCAGCCCCTGCAAAAGCCGCAGCCCCTGCAAAACCGGCTCCCACATTGGAATCTATGCTTGCTTTCCTTCCCGATGTGCTGGCCGAAGTCGGTTCCAAGAAACTGACAAAGAAAGAATTCATTGCACAGATGGCATCCAGCCAGATTGCACCGCAGATGCTTGCACAGTTCCCGCCTGATCTTCTGAAGAGCATGCTTGCAAATCAGATCAATCAGATGGTCAATGAAATGATTGTTTCTGAACTGGCAGAAAAAGCCGGTTACAAGCCCTCCGCAGATGCCGTCAAGAAAGCATTGGACAAAATGTACAACCAGATGCCTGCACAGCAGAAAGCACAGGTTGACAGTCAGCTGAAAGCAATGGGCAAGACTTACAAAGCCTATCGTGATGAAGTTGCAAAAGATACCAGAGCACAGAAAGCATTCGTTGTTCAGAGCTACATGCAGGACATTCAGGATAAGCTGAAAGCATCTGTTACAGACAAAGATGCAGAAAAGTTCTATCGTGAAAATCAGAACATGTTTGCCAAACCGGGCATCACCGTTTCTCACATTCTTGCAAAATCCATGGCAACTGACGACGCCGGCAAACCCCTGTCTGCTGACGCTCTCAAGAAACAGGATGCTGCTGCAAAGAAGAAAATCGATGCCATCTATGCAAAACTCAAACAGGGTGCAAAATTTGAAGATCTGGCAAAAGAAAGTGATTGCCCCTCCGGTATGCAGTCTGCCGGTAAACTCCCTGCCTTTGATGAAAACGGTCAGATGGAAGGTGGCGGCGGTTATGAGCCCACATTCGTCAAAGCTGCACTCCAGTTGAAAAAAGCAAAAGAAATTTCTGCACCTGTCAAAACTCCTTTCGGTTACCACATTATCCGTTTGGAAGAAAAGAAAGCTGCTACCTTCGTTCCCTTCAACGATGTGAAAGAAGGTATCAAAGCACAGCTTCTCAATCAGAAGATTGCTGCTGAAATGCAGAAACGCATCGAACAGGGCAAGAAAGACCTCAAGGTCAAAGTCAATGTCCAGGCTCCGGCAATGCCCGCTGCCAAGTAATTTGATTTTCTTTGAATAAGTTACGACCCGGTGAAGTGTCTTTCTGTACACTTCATCGGTTCCATTTTATTTGAATGAGTGATGATAGCATGAAACGCGGTTGTTTTATTACTTTCGAAGGCGGAGAAGGTTGCGGAAAATCCACACAGATCCGTCTTTTGACGGAAGCACTCCGGAATCTTCTGCCTTCCAGAGAAATCCTCCTTTCCCGTTCTCCCGGCGGACCTCCCGCTGCGGAACGGATTCGTTCTATTTTAAAGGAGCCGACTCCGGGTGATGATCTTACACCCAAGGCGGAACTGCTGCTTTTTGCCGCCAGTCATGCTCAAATGTGTGAACGGTTGATCCGCCCTGCGCTGGAACGTGGTGCTGTTGTGCTGATTGACCGTTTTACTGATTCCACGGAAGTTTATCAGGGTGCAGCCAGAGGTTTGGATGTGGATGTCATCCGCTATGTGGATGCCCTGGCTTGCGGTTCCGTTATGCCGGATTTGACCATCCTGCTTGACATTGACCCGGAAGCCGGATTGGCACGTACCCGTACCCGTGCCGGACAGGATGAACAGGACCGTTTTGATACGGAAAAACTCTCTTTTCATCAGGCTGTCCGCAAAGGTTTTCTTGCATTGGCTGAGGCGCACCCGGAGCGAATTGCGGTGGTGGATGCTTCGGCAGATGTGGAAAATGTACATCAACAAATTCTGGAGGTGATCCGTGAACGGCTGGACATCCTTTGAGGAACAATTCCCCCTTCTTGCGCAGTCATTGACTCATGCTGCCCATACGGGGCGTTTATCCCACTCACACCTTGTTGTGACGTCCAACCCTGATTTACGGCTTTCCTTCCCCACGCTTCTCGCCTCTCTTGCCGCATGTACCGCTCCGAAAGCCGATGGTGCTCCATGCGGAGAATGTGAAACCTGCCGTTCTTTGCAGAGCGGTTTGTATCCGGACCTTTTCACCCTCGCGCCCATTTCAAAATCCCGTCAGATCCGGGTGGGCGATGATGCGAACGAGCCGGATACCCTGCGCAGTTTTGAAGCATCCTTCCATCTTGGCAGTGTAACCGAATCCGGCTGGAAAATCGGGATCATTCAGGATGCGGATACGATGAATGCGGAAGCGCAGAATGCATTTCTGAAAACATTGGAAGAACCGCCGCAGAAATGTTTATTTATTCTCGTGACAGGCAGACCCGGCGCGTTGCTGCCTACGATCCGCTCCCGTTGTCAGCTGATTCAGTTGACGGATAACCGTTGTGTATATGATACAGAATTATTTGCGCCGGTTTCGACAATCCTTCTGGATTATACCTTGCACAGTAAAAACGATTTTGCTGTTGCGGAACGCTGCGCTTCGGAATTGATCAAAGTTCTGGATACGTTGTCCGATGTTGCAGAAAAGACGGTAAATGAAAAATGGGAAAGCCGCTTGAAAGAAGCGGAGAATCTGGAATCCGCCGGTGTGAAATTGCTGGAAAAACGCATTGCCGGTGAAGTCAGCTGCGAATACCGTCGTTTGAGGGAACACTTTATCAGTTACGTCCACGCCTGGTTTGCCCAGCTGGCAATTCTTGCATCCGGCCCGGGAAAAGAGCTTCTGCCGAATCCGGAAGTGATGGAAGTCTGGTTTAATAAAGAGGAAAATGCAAAAATCCGCCCCCGTGAAGTTTTTCACATGTTGACTGAGGCGGAAGAATTGGTCCGCTCACTCCGTACAAACGTCAATGACGAATTGGCGTTGCGTGCGTTTATGTTAAATGCTGCGTTTCATTGATACCCCGAATCAGAAAGGAAACTAATCCATGTTATCATTCATTCTGCTTGCGGCTGTTATTTATCAGCCTGTACTGGAACCTGCCTGGAGCAAATCCGAACATTTTCCGGAAGAATTACTGAAATTGCCGGAACTGCCTTATCATATCCCTGCGGAAAAAATGAAAAAGCAGCTCCAATATTACAAAGCCGTTCCCGATCCGGAAGTACGCCGGAAGATTCTGACAACTCTTCGTCATGGTGTAAATGCAGAACGTTATCCGGAGTTGCTTGCTCTGCTCAAAAGTGAAAATAACGCATCCCTGCAAGCGGATATCCTCAAACTCCTTCTGCTTGCGGCAGAACAACAGTCCGGCAAAATAACAATTGACCCGGTGCTGAAAAAATTGCTTGCCAGTCCGTCTCCGTCTGTCCGCGCCTATGCCAGTGAATTGCTGATTCTTGCCGGTGAAAAAACTGATTTTCTGAAAGCGGTTTTGGAAAATGAATCCAGTGCAGCCGTTGTGGAAATCATTTTTGACCGTCTGGATAAACAGGCATTGACCTTGCCCATTACAATGCTGCGTCAACTGATCCGTGAAACAAAAAATCCGGATTTGCGTATTCGCGGTCTGGAAGCATTGGCAAAATGGTCGCCCGCCGCTGACCGGGAGGAATTGCTCCGGAATGGGAAAGATAAACGCAGTCAGTTGGCTGTAATCCGCGGCCTGGGACGGAATCCCCGGATGCCGGACGGATTGCTGAAAGACTACAGCAAAAGCAAAGATCAGCAGATTCGTCTTGCGTTGGCATCCATTCGCCCCGGCTCCAATGCGCGTATTGCCATGTTGAAAAATCTGTTGTTGGCCCGGGAAGCGATTATCCGGTGTCAGGCTGTTACTTCTCTGCGTTATGCGGAATCTTCTGCCTCTCTGATTGAAGCCATTGTGCCTGCCATGTCCGCCTCGGAACGTGCGGTCCGCACGGCGGCAGGGGAAACGCTTGCGGTTCTGACGCCTGCTACATTACCGGACTCCGTTCTGCGTAAAGTGGAAGACCCTGCTGCATTTCTGCCGTTGTTGGAAATTATCCGTGCGAAGAAGAATAAAAATTATGCCAAAGTTGCGGCTGAGATTCTGACGGATCCGGCATCGGCGGATAATGAAGAAGTGCAGGTCAGTGCCGTAATTACATTATCTTTGTTGAAGAATCCGCAGACTGCGCCGGTGATGCTTCAGTTTGCCGGTTCCAAATTTGCAACGGTGCGTTGTGAAGTGGCGAAAGGCTTGCGTCATTTTCCCGGAACTGCGACACAGCAGGCATTGCGGAAACTTCTTGCGGATAAAGATCAGCAGACCGGCTTGAAGGCTCTTGACTCGGTCCGTTATCTGAAATATTCTGCATTGGCGCCGGAAGTCTCCAATGCGATACGGAATTTCAAGCATGATGCATTTTACCGTGCAGCGGCGATCCGTACATTGTGTGCATTTCCGGAAAAATTGACTGCACAGGGAGTGAGTAATCTGCGCCGGTTGATTTTTACGCAGTGTATCGTTATCGGCGGCGGTGCACCTCCGACCTATGAACAGGGCGAAGTCCGTGCTCTTGCCGTCTATCTTTTGATGATGAGCGGCAGAAAAGGCAATGCTCCGGCACAGAAATTGTATGAGGAAGCAATCCGGAAATTCCATGATCCTTTCAAGGCTCTTTCTGAAAACAATATGGATGAATTCAACGACGAAAGCGCATTGCGCATGCTCCGTCAGGTGTTTCAGGTCAGGGACGGCAAAGAATTGGAAAAAGTTCCCTGCAAATTGCCGGAACCCGAATATCTGATTGATGCTGTTCAGGAGTAATAATGTCTGAATATGTTCCTGCGGAAAATCGAACGGCCCGTTACCTTGCATTCCGTACCGGCTGGAAAGGTACCCTTGTTGATCTGGTAATTCTTGCATTGTCGGGATGTTATTTTACCCTGTCTTTCCCCGGGATCGATGCTGTTTTACCTGCTTGGTCGGCACTGATTCCACTGTTGGCATTGTGCATCGGGCGGAGTCCTTTGCGAGCCTTTTTTTACGGCTTGACCTTCAGTTATTTCTGGAATCTGACGGGCTGTTTCTTTTTACGTGAGATCATGATTTTTATCCCGTTTATCTTCGGGGTCGTGCTTGGCGTATTCACCGGATTTTTTGCGGCGGGAGTTCCATTTATCTGTCGGAATATATTGTATCCGGTGAAGGTGCAGATGGCAGGTTGTCGCGGAATGGCAAAATATTGTTTCTTCCCATTCTGGCGGGAATTGCTGTGTGTTGTGGCATTGTCCGCCTGGTGGGTGGTCATCGAGTGGATCCGGAGCTGGATTTTTACAGGCTTCCCCTGGAATCTGGTAAGTACGACACAATGGGATAATGCGCCGTTTATTCAGATTTGCGAATATACAGGGATTTACGGTGTATCGTTCCTCGTCGTTCTGTTTAATTTTGCGGCATATTTTGGAATCCGGAAAGTATTCTATGCGATCCGGGAAAAGAAATTGCAGATACCCTGGGTGTTCTGCTGTGCTTGCCTGTTATGTCTCTTGAATTATTTTGGCGGTTCGATGTGGATGCCTCATCGGGAAAAACAACTGGCGCAGGAGGATATCCGCCTTTCCGCAATCGGTGTGGTACAGCCCCATCTTTCCCAGCGTCGGGCGGGGACGAATGTTATGACCTTGGAAGCTCTGGAGCAATGTGCCGCCTTGACAACACAATTGCATCAGCACGAAAAGGCAGGAAAACAGGATGTACCATTGGAAGTGATTGCCTGGCCGGAAAGTGCAGTGCCCCATCCGTATTATGCCATGACGGAACTTGGCAATGCGTATCGGCAGCGGGTACGCGGACTTTTGTCGGATGGAAACGTTCCGATTATACTTGGAACACTTACGGCGGGAGATTTTGTTCCGCCATCTCAATATAATCTCTACAATTCCGCATTGATGCTGAAACATGGATATCCCTCTCATCTGCAGGATATGCATTATGATACGGCGGGTTGTTACAACAAAGTGCACCTTGTTCCGTATGGCGAGTTTATTCCGTTGAATGATCAATTTCCCGTATTGGGCAAAATGGTCGGCATGGGGCGGAATCTGACGCCGGGGAAAGGTTTTTATCCGTTGGATGTGGGTAAAATGCGCATTGGGGTATTGATTTGTTATGAAGATGTTTTCCCATACACGGCACGGAAACAGGCGTTATCCGGCTCCAACGTTCTGCTGGTGATTACGAATGACGCCTGGTATCCCACGAGTTTTGAACCGGTGCAGCATTATGCCAATTCGGTATTCCGGACGGTGGAGACCCGTTTGCCGATGGTGCGTTGCGGCAACAGTGATTATTCGGTATTGATTGATGCATTGGGTAGAACGGTTGATTCTGTGCATCGTAAAGGCTCTGCTGAACCGGATCCGGGCTTGAAAAAGGCGGGCTGTACCAAGTTTACGGTTCCGGTTCCGCTGAATCACAAAATGACTTTCTACACCCGTTACGGGAATGTATTCGTCTTTTTCTGCATCATTCTTACGATTGCGGGATTCGGCTTTGCGCTGTACCAGAAATATCAGTTCCGCAAAGCCTTTGCACAGACGTTAGTCAATCCGCCTCTTGAATGATTTTCGGCGGCAGGACAGGATAAGCCGGAATGACCTTTACAAGCAGAGTCATTTCCGGCTCTTTTTTTTCATCGGCCCGGCTCAAGAGGTAATTATGAAACATGGTTCCGCTGAGGGATTCGTGAGAATTAAGCCAATCGGCGGCATAATGTTCATTTTCCATAAATCTGCCTGATTTTTTCAATCGGGTCATTTCCCGCATAAAGCAGCAGTGAGCATTTTTCTGGAATGTGTAATCGGGGTAATGGGATTGAATCATGAGGATTTCTTCTGCATCGAAAAGCGGTCGGATCAAGTTGAGACATTCATGAAATCTGCCGGGCGACCATGCGGCATCATCCCCGAGATCGTAAATAATTTTCTGCAGATGTTTCTGAATGAGTTCGGACATGGAAACATGATGCTGCGATACGGCGCAAACTGGCCGGAACCAATGGTGATACGACATAATCTGACCCTCCCTGTTCGATTGTGTGCATTTGGAATCCCCCCGGAAAAAAGGCACAAAAAAATGGTGCCGAAGGTGGGAGTCGAACCCACATGCCCGCGAGGGCGCCAGATTTTGAGTCTAGTGCGTCTGCCATTTCGCCACTTCGGCACGGAATAGAGTATAACATACTCCAAAAAATCAAAAAATCAAGTCGAAAAACGTGAAAAATCCGAAAATTTTTCAAAAAAGATAAAAAAAGTCTGGATTCTTTCAGAAAAAAAACGTGGAAAAAGTTGATTTTTTGGCATTTGTGTGCTATATTGCTACCATGATTATTTTTTAAAACTTAATAATAACAGAAAGCAGGTACTACAATGGCAGAAAATAAAGATATGCCCATGGGAAAAGCACAGGTGGACTTCATCTGCGTGGAAGAAGGCTGTAATGGTCAGGTTGTATTCAAATTGGCAGATTGCGCCGGTGAAGGTGAATTTCAGGCAATGTGCCCGAAATGTCATAAGCCTTACATCATTGACGAAGCATTGCGTGAAAAATTGCGCAAGCTGAACAATCTGATTCTGACCCTTCGCGAAGCAGAACCGATTCTCGGTGCCTGCAGCGTTGTTGTTGCGACTCCCGGCGGCGAAACAAAGATCCCCTATGCTTTGCTGTTGACCCGTTTGAACACCATGTTGACTTTGCAGCTTGGTGATCGCAATGTTGATTTCCACCTTTGGATCGAACCCGCTTCACCGGAAACATTCCGTTGAGTTTGAATTGATAAAAAACTTTTTTTTCTAAGGAGACAAATATCATGAGTATGACAGATGCAGAAATTATCGACGCTTTTCAGTCCGCAGGCGCATTGCTGACAGGACATTTCCAGCTTCGCAGCAAAAAACATTCCAATCGTTTCTTCCAGGCGGCACTTGTTTTCCGTAATCCGAAAATCGGTGAAAAACTTTGCCAGACTCTGGCAGAACGCATGGGCGATACCGGTGCTGAAACCGTGATTTCTCCCGCAGTCGGCGGCTTGCTCGTCGGTCAGGAAATTGCACGCGCTCTCGGTTTGAATGCAATCTTTGCTGACAAAGAAAACGATCAGCTCGTTCTCAAACGCGGATTCTCCATCCGTAAAGGCGAAAAAGTGATCGTTGCAGAAGACGTTGTCACAGAAGGCGGCCGTGTTCAGCAGACGATCGACCTGGTCAAATCTCTCGGCGGTATTCCGGTTGCAGTTGCTGTGATCACAGACCGCAGCGGCGGCAAAGCATCTTTCGGCGATATTCCGTTCTACAGCCTGATCAAGCTGAATCTTCCCACATGGACAGCAGAAGAATGTCCTCACTGCAAAAATGGGGAAGCGATCGACGTTCCCGGTTCCAAATCCTGAACAGAGAAAGTGAGTAAAGACTCCTTATGTTCGCAACAATTGTAAAAAAAATATTTGGCAGCAAATCTGCGCGTGACGTGAAACGTCTGCGTCCGCTGGTTGAGAAAATCAACCGGTTGGAGGAGTCGTATCAGTCCCTGACAGATGAGCAGCTTCGTGCAAAAACGGAAGAGTTCAAGCAGCGAATCGCCAATGGTGAATCCCTTGACTCCGTGATGTGCGAAGCTTTCGCAACCGTAAAGAATGCGTGCCGCAGAATGTGCGGTAATTCCTATGAAGTGTGCGGCCATTATCTGACTTGGGACATGGTTCCCTTTGATGTTCAGATTATTGGCGGTATTGTCTTGCATCAGGGTAAAATCGCAGAAATGGCCACCGGGGAAGGGAAAACACTTGTTGCAACATTCCCCCTGTATCTGAATGCTTTGACCGGTAAAAACTGTCAGCTTGTCACCGTCAACGATTATCTTGCCCGCCGTGACTCTGAATGGATGGGTAACGTATTCCGTTTCCTCGGTTTGACCGTCGGTTGTATTCAGAACGAAATGGACCCGGAAGAACGCCGCGCCCAGTATGCCTGTGACATTACTTACGGTACCAACAGTGAATTCGGGTTTGACTATCTGCGTGACATGGGTATGGCTCCTGACAAAGATTATCTTGTTCAGCGTGACTATTACTATGCAATCGTGGACGAAGTTGACTCCATTCTGATTGACGAAGCCCGTACGCCGTTGATTATTTCCGGTCCGGTTTCTGTTTCGACCCATCAGTTTGACGTTTTGAAGCCTGCCGTTGCCGATTTGTTCAAGCGTCAGAGTTTGCTCTGTTCCCGTTTGGTTCAGGAAGCAAAAGCAGTTCTGGATCAGCGTGATACACTTCCGGAAGAAGAAGTCAATGAAGCTATGACAAAGTTGCTTCAGGTCAAGATGGGTATGCCCAAGCACAAACAGCTGATGCACATGCTCCAGGAACCTGAACTGCTCAAACGCATGGAAAAACTGGAAGGTGTTGTCCGCAGTGATCAGAACCGCGGCATGCTGCAGGAAGTCCAGGCGGATCTGTTCTTTGCTATGGATGAACGTCACAATGAAGCGGATTTGACGGAAAAAGGCCGTGTTGCCATTTCCGGCGAAGATCCGGAAGCCTTCGTGCTGCCTGACCTGGTCAATTCTCTGCAGGATATTGAACAGAACGAATCTTTGAGTTTTGAAGAAAAACTGCAGGCAAAACAGCAGTTCCAGGAATCTTTTGCTGCAAAGAGCGAAAGATTGCAGAATATTTCCCAGCTTCTCCGCGCATACTGCCTCTTTGAAAAAGATGTGCATTATGTGGTCAGCGAAGGCAAAGTACTGATCGTTGACGAGCACACCGGCCGTATTCTGCCGGGCCGCCGTTTCAGCGATGGTTTGCATCAGGCATTGGAAGCCAAGGAAGATGTGAAGATCGAGAAAGAAACCCAGACATTGGCAACGATCACGATCCAGAACTATTTCCGTATGTATGAAAAACTGGCAGGGATGACCGGTACCGCTGAAACGGAAGCCAATGAATTCCACCAGATTTATAAATTGGATGTTGTCGTGATCCCCACAAACAAAACCTGTTTGCGTGTGGACAGCAATGACTGTGTTTATAAAACAAAACGCGAAAAATTCAACGCCATTGTGGATGAAACGGAAGAAGCATGGCGCCGTGGACAGCCTGTGCTGCTCGGTACCATTTCCGTCGACGATTCTGAAATCGTCAGCCGCATGCTCAAACGCCGCGGTATTCCCCACAACGTATTGAACGCAAAAAATCACGAACGTGAATCTGAAATCGTTGCCCGTGCCGGTCAGCAGGGTGCAGTTACTGTTGCCACCAACATGGCAGGTCGTGGTACTGACATCAAGTTGGGCCCCGGCGTTGCGGAACTGGGTGGACTTCTGGTGCTGGGCAGCAGCCGTCACGATTCCCGCCGTATTGACCGTCAGCTGCGTGGACGTTCTGCGCGTCAAGGCGACCCGGGTGCATCTCACTTCTATGTTTCTCTGGAAGACAGTCTGATGCGTCTGTTCGGTTCTGACCGTATTGTTCGTATTATGGAGCGTTTCGGCATGGAAGAAGGGGAAGACCTTCAGCATCCGTGGCTGAATAAATCCATTGAAACAGCCCAGCGCCGAGTGGAGCAGCATCACTTCTCCATCCGTAAACGCACGCTGGAATATGACGATGTGATGAACAAACAGCGTGAAATCATTTACGGTTTCCGCAAAGAAACATTGTTCAATGAAGATTGCCGTCAATCTATATTTGATATTATAGAGATCGAACTGGCACGTCACATTGAAGAAGCGGCGCACACTGCAGCCGGCGGCAAGAATGCATCTTGTGCATTGAATAAGGAAGCACTTCTTGGCTGGTTGAACACCACATTCCCCATTGGCTTCCGTGAAGAAGATATTATGATTCTGAAGCCCAACGGCACTCCGGATGAAGAAAAGATTCTGGAATCCCTCTTTGACCGCATCAAGAAAGCTTATGCGGAAAAAGAAGCGTTGGAAGATCCGGAAGGTTTGAAATGGTTGGAACGCCGTATCATTCTGGATGCGATCGACCAGCTCTGGCAGGATCACCTGCGTGCCATGGATGAATTGCGTGATTCCATCGGTCTGCGTGCTTATGCACAGAAAGATCCGCTCGTGGAATACAAACGGGAAGCATTTGCCATGTTCGACCGTTTGATGACGGATATTGACCAGGAAATCCTGAATCATCTTTTCCGTTCTGCAACAAGTCTGCAGGCTTTTGAACAGTTCACCGGTATCAGCGCTGATCGTTTGATGATGAATCAGAATGAGTTTGATGGCGGCATTCCCTCCATTGATTCCGGCAGTTATGATGCTGCGCAGGAAGAACCGCAGGAAATGATGCCGGAGATCAATATCTCATTCAAACGGGATGTGCCGAAAGTCGGACCCAATGAGCCTTGCCCTTGCGGATCCGGCAAAAAATTCAAAAAATGCTGCGGTAAATAAGAATCGCTCAGCTATGACCCGGCGTACTGTTTCTCTGTGCGCCGGATAACATTTAAAATTACATGGAGATCAAAATGAACAAGAATGATCTGGCAGGAAAAACGATCGTATTTCTTGCCGACGGCATGGCGGACGATCCACTGCCGGAATTACAGGGTAAATCACCGCTGGAGTACGCTGCTACTCCGTATATGGACCGTATTGCATCGGAAGGCGCATCCGGAACATTTCTTACACTTCCGGATGGTTTCCCCACATCTTCCGACGCCGCAAACATGTCTGTTCTTGGATACAGCCTTGCCGATTATTATCCCGGCAGAGGTCCCATCGAAGCGGTCAGCCAGAATATTACTCTCGGCCCCGATGATGTTGCATTCCGCTGCAACCTTGTAACTGTTACGGACGGTATCCTGATGGATTATTCCGCAGGTCATATCAGCCAGGAACATTCCCGGATTCTCATGGAAGCCTTGCAGAAACGTTTCGGTTCTGACAAAGTGACATTCTACCCCGGCGTCAGCTACCGCAATCTGCTTGTTCTGCACGGGAAGGAATTCTCTCCGGCGATCGGTTTTTACAAACCGGATTCCTCTCAGGAACGTCCGGTGACGGAATTGCCCTGGACAGCCCTTGATGATTCAAAAGAAGCAATTTATACGGCTGCATTTCTTCAGGAATTGATTACCGAAGCCGGTGCATTCCTGGAAGAACACCCGCTGGTTGCAGAAGGCGTTTGTGTTGGTAATGCAATCTGGCCGTGGAGCCCGGGCCGTGCCCCTGCGTTCCCCGCATTTGAAGAAAAATACGGGAAAAAAGGTGCGGTTATTTCTGCGGTCGACGTGATTCTCGGTCTCGGTCTTTGTGCCGGAATGGATATCTTCCATGTGGAAGGCGCAACCGGTTACATTGACACCAATTATGCCGGGAAAGCAGCAGCCGCTCTGGAAGCAATCGAAAATCATGACTTTGTTTACGTGCACCTGGAAGCCATTGACGAAACCAGCCACGAAGGCAAATTGGATCTGAAGTTGAAAGCCATTGAAGATTTCGATGCGCGCGTGATCAAACCGGTCATCGATGCATTGGAAGGCCGTGGCGTCACCTTTGCCATTCTTCCGGACCATCCGGTGCCGGTGAAATTGCGGAAACATACCCGCACACCTGTACCCTTTGCCGTATGGGGTCCCCACATTGAAAAAGACTCCCTGACTTCTTATTCTGAAGCCAATGCAAAGAATGGCGGACTCGGTTATCTTACCGGTGATCAGTTGATGCGCACCGTGATGAATATTAAGTAATACAATCATACATAATCAGGAGAAGTGAGATGGGAAGAACCATTGCACAAAAAATTTATGATGCTCACCGGGTGGATACTCCGGCTCCGGGCGTCGGCGTATTGAAACTCGACCGGGTGTTCTGTCACGAAATCACAACCCCGATCGCCATCAACGATCTGATTTTCCGCGGCAAAGACCGTGTGTTTGACTGCGACAAAATCAAAGCGGTTATCGACCACGTCACCCCGGCGAAAGACTCCAAGACAGCGGAACAGGGTAAAACTCTCCGTGACTGGGCAAAACGTCAGGGCATCAAAGACTTCTTTGATATTGGCAGAAACGGCGTATGCCATGCTATTTTCCCGGAAAAAGGCTTTGTCCGCCCCGGCTTTACAATTATCATGGGTGACTCCCACACTTGTACTCACGGTGCATTCGGCGCATTTGCTGCCGGTGTCGGTACAACAGACCTGGAAGTCGGTATCCTCAAAGGCGTATTCACCATGAAAGAACCGGAAACGATCCGTATTCAGGTGAACGGCGTCATGCCGGAAGGTGTTTATGCAAAAGACCTGATTCTGGAAGTAATCCGCACTCTGACTGTGAACGGCGCAACCGGTAAGATCATGGAATTCACAGGCCCCGGTATTGCAGCTATGGATATGGATTCCCGTATGACATTGTGCAATATGTCTGTGGAAGCCGGTGCAACTTGCGGTATCTGCCAGCCGGACGAACAGACGGTTGAATATCTGTGGAAGTTCATCGAAAAAGATTATGCATCCAAAGAAGCGGCACTGGCTGATTTCCGTCAGTGGTGCTCTGATCCGGATGCGGAATACATCAAGACGGTTGAATTTGACCTTTCCAAACTGGAACCCATGTCCACCTTCGGCGCAAAGCCGGATCAGGTCAAACCGGTTCGTGAAATGAAAGGTACAAAAGTCAATCAGGTCTATATCGGTTCCTGCACAAACGGCCGTATCAACGACCTGCGTGCCGCAGCCGCAGTTCTGAAAGGCAAGACCATTCACCCGGACGTCCGCGTGGTCATCTCTCCGGCAACTCCTGACATTTATACGCAGGCATTGCTGGAAGGTCTGATTGCGATCTTTATGGAATCCGGCTGCTGTGTGACGAATCCGACTTGCGGTGCCTGTCTTGGTATGAGTAACGGCGTGTTGGCATCCGGCGAAGTCTGTGCTTCCACCACAAACCGTAACTTCAACGGCCGTATGGGCAAAGGCGGAACTGTTCACTTGATGAGCCCTGCCACAGCGGCGGCTACAGCATTGGCTGGAGAAATTGTGAATTCTCCGTTGTTCATTTCAAAATAAGGAAACTCGACCATGAAAAATCTCAGCGGAAAAATTCTGTTTCTTGACCGTTCCGACATCAATACGGACGAAATCATTCCTGCAAAATACCTGACGGAAGCGACAAAACAGGCATTGACCCCTTACTGCCTGGAAGACTTGCTTCTTCCCGGTTTTGACCCGAAGAAAGATATTGCGGGTAAAAGTGTTATTGTGACCCGTTCCAACTTTGGCTGCGGTTCTTCCCGTGAACATGCTCCGTGGGTATTGGAATGCAATAACATTCACCTTGTGATTGCGGAAAACTTTGCCCGTATTTTCCGTCAGAACATGTTCAACTGCGGTATGGTTGCTGCTTCCTTGAGCGCGGCGGAAATCGATGATATTTTCAAAACTTTCGGCGGAACGGAAGCGGAATGTGTGACGGATATTGATGCCATGACCTTCACCATTTCCAACGGAACGACGGAAAAGGTATACAAATTCGAGCTTGGCGATTTTGACCTTGCCCTTGTCCGTGCAGGCGGCTGGCTGGAATTTGCAGACGCAAAATATTGATCAACGTCTCTAATTCGATAAAAAAGTGCTTTTTTTATATGGAAAAGCACTTTTTTTATTTTAAAAATACAAAAATGGCTGTATATTATAAGATTTTCTTTATCTTGAACCAGTGTATGGAAAGGAGATGTCCATTATGAAGGAAATTAAAGTCGGCATTATCGGTTTCGGAACTGTCGGCGCCGGCACCGCAGATTGCCTGTTGAAACATGAAGAATTGATCCGGATGCGTACCGGGGCTGCAATTCGTTTGACAAAAATTGCGGATTTGGACATTACAACAGACCGTGGTGTCAATGTCCCGGAAGGCGTATTGACAACCGATGCAATGGAATTGATCCGCGAATGTGATATTGTTGTTGAACTGGTCGGCGGCACAACGGTTGCGAAAAAGTTTATGGAAGAAGCATTGCGTCAGGGCAAAGTGGTTGTCACTGCCAACAAAGCATTGCTTGCGAAATACGGAAAAGAAATTTTCCAGCTTGCAGCTGAAAATAATACAACCGTTCACTACGAAGCCAGCGTTGGTGGTGGTATTCCCATCATCAAGAGCTTGCGTGAAGGTTTCGGCGGCAACAAAATCAACCGTATGTACGGTATTCTCAACGGTACCTGTAACTACATTCTGACCCGTATGGAACTGGAAAATCTCGGCTTCGAAGAAGTGCTTGCTGATGCACAGCGTCTCGGTTATGCCGAAGCAAATCCCTCTCTCGACGTGGATGGCCATGATACCGCTCACAAGGCAGCGATCCTGGCATCTCTGGCATACGGCGAATGGATCGGTACTGACCCGGTCTTTGTGGAAGGTATCCGCGATTTGACTCTGACCGATATCCGTTGTGCGGATGAATTCGGTTACAAGATCAAATTGCTCGCTATTATCAAACAGAATGCAGAAGGTCAGCTGGAAACACGTGTCCACCCGACACTGGTTCCCAAGAGCAGTGCTATTGCAGCAATCAGCGGCGTGTTCAACGGCGTGATGGTCAATGGTGACTTTGTTGGCGATACATTGTTCTGCGGACGTGGTGCCGGACGTGAAGCGACTGCCAGTGCGGTTGTCGGCGACATCGTAGATGCGGCATTGGATATTGTCAATGGCGTACCGACCCGTCTGCCTGCATTCCGTGAAGGTAAGAACTATACAACCATGATTCCGGTTGATGATTTTGAAACAAAATGCTACATGCGTATTCCCGTAGCTGACAAACCGGGCGTTCTTGGCAAAGTAGCCACACTTTTGAGCATGCATGGTATCAGCGTTGCCAAATTGATGCAGACCAGTTCGGATGCTGCAGGCAATGTTGAGATCATCATCCTGACACACGAAACGAAGGAAGGCCGTATCCGTAATGCTGTCAACCTGCTGAAGGATCTGCCTGAAGTTACCGATAAAGTACATGTAATCAGAATGGAGGATTTATAAGATGGGAATCCATACCGTAGAAAAAATTGGCGGAACATCCATGAGCCGTTTCGGCGAAGTCATGAACAACGTGATCGTGGGCAAACGTTCCAAAAATGAACTTTATAATCGTATTTTTGTTGTTTCCGCATATTCCGGAATCACCAATCTTCTGTTGGAAGACAAGAAGAATGGCGCTCCCGGCGTTTATGGACACATTGCTGTCGGCAGCCCGCTCTGGACGGAAGCCATGGATAAAGTCCGTGAAAAAATGCTGGAATACAACCGTTCTTTTGCCGATATCGGCTTGAACGTGGAAGAAGCTGACCAGTTCATCAATGACCGTCTCGACGGTATTGCAGCCTGCCTGCAGAACATTGTGAACCTGCGCACATTCGGCCATTTTCATCCGGAAGATTATCTGCCTGCCACCCGTGAATTGCTTGCTGCGATCGGGGAAGCACACAGTGCATACAACTCTGCAAAGATTCTGCAGGCAAACGGCATCAATGCCCGTTTTGTTGACCTCTCCGGCTGGAAATCCACCAAGAGTCTGACACTTGATCAGGCAATCCGTGATGCATTTGAAGGCATTGATTACAGCGTTGAAATGCCGATTGTTACCGGCTATGTGAAATTCGATGGCGGTATCATGAAAGGTTTCGACCGCGGATACAGCGAAATCACATTCAGCAAAATCGCAGTCATCACCGGCGCTGCAGAAGGTATCATTCACAAAGAATTCCACCTTTCCACCGGCGACCCGAAACTGATGGGGCTGGAAAATGTTCAGATCATCGGTAATACAAACTTTGACATTGCCGACCAGCTTTCTGACATGGGTATGGAAGCCATCCACTCCAAAGCTGCGAAAGAAATGGAATATAAAGATATTCCGATCCGCGTGAAAAATGCGTTTGATCCGGAACATCCCGGCACATTGATCAGCCGCGATTACATCTCTCCCCGCCCGCGCGTGGAAATGATTTGCGGCCGTAATGACATGATCGCTATCGAAGTTTACGATCCCGATATGGTTGGTGAAAGCGGTTACGATTACCGTTTGAGCAAGCATCTGGCTGATACTTCCATCAATTACATTGCGAAGACCACCAATGCCAACACCATCACACATTTTGTGCCGGAAAAGAGCAAACAGCTCAATGCCTGCCTGAATGCGCTGAAAGAAGATTATCCTTCTGCCAATGTCAAATCCGTCAAAGTCGGTATTGTTTCTGTCATTGGTACCAATATGCGTATCCCGGGCTTCCTTGCCCGTGCCGCGCAGGCATTGTACGATGCAGGCATCAACGTTCTTGCCCTTGATCAGACCTTGCGTCAGGTCAACATCCAGTTCGTTGTGGAACGTGACGACTTTGAAATGGCGCAGAAAGTTCTCCATCGTGAATTCGTGGAAAAAGCTGCAAACGCCTGATTGAAGTTCTTTTGATTCATACGCCCGATGTGAGAACGTCGGGCTTTTTCATTCTTATTCATTATGATTTTTGAACATATTTTTGAAGCGTTTCTTTTTGGTGTGGGGTTATCCATGGATGCCCTGGCAGCCTCTCTTGCGTCCGGTGCATCGGAAGGGCGCAATTTTACCTGGAAAAAGATTTTGCTGACTGCGTTCCTGTTTGGCTTTTTCCAGTTGTTCATGCCGGTACTCGGGTATTACGGCGGCTCTCTGGGCGGTAATTTCGTCCGGTCATTCGGACGTTTTATTGCCTGTATTCTGTTGTTGATCATCGGGGGGAAAATGATTTGGGAGCGGAACAAGGAAGAGGAACATAAGACCGGACTGCGGGATTTGCTTCTTCTTGCCATTGCCACCAGTATTGATGCCTTGCTGATCGGTGTGGGCTATGCCTGTCTGGGGCGGACCACGGAACGTGTCTTTTTTGATGTGACGATTATTGGTTGTACCACGTTTCTGATTTCAGCGGCAGGTTGTATTGCCGGGCGCATGTTTGGCGGATTATTCCAGAAACATTGTGCGGTAATTGGTGGTGGTGTATTGATTCTGCTGGGGTTGAAAATTTTGATTTTCGGTTAAAAAAGTTGATTCCGGATTTGTAATTGCGCAGTGGATGTGATATTGTATTGCAAGGTTGAGGAAACAGGGATATTTCAGAAAGGAGTAAAAAATGGCAGTTTATTCCAACGGTGTTTTTTCATCCGGTATTGATGTCCTTTTTGAAAATGGTGAATCTGCTGTCAGTGCAGCCATTTTCAATGGCGGAACAATGCGGATCGGGCAGGAAGGGACTGCAGA
Source organism: Victivallales bacterium (assembly GCA_045639325.1). GTDB lineage: Bacteria > Verrucomicrobiota > Lentisphaeria > Victivallales > UBA1829 > RGIG8244. Next base: position 56,167 of record JAZUCU010000038.1, read on the forward strand.
GTCCGTTGTACTTGCTTCCGGCGGCAGACTGGTTGTTTCCAGCGGTGGTACGGCAAAAAATGTGTCACAGGCAATCGGGGGGATTATTGACTTTTCTGTTTACGGGGATGATCTTGCAACTTCGATAACAGGTACGGCGTATCATGGCAGTGGCACAGCTGCACAATTTGCTCTGTTGAATGGGATTGCTTCCGGATTTTATCTTTATGCAGAGGCCACCGGTCAGATATATAGCGGCGGGAGAGCCGATTCCACCTTTATTTCCAGTCAGGGATTATTGCAAGTTTCATCCGGCGGATCGGGGAATGTTGTCAATATTGCAGCGGGCGGCTCCATGACCGTTCACCGTGGCGGCAGCGTGAATTCAGTACTGGTTTCCAGCGGCGGATTGCTTGCTGTTTCTTCCGGCGCGGTCGTATCCGGACTTGCTCTTGCTGCGGGCGGGATCATGAAAGCGGAAGTTATCGGCAATGACAGTTCGACAGTGATACAGGGGGATGATTTTTCGCTTCAGAACGGGATCGCTTCCAACTTTACGATTTACGCCGGTGGTGAATTGACTCTGACATCCGGCGGTACGGCAAAGAATATAAAACTTATGCAGGGCGGTACGCTGGATGCGGGGAGCGATGGTATTGTTTCCGGATTGACGCTTGCCAATGGCGGCGTGTTGAAAATAACGGTTTCCAGTGGCGGTTCCGGAGCTTTGACCGGGAATCATCAGCTTGGCAGTTTTTCCGTCAACGGGGGAGTTGCTTCGAATTTTATCATCTATGCCGATGGGGAATTATCTCTGTTTTCCAGCGGGATTGCCCGGAATACGACGGTTTCCAGCGGCGGACTTCTGGTTGCCGGTGAGCAGGGTATTGTTTCCGGCGCGACGATTGTTTCCGGCGGGAGTCTGACGGTTTCCAATGGAGGATCGGCAACGGCAGTTGTTCTGGCATCGGGTGCGGTATTGAATTTGGATTTGAATGGCAGCGGGAATACCGCAGTTGCCGGCAGTAATATTGTTTATGCAGCGAATCTCTCCAAATATGTTTATATGCCCTTTGCGATTACATCCAGTACGCAGGGCGGTTTTTATGCATCCGGCCTATATCTTTATTCCGGAGCGGATGTTGATGTTTCATCCGGTGGATCCGCAGTTTCCATGGCGATTTATTCCGGCGGCAGATTGACGGTTGGCGAAGGCGGTTATGCAAGCGGAGTCACACAGATTTCCGGCGGCATTCTGGATGTTACGGTGCGTGGAAATGATTCCAGAACTTTTGTTTCCGGGATCTGTTCCAATGTCCGTTTTACGTTATCCCGCGGGATTGCTTCTAATTTCTGGATTTTTGAGGATGGGGATTTTACGGTGGAATCCGGTGGGGTTGCTACGGGCTTGCTGTTATATTCCGGCGGCAGACTTCATACCACAGTCGGCGGCAGTGCCGGGGCAAAACAGATTTCCGGCATGTACAGTTGCGATGGGTACGGCGGCTCATACCGTTTGATCAATAACAGTGCCAATGGCTTTCAGATTTTTTCCGGATGCCGTTTCACCGTTTCTTCCGGCGGAAATGCCACAGATCTCAGCTTATATCAGGGGGGGATTCTGCAAGTGACTGCAGACGGTAATCAGCCTGAAATGACGGTTACCGGTAAACATCTTGTATCCGGTTACGATTCCTTTGCATTGTCATCTGCCAGAGCTTCCGGATTTGTGATTTATGACAGCGGCTATCTGACCGTACTCAATGGGTGTTCGGCTCAACATACCACTGTTACCAATGGCGGTCTTCTTACCATCGGCTCCCGGGGGAAAGCCTCTGCAACAACGGTGCTTGCCGGTGGAAGTTGTATTGTCAGCAGTCAGGGCGCGGTGATGGATCTGACGGTGCAGGAAGGCGCTGCAGCCATGGTTTATGGTGGCGCATCTCTTGCCGGTACGCTTCAGATCGGCGGGCAGATTGACATGGCCGGATCCGGTTTGATTGCATGTACCGATGGTGTCCGTTTGAAACTGCTTGCGGATCAGCGCGACGAAAAAGATGCCTCGATTTCGTTTATTGATGACCTTTCCCGTTTGTTTGGGCCGTTATCGATTACCGTGCGGACAAGCATTGATCAGTCAATAGGGTGTTATGTGCTTGCAGGGAATGCAGAAAGTTTCAACGGCAATGTTACTTTGACTGTGGTCGATGATCTGGGAAAGGAAGCCGCAAGTGGCCAGTTGTCTCTTGCCACAGGGAATACCATATTCTATCGCAACAGTTATTATTCTCTTGCTTTGAATGCCAATAAAGATTTGTGTCTGATGATTTCTTTGCCCGGATATGATACACCCATTTACGTGCCGGATGTTTCAGTTTCCTGCAATGATAATGATGTTTCCGTGGAGTGGACGCAGGGCCTTTCCGTTATGGGTAACGATAATCTGACTTATGAGGCGGAATTGTATCTGGATGGTGCTTTGATTTTCAGTCAGAATGTGACAGCGCTTGATTCGCTTGATCTCGGAACGCTTGCCCCGAATTACAGACCGTGGTCAGAATATGAATTCCGGGTCCGTGCTTTTGATGGTGATTCATTCACCGGATCGGGGTACGGTGATTGGCGCAGTTGTACTTTTACGCTGGATGATTATACCGCTCCGGAGACCGGGACTTTACAGTTTTCGCAACAGGATAATTCCGTGTGTGTGTCCTGGGATGGCTTTACCGATAACGGCGCAATTCAATGGTTTGATGTCACTTTGAACAACATCACCCGCCGTGTTGCCGGAACACTGAAACAATGCACGTTTGATATGCCGGATACCTTATACGGACTCTGTGATGTTGAGGTGACTGCGATTGATTATGCCGGTAATTCCGCATCCGTTTCGGATTTGTTCTATTGTGAAGATTTTACTGCACCGGAGAAAGTGACTTTGATCAGAGAGATGCCCATTGGCGGCGGTGTGGTTGAATTTACATGGGATGAAGCTGCTGATGCGGGGAGCGGTGTGGATCATTATCTGATTGAATTCGGTTATATGTCTGCCGCGCCGGATCAGAAACGTTTGATTGCGGTTTCTGATGCCTGGGAAAGCTATGTGCTTAGCGGAATCGGGAAAGGTGATTTCGGCTGGCGTGTCTGTGCGGTTGATGGTGCGGGCAATCAGGGCGAATGGTCGGATGCCCGTTATTTCCGGCTTTGAGGCTCAAGCGAATTCCACAATTCTTTTGCCTGGGGATGTCCCGGATCTTTGCGGAGTAAATCCCCGAGCAATTCCTTTGCCTGTTCTTTTTTACCGGCAGTCAGCAGGAGGTATGCCAAATCAATGACCCGTTCCGGATTATTTTTTTCTGCAAGCCATGCTTTTCTCAAAAGCGTTTCCGCGCCGGAAAGATCGTTTTTATTCAGCAGGAGAATGGCCAGATTACGGCAGGGAAGAATACTCGCCGGATTGCGTTTGAGCAGTTCTCTGTAATAGGCTTCCGCCTGTTGATTACTGCCGTGTTTCTGATAAAGGACACCCAGATTGAACAATAAAATTTCTGCCGTTTGCGGCGTGGCATGCTTCAATGCGGCAAGGTAATACGTTACCGCTGCCCGTGGATTTTTCTGTTCGGCAAGTTTGCCCAGATTCAATAACGGATTCGGGTATTCCGGATAAATCTTGTGGGCAAGCTGCAGATTTTCTTCCGCTTCCGCCAATTTCCCCAGGTCGATTTGAATGGAGCCAAGCATATTCAAAATACAGGAATGTTGATTGCGTTCTTCCCGCGGGATTGCCAGTAACGTCTGTTCCGCTTTTTCTTTTGCTCCGGATAAATTCCAGGATTCCGCAAGAATAAATGCCGCTACCCGTTTTTCACTGTCGATATCCGGTTGATGCAGCGGAAGAAAGACCAGAACCGTGCCGCATAATAACGGCAGAATCAGATATGCCATACGTTTTGCCGGAGTCGGAACAGTCATAAATTTTTCTTTCAACAATCGGGGCAGAGCGGTCGCGAAGACCATCATCATAAGTACACACATAATGCGGTAACGTCCGCTGGTCAGAAGAATAATCTGCGCTGCATAGAAAGAGAAAAAGAGGGTCAGGAAGAAACGGAATTTTATTCTTTTGCGCCGATCCGTCAACAGAAAGAATAACCCCGCAAACGCACATATCCCGATGATCGGGAAACTGTAATAAAACAGTTTGTGCATGAAAAGTTTCTGTAATATTGTAACGTCCGACCAGGTGGTTAATTCTTTTGCGGAGAACGTCATCGCTGCTTTCTTCAGCAGCAACGCGCCCCATTGGAAAGGATGCGTTGAAATAAAGTCAAAAGTACGGCTCAGAAAATAACGATCACTGCCTTCCGGTGCCTGTTCTGCCTGATGATGAATCCGGTTCCATTCATCGCCCGGCGGAATCAGACAGGTTCCGTTGGCGGATGCATGATTGCCCAGATAGATGTTGAATCCGGAATTCTGCTGTATCAGAACCGGCTTGCCTGCGCGGATACTGCGGTTGATGGAGACGGGTGCCAGAAGAAGGACAACCCCTGCACAGAAGAGAGCCGTCTGCAGGAAAGTTTTGCGCCATTTTTTCCATTGGATCAGGTAGAGAACAACGATTCCAGCAGCGAAGAATGCCGCCATCGGGTGGGTCAGAATTCCGCATCCGCAGAGAAGACCGGCGGCGAACATCAGGAGTGGGGCGTATTTCTTTTTTTGTGAACAGAGTTCCATGGCGAACAGGGACCAGGTGCAGCAGATCAACATCAGGTTTTCGCTGTAAAAATCGCATTGCCATACGATAAACGGCGGATAAATACTGTACACCAGCAGGAATAACCCGGGCGTGAATGGGTTGCCGTTCCACTTGCGTTTCAGAATAGCATAAACAGGAAGTCCCGCCGATAATACGAGCAGGGATTGGATGAATCGGACCGCGAACAGACTGTTCCCGCAGATAACATTGAGGAATGCCAGAAAATATCCATAGAAAGGACCATGTATCATGGGCTGTTGATGTCCGCCCGGCGAAAGAACACTTTTCATGTCTGTAATATATTCGCCGATATCGGGTCCGCAGGGGAATTGACACAATGGCAATTCAGAGAAAGCGAGCAGATAAATCAGCCGGAGCAAAAGACCGGTAAGACAGCAGAAGAGGGGGAGTCGCCACGGAATGATTTTATCTGTAAACTTTGTCATTGGTATTTTGTATAAAGAGCTGTGATATTATCATGGGCGCCATTACGGAGCGTTTCCTGGAGCAATTCTTTGACGACGTCCGCAGGATCTGAATTTTTTGTCATGATGTTTCGAATCATATCATCATTGACATGTTCGGTCAAACCATCGGAACAGAGCATGAATGCATCCCCGTCTTTCAAATCATAAGCATTGATTTCGATATCCACCTGCGCGAGAGTGCCGATGGAACGGAGAATCACATGTGCCAGCGGGTGATCGGCGGCCTTTTCTTTTGTGAGCGTGCCGCTTTTCAGGAATTCGGTGATGTAACTGTGGTCTTCCGTCAACGGCATCAATTCCTGATCCCTCAAACGGTAAATCCTGCTGTCTCCGGCGTGGAGCGTGATCGCTTTCCCGGGCAGGAGAAGGAGCAGAGCCAGCGTTGAGCCCATGGGGACTTTGATCCCAATTGCTTCATTGATGTCATGAATCCGTTCATTGATCATGATCAATTGATCTTTCACGGCATTGGTAATGGTTTCCCATTGGGTGAGATCGAAAGAATCACAATATTTCCGCCAGAAGTTCAACAGATCACGAATCAGCAGATTGCTCGCATAATCGCCATTGCCATGTCCACCGATTCCGTCGGCAACCGCCAGAAGCCGGATGGATTCGTTACGGGAGAGATGATAGCCGTAGCAATCCTCGTTATAATTTCTGTGAAACCCCGCATGGGTTACCGCGGCGACGGAGCAGGGCGGGCAGGATGGCGGAATCAGGCATTCTGTATTTTCGGGATTCTGCCCCATAACACAGAGTTTCTGCGTTTTTTTTGCAGAGATAACTGCCTGCTGATTTGTACCCTGATTCACGATGCCGTACTCCTTGCTGACCGGTTGTTGTTGATACTGTATCTATTATAATTCCGTTTTGGGCGGATTGCAAGTTTTTTCCACTTTTTTTCGGAAAAAAGAATCGTAAAAAACAAATATCCCGCCGCTGAATGAGACCAGAAGGAAGATTCCTGTATAAACCAGCGGAATGATCCCTGCTGCATTTTCCGGAAATCCACAGCCGGTTAGAAAGGACGTCGTCACAAAGTCGCGGGTCCCGATCCCGCCCTGTGTCAACGGAATTGCAGAAACCGCATTGCTCAGATTGGCTGCGCAGAACAGCATTTTCCAACTGGGCATTGTGCCGGTGACGCCATACGCTGCCAGCCAGAGGCATTGACCGAGAAACGGGAAAAAGATCAGAACAGTCGCGACCGTCCACCCCAGAAGCCGTTTCCAATGACTGCGATAGAGAGCCATGGCTTCTGCCGCCTGATGGAACGAACCTTTTGTGTATTTATCGAGAAAGTCGGAAATCTTTTTGATGAACGATATTTTGTACAGAATGTCGTGGAAAAAGAGACAGAATGCGGCACAGATTGCACCGAAACATGCCAGTACAAGGGTGTAAATAAAATATTTTGTTTTTTCCGGGAAAGCCTGAATTTCCGGCAGACACCAGAGAACAGAGCCCAGACAGACAAGCATCAGTGCCGTCAAGCCGCATAACCGGTCAATCAGAATGGAAAAGACTCCGGTAAACTTTTTCCCTGCCGGCGCACGTCCAGCCAGGATCCCCGCTTTGATGACATCGCCGCCAACGGCTCCGCCGGGGAGGAACAGGGTATAAAATCCGCCTTGGAGCGTAAGGGAGATGGCTTCACGGAGTGTCAAATGGATTCCGGCGCATTTCAACAGGCTGTGCCAGCGGAGTCCGGTAAGCAGATTTTGCGCAAACATGGAAAGAACCGCCAGGATCATGATCTGAAGCGGTATCTTGGTGATATCTTTGATTGCGACCCCGTTCTTATAAATGAGGTATGCAATAATGCCGCCTGCGATGACGACTTTCAGGATAAACAAAAATATTTTTTTCATTGGATTTCAGGTAAATCAGTTTGACATCTGCGCAAGCCTTCGTAAACGACAATTGCGGTGGAATTTGCCAGATTCAAACTGCGTTGAAAATTGCCCGGCATGGGGATGGTGTAGAATTGTTCCGGATAGGTCTGATGGAGAAAATCAGGCAATCCATGACCTTCGCTGCCGAAAATGAGAAAACTGCCTTTTTCCATGGGGCAATCCCAATAAGATTTTTTGCCCTTGGTGGAATAGAAATACATCTTTTTGTCACCGGCATATTTCCGGAATGATTCCCAGTCCGGATGCTTGATGCAGTCTACATGATGCCAGTAATCCATACCGGCACGGCGCAGATATTTATCTTCAAACGAAAAAGAAATTGGTTCAATCAAATGGAGTCTGCACCCGGTGCAGCATGCAATTCTGCCGATATTACCGGTATTCTGCGGGATTTCCGGAGCGACCAGAACGATTTCATAAAGTGGATATTCCAACATGTTTTCTCAAATAATCCTTTCCTGAACTTTATTATTTCTTTAAAATAGTGCATCATTTGTATTATTTCAACTTGAAATTTCAATTTTTTATCGTAAATTAGTAAAAAATCATATTTTTCAAGAAAGGATGTCATCTCATGAAAAAACTTTTCCGGCTTTTTTCCGTTTCTGCCGTATTGCTTCTTGCCGCCGGTTGCGCTTCCGGAAAACGTCACACCAGTGCTCAATATCTCCCGGCGTCAGAACGCCCCTCTGTTTTTGCACAGTTTTTCTCCGGTCATGACAACAATGCTGTGCCCATTGAAGAATTGATCCGCCACATTCTGCTGAAAACCGGAGCAACCCCTTTGTGTGATATGGAACCGGGTCCGGTTCATGCGGATAAAGGCTTCAGCGTGATGCTTGCAGGTCGACAGGTTGCGTTTTACAAGTATAACACGAAATACAAACGCATGCGCAACAAACTGGAATACGTGGAAAAGAACAAATGTATCTACATTGTGGGGCGGAAATATTCTGCGATTGCGAATGGATCCTTTATCATGGTGGATCATGAGTCGAATCCGAAAAAGAATCAACTGTTAAAAGTCTTCATGGAATTCTGACCGTCGATTCTTGACTGGATATAATTTTGATGAAAATTTCAGAATTTTTATTCCGGATGACTTGAAAATCGCATACATCGGTGTTATTTTACCGACTAAAAGATTATAGTTTGTACCTTATTAATTTGAACCTTTCCGGTTATGAAAAAACAGTTCGCCGGAAAATATTGAGAATGGAGTAAAAAAAATGGCTGATTTTACAATCAACCCCACCAACCCGATTGGTGATCTTTCTTTTAACGTGAATGCAGCACCTGCAAATATTCAGACACAACCTGCACCTGCACCTGCCGCCGCACCCGCTGCTCCTGCTGCAACACCTGCTGCTCCGGCTCCCGCTGGAAATCCCCAGCCCCAGGCTCAGAAACAACCCAGCATTTACGGCGAAATGCCTTCCATCCCGACGCAGGATGCTGTGGAAGGAATCAAGTTTGACTTTAATGACGGTATCCGTATCCTCTTTCCCCACAATGGTAAAGAATATCATGTGACCTTTACTGACGTTGATACCGGTATCATTCTTTACAGTGCCGACACTGTCCCCGGTGCTTATGTCACCAGCGTGAAGAAATTCTTCATCAAGTTCAAACTGATCATTCATTACAAAGGCGGCAAAGATCCGATCTTTGAACATGAATACAATGCAGAAAATCAGGAAGTTATGATTCAGCTTCCTGTCGGGACCATCGGTGACTCCATCGGTTGGTTCAGCTATGTGGAACGTTTCAAACAGAAACATAACTGCAAACTGATTTGCGTTATGACTCCCTGGATTGCAGATGTTGTCCGTGATCAGTATCCGGATATCACATTTATCAAGCCGGAAGAAACCAAAAATTACAAGCCCTATGCCTGCTATTACATGGGCCTGTTCTTCCGCGGCAACGTGGATAATCAGCCGATCGACTTCCGTTACATCGGTTTGCACCGTACAGCCGGTTACATCCTCGGCGTTGACCCTGCAGATATTCCGCCCCGCTTCAATCTGAGTGCGCCGCGTCAGATCAAAGATAAATACGTGGTTATCGCTGCTCAGTCTTCCAGTCAGGCAAAATACTGGAACAATCCTTTCGGCTGGCGCGAAGTGATCAAGTTCCTGCACGAAAACGGTTACCGCGTGATTTGTATTGACAAGGAAGCCGTTCATGGTACCGGTTTGAACTGGAACTACATGCCTTGGGGTGTGGAAGACTTCACAGGGGATAAACCCTTGCAGGAACGTATCGATGTGATCAAAGATGCCGACTTCTTCATCGGTCTCTCCAGTGGTCTTTCCTGGCTGGCATGGGGATGTAAAGTGCCGGTTGTCATGATTTCCGGTTTCACTCATCCGACCAATGAATTCTATACCCCGTACCGTGTGATCAACTATCATACCTGCCACAGCTGCTGGAATGATATGCGTGAAAACTTTGACCACTTTGACTTCCTCTGGTGTCCGCGTCATAAAGGAACGGATCGTCATTTTGAATGTACCCGCCTGATTTCTGCGGAACAGGTGATCAAGACCATCAAGAAGATCCCGACATTCCGTCCTGCCGAAGAAAAAGCTGACAAGGATCAGAAATAAGATTCAAAGAGTCTTAAAGTAAAAAATATGCGCCTTTTCTGTTTATCGCAGAAAAGGCGTTTTTTTGCCCGGATGATGGGGACAGGAGATGGGTTAACGGAGGGCTTGCAGAACCAGAGATTTCTGCTGCAGAAGATCTTCCAATTCTTTCCGCCAGAAAATTTCGCTGCCCCAGCCGGGGTATAATTCCTGAAAACGGCGGTCACCCTGCTGAATGGCACACCAGGAAAGAAAATGCATCATACGCAATGCCCGGAGCAGTTCCAGAATACGCAAGTCTTCCCGTGGAAATTCCAGAAACATTTCGTAGCCGCTGAGAAATTCATCCAGTTCGACGGTGGATTCCAGGGCGGAATTGGGCAGCAGCATCCATACATCTTGCACCGCCGGACCATGTACCATGTCGTCAAAGTCGATGGCGGTCAGACCTTCACCGGGGCGTTCCAGCAGGTTGCCGATATGGAAGTCGCCATGAATACGGAAGAAGGTATCGGGTGGCGGAAACAGCTGTTCTGCCAGATCGATCAATTCTTCGCATACGGACATCAAGGCTTCTTCATATCTGGGGTGAACGGCTCCGGATTGAAAGAGTCGTTCCATGGTGTTGAAAGCGTAAGTTTCGGGCGTGAAAGTCTGCCGATGTTGCGTCTGCCGTCTCATGCCGCAAGCATGAATCCTGCCCAACAAGGCACCGGCACGCTGATAGAAATTTTCCGATTCGATTTCCGCATTACGCCCATGTTTCTGAGGAAAGACGGCAAAGGGAATGTTATCGGCAAAGTATAACGTATCGCCATTGGAAAGTTCGTAGGGCGGAACCACATTGATGCCATCCCCATCGCAATCCCAGAGAAAATCATGTTCCTCCCGGATTGCGTCAGGCGTCCACCGGTTGGGGCGGTAAAACTTCAGGACCAGCCGTTCGCCGGAGGCAGCCTGACAAAGGAACACCCGATTGACGTAACTGGGCATAGCAGACGCCATTCCGGACATATTGCATTGGAGCGCTTCCTCTGCAAATGGGAGAAAGAAGTCGGGCGTCAGCTGGTCGAACTCGTGCATGATGGATGCTTATTTCAGATAAGTGATTTGGGGCAGATCGCGTTTGATGGTTCTGCGGAAGAGGTTGTCACCATATCCGAACAGCATGGCATAACCGGGCTTGTATCCGGCAGGGATATCAAACATATCCATCAGTTCCGGCATCTGTTTGAACAACATGATCAATCTGCCGAACCAGACAGTTCCGACGCCTGCGGCATTGGCCAGCATTTCAAAATAAGAGAGTGCAATGACTGCATCCGCGGGCCCGCAGGGGGCGTTTTCTGCATGATTGACCAACAACAGATGAGGCGCGGTACGGAATACGGGATCACCGCCTTTGGAGAGGGCATCCTTCCAAGCTGCGCAGATATTTTTTGTATCCGGTTCATTCTCGAAACGGTCGAAATAACGCTTGTAAAGTTTTTCCCGGTATTGTTCCATAATATCGCAATCGGAAATCACAGAGAATTGCAGATTGCGGTAATTGACACCGGTCGGCGGGTAACGCAAAGCATCCAGCAGGTCAGCCATCACATCTTCATCAATATTTCTCTGCTTGAAATGGCGGATGGAACGGCGGCTTTTCACCTGATTGAGCAGTTTGCCGAATTCGGGGCCGCGCAAGGCCGGTTCGAAATCCTTTTCCGGATCCAATCCGTCGATGGAAAGGGCTGCGGAAGGGCAGACCATCATGCAATGTGCACAATGGATGCAGCGGTCTTCTCCGCCGGGGACAACAGTGATTGCGCCCTGTTCATTTTTTGCAAGGACGTTATTGACGCATTCGCGGATACATGCGCCGCAGAGATTACATTTCTGCGTATCGACTTTCAAAGACAGATTTTCGAGATACATTCTTAATTTCCTCCATGTTTCGGGAATGTCAGGCGGATACAGCAGCCCGGAACATCATTGTCATTCGGCATGATTTTGATGGTTCCGCCGATATTCTGCATGACAGCGGAACAAAACGGCAAGCCCAGCCCGGTTCCCCATTCTTTTGTGGTATATAATGGTGTGAAACAGTTTTGCAGAACATCCTCAGTGATTCCGCATCCATTATCCTTCATTGTGAAAACAACTTTATCATCATCGCTTTTGATACGGAATTCCAACTGGGGATCCGCCACTGTCCGGACCGCATCGACGGCATTGGAAAGGAGATGATGGAACAATAAAATGCAATCCTGCGTGGCAAACAAGACTTCCGGATCTTCCGCAGAATAATCTTTTGTGATGGTGATATGGAGTTTCTGAATCGGTTCGGATAATAATTCTTCCGCCCGTTCAATATGAGGGATGAGCTTGATCGGAACCAGAGTATATTCTTTATCGTAGCGGGCATATTCTCTCAGTTTTGATACATAAGACTCCATCCGCAAGGTGCTTTCGGAACAGGTTTGCAGATAATCCTTTATTTCGGGATTGATACTATCCTGCAGCGTCAGCAGATCCAGATAGCCGCACAAAACGGATAACGGCTGACGGATGTCATGGACAGCAGTCGGGATCATTTCTGCGGCGGAAGCCAGTCTGCCTGCAAGGAGAATCGTCCGCAGATTCGGTGTGTACTGTTTTGTGCAGATTTCGGTATCCGTTTTCTGTACTTCTTCTTTTTTCTGTTTTATGCATGGAACTTCTTTTTTTTTGCTCTGGAAAAAGATGTACAGCAAAGCACAGGTTTCCAGCAGCAGAAGAAACAGAAGAATAGAAGAGCCGAGAGTCATTGTTCCGTATCCTGTCAGAATGATTGTTCTGAAGTGGGGAACGTACCGTTCTTGACTTCGCTGCGATACGTTGCGAAAGCATTGCTGATGGTCTGCCCGATCTGTGCATACTGCTTTGCATGTTTCGGGACAAATGTGCCGATCCCGAGCAAGTCTGTCACCACCTGAACCTGACCATCGCATCCGATACCGGCGCCGATACCGATTGTGGGGATTTCCAGCATTTTTGAGATTTCTTCTGCCAGAGCTGCGGGAACACATTCCAATACAATGGAGAATGCACCGGCATCCTGCAGGTCAAGTGCCAGCTGTTTCAATTCGGTGGCTGCTTCCGCTTCACGTCCGGCAACACGGTATCCGCCGGCTGTTTTAACGTGCTGGGGGAGCAGACCGATGTGTGCCATAACGGGAATCCCGGCATCCACCATGCGGCGGATCAGGGGGACGGTGGAGCGGCTGGATTCCAATTTCACGCAGTCGCTGCCCGTTTCCCGGAGACAGCGTCCCGCATTGCGGATGGCATCATCATCGCCGCAATGATAAGAGAGGAACGGCATATCGCAGACAAGGAACATATCGGGTGCGCCGCGGCGGACCATTTTTCCGTGATGAATCATATCTTCGACGGTGACGGGGACGGTATCGCTGTAGCCCATGACAGTGGGGCCGACGGAGTCGCCGATGAGGAGCAAATCGATATCAGCTGCCTGTGCCATAGCGGATGTTAAGGCATCATAAGCTGTGAGCATGACGATTTTTTCGCCATCCATTTTCATTTTTCTGAAAGTGCGGACTGTTTTTTTCTTACCCATGATAAATTACTCCTTGGATGAGTTCAGTTATTCTCTGTCTATAAGATACCACACAAACTGCATTCCGTCAATCCCAAATGCAGTTTTTCTTCCTTTTTTTTGCAGAAAAAACTTGCGGAATGTTGTCAGGATGATTTTTTAATTCAGCATACGTATGATTTTCGGCAGTTCTGAAATCGAATCGATTGAAAATTTTGCTGATTCCGGGATTCTGCAGAAATGGAGCTGATTGTTGATCTTTTTTGCAAAAACAGATTGTATTTCCGCTCTGACCGACCGTTCTGATACCTCCGATAAATGGGGGTTGTTGAATACCTGACTGATTGTGTCAATGCGCCCGATATAGTGAACGGTCCGTTTTCAATCGAGTTTGAAAATCAGGAGGCAAGCCCATATCAAATTGAGAAGCTGGTCCGTTATTAAACCAGTCTTCCGGCAGATTTATGATTTTTCCCACTTTGGCTGCTGCTGCGACCAGATATTCAGGAAGTGGCTCAGATATTTTCAAAATTTCAGATTTCATCAATGCTATGACATCAATATCTTGTGTTGTTCCGGGAACAAGACCTGTAGCAATTAAGGCAGATCCGCCGCAGACAACGATTTCCCCTTCCGGAGAATCCTGTAATATCAATTGTTCATTCAGCAGATGCAATGCGGTGTTGATTTTTGATAAATCAATTGGTTTTGTCATGTTAAAAAACCTTATTCAATATTAGTTTTTCTTAATATATACCCGGCTTGTCCTGTTTTTAAGTGTCATTTTGAAAAATATACAAATATCTCATTTTTTTCTTTATTTTTCTTGACTCACGGGAAATGGATGCTATTTATACTGCATGAGGCAGATTCAAAAGTCTTCTAAAACGCATAATCGGATCAATACAGTTCAATCGAAAAATAAGCTCTCCTGCCGTCCTGCAAGAGGGCTTGTTTTTTTGCTATGATTTGGAATTTTTAATCTTAATTTGTGAAAAATGTTGGATAAATGTGATTTTTTTTCAGAAATAATTGGATGCCGGACTTGTTTTTTTCAAAATTATGGATATATTATCAGGTAGTTGCTTAACTTGTTAACCAAAAGGTTCTGTTATGACGAATAGAAAATCAACGATCCGTGATGTTGCCAAGGCAGCGGGGGTGAGTATCGCCACAGTCAGTTATGTATTGAAAGGCACCGGACGTGTTTCTGAATCAACGATTAAACGGGTATGGAACGTCGTCAATGAGTTGAATTACACGCCGAATCCTTATGCTCAGAAATTGTTTGCCCGGGAAAGTGTGGAACGGGTGAATACCGGTTTGATCATGAATGTCTGCTATTGGCCCAGTTCCTCTCCTATTGAGATTTCCACTCAGAAAGATATTTTGTTTCATTTTGATTCCGCATGTAAAAAGAATGGTTATACCGGTATGAATTACTCGTATCGTGACCGGAAAGGGTTTTTCTGCAAGCCTGTGGTGAACGGTCTGGTGGATGGCGTGCTGCTTTGTACTGTTCATTGCGATATTATCGAGAGATTGAGTCAACGTGTTCCGGCAGTTGTGTTCTGTGCGGATGCAGAGCCGGATCAAGTCAGGATTCCTGTGATTTCCTTGGCATTGGAAGAAGGATATTCAAATATTTTCCGCCAGTTGAAACAATATGGCATTGTCGGGAATACAGCTTTGCTGGAAGGATATGGATATGAGCCTGTTCACGATGATTCCCCGCAAAATCTTGTATGTCATCACCGACGTTATTGGCAGAATGCGGCTGAAAAATGCGGTATGAATGTTCATCCGGATCACTTTCTGCGTGTGCGGACTTCTGCGGATACCGGGGTGCAGGACAGCTTGGCAATTGCAGAAAAAATCAAGACGATGGTGTTTGAACAAGGTGTCCGCGTTCTGTTTATCAGAACGTTTGATTACTATATTCTCGCCAGAGTATTGCAGGAGCAGGGAATCCGTATTCCCAAAGATCTTGTGATTGTCAGTGCTGATGGAAATTATGTGATAAACGCGCCGCAAAGCATCATCGTGAAACAGTATATTGATCTTCCTGCCGTATTTCAGAAATCCGTGGAAGTCTTGGAGCGTCTGATCAGAGGTGAAACGGTGGAAAAACAATATTTTATTCCATTTAAGGAGGAATTGTATATTCCGGGAGAAATAACCGGACAGTAGTCTGTTATGAATAAGGTGGTTTAATATTCGTGTATAATATAACCGAAAAATCAAGGAGATGATCATGAAACAGGAACAGTTGTTGCAACCAGTAACCGGAAAAAGCAAACAGCAGAAGCACAGATTTTTTGAACCTGCCTGCAGGCAGGTGAAGCAGCATGGCTTCACCCTGATTGAATTACTTGTTGTGATCGCCATTATTGCCATTCTTGCTGCAATGCTGTTTCCGGGGTTGAATTCTGCCAGAGAACAGGGCCGTTCCATTTTCTGCACCGGCAATTTGAAAACCATTGCCCAGGCATCTGTAATTTATCATGCCGATTATAAATTTTATATGGATTTATACACGCATGGCAACAGCTTTTCCAGCGGTCCGGTTTGGGAAACAACGATTTTTCTGGCTGCAAAAATAATCTCCGCGCCAAATGACCGCCTGCCGACCCGTATTTCATCCTCTGGAAGAGGTAATCTGGCTTGTCCCACTTTGAGTATGCCCTTATACAGCGAAATGGCTGTTGGGAATGTGACAGAAGGATATTCTTATCAGTATAACAACACGTTTGCATCCAATTATGGAAAGAGTATTGATAAGATGAAAATGCCATCCATTGCCATCATGTTCGGTGAAGGTGATGTTGGATATCCTGCTCTTTATTCTCGAATTTCAGATAATCCCGCGTTATTGAAAAACCGTCACTTCCGCAACCGTCATGGTAAACATGCCAATATTTCATTTGCCGATGGACACCAGGGCAAAGTTGACACCTGGAAATTACATTATACCGACAGTGTTAATGCGAAAAAACAGTTGCATCCATATGGCTATCAATAAAAAATGAAATTGTGAAAGGTTTATCAGAAATCATTGCAGCGCCGAGGCAATTTCAAAAATTTTCAAAAATGCCTGAAAACTCTTGTTGGGATCTGAAAATGGGGCGTTTTGGGCTTGTCCGCCGTAGCCTTGGCGAAGGTGGATGGTTATTTTTCACGCCTTGTCACGGCATAGCCGTAAGGCGACGCCGGATCAAACTACCATTTCCACCTCTTCAACAATTTTTTTTCAGTCAAAATTTGCCAGACTTTTGAAATTACCTCGTTCAAAAAACAAAAAAAACTGATTAACTTCCGTCAGAGACGGGAATGGAGGTGTACGCTCAATAACTTGATTTTTCAGGCTTTTTTCGCAAAAAAGTCAAAAGTGATGTCGTAAAATGGTTCTACGGCACGATCAAATGTAAAATTAACAAAAATGCCAATACTTTTGAAATTGGCACTGCATAATAACTTATAACAAAAGGTGAAATCATGAAAAAACATCTTTTTCTCACTCTGGGATTGATTTGCTTTGCCGGACTGTTTGCCGCTGATAATATGCCGGAATTGTATTTCAATCCGCCTCCCAGATATGAAAAACTGGATCAGAAAAACATTATCACGCTCAAAGCCGGAAACTTTGAGATCGTCGTTCCCGATGATGCCGGAAAGCCTGTTCAATTTGCCGGAAAGGAATTAAAACAGTTTCTCGGGCAGATTTTCGCCGCTGAAATTCCTGTCCGCAAGACCCGGTCCGCCAATGTTGAACATGCCATTATCCTCGGTGACAGCGCCCTGAGCCGTAAAGCCGGGATGAAAGTCGATGATCTCGGCAGAGATGCATTCCGCATGAAGACCATCGGCAAAGATATTTACATTGCCGGACTCGATGACAAGGCAAGCAACACGGAAAAATTATTGAATGACCGCAGCTGGAAAACGGAGCCTTATCTTCATCAGCGTGCCACCTTGTTCGGCGTGTATGATTTTCTGGAACGTTTTGCCGGTGTCCGGTTCTACTTCCTTGGGCCCATCGGGACAATTGTTCCGAAAGCTGCATCTCTGAAAATTCCCAGCTTGAATATTTTTGAACGTCCGGACTGTATCGTGCGTTCTTATCAGAATCGCCGCTGGAGTAAAGAATTCTGGTATATGGACAGTGATCCGCTGCGTGATACCAATCTCCATGGATACCGTGTGCGTCTCCAGACGCGCAGCATGCCCAACTGTCACGGCCTTGCCTATATGGGGTACGTTGCCCGTTTCGGTCAGAGCAATCCGGAATTTTTTGCATTGAAGAAAGATGGAACCCGCAGCAATACGTGGAAAGATGATTATCCCGGTCAATTATGTTTGACCAATTCCGCATTCCGTGATGAAGTATTCAAAGATGTTGTTTCCGGTTTGAAAGGGGAACCGCCGACGAAACGCGGTGTTGTATTCGCGTATAAAGGAAATCAGAAAGGCATTTCCATGTGGTCTCCCTGTGCCTTGCATTATCCGGGATTCTTCAACGTGCATCTGCAGGATGGTATGCAGGCATGTCTCTGCGGGCCGTGTCAGAAATATTATCGTCCGGACGGTCGCAAAACTGATTCCGGCGAATTGATCTGGGAATTTACTGCTGACATGGCGAACCGGGTAAAGAAAGCCGGTATCAATGCTTATATTACCCAGATGGCATATCATTTCTATCGCGAAGTGCCGAAAATCGACCTCCCGGATAACGTGCTGGTTCAGGTGGCGATCGGCGGTCCGTGGGCTGTCAAATCGGCAAACATGGATAAAGCGGACCGCAAACTGCTTGCCGACTGGCACAAGAAGATCGGCAAAAAAGTGTGGCTCTGGAATTATCCGATCAACGGCCCCCAGTATACCAATTACAATTCTCCGGGCGTGCCTCATTATTCCCCGCTGGCATTCGGGCGTTACTATCAGGATCGCCGCGATGATATTTGCGGTGCATTCATGCAGAACAGTGCTCAGAACGATTATATTCACGAAGCCATGAACATCTATGTCGGGCTGAAAGTCATGTGGAATACCTCCCTTGATTACAAAGCTCTGATGGCAGAATATTACACCAAAATGTTCCAGTCTGCCGCACCGGAAATGAAGAAATTCTTTGAAGAACTGGAAGTGCTCTGGACAACGAAGATGCGCGGTCAATTTATCGAAACCGACCTCGGCCCCGTGTCTCTCAAGCCTACGGAATACGAAACCTGGAAACAGATTTATACGCCGGAAAAACTTGCCGCCTGGTCAAAACTGTTTGATAACGCAGAAAAGAAGGTGGCGAAAGATAAAGATGCTCTTGCCCGTGTCCGGTTCATGAGAGAACATTTCCTTGTCACCATGCAGAAATATTCCAGCGAATTTCTTGCCAAGGAAAAACGTTCCAATCAGTTGATTGCATACGCTGCACCCGCAGGACAGGAAGATGTTCAGTATCTTTCCCGCATGAAAGGCGGCAAGACGGAAATCAAAGCCACGGTGAAAGTGCAGAATGCCGGTGATGCATTGGTCTTCCAGTTCCGATCCGATGACCCGAAACATGCTCAGTTGAATTTTAAATCGAAAAAAGGCGATATGGAGGATTATTTTGCCCATACAACCTTTGAAATTTACCTGAATCCCACCAAGGACAGAAAGACCGTCTACCAGGTCGCCGTTTCTCCTGCCGGAACCTTGTTTACTACGCAGCATCCCACCAATCCCAAAAAGTGGGGCGCCGGTGTCGTGAAAGCGGAAACCTTTGTCGGGAAAGATCATTGGACTGCAACGGTACGTATTCCGCTTTCCACATTGCCCGGTCTGGATAAGAAAGGCTTCCCCATCAACTTCAGTTATAACCGAGTCCTCAAAAGCGCAAGAAACGAACTTTATTCCTGGAGTCCGTGGCTGCAGATCCGGTTCCTGGAAGTGGATCATTACGGACAGCTTTCTCTGGAAAAGCCTGTATTCGATAATCTCGTGAAAGATCATGATCTGAAAGACTTGAAAAAAGTCGGCAGAATCGCCGGGAAATACTGGCGTCAGAGCGACCCGAAATTCAAAAACGATTTCATTGGTTTCTCCACGGAATATTTCATTACCGGCGGCCAGAGCTACAAAATTGTGGGTACAGATCCGAAATCCAACACTCTGATTATGCAGAGTTTGACCAAAGTCGTGAAACCGGATACAAAATACCGTTTCAGCTATTATGCAAAATATGATCTTGAGAAAGAAGCTGTATTTTCCGGTACGGTATGGGCTGGTACAAACTTCTTTACTCCGCACCATGGTTCCAAAGGAAAACGGGATTGGACGCTGATCACCCGGGAATTCAAAACGAATAAGAAATTCGATACTTCCCATGTCGGTTTCAGTCTTAGAGGAAAGGGCGTGGTGTATATCGACCACGTGACATTGCAGGAAATCAAGTAAGAAAATTCCGCAATTAATTTGAAAATACGCTGCAGAGCCGGTTTGAATATTGGCCTGCAGCTTTTTTTTACCTGAAATGTTACGTTACAAGTGTAACATTTTTTTCTATCAAAAAAGATGTCTGTTTTTCTTGCATTTTCCATAGCAGAGAATTACATTATGAATGAATTAGAAAAATACGTGAGTGTATAATATAAAAATCCACAGAAAGGACAGATATGAAGTTGCCGTTATTTTCTATTGCCGGAAGTAAAGGAAAGTTTACTTTGATCGAATTGTTGGTTGTTATCGCCATCATTGCCATTCTTGCGGCGATGCTGCTGCCGGCATTGGGGAATGTTAAAAAGACATCCCAGACCTCAACTTGTGTGAACAATTCCAAACAGCAGTTTATGTACCAGCTGGCTTATCAGAGTGATTATCAGGATTGGATCCTGCCTGCTCATGGTGCGCGTGATACCTATGGCAATAAAAAATCCTGGGAATCTTTTATTTGGGGTATGTATATCAAAGGACCGTACAATAAAAAAATCTTTCAGTGTCCCGCTGAAACAACTGACGGTTTCACTTATTCCCACTACATGGCAAATACCAGATTGTGCGGTATGATTGATGATAAAACCTGGCCGCCGCATAAAGTCGGAAATGTGAAACAGCCGTCATTGGCATACATTACCGGTGATAACGGCTATAAGACAGTGTATGCAACATCCGGTTCCTCTGCATTGGGCTTCCGTCATGGACCGCAGACTTTTATTCATTACAAGTGGCCGGATCCGCCGCCGACTCCCCGGAACAATGCGGCAAATATTCTGTTTTTTGATGGGCATGTGGAATCCATGAAGGGCAGCACTTATTCGCAAATTTGTGCATCCGGCGACAATCTTTCGCCCCGTGGTTTTGTGAAATAACAGGAGTATGGTATCATGAAAGTCAAAAATAAAATCCTGATCGGTCTTTTCTGTCTGACAGCATGTTTGCTTGGCGCACAGGAAAACATGTTGAAAAACGGTGATTTCGCAACGTTGCAGCCGGATGGAAAACGTCCTGCTCATTGGAGCGGAAAACTCAATGATGCTTCCGGAGTCCGGAAAGGCATTACTCCTGCCAAAGGCAATGCCATGTGTTTTTCCAATACCGGCAATATGTTGACACAGACGGTAAAAGTTCAGCCGGGCAAAGTCTATCAGATCAGTTACCTGTTGAAAAGCGATTTCAGCAAATGGCTCAGTGCGGCATCCGTGCAGATCCTGTGGCATGATGCCAAAGGCAAACCGCTCTTTGTGGATTATAAAGGCAAAAAAGTCTGGAACATGAAGATCAAAAATCTGCAGGGCAGTCGGGATTGGCAGCAGGTCATTGTGCCGGATTGTGTTGCGCCTGCCGATGCACACCGTGCGCAGATCCGTATGGGAATCGTCTTTGATAAAAACGGATCCTGTTACTTTGCCGATATGCGTATGACGGAAGTCAAACAGGGAGCGGCATTTGCCAACCGTATGACATCCATCCCGTTTGTTGCGGGTGCGGTATCCTTTGACGATATTTTCAACCGGAAATATTGGGATAATGCCGCGGTGATCAATGATTTTATTCTGCCTTCGACCGGTGCCCGTGCAAAATTCCGTACTTCAGCCGAAGTGTTTTATACCAAAGATGCCCTTTATTACAACATCGTGTGTTCTCTGCCCAACGCTGCGGGACATAAAGTCGATGACAAACGTTCTTACGATATGCAGGAATCCTGCGAAGTCTTTCTGCGACCGGATGGCTATAAACATCAATTCCAGTTTTTCATTCCCCCGGATGGCAAAGTGCGCTGTCTGACCGAGACCTGGGGCGATGGCTCCTGGCCGCTGAAGACGCATCCGTTGAAAGACCACGGCGTTACATCCAAAGTGGAAAAACTGAACGATGCCTGGCGTGTTGCCTTGCGTATCCCGTTCAAAGATCTGGCAGTGAAAGGTACTCCCGCTGCCGGAACCCGGTGGCGTATGAATGTCTGCCGCGCACATTACGGTGAAAAGAACATGCGTGAACTCAGTGCATGGAGCGCATTGACGGAACCGCATTTCCAATTCCCCGGAGATTTCGGAACCATGATTTTCGGTAATGCGAATATCCCGGTGGTCAAATCCATGCAGGCAGATGCCAATGGTGCGCAGCTCCGGATCATGAATCCTGCCCGCAAAGAGATGAAATTGACTGCATCTTTTGTGAAACATACAGCTGGCGGCGCATGGGTTACCCACGATACACAATTCACAGTCCCTGCAGGCAAAACCCGTGATTTCTCCTGGCTGGTTCCGACAAAGGATGCTGCCATGCGTTATCTGGAATTGCGTGACGGAGATCAGTTGATTGCCAAACATTGCAATATGCCTTCTGATAAATATTACGCCATGGGCATTTTCGACCCGGAAGGCGTCAGAGGCAAAACGCTCAATCTCGCGGTCGATCATCCGTTCTTCCTCGGTTTGAATATGATCCATAATGCGGAAGGAACCACCTCACACCGTTTGACAAACCGTGAGAAAAAGCCGTTTGATATGATTCTGGAAGTTCCGGAAGAAGTCAAATTCTCCGGTATGATCTTCGATGCCGGGGAATGGCGTCAGTCCAATTTGGTCAAGCCCTCTGTCACTTCTTTCAAACAGGAAGGCAGAAAGATGCTCCGTTACAAATTTGAACTTCCGCTGGTCATCAACTGGAAGAGTCCTGTGTTTATGTTCTTCTATGAGTGTAAAATGCCGGAAAATAAAGAATTCACCGGAGCCTATTATCTGGTCGAAAACGGTACCGCATTGCCCCGTCATGAGTTGAATTTCAAGACGGTCAAGATGGGAAAAGTCAGCCGGATGCCGAAACTGTTCTGTCACGACATGTTCTACATGGATGCCAAGATCATCAAACATGTGTTCCCGAAAGATACGTTGAAACATTACACCCAGCTGGGCTTCAACCGGATTTCTGTCAACGTGGAAAAAGGCAAAAATGATGGTTATTTCAGCGGCAATAATCCCCAGAAGAGAGAAGATTATTACGACCTGCTTTTCCGGGAAATGGATCAGACCGGAATCCGCCTGTATTATACCTCCAATTCCAGTTCTGCAACACCGCAGGCATGGAGCTGGACTCATCGGGATCCGGAAGCGCGGGCTATCGGAGCGGATGGCAAAGATGCACCGTATAACCAGTACGGTTATCCCTCCCTGTGTCCCAACTACCGCGGTAAATATTTCCAGGCACACGTGGATAAACTTTGCAATTCCTATCTCTTCCGGAAATACAAATGCAACTGGTTGACTCTTGACCTGGAATTGTGGCCGCCGAATGTCTGGAGCAAAGTCTGTTTCTGTGACCGCCGTTGTTTGCAGACATTCAAGAAATATGCGGAAAGCCGCAAATCCGCCTATGCCACTGCCGATGCCCGGAAATTGTTCCGGAGCAAAGATAAAGAATTCCTGAAATTCTGGGATGAATACAAGAGTTATACCCACAATCAATTCATTCTGGATTTGACCAATCCGGTAAAGAAACAGGCGGCTGCTTATAAGTCCACTTCTCCCCGTACGGAATTCCAGATCGGCGAATGGTGCAAACCCAAAAAGCATTTGCTCAATACCATTAATTTCTTTGAAATGGGCCTGTATTATACTCCCGATGTGGTTTATACTCATTATGAAAGAGTGGTGAATCAGTTTGGTGACAAACAGAAGAATTTCTATCCGACCTACACATTCGGGCAGACATCCGGCTGCCCTGACTTCCACATGCAGGCGGATCAGATTCCCGAATTGATTTATGAAGCAGCTATTTACGGTGCTCAGGGTATCTGCTGGTATTACTATTCCTATGTGGAACCGCTCCGCATGAAATACGTGATTGCCGGTCTGAATACCATTCTGCCCTTTGAAGACCTGGTCGTAAAAGGTGATCTGGTGAAAGATGTCACGATTTCCAATTCCGCCATGCAGCTGACTGCCCGCAAAAAAGGCAACGAAGGTTTGATTGCGGTCCGCGCGTACAAAGCAAATTCCGCCCAGAAAGGCAGAATTGAATTCAAGGACCTGAAAGGGAAACTTGATGTGTATGACTGTATCAGCCGGAAAAAAGTGGCAACCCTTGACGGAAAGAACAATTCTTTCGAGTATCAGGTGGGAGCGAACCGCTGCCGATTGCTTTATTTCGGCACGTCGGCACAGTGGAATAAGAGAAAATGAGTATTTTTTTCATGAACTTTCCGAAAAATATTCTTTTTTGATTTGAAAATTTCACTTTGACGTATATTGTATAGGAACCGGCAGAAGAATCGGTCTTTTGCCGGTATCATTTTAAACCAGTAGAAAGGATAGACGGGTATCTCTCTCATGAAAACCTTGTTTGTCGGCAATTTGCCATTCAGCACAACAGAACAGGAATTGCGTGACCTGTTCAGCCAGTACGGCTCCGTAGATAACGTTCAGATCGTCACAGCAAGAGATACCGGTCTGCCCAGAGGATTCGCTTTTGTTACCGTGGACGATGACAGTGCCGCTGCTGTTGTTGAAGCTCTTAATGGTACCATGTTCGCCGGAAGACGCATGAAGGTTGATGAAACCAGAGATGATCAGGTCTCCCCTGCAGATAAAGAAGCGGCTGATGCGGAAGAACCCGCAGAACGTCCGTTCCGTCCCCGCCGTTCCTTCCGTGATCGTGAAGATGGCGGTTTCAAACGCGAAGGCCGTGGAGAATTCCGTCCGCGCCGTTCCTTCCGTGATCGTGAAGAAGGCGGTTTCAAGCGTGAAGACCGTGGAGAATTCCGCCCGCGCCGTTCTTTCCGTGATCGTGAAGAAGGCGGTTTCAAGCGTGAAGACCGTGGCGAATTCCGTCCCCGTCGTTCCTTCCGTGATCGTGAAGATGGCGGCTTCAAGCGTGAAGACCGTGGCGAATTCCGTCCCCGGCGTTCTTTCCGTGATCGTGAAGAAGGCGGCTTCAAACGGGAAGATCGTGGAAACTTCCGCGCCCGTCGCCCGTTCCGTCGTGAAAACAGCGATTTTCAGGATTAATCTGAGCGCAGGATATTAAGTTATTCCGAACCGCAGTTCCTTTACCGGACTGCGGTTTTTATTTTTTGCGGAATGTCAGGACGAGGGCTTCCGGCGGATTATTGAATCTTGCTCCACTGTACCCTTTGCCGCCCATACCGCAGGAGACATACATTTTTTTATTGCCTTCTTCAAACCAGCCGTAAACATAATCGCCGGTGTGACCATGTTTCATCAGCCGGGTCAATGCCCCTCTGGGGAGGCCGGGGAGGTGCACAACGCCGCCATGAGTATGACCGGAAAGGATCAGGGCAGGGATTTCGGCGGGAATCTGCGGATAGGATGCGGGACGGTGTGAAAGGATGACTGTCGGCTTTTTGATTTTCAGGATTTTTTTCAATGTCGCTTCCCGGATATAGGCATTTTCCTTTTTGTTGTCCTGCAGTCCCCAGACCACAAACTCTTTCCCGTTGAACTTGATTTTTGCAACGGTATCCCGCAGCGGTTTGATTCCGGCTTTTTTCAATGCTGACAAAGCAGGTTCCGGGCGCGTTTCTTCATGATTTCCGAGGATGGCATAAATGCCCAGAGGGATAGGTGGCAGGGAATTAATTATTTTTTTGAATTCTTCCATGACAGGTGCATAATCATCGGCCCGGTATTGAAAGAGATCGCCGCCGATAAGCAGGATATGGGGTTTTTCTTCCCGGACTGCTTCGGGCAGAGCTTCTGTAAAGAGTTCATCCGTCATGACTTCTTCCCGCAGATGCAGATCGCAGATATACATGATTTTCAACTCCCGGTGAGCGTCCTGCCATTCGGGAAGGTCAAGATTCCGGCGGATGATCTTCAAGGATGCCGCTTCTGCGATGCAAGCACAAAACAGAATCAGCAGTAAGATATAACTATTTTTCCACATTTATTTTTTTCTCCTGAATATTATGCTGAATATAGCACATTTTCAGGAAAAATCAAAGCCCTTTCCCGCTTTTTCAACAGGAAAGGGCTCCAATCTACTTATTTTTTTAAATCAACGCCTGTGTCCGCCGCCCCTTCTTCCACCACCATGGTGGTGATGATGACGCGGTCCGCGCGGAGGACAATAATGTGGCTGCGGGGCTCCACGGTAAATGCGACGGGGCTGGGGTGGCGGTGGCGGAGGTATCACCTCAACCGGTGGAGGCGGCGGCAGAATTACCGGCGGCGGCGGTAAGATAAACGGCGGAGGCAGAACGACTGGCGGCGGAGGAGGCGCAACTACAATTGGAGGAGGCGGTGCGACCAGATTGAGAGATGCTCCGACCAGCCTGACAATGTCCGTTGCCAGGCGGACGCCATCATTTCCTCCGTGATGAGGGTGATGAGGTCCGGCATAAACAGCTGTGCCTGTGAAGATTGCGAGTGCGGTGGCTGCAAGGATTTTTGTTGTGTGTGTCATAAGAAATCTCCTTCTGATAAAAATTAGTTTGTTTTATGTTTCTAATAATTCGTAAAACCGAACAATCTAGCCATATAACGTTTCCGTTTACCATTATAGTGTCGAGCAAATGCGGAATCTGACAAAAAAATTGATATTTTTCTGATTTTTGCTTGAAATAAGTGTTTATGTGTTTATATTATTAGTATCACTTATATGCAGGAGAATTTCTCAATGGCAAGACAATTAAAATATGATCAGGTGCGATTGGCAATCCTGAATATTATTGCAGAAGACCATCTGCAGCCGGGCGACCGTATGCCATCGGTTCGCCAGTTGCTGACGCGGATCCCTTCCTGCAGTATGATTACATTGCGCAAAGCATTGGAAATGTTGGAAAATGAATCCATGTTGAGCCGCTGCATCGGCAAAGGAACGTTTTTGAAACAGAATATTACTGTCCCGGATCGGAATGGTAAAATATTATTCATCAATGTAAGCCGGAAAGGGAAGAACAGTTATCTTCCGCCTGGCAGTTTGGAATACATGCAATTTTATTTCAACGGGACCGGGCTTGATTTTCAATATCTTCAGGTGGAAAGTTTTTCCGACTCGATTTTGAAATCGCTGGATCATGTGTTGGGGATTATGTTATACGGCTGGCTGACGGATGACTTTATGTGCAGCATGAAAGCGTTGCAGATTCCCATGCTGATCGTGGGGAACAGTCCCCGTTTTTCCGGTATTCCGCAGGTTGAGCTGGATATTTGTGCCAGTGCGGAACTGGCGGCGGAGCAACTGATTCACAAAGGGGCAGGGAGTCTGTTTCTGGTGAACAGCAATCCGGATTATTCCATGCATGATGCGATTTCTGCTGGGATTGAGAAAACGATT
Organism: Victivallales bacterium; assembly: GCA_045639325.1. Lineage (GTDB taxonomy): Bacteria > Verrucomicrobiota > Lentisphaeria > Victivallales > UBA1829 > RGIG8244. The sequence goes on from JAZUCU010000038.1 coordinate 83,256, forward strand.
CACAAACATAAAAATGTACAATTCAAATCCATGGATCTGACGGGGCAGAATCAGCCGGAACAGCTTCGCAAAATGATTGATTCGTATGGACATTACGATGCCTGGATTTTTGAATTGGGGAACTATTACACTTATCTTGGTACATGCCGTTATTATTCTCTGACACCACACCCGTTGATCGGGATCGTGGGCGATTGCGGAAATATTTCGTATCCCGGGCACAACCTGATTCTGGGGTCGGATAACACCATTGTTACCGTGTTCCGTCAATCCATATTCAAGGAGGCATGTGAGCAATTGAAAGGGCAGATTATGTACAATATCCCACTGACCTCAGTCAGTATACAACCTGAGATTGAAAACAGAAATGATAATAAGGAGTCATTATGAAACAACCGAACCATAACAGGCATTTTACCTTAATTGAACTGTTGATTGTTATTGCCATCATCGCCATTCTTGCCGGAATGCTGCTGCCTGCCTTGTCAAAAGCAAAAGCCAGCGGTAAGACGGCGCAGTGCGCAAATCAGGAAAAACAGATCGGACAGGGCTTCTGTCTCTATGAAGTTTCCTACGACCGTATGCCGCCTTCCAATATGGCTGACCCTGCACCGGTCGATAAAGATATCTGGGATGCACTGCTGCTGGATGGCAAATTCATTGATAACTATAAAATCTTCTTCTGCCCGTCCGACCCTGTTCCGCGTACCTCAGGTGCTCATGGCGTTGGCTGCAAATTCGACAACGCCCCCAGAACTTATACGGTCAACCTCATGTTTTTTGAAGACGTGTTGACGAACACCAAACCGGGGGGGAGTAACGATACTGCAGCAAACTGTCTCGGCTTCGGCAGATTGAACCGTCCGAAGAAAAAGCCGTCCCGTCTGGCTCTCATGTGGGCGAAACCGAGCGCATCACACCGTGTCGGATTGCGTGGTTCCTGCAGTACCAATTTCCCCTATCCGTTTTCCACACTCTCTGCTGCTTATCAGTCATCGAAAGAAGATTATTCCAATGTACACGGCAAGTTTGGCAATTTCCTGTACGGCGATATGCACGTAGGTCGGGTCAATATTGACAATTATGCGAACACAATTGTTGCCTGGCAGCAGTTGTCCCATACCGGGGTTGAATAAGATATTAACATAAAGGATATTTTCACTATGCGTACTGTAAAAACATTATTTGTACTTTTTACCGCCGGCTGCATCGGCAGCGTGAATGCCGTCGATTACTTTTCCTGCGACTTTACTGAATTGACCGCGAAAAACGGTGCTCAGGTTATCAATGCCTCATCCGCACAAAAAGAATTCCGGACTGTGACCGGATTTGGCAATTCCGGGCGTGGCGGCTTGTTTGCCATGGATAATCTGGAAGATTTTGCGCAGGTTGCAAAAATGCAGCCGTTGAAACCTCATTCTGCATTAATCTTTAACGGCTTGAAAAACTTTCCCGCATCGGAAGGCAGCTGTGAAATGTGGATCGCTCCGTATTTCAATCAGGTTCATGCTTATCGTGGTTCCAAGGATACTAACCTGAAACTTTCCTATATTTTCAGTTTGTTCTGCAATAAGAAAGGTACAAACTTTGCCCGTGATGGCAAATCCACCATTTTTGCATACATCCACGGCAAACAGCTGAAAGTGCATTTTGTATTCACCGATGGGAAAGCCGCCGTGCTGAGCACATCCATTGCCACTTGGAAGGCAAAACAATTCCGCAAGATTACTTTGACCTGGAAAAAAGGGAATCAGCGGTTGTACATCGATCAGAAACTGGCGGCGGAAAGTGCGAAAGAAGGTACACTGGCTGATTTCAATTCCATCGAAATCGGCGGACGTGATTTCAACCTCAGTTTTCAGGGCGTGATTGACGATATCAAGATTTTCCCCGGTATGCCGAAGGATGTGGTTTCTCAGAATTTTGAAGGCGATCCGCAGAAATTCAAAGCCATCGCCATCGCTCCCGGAACACTGGATGTGTGGCAGAATGATGTGAAAACAACGGCGCTGAATGTAAAAAAAAAACTTCTGTAATCTCTTTTCATTATACCGGTAAACAGGAATATCCCCTGCGGACGCGGATGGCAAAAACGGTTGCTGTCCGCCCCGGATCTGTCTTACGGACTGATTTTGTTTTCCGGAAAAATAAATGGCAATACGGCAGCCGGGCAGATTTTCAGATTGAATTTCTGGATGATGCAGGGAAGAGTGTCAAGCGACACACCATTGATGCTTCCATCATGGGGGGCGGATATATCTCCATGTCCTTCGCTGAGTTATCCAGTCTGACGGCGCTCCATGAAAAAATCTCTTATTTCAATTATTTCCGCGTCCCCGCCAATGGTACGCAAGTCCGTTTGATTGCCGGATTTGCAGGTAATCCCTGTGAATTGGAATTGCTGGACTGGAAATTGCGGGAAGTAGACCCTGCATTATCTCCCTGGTTCCGCCAGCCGCCGATGGGTGTGCAATTGTCTTATCCCTATTCTCCGGCGATGACCGATGAGGCCGTCCGTAACAGGTTGGTAAGCCGTCCCCGTACGGAATCCCGGCTTGTGCGTGAGCATGACCGTCTGGCGTGGCATATCAACGGCAAAAAGATCGCTCCTGTTATTCTTCACAACCCCATTACGGGCAGTTATGAACGTGTGACGGCATTCCGGAAGGCCGGTTTTCCGCTTTTCACCAGTGCGGTCATTCTGGGTAGAGCACCTTATCCGGATGATTATAATCAGATCTGGCTGGAAGACGGTTCCATTGATGTTTCCGGCATGGAAAAAGCGGTGTACCGTGTACTCCGGGAAAATCCGGACGCTCATGTGATCCTGAACCTGATTGTTTACCCCAGTGCCAACTGGCTTAAGAATAACCGGAAAGAATTGCATCCGGGTAAAGATGGCAACCCGTTGATTTTGAGAAACGGCGCATTCACGAATCGTACCTCTGCCGAGTTCCCCGTTAAACCCGGTGAAACATGGAGTCCTTCCATTCATTCCGCCAAGTACAGAGCGGATATCGCCCGCGTATTGGAAGAAGTCATGCGGAAATTTGAAAAAACAGACGCCTCCAAAGCGGTTGCCGCGATTTATGTTACCGGTGGCGATGACGGGCAATTCCGTGCGCCGGTGATTCCGGATGATTCCCCGGTGGCACAGATGGCATTCCGTCAATTTCTGAAAGAAAAGTATAAAACCCCTGCTGCGCTTTCTCAGGCATGGCAGAAGAAAGTTGCCGCATGGGAGAATGTCACGATTCCGACCGATGCCCAGATGAAAGGGAAGAATGATATTGTTTTCACTCCGGGGCTACCCTGTGTGGAAAGCGATTACCGCAAATTTATTTCTTCCGAATGTACCAAGCTGAAAATGGCAATGCGCAAAGCCGTGAAAACGGGTGCACCACGTCTGTTGGTTGGCGGATACGATTGTGCCGTGGCTCTTTCCGGCAGTATCTGGTATGGCAGAGGTGCATACGCGCATAGCGATATTATCCGGGATCCGTATTGTGATTTTCTGATTTCACTGCCCGGATACGAAAGAAGTCGCGATGAATGTCTGATTCCCATGGGCTTGAAAGCATTCACCGGCTCCATGCGGCTTCATAAAAAATTGATTATCAGCGAAATGGACATCCGTAATCCGGAGCAGCCCACACTTGGCTGGATTTACCGGAGTCGCAACTGGCAGGCGGTTCACAATTACCGTACTTTTTCTGAATTGTTGAAATTGTACGCCGGCTATGCGGCTGCGTGGGGCGGAGCATTTCATGCTTATTCCATGGGGCGGAATTACTATAATACGCCGGAAGCTTTGGCTGCATGGAAGAGTGCTGCCGCAATCGCATCCGCCGCACCCGGGGAGCCTTTGAGTGATGACCGGGTTGCTTTGATTTTGGATGAGCGTTCCAGTGATTTCTTCTATCATTCCCCGCTCGGACATTTCAATTCGGAAAGCTGGAACCGGAATCCGGGGCATGTCCTGTGGCTTTCCCAAGTCCGTTTTGATGCCTATTTGGCGGACGACCTGTTTCATAAAGACTTCAAAGCACCGAAGATTTTGCTCCTTGCCAATCTTGCCACTTTGACGCCGGAAAAACTCGCAGACATCCGGAAACGTTATCTGAAGAACGGACGAACCCTTGTCTATCTCGGCTTGCCCGGGATTTTCTCCGGCAGTAAGATTACAGAACTTTCCAAGGCGTTGAATGTGACATTTGTACAGCCGGAAACGATTCGCAACCGCAGTATTTTTGTTGAGAATGCAACCGATCCGCTTCTGCATAATATTTCCGGTTACCTGTATGCGCCGACGGAAAGCCGCCCGGTTGTCCATTACGGCAATGCTGGTATTTTACCGCAGAATGACTTGCAAGTGTTGGCACCGTATCAGAATACAGATGTGGGCGGCATGGCGGTCCGTCGTTCGGCGGATGGAACAGAAATCTTTATCGGTCAGCCTGCCGCAGTATCGCCGCAGTTGATACGCAACATTGCAAAAAGTGCAGGAATTCAGCCGGTTTCCGATGGGGATGATTTGACCGTTCGCGGTGGAGGTCTGATTGTCATGGGCGGTTCCAGTCGCAGTGGAATCCGGCGCATTTATTATCCTGCCGGAGTGAAAAAACTGGAATGTCTGACCGGTCAGAAAGTTCTTTTGGATAACGGCAAATATCTGGAGTTTGATTTGAAATACGGCGAATGTGCCGTTTTCCGTTGCGTCCGGTAAAGAATGGACGCAAAAAAAAGGCGGAACATTGCGTTCCGCCTTTTGTCATTTTAAAGACTGACGATTATTTCTGGTAACGGATTTCACCATTGACCAATGTCATCTGAACATTGAAGTCGTAATCGAGTACTGCAATGTCAGCATAATATCCGCTTTCGAGACGGCCGAGGTCTTTCAGGCGGAGAGCACATGCCTGGTTCCAGGATGTGGTCTTGATGAGGTCAGACAGGGGCATGTCTGTGATTTCAACAACGTTCTTGAGTGCCTGGCAGATCTGGAGTGTGCTGCCGGCAAGTGCACCGTTGGATGCCAGACGTGCTGCGCCGTCGCTGACGACAACCGGGAGACCGCCGAGGGTGTAATCGCCATCGGGCATACCGCTTGCGCGCATTGCGTCGGAAATGAGCTGGATGTGATCGCAGCCCTTGATGCTGAATACAAGACCGATCATATCGGGGCAGATGTGAAGTTTATCGCAGATGAATTCGATATAGACGTCATCATGAGCAAGACCTGCACCGACCAGACCGATGTCGCGGTGATGGAGAGCGGTCATCTGGTTGCAGAAGTGGCTGAGGTTGCGCAGACCGTGGTCGTAACCATCGAGGAACTGTTTGTAGGTTGCGGCACTGTGAACGCAGGAGGGAGTGATGCCTTCTGCGAGAAGTTCTGCGGAGAATTCAGCGGCGCCGGGCATTTCGACAGCGTAAGAGACTTTGAGAACGGGGAAGATGTCGTTGAGGCGTTTGACTTCAGCGATATCGGGAGCGCGGACAAAGTCAGGGTTCTGGGCGCCGAGGCATTTCGGGTTGATGTAGGGACCTTCCAGGTGAACGCCGGGGATCTTACAGCCTTTGACGCCGGAGTTGACGTATTCAGCAGCTGTTTTGAGAGAAGTTGCGAGAGTTTCTTCGGGGAGGGTCAAAGTTGTGGGGAGGAGAGTTGTGACCCCTTCTTTGAGTTTATCAACGCCCATAGCGGTGGTTGCTTCCAGAGTTCCGTCGCTGAAATCGAGTCCGGATCTGCCGTGGCAGTGAACGTCGATAAAACCGGGCATAGCCATATTGCCCTGGAGGTCGATGACCTGATCGGCTTCGGGGAGCGTATCACCGGCAGTGTAAATGCGGCGGATGCGTTCTCCGTCGATGAGGATTGCGGCGGAATCGAGATCTGCATCGGGAGAGATGAGACGGCAATTTTTAAGGAGAGTTGTCATTTTATATCCTTTCGTTAATCAAATTTGATATTGTGGGAAAATAACCTCTGAATGGCATTTTGTCAAATAAAAAACAAAGAAATATGCAAAAAAGTTTATTCCTGCATGATGATTTGCTGTTCGATGGTGCGGATGGCGTCATCAATTGCAGGCGCATCCTCTTTCGTTGCGGAGGCTCTGGCTGTTTTGAAATCGGCAAGGGCACGTTTCAAATCGCTGTTCATGGCGTGGAGATTTGCCCGGAGCAGATAGGCTGCTGTTTTATCTTTATCCTTGCGGATGAAGGAATCTGCAGCGGCGAATGCTTCTTTTGTTTTCCGGTTGGTCATCAGCAGTTCCAGCATAGCGGTGCGGACGTAGAAGTTGTCGGGATCGTTCGCCATGAGTGTTTTTATGTCCTGCTTGGCACCTTCGTAATCCCGTTGTGCGTTACGCAGTTTTGCTCTGGCGATGAGGAGCGGGACTTTATCGTATTGGTCTTTGAGGATATCCAAATCCTGTTCCGCAAGTTTGAATTTGCCGAAGATGGCGTAAAGCTGGGACCGGACAAAGATCAATTTCTGATTTTTCGGTGAAAGATAAATCATATCATTGATCTGTGCAAGGGCATCTTTTTCCCCGAGTGTATTGGCGGCAATGAGAAGTTTTTCAACGAAAATGTTTTCGATATTCTGGCGTTCCACCGAGGCGGAGGGGGCGTAATAATAGGCTTTCTTTGCCGCATCAAAAGCATTTTTATGCTGTTTGAGTAACGTGTAGGCCTGTGAGAGGTACATGTGCAGTTCCGTATCGCGCGGGGTTTCTTTTATAATTCCCTGCAGAATCTCCAACGCTTCCGGCAGATTTTCGCCCAGTCGAATCCAGAAACATGCCAGTGCCGCTTTTCCGCGCATGCCGCCGTTTTCCGCAAACAGACGGTATTGACGGGCCGCGGTGATGATATCCGGTTTTGTATCAAAGAGTCCGTTTTCCGCAATCATGCCCAGAAGAAAACTTGCGGGACCGTATCCGGCAGCCGCTTCGCCGCGGAGCTGTTTTCGGGTCTTTTTGAACAAATCATTTTTTCGCGAAGAGTGATAAGGTTCCTGCCAGAGTTCGCGGAACATACATTCGCCCTCGCTGGTATTGACTTCCACCAGTTTATTGCAATGACCGCATCTTTTGGTGGTGGAAAGGAAAAGCCCGGCTGTGGAAAAGGACGGCGTATAATCCCGGATGACATCATTCTCCGCGCGGGAGAGCGCAAGCATTTGCCGCTGATCTCCGCCCGGCATGCAGGAATGGAAAAAGAGTAACGCCCAGGAAAATAAAATAACAACCAGAATTTTCAACTTGTTATCCCCTTGATTATTGTTCCGAATCTCTTGTCCTGCCGCCCCGCAAAGAGGCATAGACTGCACTGACGCAGAAAATCACGCAGGAGACCAGGACGATTGTTGCACCCGCCGGAGTCCGCGCCCATTGCTGCGCCGATATAATCAAGCCTGCCGCTCCGGAAAAAGCGGAGAACAGTAACGTATACCAGAACATACCCGCTGCATCTTTTGCAAAATTCCGTGCCGCTGCCGCCGGGACAATTAACAATGCCGTTACCAGCAATACCCCGGCCGTCCGGACGGCAACAATAACGGTTGCGGAAAGGAGCGCGGCGAAGATGTACTGATACCAACCGGTTTTGATCCGGTGAACGGCGGAAAGCTGGGGATTGATGGCAATGCATAACATCCGGTTGAAGGAGAAATACTGAAAGATCAGGTAGGCAATCATCAGAAGCATCAGCCAGAACAAGGCATGATCGTCAATGGTAAGGATGTCGCCGAAAAGGAACGACTGTGCTGATTTTGCCGCATTCTGATCCCGGCTGACAATGGCAAGTCCGAACGCCACAACACCGGCAAAGATGACGCCGATAATGGTATCGGTGGAAAGTTTACTGCTCCGTTTCATGTACATAATAACATAGCCGACCAGCAATGCCAGAATCAGCATGGAAAGACTCGGATTCATCGACAAAAGAATCCCGATTGCCACCCCGGCAAAGGCGGAGTGCCCGATGGCGTCGGAGAAAAATGCCATTTTTGAGTTGACCACCTGAATCCCGGTTCCGGCGGTGAGTGGAGCCAGGAAGAGCAAGCCCAGCATGGCTTTCCGCATGAAGGAATGATCCATACAGTCAAAGGGGAAAAGCAATGCCGCCCAGTCCGCGAGTGTCGTCATAAGCGTTTCAATCATTTTGTACCTCCGGCGTCGCGATGATGATGATGGTGGTGGTGCCCGCCGTGACAGCAGTGATGGGTTTCGCCTCCGTCATTTTCATGGGAATGATAAGGGCAGTTATCCGGGCAGTTTGCTGCGTCTTCGGGCAGGTCATGAAGATCCGGAATACCCAGATGCAAGCCGAAAGTCTGCGTCAATACTTTATGAGTCAGCACTTTTTTCGGCGCTCCTTCGGCAATAACGGTTCCCTTGAGGCAGATGACATGAGTCGCATGCGCCGCCACGGTTGCCAGATCGTGACTGATCATGATTTGCGTAAAGCCCCGGTCTTCCCGGATTTTGCGCAACAGTTCGCAACAGATTTGACCGCCTTTGAAATCGACACCGGCAGTGGGTTCATCCAGCACCAGAATTTCCGGTTCCGTCAGAAGTGCCTGCGCAAGAAGAATCCGTTGAATTTCGCCGCCGGAAAGAGCGCCGAATACCCGGTTGAGCAGTTTTTCACATTCCAATTCTTCCAGAATCGCCGCGACTTTCTGTTTTGCGGAAGCGGAGGCACCGAAGAAGAGGGGACGCCGCTGCATGCCGGCAAGGAGATAATCCTGTACCGTAATAGGCATGTCACGGTCGAATTGCAATTTCTGGGGGACGAATCCGAAACGGGGCTTCAGCGGATTTTTACACCCGGGGAAAGTGATCTGCCCCTTGTATGACATCTGCCCGAGAATGGCAAGAGTCAGACTGGTTTTTCCCGCACCGTTCGGCCCGACGATCGCCGTGGAGCTGCCGACGGGAATATGTGCATTCACATCCTGAAGAATGACGGTTTCTCCCACCCGGATGGATACGTTTTCGATTTGGACTGCTGTCTGATTCATTTGCAGAGATGTTCCTTCAATACTGCCAGATTGTTCCGCATGGTTTTGACGTAATAAGACGCATCAGCATCGGCGGGGCCGGAAGCGACGGGATCAAGAACGGCGTGTTTGATACCACATTCCTTTGCCAGCAGTTTCGGCAAATCAGCGGGATACTGGGGTTCCGAGAAGATGACGGAAATCTTATGATCTTTGATCTGTTTTTTGAGTTCAGCAACCCGGGCAGGCGAGGGCGCTTTTGCTGTTTCGGCATCGAGTGTGACAGCCTGATTCAAGTTGGCCAGTCTTGCCAGATAAGCAAAGACATCATGCTGAACGGCGATATTTTTGTGCTTGAATTCGGTTTCTTTGATTTCTTTTTCCAGATTTTTCAAAGGCAGAATCAGAGCCGCTGCATTTTTGCGGTATTTTACTTTGTTGGCGGGGGAAAGTTTTTCGATTACGGCTGTAATGTTTTCCACTATGCCGGATGCCATATCCGGGCTGGCAAACATGTGGGGATTTGCGCCGTTACCGTGTTCATGTTCATGCTTGCAATCTTTTTCTTTGTGACTGCATGCCTGTTTTTCGGATGTGATCGGATTGAATCCGGCAGTTGTGTTGGCAACAATCAGAGAAGGATTGGCACGCATTGCGGCTTTTGCAATGGCATCATCCAAGCCCAATCCATTGGTCAGCAGCAGAGTGTTTTTGCCGGAAAGCTTCATCAAATCGCCGGGTGTCAGCGCGTAATCGTGAGGACATCCGGTATTGGCGGGGAGGAGCAATTCCACCTGAGGACCTGTGGTATGGGCGGTGACGGCTTTTGCAAAGAGATAAATGGGGTAAGTGGTGCAATAGATTTTTGCATTTTTCTGTTCGTTAATTTCTTTCTGAGAGCGCAGATAATGTGCTCCGGTAAGGAACAGTACAACGAGACCTATCACGATAAAGAAACGACTTTTTGTTTTTTCCTGCATAATATTCATTCTCCTTTCTTATGAAGACAATTTAACTTGACGCCGTTGCATTGTGTACAGCGTTCAACCTGATGTTCCTGCATAAATTTTGACCAGTGCAATTTCTGGTGGGGGCTCAACGTCCCTGTCCCGCCGCAAAATGGGCAGGTTTCCTGTAAAGCGGAGTACACCGCTGCGCGGATAAATTCGGATTTGTTGGGGATCTTTTCCAGTTCCGCCATCATTTCCTCATCCGCTTTGAATGTTATAACTGACCGTTTCATAAAACAAACACTCCTGTTTACGTGTAAGGTAATACAAAATATTACTTTTTCAAGTGGAAAAATTGAAAAAAATGAAAAAAAGATCGGATTTCTGATTTGAAAAATTGCCATCTGTATAGTATGTTATACACGTTTTGCAGTTACCTTAACTGAAGTAATAACGATCCGGAGGGGGAGTGATGATTAGTAACAGATTGCAGTATCAAACGTCTATTATGGAAACATTGCCACAAAAAAATAAAGATGAAGATATGCTTGCCCGCATTCGGGAAGGTAATGCCAGCGCCTTTGACGATATGGTTATTACCTATTCTCCGAAACTGATCCGGGTTGCATACGGCCTGCTTGGAAACATGCAGGATGCAGAAGAAGTCGTGCAGGATGCCTTTGTGCGGGCTTATAATGCCATGTCCGATTTCCGGGGCGATTCCTCCCTGGAAACATGGCTGCACCGCATCACGGTCAATCTTGCAAGAAACAAATATCATTGGAACCGGCGCCGGGGTGATGGTATCAATATCAGTCTTTCCGACAACCGGGAACCGGATGAAGCGGAAGCGGCAGATGTTGATCTGCCGGACAGCCGTCTTCAGCCTGGACAGCAGATGGAAAAAGATGAATTGAATGCGAACATTCTCCATGCGATTCATTATCTGCCGAAAAAGATGCGGGAAACAATGGTATTGAGGCATTTGGAGGATATGCCGTATGAGAAGATTGCTGAGCTGCTGGATTGCCGGGTTGGAACTGTGAAATCCCGTCTCGCCCGCGGGCGTGAATTATTGCGTGTCTATCTCGCTGCATTGGAAGAAGGCAAAGATCCGGCAAAATTGAAAATGGAAGATTCCGACGATTAAACAGGAAGGAAAGTGCAGGGAATAATGGCCGATAAAGAAAATCAGATCGTTACTCCGGAATGCCCGGATATTGAATTGCTTTCCGCATGGTTCGATGGCGAAGAAAATCTTTCGGAGGCACAGAAAGAGCATATCAAGACTTGCAAGGCATGTGCTGCAAGACTTGCTGATTATAAAGGTATTTGTACCTGCATGAAAAAGGAATTCACCTGTCAGGAACTCAATAATGAATGGACAGAGCGGATCCTCAGTCAGACACGGTGCATGATTCGTAAACAAATTGATACAGTAAAATTGGAAAAACAGGAAAAAATGCGTACGCGTATTATTTGGGGAATTCGCTTCGGATTGCTTTTGCTGGCAATCGTTTTCTTTACTCTCTTGATGCTGCGGGAGAAAAAAGGAGCTGTTCCGGCTCCCGCACCGAAAGCTCAGACCATGACAATCAAAGGACCTGCTTTTTCTGCGTTCAAAGTCCCGAAGAAAGTCCGGACTTATCAGACGGCGGATGCGTTTTCTTCTTCCGTTTCCTCCCTGGAATTGGCGTTGGATAATGATATCTTCTGCTCTTTTGAGCGGGATTCCGCTTTCCGCCTGGAAATCCCGACTTATATTCCCCCGACGTTGACGCAATTCTGGTACTGCACTTCTTTTTCCGCTGCACGTCTCAAAGAACATCTTGGTGATTTGAAGGGGACGCTCCAGCTTAAAAAACTCGATATTGTAACTTCGAACGAAAAAAATACGTACCCGGTGGAAATGGTCTTCGGCGGCAATGCCAGACAATTCACTGTATTCATCAAGCAGCTTGCCGCCTGGGGATTGACGCAGCTGGATGTGGCTCAGCCCCGTAATGAACGTTCTTTCTTCTTCGGTGATGGCGAATCGGTTATTGTTTGCCGTTTCCTCATTCAGATTCCGAAAGACGGTGGAAAATACAATTTGCCTGTGAAATAATTGCTGTTATGGAAGAAACTCCGAAAAAAATAAAGTTGTCCCCGGATACCAAAAAGAAACTGGATCGCATCGTCCTTGGTATTTTTCTGCCGGTTGTCGTGGCAGGTGCATTGTTTATCTGCTTTTTCTCCGCACCGAAATTGACTATGGGGGATGGGTATTTATTCGGTTCGGCAGGCGGCGAAGGACATCGTTCCGTCATCTATTCGCCCGGCGGCGATGTCCTGCTTGGTCCTGCTGAAATCCGCCTGTGGGGAGCCTATCCCATTGTGTACGGAACCACCGATCTTCCGGAATGTTCCCGTTTTATTCTCGATCTGGAAGAACATACTTTCCGCAAAATTCCCCAGAATGCCAATGCTGAAGAGTTACAGGAATTCGACCGGATGTTGGCAAAATATAATTTCCAATTATCCCACGTTGTCGATTGGCATACCTTATTTGGTGCTGGCAACGATCCCCAGTTGCGCCGCACATTGAAAGATCGCTTATCCTGTCCCGCCCGCCGGATGTTTACCGGATTCGGCAGCGAAAAAAAATAACCTCCGCCGGATGGACTCCAGCAGAGGCTTGAGAGTTTGTTTTGAAAGGCTGTCCCGATTGGGGCAGCCCTTTTTTTATCCGGTTACTGCTTATCCGGCACAAACCAGACGGTGATGTCGTCGATATAATCTTTGGGATTGCTGAGGTAGAATTCCAAAGCATTGGTTCCCACGGGGACGATGAACGGGATCTGAGAATCGCCCTGATGAAGCAGTTCGCCATCCATTTTGTGCAGAGAAACATTGGAATTGTTTCTCAGGTGAGCAAAGTTCGCCTTTTCACCATCGATACCGACACGGACGGTTTTGACTTTCAATGATTTGATTTTACCGCGGACCACACCGTAAATAATACCGGCGCGTTTATTCAGATTCAAGTTCATGGAGAAAGTCCGCTGAGAGTTGGATTTCTTCGTCAGATTGAGCATGGCGCAAACCGGCAGAGACGCATCCGCACCCTTCTTGAGGCGCAATGCCCGGTTGGCATCCGCACCGTAATTGCCGTGATGGAAAATTTCTGCGTTACGGTTGATTGTCAAACGGTTGATGAGGGGCATGTTGAAGGATTCCATACAGAATCTCATACCGGGGTTGCGGTCGAATTCCGCTTCCAGCAATGCACCGTCGCCGGCTTTCAGGTTCAACTGAATACGGCGGAATTCATTTTTGTCATTCATGACCGGAATGGATTTGCCGCTTGCGATGTCGCGGACGGCTTTCACGTTGGGCGGAAGCAGAATTTTGACATTGCGATTTTTGTTGACGTTGCGGTTGACGATGACGCCGAGCCAACGGTCATCGGAGACAAAAGTCGCAGTGTTGGTTTCGTTATCGGTTGCAAAGAAGACAGGGAAGTCCGCTTTTTTGCGCTGAAGCAGAAGTTTTTCGTTGGTGCGCATCAGCTTCATGAAGGGGATGACGGCACGCATCTGCTTTGTGGGTTCGCCGCCCGGTTCCAGCATACCTTCGCCGGGGTCAACGGTCATTTTCTTCTGAACCAGTTTCTGATTGCCCCAGCTTGCAGCGATTTTTGCATGTTTATCCATGTTGGCAACGCGTTTCTTTTCGTATTCCGTCTGTGCTTTTTCCGGGGGAACATACAGGGGGACCGGCGGGAAAAGAACGTAAATGAATGTCCCTTTTGTGCCGAGACGGAGTGCTTCCCAGAACTGCCAGCGGCTTTCTGCTTCGGTGGGGGTACGCCAGTGGAGATAGCTGCCCGGGTAAACGATCATCTTGTCGCCTTTGCGGTAATGACGTCCCCAGGTGGTTCCGAACATCTGGCCCATGAACCAGGAATGTTTGCCGTAAAGTTCGGCTGCTTCGCCGTAATTGTTCAAGGCATTGGTCAATTCATCCTGCGCGTCTTTGCGGGGAGAAGGCAGCATGGTGGAATTGTCATCGCTGAAATAATAGAGGTCGGAACAGATCACCGGCAGTTTGCTGTCACGCAGATAGCTGACGGACTGACGGTTCATGACGACGGCTACGGAATCCCGTTTGGGGTCGATTTTCTTCATCAGCTTGTAAAGATAACCGCAGGTTTCAATGTCGCACATCAGCGGTTCATCTTTGAGAACATAGCCGAGGAGAGAGGGGAAATGCCCGATACGTGCCGTTGTCTGCCGTGCGAGCTGTGTGACCCGGTCGAGAGTCTGTGCATCGTTATAGAATACATGGTATGCGTCGGTATTGAGAAGCACATTCAATCCGTATTTTTCTGCGATAGTCAAAACTCTGGCATGATAATCGGAATTGCGCAGATTGACGAACCAGAGTGTGTTGAAGCCGCTGTCCTTGAGGGTCTTCATGACTTTGTCAACGAATGCCCAGAGTTCCATTTTTGCATGATCTGCATTGGGCTGTGTCCGTTCCCAGGGCCAGAATACGCCGGTGGGGAAATGTTCTTTCAGTTTGTAATTGTTGTAAACGGCTGTATTCTTATCTGCTTTTGCAGCGGGTGCGGCGGCAACGTTACCGGTCAATTTGAGATTGACCTTCTGGAAAAGCACAAAGCCGTATTTGCCGTTCTGATCTTCCTTCTTCAGATTTTTTGTGATCTTGATGTAAAGAATACCTTTATTGGCAGGCAGTTCGATTTTGCCGGAAAGTTTGATATTTGCACCTGTTGCTTCTTTTTCTGCCACGGTCTGATAATTGATGCCGTCAACGGAGCAGGTGATGGAGAAATTCCGTTTGACCGAGTCGGAATAATTGCTGATAACCGTGGATGTATCCAATGTCTTGACGGGGCCGGGCGCTTTTACGGTCAGAGAGATGTTCGCGCGGCAACCTCTGATATGAGCATGTTTCTTATGCTGTTTGAAGGCGTTTTTACCCAACAGAAACTCCTGCGGAATCTGCTTGGTCAGGTTTGCATCACATCCATAACTCCAGGTTTTGCCATCGGTCTGGAAGCCGGATTGCGGTTTCATGCCGTTGATGGTGAATTCCGCCTGTTCTCCGGCACAGAGAAAAAGCGATGTCAGTGCTGCTGTAAGAGCAAGCAGTCCGGTGTACTTTCTTTTCATTTTATTATTGATCCTTTCTATTGGTTTTTGACTCAATTACGGTTTCGTGACGTAGGCGGGTGCCGTCACAGAAACATATTTTGAACCGGAGAGGAACATGGCAGAGGCTTTTTCTTTGCCCACGTTTCCATCGTATGCCAGAATGTTGCAATAGCCGTTGTGATGATCACCATTGACTATTGTCTGTGCATCGGTTCCGGCACGCGGGTGCTCATAACCGTAGTTATAAGCCTGTGAACCGGGAATGGATTCAAAGTCCAGAATAATTCCGATCTGGGACGGTCTTTTCAGTTTGGAAACCCGGACTGCCTGGAAATAATTGCCGGAATTGTAAAATCCGCATTCCCGGTTATACACATAGCCGCGTGAACTTTTTGCCCATGCGGCATAATATTGCCAGGAACCCTGGATTTCCAGATTTTTTGTGTTCGTCTTGTCGCCGGGGCAGGACATTAATTTATCATCCGGCTTGTAATAATTCAAATCGACCAAAACACGCCAGGGAGCATATTTGTAGTCGTGAGGCGTTACAGAATAATCATTGAATGTACTGATGTACATCTGCAGAATCATGCTGTGCTGTTTGAGATTGCTGGTGCAGCTGGCATTCTTGCCCTGATCTTTGACTTTGCCCAATGCAGGCAGAAGCATCGCCGCAAGAATTGCAATAATCGCAATGACGACTAGCAATTCAATGAGTGTGAACGGCACAAGAGCCTTTCCTGAAACTTTTTTGAATTTGTTTTTCATAATGTTCCTTTGGTTGTTTTTTATGAATAAAATCTTAATACACTCTCAATGACTTCCTGACGGGAAATCGCTCCGGTCAGGTAGCTTTCTGCATAAGGCAGAATGGCACAGCCCACCGGACACGGATAGGATTTCGGATTCTCCCGGCATTGACGCAAATAGGGCAGGGGATCCATCCCGAAAAATTCCTGAATTTCTTTGAGACAGTTGACACGGACCGGGGCACGGTGCAGTTTATTCCAGATGGTATTCTGTACCGGTGCGGAAAGCAGAAATTCAATGAACAGATAGGCTTCATGAATACAGTTCGAATCTTTATTGATCCCGAGAGAGCCGCACCCGCCCCAAAAACAGACGCCCGGTGATGGCTGGAATAAGGTATGCCGTTTTTCTGTATGGACTGCATCGTAAGAAAAACTGTTGCGGCTGATCAGAACATCATTGCCAGGATTCCGCACCTGGAATACGGCATCGCTTTGGGATGCCAGATCAAAACGGTCAAGCAGTTTGCTGCAATGTTTGATAATGATTTCCTGCGTGAATGTTTCCGGTACGCCCAGATCCCGACTGAGATCATAATACCCAGGGAAAAGTGACATCTTTTCCGGCAGTTTACCGGGGAACTGCGCAAGCAAATCATCAATCGTCAACCCAAACAATTCTTCCGGTGCCCGGTTCCATTGCTGAATTTGAAACGAAAGTGACCACGGAATGGCGTACTTGCGCAATTCCGGTGCGGATGCCGTCCAGCTGCCGGATAAAAATTCAGGTGAATCAAAAAGTTTCAGATAACTTTCCTTGACCGGCAGCAGATGATTTGCAAAGGTATTTTTCCAGTTGATATAAGTCGGCATGACGGCAAAATCAAATTCGCCCTGTTCCAGTTTCTGCTGATAATTGCCGGTATTCTGCCCGGGAATATCAATCTGCAGTTGGAGCATGGGGAACAGCTCGCCGAACTTTTCTGCGGTCTCCTGCCAGAAATTCAGTTCGTCCTCGACAGTATTCAGCAAGAGTAAACGGATTTTGCGGTTCATATCGGCGGAATAATTCTGATGTGCACCATGTGTACCAATTGGATGATTTATTTTGTTGTTCCGGTTGATGAGAGTTTTCTTTCTTGTCCGGATCAGTGTTCCATCTGCAATCAATGGTTCGATGGCTTTATGAAGAGTTCTGCGGTTGATTTTGAGCAATTCCGCCAGTTCGCGTTCGGATGGAAAATCAGTTGTTTCTGAATGAGTTTCGATAAATTGCATGAGTTGTTTCTGCAATTCTGAATAGATGGGCACACTGGAATTGCTATCCAGTGTCCGCGTTTCAAAAAACAAAGTCAACTCATCCGAAATCATGTCTGAAAATATCCTGTGCAATAATGATACCATATATACCATAATATACACCATGAAAATAATAAAGCAAATAAAAATACTATATTTATAAAAAAAATGCGAAGGATGAAAAAATAAATTTGCATTTTTAAAAAGATGATGTATTTTATACATCAGGAAGCAGGAGTTCATTCCTCTGAACACTGAATACATCAAAGCCGCCCGGCTTTATCGTACCAATTATGCGTTGGAGCGATCTATGATACCCTGCTTCTGTTTTTTTTTATTCTAAAAAAGCGAACAAATAATCGTAAGAGGCAGCATTATGGCATTATTTCTCATCGGTATCGCAGTATTGATTCTCGGCTATTTCACTTATGGTAAGTATATCGAAAAACAGGTGCAGCCAGATGATCGGCTGACGCCCGCTGTGAAAAATCCCGATGGCGTCGATTATATCGTACTGCCCCAATGGAAAAATATGTTGATCCAATTGCTCAATATTGCCGGCGTCGGACCGGTGATCGGTGTGATCCTCGGGATCAAGTTCGGTGCCATTGTCTTTCTGATTCTTCCCATCGGCAACCTGATCGCCGGTGCAACCCATGACTTTTTCAGCGGTATGATGTCGATCCGGGATAACGGGGCGAATCTGCCGAAGTTGATCAAGACTCATCTCGGCCCGGTTTATTCCAAAATCTTTTCCTGGTTTATGGTTGTTCTGCTGTTGCTGGTCGTTGCGGTATTTATCAATATTCCGGCGGGACTGTGCGATGGCGTTCTGCTCCCTTCTACAAAGGAATTCTGGTGGTTTGTTGGCATTATTTTTCTTTATTATGTGCTTGCGACTCTGTTCCCCGTTGACAAGATCATCGGGAAGGTTTATCCGTTTTTCGGATTGATGCTCCTGATTGGAACATTCGGTATTTTTATTGCTCTGTTGATTGCCGGATTCAAAGATCCGACACTGTTGACCGAAACGGAACAGTTCCGTCAGCACATGTTTACGGCGGAACATGCACCGGTGATCCCGCTTCTGTTTGTGACGATTGCCTGTGGGATTATTTCCGGCTTCCATGCCTCTCAATCTCCTATTGTTGCCCGCACGATGAAAAGCGAAAAACAGGGCCGTGCCACCTTCTACGGCATGATGGTTGTGGAAGGGATCATCGGTATGATCTGGGCGGGTGCCGGGATGGCGATCTATAATCTTTTCCCGAAATTGATGACCGGTTCTCCCAATGCTGCTCTGCTGAAAGCAACTACCCATTTCCTCGGTGAATGGATGGGGTTGATTACGGTTGTCGCCGTCATTATTCTTGCTGTGACATCCGGCGATACCGCTTTGCGCAGTACCCGTTTGTGTCTGGCAGAAATGCTGTCGATCAATCAGACATCATTCCGCAGCCGTATTCTCCTGTGTCTGCCCCTGATTGGAATCGTGGTGCTGCTGCTTGCCTGGTCCAATGCGGATGCCAAGAGCTTCGGCTTCCTGTGGAATTATTTTGCCTGGGGCAACCAGGTGTTGGCTGCATCCACTCTGATGGCGGCTGCGGTATGGCTATTCAAACAGAAACGGAATGGTTTTACGGCATTGATTCCCGGTATGTTTATGACCTTTATCATTGTTACCTACATTCTCTGGACATCTCCCGTTCACAAACAGGCCTACGGCCTCGGTTTGCCGGTCAATGTCGCCCGCATGATTGGTGCTGCGGTTGCCATTCTGTTTGCGATTTTTGTATGGCGCAGAGTAAAAGCCGCATCATCTGCCGAAGATGTTGTTACAACCAATGAATAATACCCGGCGCACTGTTGTATTTGAACCATCGGGGAAAAGGGTAGGGGATTATCAGCTGGGGCAATTGTTGGGGATCGGGGGAATGGGCTCGGTGTATCTTGCCCGTCAAATCTCCATGAACCGTCTGGTTGCCCTGAAGATTCTGCATCCGGATCTGGCTTTGAACGAGACCAGTCTCAAACGGTTTTTCCGGGAAATGCGTCTGAGTGCTAATTTGACAACAGACGGTGTTGCCCGAGTGTATGAAGCCGGGCGTGATGGCGATATTCTCTTCTTTTCCATGGAATATGTGGAAGGTAATAACTTGAATGTCCTCTTGCGTTTTCAGCAGCATCCTTTTACGGAAGACGAAGCGTTGGATGTTGCATTGTTCATTGCGAAAACAATGAATTATGCATGGAAGAAATACAAAATCGTTCATCGTGATATCAAGCCTGCCAATATTGTACGGATGATCAGCGGCGGATATAAACTGCTGGATTTGGGGGTGTCCAAGTCGATTCAGCAGAATGATATGAATTCAACCAACATTACAGCAACCAAATTCATGGTCGGTTCGCCCGCTTATATGAGCCCGGAACAGGCGCGGGATGCCGAATTGGATTGCCGTGCCGATATTTATTCGCTGGGTATTACGATGTATCAGCTGTTGACGATGAAAGTGCCTTACGAGTCGCCCAGTCAGTTTGAAGTCATCGCCATGCACTTGAAGTCCCCTGTGCCCAATATCCGGGAGGATCGAGCCGATATTTCTGCGCAGACTGCGGATTTGATTTCTAAAATGCTGGCAAAAAATCCATGTGACCGTCCCCATGATTGGGATGATTTATGTCATCAAATCCGTAAAACGGTATCAAAACGGAACTTTTTTGCCCGATTTGCTTTTTTGAAAGATCGCAAATTCCGTTTCCGTGCGGCTTTTGCCGGTGTGGTAACAGCTTGTGTTGTTTTTACGATTCTGATTACAACAACCGTCAATCATTTTGAACAACCTGCCGAACAAATACAAAATACATCCGCTGCTCCGACGGATAAGGAAATTTCTGCGTTGCGGGAAGATGTGATCCGGTCGCTTTTGATGCAGTCCGGAAAATATGAGCAGAGTAAAGATTATTCGTCTGCTCTGGCGTTGTGGCAACATTATACGCCGCCTGCGGAATTGCGTAATGATTCTATATTGCGTGCTAAAATCGAAGAGCAAATCCGCTATTTACAGGATTTGCTCCGGAAACAGAATGAGGCGGAAAGCCGTCTTATAGCAGAATAAAGTCCGCCGCAATCAATGCTCCGGCGAGGATGGCGATTTCTGCAATTTCAGCACCTGCACCGGCTGCAACTTTTGTTTTACCGCCCATCCAGGCTTTGGATTCGCCCCCGATATAGATACAGGCCAATAATCCGGCACCGTAAAGACAGGTCATAATCCGGCTGCCTTGCAGGAGACATTGGGTTGCGAAATCGGTTCTCTGACTCCAGATTGTAAATGTATGGGAAATCATCGCAAATGTTTTCTGCGGCGCAAAAACGTGTACGAATTCTCCGAATCCGTAACTGATACCCAGGTATATTGTTCCGATTACAAAGGCAAGAATCAGCAATGTAAAAAGATAAACGATATTGACTTTCCCGGCAATGGATGTTTCCGGTTCACCCGGGGCAACATGGTCATTGCCTGCAAGAAACATCATGCAAAAACGTGCAAAAAACGGTGTCGTAATCAGAAAGAATCCAAGCAGTGCTGTCTTTTCAAACAGGGCAAGCCGCGTGAATAAGAGGTAAATCAATAATAATTTAGAAGATGCCAGAATCGCGCAGGCTGTTACCCCGGCATACCCCGGACGGTTTTGTTCGGAGAGCATTTTCTGTACCCGTTCCGCAGGGGAAAGTTTCCGTTCAGCCAATGCATCCGTGAAAATTGCCAAGTCGCGGAATCCGGAAAAACCGGAAAGCCATGCGGTCATGA
Organism: Victivallales bacterium; assembly: GCA_045639325.1. Lineage (GTDB taxonomy): Bacteria > Verrucomicrobiota > Lentisphaeria > Victivallales > UBA1829 > RGIG8244. Next base: position 104,247 of record JAZUCU010000038.1, read on the forward strand.
AAACATAAATACATCCGGAAAAGAGAACAAATGCCTGCAGCGAAGAGAAGCATGCCACAAAGAACAGCGGCAGCAGAGAGGCGGCAATTCCGATATATAATCCGGCAAGGGGATACCAGTACAGGCTTTTTTTGACGGTGTCCGGTGTCGGTGCCTGAACGCGGAAACGGGAAATAGTCAGTTCGTTGAATGCCAGTTTAAAAGGCTGTGTAAGTTTTTCAAACAACATGGTTTAATCTCCATCCGGTGCGTTACGTAAATCCTGTTGGATGATATCGCCGGGGCGTGTATTCATGCCAGCCCAGATTTTTCTGCCCGGGTAAATCGAAGTGTGAATTCCGGTATGAACATCTTTGCCGATGATGGCACCGAATTTACGGCGTCCGGTATCGACCAGCATGCCATTGACCACGGATTTCTGTTTCTTTCCGTCATGACGCAGGTTTGAGGTAATCGTGCCGGCGCCGATATTGACATCACTGCAAATAATGGAATCGCCAAGATACGTAAGGTGTCCGGCTTTGACATTGTTCATCAGGATGGAATTTTTGACTTCAACAGCCTGTCCAATGTGGCAGTCGGAGCCGATGTAATTGAATCCACGCAGATGGCAGTTGGGACCGATCTTGCAGTTCTTTCCGATGATGGCGACGCCTTCGATGTAAACGCCGGGAAGGATTACTGAGTCTTCGCCCAGGTGAACAATTCCGTCGAGAACAGCCAATTCCCGGACGTTACCAGCGATTTCATTTTCTTTCACCCCGGCAAGGATTTGTTCATTGAGATTGAGTAGATCCCAGGGGTACTGAATGATGATGGATTCTTCATCGCAAGGGTAAATCACGGGCGTTGTTTCCTGCCCGCGGTTGGCAAGAAGCAGTCCGTCTGAGGTTGTGACCGCGAACGGGGTATTGCAGGCGAGGAGTTTTTCCATAAGAGCATCGGACGGCCAGAACTTTGCGGAGACTTTCATTGCTTCATTCTCGCGCATAAGGGGAGCCCAGCGTTTCCGCAGGGTTTCTTCCAAAGTTCCGAAGCCGACTTCCAGTTCCAACATGGAATCCATGCAATCCAAAGGAGCCATTGTATCGGGGATGTATTTATCCATGAAAGATATTGTAGCGTTATCCTGCATTACATAAGCTCCTTTCTGATGATATCACAAGCCAGTGTTGACCATTTTTCCATGACGGCGGCATCCGGTGCTTCTGAGAGAATCCGGATTTTATTTTCTGTGCCGGAATACCGGACGATCAATCTGCCGGTATCGCCCAGAGATGCACGGGCATCTGCCAGCACTTTATTCAACTGGGGAATCTGCTCCAGTTCAATTCTTTTCTGAACCGGAATGTTGACCAGTTTCTGCGGGTATTCTTCCATGAATCCGTATGCCAGATCATGCAGGGTCGCATTCTTTTGCTTCATCACTTTCAACACATGCAGCGCGGAAATAATGCCGTCCCCGGTTGTTGCATAGTCGGAAAAGATGAGATGTCCGGATTGTTCGCCGCCGAGATTCAATTCCTGTTCACGCATCCGTTCGATCACATACCGGTCACCGACCTGTGTGATTTCTGTACGGATGTCGGCGCGTTTCATAGCTTCCACCAACCCGAGATTGCTCATACAGGTAACTGCAATGGCATTGCCGGAGAGACGCCCGCGCTGTTTATAATCGAGTGCACACAAACCGATGATGCGGTCGCCATTGATGATATTCCCACGGTTGTCACAGAAAATCACCCGGTCTGCATCACCATCGAGAGAAATTCCGATGTCGGCATTATGTTCTTTGACCAAACGGACGATATTCTGCGGGTAGGTTGCGCCGCATTTATCATTGATATTATAACCATCGGGAGAGGTAGCAGTGCGGATTACATCCACGCCCAACTCTTTGAAAATGATGGGGGCGATGTAATAGGCCGCACCGTTTGCACAGTCCAGCACGGCTTTGATGCCGCGTAAAGACTGATTCCGGATGGTACTTTTTGCGAATTCAATATATCTTCCCCGGGCGTCTTCGATACGGAATGCTTTGCCGATCTGTTCGGCACCGTTTGCCCGGTGTGCTTTTTCCAAAGCTGTGACTTCCGCTTCAATACGTGCTTCCACATCATCGGCGAGTTTATAACCTTCTGCGTCGAAGATTTTGATGCCGTTATCAGTGGAGGGATTGTGTGATGCGGTAATCATGATGCCGCAGTCTGCGCACATGGAGTGAGTCAAGTGTGCGATAGCGGGAGTGGGGAGAGGACCGACGCCGAATACATCCATACCCATGCTGACAAGACCGCTGGTGAGAGCACTTTCCAACATGTAACCGGAAAGTCTGGTATCTTTACCGATAATCACTCTGGGGTTTTTCTTGCCTTCCGCCATGAAGACGGTAGCGATGGCTTTGCCGACGCGCAATGCGGTTTCGGGCGTGATGGGATATTCATTCGCTTTGCCGCGAATTCCGTCAGTTCCAAAGAGTTTTGACACTTTATACTCCAGTATTAGCGAAAGATTAGTAACGTGAACGGCGCGATTCAGCAACAGAACTGCAATAGCAGTAAAAAAAATAACTGTATTGCACCCGGAGCAAATCTCATCCGCTGTGGGGAATCACAGATTCACGTCCTCGGCTTTTTAAGCACTCTTCGTACAAAAACTGCCCGAAGCTCTCTCTGGATCAGGGAATGGCAACAACGCCGTTCAGCTGTTTACCCCTGTTTTTTGACCCGGAGAGTCAAATCAAGTGTCGGTTAAAAGTTCATCTTTTTTCTCTTCACAACGGGAAAAATTTCATTGTGTTGTGAAGAAACGAAAAAGCGGAGGAGGCAATGCAGTGCATGTCTCCGCCGTCTTCTACGATCTGTTTTGCAAGCTGATTACCCGGTCAACGGGGGATGATCTTGCGATATTCCCCCGATCTTGCGTAACCCTTACGATCAGCTTTTACGTCAAAAGCAAAATTACTTCTGTCCGCGAATGCCGAGAGTACTTGCGATTTCCAAGTACTTGGCATGGTTTTCCTCAGCGAGATAGGAAAGAAGTTTTTTGCGGCGATTGACCATAGCCATCAAACCACGGCGAGCACTGTGATCTTTCTTGTGAGCGCGCATGTGTTCAGTCAGTTCGCTGATTTTCTTTGTAAGTACTGCGATTTGCACTTCGGGAGATCCAACATCGCCCGCCTGGCGTGCAAACTTTTCCATAATTTCTGTTTTTGTAGCTTTGTCCATGATCCTCAATTTCCTGAAGGTTAATGAAAGTTTTGACTCTTAAATATATACCGTTTTCAGATTTTTTCAAATAATTTTTCACTTTTTTTTCATTTTTTTTTACTTTTTATGCTTTTTTCTGCGGAATAAACCCTTTCTGCTTGTTTTTTCTCTGTGTCCGGCGGGCCGTTCTGTGCTCCCCCCTTTTCTTAAAAATCAAATCTCTTTAGTTCTTTTTTGCATTTATTTCTTGCATTTTGACGAAAACAGGGTACATTATATCTATTGTTTTATCATCCATATAATATATAAGGAGTCAACAGTAATCATGGAAAAAGTTTTCCTCGGTATTGGTGCCGGTCCCATTCAGACCGGTATTTATGTCGCCGGTGCGGCAAAAGGTGGTTATGACCGTATCGTTCTCGCAGACGTGGATAAAGCGCTGATCAGTGCGATCCGCGCATCCGGCACTGTCACAGTCAACACTGCCTGTGCTGACACGATCCGCACGGATGTTTATGACAAAATCGAGATTTATGATACCTCCGTTCCGGAAGATCTGGCGATTCTCAAAAACATTGCGAAAGATGCCATTGCCATCAATACCGCTCTGCCAGCTGTCAAATTCTATCAGTACTGCACATGGCTGAAAGATGCGTTTGACATGAACCCCGACGGCGTGCGTTATGTTTATACATCCGAAAACTGCACAACCGCTGCCGAAGAATTGCAGAAAGTCCTGGGCTCCTATCCCAATACTTATATCCTCGACACCGTGATCGGTAAGATGAGCAAGATCTTCATGGCAGACGAATCCGAACTGCCACCGCTTGCTCCCGGCTATGTCAAAGGTCACTTGGTGGAAGAATTCTGCACCATCTATACAACCGATGCTCCCGGTATCGAAAATGTGGGCATTGTCGGCTTGTATCCCAAGAAAGATATCTACCCCTTCGAAGAAGCGAAACTTTACGGTCACAATGCTTCTCACTTCCTGCTGGGTATCCTCGCTGCTCAGAAGGGATGCCGTTACATGAGCGATGCGGTTCAGTATCCGGAAATCGTGGAAATGTGCCGTCAGGCTCTCCTGACCGAATGCAGTCCTGCTCTCTGCAAAAAGTTCAAAGGTGTAGACTCCTATTTCGAACCGGCGGAATACAATGCCTGGGCGGAAGAACTGGTTCGTCGTATGACATCCCCGCTGCTCAGTGACAGTGTTGACCGCGTGATTCGTGACATGGATCGCAAGTTGGCATGGGAAGACCGCATTATCGGTGCCATGCGCCTTTGTCTCTCTCAGGGTGTACAGCCGGTCAATCTGGCAAAAGGTGCGGCATTGGCTGCCCGTTATTATGCCATCGACAGCCTGAAACAGGGCTGGGGAGAAGGTGCAGAACAGCAGGAAATTGCTGACTGTCTCAAGAATATCTGAGTTATTCTGTAACCGGATAAAATAAAATTGGCGGAGCTTTTCGGCTCCGCCTTTTTTTTACCATTCGATGCGATAAGAATGTCGTTCATTATACCGCAAGCGTTTGCATCTGCGCCGGAATTCTTTTTCTTCGAGCTTATCGAAATCCTCGGAGTTGTATGGATCCAGAGTATTGTTTTCTTCTTTATGAACCGAATTGCTGTCATAAAAGAAATGGCATCCGCCGCCGTGATGTTTGTTTTTGTGAAAATTGTTTTTCCGGTCAAAATCTTTTTTATTCATGTTACTCCCTCCCTCTTTTGCGAGTTTTTTTTCACTGTGATATACAATAAGCCGGAAATAGTAGGAATGCAATCGGCAAAAAAAGAAAAATTTTATTTTCTTGCGGCAAAAAAATGAGTATAAAAAAACACCGACAGTTTTTGCTGCCGGTGTTGAGGGCGTATCAGAATGTCTGATCACTTCTGCATGGGACCGAAAATATTGCCGTACTTTTTCTGGTTCAATGCTTCCACATAGGCACTGACTTTTGTATAAGTACTGCAGGGGTCAATGGTCTGGTCCATACAGTCGCCATCGAGTACCAGGAGAGGTACTTTAGCTTTTGTCAATTCTTCTCTTGCATGTTTGACGAATGAGCTGTCCGCCATGGAGCAGCGTCCGAAACCATGATTGTAGAGAATACAACCGTTGAGTTTGAAATGCTTGACCTGTTCGAGGATCGCCTTTACGCGGTAATCGGGATCCATGAAGCCGGAATGGAGCATTTTCTTTGCGAGAGAGCGATAGGGATCATCGGGATCCAGCGGAGCCCAACCCACGTAGTTGACTTCTTCAAAGACGATGGGTGCGCGGCACTGATCTTCGATGTAGTTCAGCAATTCGCTGTGGTAGAACGGGGGCAGATGGAGCCAGATCAAACGGTGGGTGTTATCGAATTCCACAGAGGAGGGCTTTGCGGCTTCTTCTTCCAGTTCAGAATAGAGCTGTTTCTGCAGATCGATCAATTCCGGAGTACCCCACATCTGAGAGAAGATGGTGGCAAAATAGATGCTCTGGGACCCACGGATCAGCGGGCGGTTTGCGGCACGCAGATCGTTGATCTTCAGAGAATGGATACGGGCTTCGTTGGAATAATTACATGCCGCAGCAAGTTTGCCGGGATCCATCTTCAAGCCGGTTTTTGCCATGATGCGGTGAACGGCACGTTCCAGGTCTTCCGCCAGGTGTTCCACGGCATTGCCGTCTTCATTCGGCGGTGTCTGGAGGGAGAAGAACCGGTCTTCGATCCCGTATGTGCGGACGAGGTCGCGGAAGACGCGTTCGCCCTGTTGACACGGCTGGGAAGTGGAAACACCGAATTCCGCCTTGGGCAGTTCGGAGCCTTCCAATACGCGGAGGAAGGAGCAGGTTTCGCCGGAATATCCTTTGCAGGCCGCGTTATCGAATGCTTTTTTGACGCGTTTGCCATTTCTTGCAAAGAGAGCTGCGTAAGTTTCCAATGTGAGGATGCGGACATCCAATGCATTGAGAATTTCGGAGGGGAAGAACAGGTTACGCCATACGCAGGGCTTATCCCGTTTGCCGAAGAAGTCGCGGCGGGTCGCAACGGAACGCATGCTGGTTGATTTCAGATTCTTTTCCGGCAGCGGAGCATTGATTTCCGGTTTCTGTTTTGCTTTGGATTTATGATATTCTCTTGCGAGGCAGGCTGCACCCAGAGCACCCATGACCGCATGGAATTCTGGAACGATAATGTTGTTGCCTGTGATTTCACGCAGATAATAGGCAACTGCACGGTTGTATGCCACACCACCCTGGAAATAAATCGTACCTTTGTAACCCTGGAACAATTCGCCTACGCCGGACATGATGGTACGGGCCTGAGCACGGCAGGCACCACCGATGATTTCACCCAGCGGGAAACGGTTCTTGAATTTGTTGATGGAGGTTGCACTGAGAACAGCACAGACACTGGAGAATTCCAATGTGCTGTCGTAATTCACTTTGTCTGCCATTTCGTTGACGGGGATATTGAGTTTCGCGGCAACGCTGTCCAGAAATGCACCGGTACCGGCAGCGCAGATACCACTCATCTTGTAATTCCACATCTGCATTTCGGGGTTGAAGACCATCGCCTTGCTGTCCTGTCCACCGACGTCAAGAATTGCGCAGCAGTCGGGGTGATGATGATGTGCCCCGGCAACGTGTGCGGTGACTTCGCTGACCTGGAAGTCATAGGGGAGGAAGTCGTGTGTATCTTCCACGATCTGACTGCCGGTGACGACGGTGCATGTGATATCTTTAATGCTTCCTGCGCCGCTGTCGTGGAGGAAACCATCGACCGTTTCCCGGAGTTGACCGAAGTTACATGCACCGCAATGACCGCAAGCGCCGGTACAGCGAACTCTGCCGGAATCAACGGGCTTTGTCCGCTGATACATGGAGTGGCGGACTTTTCCTGATTCAGTCATCAGGACGGCTTTGAATGTTGTGGAGCCGATATCGATTCCCAAAAACAGTTTTTCCATTATACTTTTCTTTCTGTTTCAAAAAAATGATACTATAAAATTATTCACTGTAATATACACCTCGAAAAATTTTTTTCACCTTTTTTTCTGAAAAAAAATCTTTTTTTTCCAATCATTATTGATTTTTTTTCCCTTTTATGCTATATTGTGCCGGTTTTACAGAGGATTTTTACATGCTTGATCATTTTTTTGTACAATCTGAATTTCAACCGGCGGGGGATCAGCCCGCTGCCGTACGGTCCCTGGCAAAAGGCATTCAGGAGAATGTCCCGTTCCAGACATTGCTTGGTGTCACCGGCTCCGGAAAAACTTTCACGATCGCGAAAGTTCTGGAACAGCTGGGTGGCGCACGCCCTGCATTGGTGTTATCTCATAACAAAACTCTGGCTGCCCAGTTGTACAGTGAATTCAAATCGTTTCTGCCGGAAAATGCGGTGGAATATTTTATCAGTTACTACGATTATTACCTGCCGGAATCTTATATCCCCCAGACCGATACCTATATCGCCAAAGACTGCAGTATCAACGATAATATCGAACGTTTGCGCCTCAGTGCCACGGCATCGCTGCTGGAACGGAAAGATGTGTTGACTGTCGCCAGCGTTTCCTGCATTTATGGTTTGACATCGCCGGAAGATTACAGCGAGATGAGTATCCGGCTCAAGCGGGGGCAGATCCTTGACCGGGATGAATTTCTCCGTATGCTTGTGGCGGTGCAATATGAACGTAACGATATGGCGCCGGAACGCGGCGAATTCCGGGTACGCGGAGATCATGTGGATGTTTATCTCTCACAGAAAGATCAATTTCTCCGCATCGAATTCTGGGGCGATGAACTGGATTCCATTGCAAGGTATGATGTAAAAAGCGGACGATTGATTGACCGCGACGATCATGCCTTGATTTTCCCTGCCAAACACTTTGTTATGCCTCAGGATCAAATCAAGCGGGCATCGGAACTCATCCGCAAAGAATTGAAAGAACGGGTCGCCTGGTTTGAAGCCCACGGAAAACTGGTGGAAGCACAACGGTTGTTCCAGCGGGTCACGTACGATATTGAGATGATGAACGAAATCGGCTATTGTTCCGGCATTGAAAACTATTCCCGTCATCTGGCATTCCGTCCGGAAGGCAGCCGCCCGTTCTGTCTGCTTGACTTTTTCCCGCAGGATTACCTGTTATTCATTGATGAATCCCACGTGACACTGCCGCAGCTGCAGGCAATGTATAAAGCGGACCGGAGCCGGAAACAGATGTTGGTCGATTATGGATTCCGCCTGCCATCCGCATTGGATAACCGTCCGCTGAAATTTGAAGAATTTCTTTCCATGATGGGGACGACGGTATTCGTTTCCGCCACGCCCGGAGACTTTGAAAAGGAACACAGTGCCGGACATATCACCGAACTGGTTGTCCGCCCGACCGGTTTGCTTGACCCGCCGGTGGAAGTTCGCCCGCTGGAATCTCAGATCGATGATGTGATTGAAGAGATTCGCCGCTGTACAGCCAAAGGGGCCCGGTCACTGGTTGCGACTTTGACGAAAAAGAGTGCGGAGCGTTTGGCGGATTATCTGACGGGGCTCGGTATCCGGGTGAAATATTTACACTCGGAAATTGATGCCATTGAACGTGTGCGTATTCTGAATGAATTGCGTGCCGGGGATTTTGACTGTATTGTGGGGATCAATCTTTTGCGGGAAGGGATCGACTTGCCGGAATTGATGCTGGTGGCGATTCTCGATGCCGATAAAGAAGGCTTCCTGCGGTCATCCCGTTCCTTGATTCAGATTGCAGGCCGTGCCGCCCGTAATGCCAATGGCTATGTCGTGCTTTATGCGGATACGGTCACGGACAGCATGCAGGCATTGCTTGATATCACCGAACAGCGTCGCAAAAAGCAGATGGAATACAATCTGCAGCACAATATCACACCGCAGACCGTTCGGAAAAGTATTCGGGAATCCATTACCGATGTGTTGGGGATTTCCTCCAAGACCGGGTCTAATGATGCCAAGCGCACGCCTTATGATTCTCCCTACGGCAATGTGACTCTTGCCATGCGGGAAAATGTGGGGGCGTATGATGCATCCGTCGGCAGTGATAATGGAACGCCAGTCAAAAAATCACGGGGCAGGGGTGCGAAAAAACTGCCCGATCTGGCACAGCGTGACGTACAGGATTTGCTGGATCGTACCGGAGCGGCAAATCTGGATGAGATTCTGACTGCTTTGGAAGCGGATATGTTGGAAGCTGCAGCAAATCTGGAATTCGAACGTGCCGCCGCATTGCGTGATCAGATCAAGGCATTGAAGCCCGATGAATTGAATTTACCACAAAAACGTTAAAGGAATATGATTCATGAAAACATTCTCTTTTGCCAATGGTACCCGTTTTGTTTATGAGGAAACAAGCAAAAAACTGACACTCGCTTCTCTGTTCGGCATGACGACTGGGCATAATGGTGCCGATTTTTCCATGACAGCTTCCGGAATGGCTGTGGTCAGTGTTGACTCCCAACGTTTGGAAGGTCCAAAATTTCAATACGAATGTTCTTCTGATTCCGTCGACCATTTCCAATATTCTGCCACCGATAAAAATAATACCGTCCGTTTTGATGGCGAATGGTGTTTTGAATATGCATACGGTCTTGTTGCCTGCCGCAGTAAATTGACCAATACATCCGATAAAGCCGTGACGGTACGCCGTGCTTTGCCTCGCTGGACGTTTTCCTCCGGCGATTATGAGGTTTATTCCCAGTTGAGCCGTTGGGGCGCGGAAAATCAATTGCAGCGTACCGATTTTAACGGCGCTGGATTGGAATTGAAAGCCCGTGATGCCCGGTCGACTGCCGGAGCAACGCCGTTCTGTGCGATCAAAGACAAAGAAAACGGATTGGGGGCGGCATTCCATGTTATCCCGAAAGGCAACTGGATCATCCGGATTCATGGTGATGTGATCAGCAACGATTCCCCGAATCTGGTATTGGAAGCCGGTCTTGCGGATAACGATCTCTTCTTCCAGCTTGCCCCCGGTGAATCCATTGAATTGCCGGAAGTGCTGCTGCAGGAAATGTCCTCCGGCGATATCCGGGACCTTACCATGCCGCTCCACCGGTATATGAACGAAAAGCGGCTCCCCGATGATTTCAAATTGCCGCCCATTGTTTATAATTCCTGGCTCTATCGTTTCACGTCCTTTACCCGGGAACAGCTGACGGCCCAACTTCATGCCGCGAAAAAGATCGGATGCGAAGTCTTTGTCGTCGATGCCGGCTGGTTCGGAATTGACGCTTCCTGGGGTATGGTTGGCGACTGGCGGGAAAAGCCCGGTGCTCCCTTCTTCGGCAACATGAAAGATTTTGCGGATGAAGTCCGTGCTGCCGGTTTGAAATTCGGTTTCTGGATGGAGCCGGAACGGTATGCTGCCGGAATCCCTGTCCGTGAGGAACATCCGGAATGGTTCCCGGAGCACACCAGCCGAATCGATGTGTTGCAGCCGGAAGCTGAAGAATATCTGTACAATGTTCTTGCGGAAAACATCCGCAAATTTGGCGCGGAATACATTAAACTGGATTTCAATGCCGATGTGGGCTATGATCATTACGGCATGGAACATTTCCAATACCGCATGAAAATTTATGACATTTATACCCGTCTCCGCAAAGAGTTTCCGACTCTGGTCGTTGAAAACTGCGGCTCCGGTTCTCTGAATTGCGATCTGATGACGGCGCAGGTATATAATCACGCCTTTATCAGTGACAATGCTCACCCCTATGAAACATTGCGGATCCGTCAGGGCACATTCCAGCGGTTCATTCCGGGCCGTGTCTATAACTGGGTAGTCATGCGGCCGGAACCGGAACGCCGGACCCGTATTTCTCTGGAAGATCTGGTTCTTACCTGTGGCGCAGCGACCTGGGATGAAGCACAGCTTATCAGCTTGAGATATGTTATGATTTCCGCATTGCTTGGGATTCCCGGATTCACCGGTGAACTTGCCGAATTCTCACCGGAAATGCTGGATAAAATCGCAGCTTACGTGAAATTCTATAAGAATTACCGGGCGTTCTTCACCAAGTCAGCAGTCCGCATGTTGACGCCTGCCGATAACAAGGTGACGGATTACGAAAAATATCTGGCGTTCCAGATGCAGGATCATGAAAAAGAGGATTCGCTGGTCTTTGTCTTCTCCAATCCGTCTTCCCACCGTTCGGTTCGGAATTTCCGCCTCAGCAATCTTTCTCCTGAGAAAAAGTACAGAGTGGAACAGCTTTTCGCCGGTCATCCCATGCAGCCGACGATAATTCTTTCCGGTGAACAATTGATGAAGTACGGCATGCCGACGGTGTTGATTGCCAATCAGCATGTGCGCCACAGTGCCGCCTTGTACCGGGTGACACCGTCAGCCGAATAAATCCAGTTCGGGTTGTTCTCCGTCATTTTTGTTTGCGGGAAGATAAGGTGCGAATTTTTTCTGGAGCTCATTGAGTTTATCCAGATAATATTCCACATTTTCATCCCGCACGGATTCGTCGGCTTCCGAAAGCAGTTTTGCATTTTCCACTACGCTGACTTTCCGCTTTGTTCCGGTGATGTAGAACGAAATCTGATCGCCTTGCTTGTAGTCCCGTCCGGCACGCAATGCCAGTTCATAGGCTGCACTGCGCCGGAAAGAGGGCTCATTCATTTTCTTTTTATAACTTTCCGGTGAATCGGAAAGTGTTTCACTTTTTGCCAGTTCCGTGAAGGGCAGGGTGTGCTTTGTCAAGGCGTTTGTATATTCTTCATTGAGCATACGGACGGCTTCCGCATCTTCATGAAGAATGGCAAGAATGATCCGGTGCATATATTTCCGCTGAAACGGTTCCAGTCCACGTGATTTCAATGCGGCTCCGCTGATGGTCAATTCTCCATTCTGTTTCAGCAGGGCATAATTCTTGCTTTTGTAAGAGAACATGGCATCATATTTTTCATCGAATTCCACTTCGATTCCGTCGGGCAGAATCGAGGGAATGGTCCGTTCCAATGTTTCCACATCAATCTTGCCGGGCTGGAAATAAATACCGTCTGTATCCATTTCGATGATATTGGCATCATGTCGCTGCAGAAAATCCTGCATACTGGTCAAAATACGTCTGCCTTCGGTCGTCACCCGGTCTGCCATGTTATAATCGTTAAGAAAGCCCTGTTCAAAGCCCAGATAACCGTAGAAAGAGTTGATCAGAATTTTGAACGTTGCCTGCAAGGCAGAATAATAATTCTTCCGTTCCGGTGTGTCCGCCTGACGCATGGCATCTTTCGCCGTCAAACGGAATTGACGGAGTTTTTCCAGAAGTTTCGGGAAAATTCCGAGCGTGTCACGGGCAGGTGTCCACTTTTGAGAGAGGATGATGGAGGGATACAGAGACCGTACGTCGCAATGCATCACATTCCGGAAAACTCCATCGGCAAAAGCTTTTGTCAATGCGCCGGAAAAGACTCTGGCGTGTTCGCCGTAGGGCATGGAGCGTTTCGCCCGGATGTATTCCGCCGTAAACATGCCATCGATTCGGGTCGCATTGCCGCGGACGATACAATTCTGATAGGAGAGAGGGATAATCTGTGTCTGATAGAATGTTGCCGGAGAAAGAATCTTTGAGATGGCATCCGTTTCCCGTACGTCATCCAGACAGTAAACAGCGGCTTTTTCGGGCGTATTCTGCCAGACCGTGTTCATGTCCGCCGCATCCACATAGACGCGGTCCGGGCTTGCCACTTTGAAATGTTTTGCAATCGTCTTCAACGAGTATCCATCCAGATCGCGTTTGACTGCATCGTAGAATAGCGCGAGGTGGTAGGTGTCTGCCACATGCCGTCCGTAAATATCATACCGGGTATAATTCACAGTCCGTTCGGCCGCACTGAACCGGCTTGTCCGGCGTTTGATGACGGAGCCGTCTCTACCCAGAAGCAGTTTGAGTTTATACCGTTTTGCTCTTGTTTCCAGATAAGGCAAATCGAAACGGAAGAGATTGTGACCTTCCAGAATATCGGGATCCCGTTCCTGAATTAAGGTAATCATCCGTTCCAGCATGGCTTTTTCATCCATGTGTTGTGCGGAGATGACTTCTTCCCATCCGGTGCTGTCCCGGAGAGCGATCAATACAATGGCATCGCTTTCCCGTTCCGCATTGGGAAAATCGTATCCGGGTGCACATAATGTTTCAATATCCAGCTGCAGACGGCGTACTTCATCAAAGCGCATCCCCGCGAATAAACGGATTTGATTCCGGATCAACACCTGCTGCGTCAGATCGTTGATGGCGCGCACCGGTGAATTGGGGGAGCCGGGGGTGATGGATGCCGTCGTTTTCAGAAATTTCTTAGCCTGTTCAAAAGCGTCGGCGGACGGGAAATTCACCAGATAACGGAACGGGGCATCGCCTTCCAGTTCTTCGATGGAGTCGATTGCCGGAAAACCGTGAAGCAGAGAGTCGCGGGTCATCAGCATGAACGGCTGAAAGGGAATTTTTTGCGTAATGACGCTGTCGTCTTCCTGCCGGATCCAGACGGTTGCATGATCATTGCCGGGTTCCAGAGCGGTGACACGTTGTATCGTGGATGGGATCAAATCGCGTAACATGGTAAGACCTTTCTGTTGTTTCAAAGTATGGGTGTGAAGAGGGCACAGAAACTTTGCGCCAGTCTGCACAGGGTTGATTGTGCTGCAATATCGGTAAGACGGATTTCCTCCGCCTGATTCATTTCCTGTAAAAGCTGCAGGTGGATCCGTTCAATAAAATCACCGCCGGTCACTGCAAGATCCAGTTCATAATTCAAACGGAAACTGCGGATATCACAATTGCTGGAACCGAACATGCACCATGTCCCATCCACAAGCATGACTTTCGCATGAGAAAAAATGCCCTGCCGTTCCAGTATCCGGATTCCATCCTGACACAATGGTTCGTACAAGTTACGGGCTGCCATCTGCATGAACCAGTGATTATTGTTTGCGGGGAGCAGAATACGCACATCCACGCCGCGCCGGGCTGCCAGACGTAACGCTGTCACAAAGTCGCTGTCCGGCACAAAGTATGGCGTACAAATCCAGAGAGATTTTTTTGCCGTCGCCGCCGCCGTGTAAAAACAGCGTTCCGAGCCCTGAAAATCGTAACCGTGACCGGAGGCGATGACGCGCAGAATATTATTGCCGCATTCTTCCGGCGTCGGGAAATGATCCGGTTGGAATACTTCAGCGGCGCTACTGCGGCTGGCAATACACCAGTCGCGGAGAAATACATTTTGGAGTTCGCCGACTGCTGGGCCCATAAGACGGCAATGGAGATCATGGATTGCGGCATTTTTTCTTTTGAACCGGAAGTTATCTGCGCTGATATTCAGTCCGCCGAGGAATGCAATTTTGCCATCCACGATCAATAATTTTCTGTGATTGCGGAGCTGATTCAGCCAGGGCGCAAGGAATACCGCCCGGGAAAATGCATGAATCTGCATATTCGGCGTTTTGCGGGAATACTTCCGGAAAAAGTGACTCGTCATTGCACCGAAACTGCCGAAACTGTCATAAATCACCCGGACCTGTACGCCTTCTTTCGCTCGCTTTTCCATGGCGTTGAAAAGAATATGCCCGATCTTGTCATCCGCAATAATAAAGCTTTGCATGTGGATGCTTTTTTCTGCTTGATTGATCGCCTGAAGCATCGCCGGGTATGCCCCGTTCCCATCGCAGAGTAAGTCTGCCTTATTGCCTTTCAAGGGCGGCTGGGAGGCAAATTGACGGTCCAGCATTTGCAGATACGGTTCTGACGGCAGATCTTTTGCATGAAAACGGCTGATTTCATGACTGCGTTTGGAGAGCAGTTTATTGAGTTCCGGATTTTCTGCCGTTTCCACTTCGCCGCCGATTCGACTGACGCGATGTCCCAACGTATCCCGTCGGTTCAAACCGCAGCAGAGATAAAGTAAAACGCCCAGCGCGGGGAAGGCGAAGACGAAAAGCAGCCAGAGTTTCGCCCGCTCCGTTTCGTCGCGCATGTTAAGGAGAATATGAATCATCGCAGCAAAACTGCATAGACACAGTATTGCCAGTGTGAATATCAGAATCACAGGTCGATCATGCAGCACTTCCATCGTTATTTTCTCCTTTCTCTCTGTAATATACAGGGGACAGCGAAAAAAACAAGTGCACAAATGATTTTTTAATGCCGCTTACGGTAAACGGGTTTCCAGCGGGAGACGTGCTTTTGCGTCAAGGGACAGATCATCGAACTGCCCTGCGCGGTAGTAATAATATCCCAAACCGCCGACCATTGCGCCGTTGTCGGTACAATATTTTTTCTGGGCTGCAATGACACGCAGATTTTTCGGTGCGCTTTCCAGGAACCGGGTACGCAATGCCCCGTTACATGCTACACCACCGCAGAGAATCGCTGTTTTTGCGCCGTAAACTTTTGCTGCATCAAAGGCTTTTTTGCAGAGAACATCCACAATGGCTTCCTGATAAGAGGCCAAGGTGTCGTACAGGAATTGACCTTCCAGTTTTTCAGAACCGCCATTGCGCTGAACATGGTACAGCAAGGAGGTTTTCAGACCGCTGAAACTGAAGTGGAAACGGTTCGCCGGATCAAGGGCTTTTCCTGCCGCACCCGTCAGGGAACGGGGGAATTGGTACGCATCAATTTTGCCATTCTGAGCCAGCCGTTCAATGACCGGTCCGCCGGGATAACCCAGGTTTAACAGCTTTGCTGCTTTGTCAAAAGCTTCACCGGCTGCATCGTCAAGAGTGGTTCCGATCAGCTGGGCGACTTTATCTTCCCGCAGGAGAACGATTGATGTATGTCCGCCGGAGACGACCAGTGCCAGCATGGGGTAAAGGGAGGGATCATCCAGCGCGGCGGAATCATTATCAAGGAATGTTCCGCAGATGTGCGCCAGAAAATGATTGATCCCGATCAGCGGCAGATTGTAAGTATTGGCAAATCCTTTGGCAAAATGAATTCCCACCAGCAATGCGGGAATCAGCCCCGGTGCGTGTGTAATTGCCACGGCGGAAAGTTGTTCCGGCGTGATATTTGCTTTCTGCAATGCTTCTTCCACAACCGGATTGATCGCTGTCAGGTGTTCCCGTGCAGCCAATTCCGGAATGACACCGCCATAAGGCGCATGTTTTGCAATCTGTGTGGCAACGGAGCAGGAAATCACTTTCTGCCCATTTTCCACAACGGCGGCGGAAGTTTCATCACAACTTGTTTCGATACCCAGGATCAATGCCATATTACGTGCCTGTCTGTGTGATTATTTATACTTTAATTCAGGCTCTTTGCCTTCCACGGTTTCCGCTGTAATGATACATTCTTTCACGTCTTTTTCAGACGGAATGCGGAACATGATTTCCAGCATGAGCTTTTCCAGAAGAGAACGCAGTCCGCGGGCGCCAGTACCTTTGCTGGCTGCCTTTTCTGCAATCGCTTCCAGAGCTTCTTTACGGAATGTGAGTTTCACACCTTCCATATCAAGCAATTTTGCAAACTGACGTGTCACCGCATTTTTCGGCTCAGTCAGAATCTGCATCAATGCATCCTTCGTCAACGGTTCCAACGTTGTGAGAACGGGGAGACGTCCCACAAATTCAGGAATCAGACCGAAACGGACCAGGTCTTCCGGTTCCGTCATCATCAATGCACGGTTTGCATCCAGTTCCACATTCTGCTGCTGTTCCGCTTCTTTGCCGAACCCGAGAACGCGGCGGCCTACACGGCGCTGTACGATTTTGTCGAGTCCGACAAAGGCACCGCCGCAGATAAAGAGGATGTTGGTTGTATCCACACGGAGATATTCCTGTTCCGGATGTTTGCGTCCGCCTTTCGGGGGAACGTTTGCAACTGTACCTTCCAGGATTTTCAGCAAGGCCTGCTGGACACCTTCACCGGAGACGTCGCGGGTGATGGAAACGTTATCGTTCTTCCGCGCAATCTTGTCGATTTCGTCAACGTAGATAATCCCCAGCTGAGCTTTTTCGATATCAAAGTTTGCCGCTTGAACAAGACGGAGAATGATATTTTCCACGTCTTCACCCACGTATCCGGCTTCGGTCAGCGTGGTGGCGTCTGCAATGCAGAACGGGACATCCAGCAATTCAGCCAGTGTGCGGGCGATCAAAGTCTTACCGGAACCGGTGGGTCCGATCAGGAGAACGTTACTCTTTTCCAACTTAACGTCGGAATCATCTTTGTGGAGACATTTCAACCGTTTGTAATGGTTGTATACGGCAACCGCAAGAGCCTTCTTGGTGTTATCCTGTCCGACAACATACTGATCCAGGACTTCCTTGATCTTTGCCGGGGGCGGCACTTTGAGAGACTCAATGTGACTTGCCTGATGATTTGTTTTTTCTGCGGCGATCCGTTCCCCTGCATCGGTGAGGATCTGGGAGCAGATGTCAACACAGTGACGGCAGATTGCAACGCCGTGCTCGGTAATGACCATGCGCCCGGTTTCGGCAGATTCACTTTTGCCGCAGAATGAACAGGTTATTTTTTTGTTTGCCATGATATCTGATCACTTCTTTCCGTTTTCTGCTCCGGGACATGCTTTGTGCTTCAGAGCAACGTCAACAAGCCCGAATTTTGCTGCTTCTTCTGCCGACATGAAATTATCGCGGTCTGTGCTCATTTCCACTTTCTTCACGGTCTGACCGGAATGATAGGCAATGATGGAATTGAGACGGGTACGCAATTTGAGAATTTCGCGTGCCTGAATATCAATATCGGAAGCTGTACCCTGAGCACCACCCCAGGGCTGATGAATCATGATCCGGGAGTTGGGCAGAGCAAAACGTTTACCTTTTGCTCCGGCGCAGAGAAGAACGGCACCCATGCTGGCTGCCTGTCCGACGCAGTAGGTACGGACATCGCAGGACAGCATCTGCATGCAGTCATAGATTGCCAGACCGGCAGTAACAGAACCGCCGGGGGAATTGATATAGAGATCGATATCTTTCTTGGGATCTTCTGACTGCAGGAAAAGGAGTTCTGCCACGATCAGATTAGCAACATTGTCATCAATGGGCGTACCGAGAAGAATGATACGATCTTTGAGAAGACGGGAATAGATATCATACCCGCGTTCCCCGGACCCTGTTTGTTCAATGACCATGGGGACGTAAAATGATTTTGCATCCATTTTAATAAACACCTTTCTTTATATTTAAATGATATAATTGACAGTCAGAAGATCTGCGAACACTCAACCTTATGCCCAGATTTTTTCGGCAACGGTGTGGAGAGTTTTGCCGATGAGGAGGTCTTCGTTGATTTCAGAAAGTCCATTGCCCTGTTCGAGCTGTTTGCGGACTTCTTCTTCTTTTCTGCCAGTGTACATGCACATCATGCGGATCTGAGCATCCAATTCTTCCTTGGAGACTTCGATACCTTCTGCTTTAGCGATTGTGCGGACGATGAAGAATTTACGGACGTAATCTTCCGCAGCTTTCTTTGCATCAGCGAGGTGCTGTTCCTGATTCTTCTTGAATTCTTCCACGTCTTCCTGAGAACGGACGAGCTGGTTGATCAGGCGGTTGAATTCGCGCTGTGTGACTTCAGCAACCATGCTTTCGGGGAGTGTGAAAGCAGGAGTTTTTTCCAACAGAGTTTCCAACAGTTTTGTCTGTTTCTTTTCTGCTGTTTCGCCTTTGAGTTCGTTTTCAGCCATTGTGCGGAAGTTTTCCATCATCTTTTCGACGGATTCGATTTTCATCTTGTCTGCAAGAGCCTGATCATCTTTGAGTTCAACTTTGCGCTGACCATCATTGATTTTGACTTTGTAGTTGACTTTTGCACCGCGGAGTTCTTCCTGGCGCCAGTCAGCCGGGAATTCTGCTGTGAATGTGTATTCGCCGCCTTTGACGCCGCCTTTGAGAGCAGCATTCATGCCCGGGATCTGTTCCGGTTCGATGATGTGCAGCCAGGATTCGTCCGCTTTTACAGCGCGGGCAAGAGCCGGAGCTGCGTTTTCAGGCAGAGCGAAATCGGATTCATAAGAAACCTTGAGCATGTCGCCATCCTGAACTTCGCCGTCGAGGGGCGCGTATTCAGCATAGATCTGCTTCATGTATGCCAGACGGTCAGCGATGCGTTTTTCGATGTCATCAACAACGATTTCGGGTTTTTCGAAAGCTTTGAAATCGGGAACTTCAACAGCCGGAGCAACTTCAACTGTGATGTCGAAAGCATATTCTTTTGCTTCTTCCGGTTTTGCAGCTGCATTCATTCTGCCGAATGCGATCACATCCATTTCGCCGGATGTTTTTTCGGAGAATGTTGCGAAACCGATCTGCTGGAGCTGACGTTCCACATCTTCCTGGATGTAATCAGCATAGCGGGCTTTGACCATGGAGATGGGAGCTTTACCAGCGCGGAAGCCCGGGAGCTTGGCATATTTCATTGCGTTCTTTGCAGCATCTGTGTAAGCGGCAGCAACACCTTCTGCTGTGACTGTGAAATTGATCTGACGTGCACAGGGTGCAGTTTCTTTGCAATCGAAAGAGATTGCAGACTTGATGATTTCTTGACTTTTCATGTTTTCATCCTTCTGAGATTATATTAATGTGAAAAATTAAACGACTGTTTTTCCGACTGCTATGCCGGAATTAGTAATATACTCCCATTTTTTAAAAAAATCCAATCCAAAATGAAAAATATTCCAACTCTTTTTTAATTTTTTTTGTTTTTTTTTCATTTCAGGACTTTGAAATACCAAAAACTGCGCTATATTACTTACCGGATGCACCTGAACACCGCGTTCTTACGTCCTTTATCAGGTTCGTCCCTTCGCAAATCCAATGCAATTAACAGCAGGAGTAGTTATTATGGCTGGTACGCCCAAACTTATTATTTTGTCCGAACAGTTCCGCGGCAGAACTTTTGAACTGACTCAGGATCAGCACACGGTCGGCCGTGTTGATGAACGGGATATCTGCATCAAAGATCCCACTGTCAGTACTTATCACTGCCGGTTTATCAAAGATGGCAATACTTACATCCTGGAAGATCAAGGCTCCACGAACGGTACACGCGTGAATAACGTGCCCATCGTTTCTCAGTCTCTTCAGAATAGCGATATCCTCCAGATCGGCGGTGTCGAAATCCTCTTTGACTGCGATGATAAATCTGCTACAACTGTTGTCCAGCAGCAGACAAAAACCGATATCGATATCACTGCCGCCAGCACAACTCAGCAGATTCGCCGTATGGAACAGCTCGGTTTCTCCAGACGTAATCAGAACAACAAAGCACAGAAATTGATGCTCGGCGTGATTGCTCTCCTGGCTGTTCTGGTTGTCTGTCTCCTGATTTTCCTGGTGGTCAGCATTTTCAATAAACCTAAAAATACGGGCAACAGCTTCTATCAGCATGCCCCTGCCGGTCTCACTGTGCCGGCTACGCCTGTGGCGAGAGTTTGATAGGGATCGGGTGGTGACTGTATATGAGTCAAGGATCGGAAAATCGCGGTAAGCGTCCGCCTTTTGCATTGTTCGCATGGCTCCTCGTCTTTATCGCAGGATTGTTCATTTTTATCTTCCGCTATGATCATTCTTCCGGCCGGCAAGTGGAATGGACTCCGTACGAATTCGAACAGAATCTGACCAAGGGTAACATTGTTTCTGCCGAAATTATGCCCGAATCGGATAAGATCCTCTTTATCGAAGGTAAATTCTCCGATAAAGGGTCTGCTGAAGATACGGATCTTTCTGTTTCCCGCAAAGAAGATAAACTCGGATCTTATTCCACAAGACTGTATGCGACGGATAAGTTGATTGCTGAATTGCATCGTAATGGTGTAAAAGTGGCTTATCTGCAACGGGATAACTGGTATAAGAGCTTGTTGTTCAACGTGATTGTCGGTGTGCTTATCATCGGCTTCATCTATTTCCTCTTCACTCGTCAGATGCGCAGCGCAGGCAAGGGTGCCATGCAGTTCGGCCGCAGCAAGGCCCGTATGATTCTGCCCGAAGAACATGGCAAGAAGTTCGATGACGTTGCAGGCTGTGACGAAGCGAAAGAAGAAACCAAAGAAATCGTGGATTATCTTAAAGATCCGCTTAAATTCAAAATGCTCGGCGGTAAAATTCCCCGCGGTGCCCTTCTTTCCGGCCCTCCGGGAACCGGTAAGACATTGATGGCGAAAGCTGTCTCCGGTGAATCCGGTGTGCCGTTCTTCGCAATCAGTGGTTCCGACTTCGTGGAAATGTTTGTCGGGGTCGGTGCAAGCCGTGTGCGTGATATGTTTGAACAGGCTCGCAAACATGCCCCCTGTTTGATCTTTATTGACGAAATCGATGCCGTCGGCCGTTCCCGTTTTACCGGTATCGGCGGCGGTCATGACGAACGCGAACAGACGCTCAATGCATTGCTGGTTGAGATGGACGGTTTGGAAACACAGGAAGGTGTGATCGTTCTCGCTGCCACCAACCGTGCCGACGTTCTCGATCCCGCATTGCTCCGTCCCGGCCGCTTTGACCGTCAGATTGTAATCGACCTGCCGGATATCAAAGGACGCTGTCAGATTCTTGCCGGTCATGCAAAGAATATCAAGCTGGATGCCGCTGCGGATTTGGATGTGATTGCAAAAAGCACACCCGGATTCAGCGGTGCCGATCTTGCCAACTTGATTAACGAAGCTGCTCTCCTTGCGGCCCGTAACAATCGTCCTGCCGCTCTTCAGGAAGACCTGGAAGAAGCACGGGATAAAGTCTGTTTCGGCAGAGAACGCCGCAGCCGTCAGATTCCCGATCACGAACGCAGATTGACAGCCTGGCACGAAGCCGGTCACACCATTGTCAATCTCTTTTGCAAGCATGGTACGCCGCTCCATAAAGTCACGATCATTCCCCGCGGCAGAGCCCTCGGTATGACCATGATGGTGGAAAAGGAAGACCGTTATTCCCGTACAAAATTGGAAATGCTTGATGGTATCGCTATGAGTATGGGCGGACGTGTTGCGGAAGAATTGGTTTTCGGTGACATCACAAGTGGTGCGCAGCAGGATATTTCTCATGCAACTGATATTGCACATGCGATGGTGTGTGCTTATGGGATGAGTGATAAACTCGGCCCGGTCAAGTATGATGAACGTTCCGAACACATCTATCTCGGCCGCGATATCACACGCAATGAATCCTGCTCCGAAGCAACACGGCAGGAAATTGATAAAGAAGTCAGCCGTATCATCCGCGAAGGTCATGACCGTGCGGTGCAGATTCTTACTGAAAAACGGGATCTGCTGGATAAACTGGCATTGGCCCTGCTTGAAAAAGAAACCATGTCTGCTGATGAAATCCGCTCTCTCCTCGATCTTCCTGAGTTCGAAGATGCCCCCCGCCACGTTCCCCGCAACGTTGCGACGGATGATGGTCAGCCCTCTGACGAAGAATGACAAAAGCAGATATTCTTTCCTTGCTTAAAGTGACGCCCGACGGGGTTGTGCTTCCTTGTAAAGCTCAGCCCCGTTCGTCACGTAATGCCATGGGTGATCTTTATGGGGATGCTGTCAAGATTTTCCTGACTGCACCCCCAGTGGAAGGCAAAGCCAACGCCGAATTGTGTAAATTCCTTGCGAAAGCTGCCGGCCTTCCGAAAAGCGCCGTTTCTGTCGTCAGCGGCGATACTTCCAGAAATAAAATGGTTTGTTTCTGCAATATAACACCCGACGATCTTGCGGAGAAACTTGCATCATGTTGACACCCTTTGGAACGTTGAAATCCGGACAGCGCATTCTGCTTGCATTCAGCGGCGGAATCGATTCCTCTGCCGCTGCCGTTCTGGCTCAGCAGGCAGGGTTGGATGTCCATGCCGTATATATGGATCTGTTTCCCGGCAAAGATCTCTCCCGCGTCCGGGAAGTTGCCGACCGCTTGAAGATTCCTCTTACGGTTCTAAATCTTCAGGAGGAATTCCGCAATACTGTCATGAAATATTGCTGGGAGACCTATCGTGGCGGAAAAACGCCCAATCCCTGCGCCATGTGCAACCCGGTATTCAAATTCGGGTATCTGATGAAATATGCACAACAGAACGGATTCGATGCACTCGTTACGGGACACTATGCTTCCCTGCGTCTGCATCCCTCCGGACACAATGCATTATTCCGTGGCGCGGACCGCAAGAAAGATCAGAGTTACTTCCTCTTCGGTTTGACACAGGAGCAACTTGATTTCAGCTGTTTTCCGCTCGGCGATATGACAAAGGATCAAGTCCGTGCCATTGTGACGGAACTGAATCTGCCCAATGCGTCCGATCCGGAAAGTCAGGATATCTGTTTTGCCACGCCGGATCAATCGGTCGGGGAGTTGTTGCGTCAAACTTTTGATGGCGAAATGCGCCCCGGTAATTTTGTCGATGAAAACGGCAAGATTTTGGGCAAACATAATGGTATCCATACCTTCACCCCGGGACAACGCAAAGGTACGGGTGTTGCATTAGGCAAACCGGCGTATGTCCGGGCGATTTCAGCGGAACGCAACGAAGTGGAATTGGTGACGGACAGCGCCATGCTGATGTCCGATTTTCTCCGGTTCAATTCGCTGGTTGTCCACGATGATCTGCCGACTGAATTCCGAGCATTGATTCAGATCCGTTACCGTTCCATGCCGGTGGAAGGCACGGTGCGTTTATTGGACGATGGCGCGGGAGAAATCCGTTTTGATTCACCGGTCCGTTCCATTACTCCCGGACAGGCAGTTGTGTTGTATCGGGAAGACCGCCAGATTGCCGGCGGCTGGATCGATTAATTATTTTTCTGCAAATTTTTTACCAAAAATTCCCTGTGTGGAGGGGATATCAGTACTTTTTTACTGATTTTATTCATTTTATAATACTTTTTTTCTGTTTTTTTCTGCTTTTTCCGATCTTCTGACTTGAAAAGATGTCTATTAAGATATAAGTTACGCATACAGGTAAGTGTCGGCCTGTTTGACGAACTGCTGAATTGGAAAGGAGCGACGACCATGAAGAAGAAATTTTTTAACATGATTGAAGTCTTATTGGCTTTAGGCGTGACTGCGATCGGTATTATGGGGATCATGGCAGTGATTCCTGTAACCCTTAACGCCAACCGGGATGCTTCGGCAGATAACTTGATCGCAGACGTGGCAAATACAAAATTTGCGGAAATTGCATTCGATGTGAAAAAGAATTTCGTTACAGGTTTGCAAGGCCTTTCCACGTCCAAGCCCTCTGAGGCTGAGACCTGGATCCCTGTCGATAATGTCTCCGGATTGCTTACAGACGGCAATATGACAGATGACGGGATTCAATTTCAGCAGCCCAGCGGTACAA
This sequence comes from Victivallales bacterium, assembly GCA_045639325.1. Classification (GTDB taxonomy): domain Bacteria; phylum Verrucomicrobiota; class Lentisphaeria; order Victivallales; family UBA1829; genus RGIG8244. Next base: position 128,751 of record JAZUCU010000038.1, read on the forward strand.
AATTTGCCATGGGGCGCAGCGGCAAGGCCCCGGAACTGACCGGTGATATTTTGCTTTGGAAGACTACACCCGGTGATGTGGCCGGTGTTCCGGATAATAATGGTGCTACGGCGGTATTGATCCGGGTTTATATGGAAGTCAGTTGGCCTTCTTCTGTACCGTATGCGGAGCGGAAGAAACGTGTTTATGTGCGGGAATTTCTGGATCCTGCCTCTTCTTTGGTTCGTGAACCGGGAACTTGATTTGAAACAGGAGAACGATTATGAAGAAAAAGCCATTTACTTTGCTTGAATTACTCACGGCTATGACGGTGTTTACGATTTTTATGCTGGCGGTTATGCGCTTCTTTGGTTTATCCCAGGATGTCATGTCATCTTCCACAAACAATGTCGGACAGTATGAAAAAGTTCGTGTTGTTATGGATATGCTTGCCGCCGACCTGCAGAATGTTTACTACAATGAAGGCGTGGAGACAATTGTTTATTACCAGGTAAATGACAGTTGGAATAAGTTGAAAACTTTGGATATTCCTGTTCAGAGAAGCCAGAAAATCGGAAAGTCTGATATCGCATTGAGTCGTGTGCATTACGAATTGACAGAAGACATCGTAATCGAAGAAACAGAAGGCGCAGAGACGATCAGTTTGAAAAAACTTCAAATGCTGGCAATCGGCAACAAAGATCACGATGGAAAATTGGAAAGCGGCTGGATGCTGCACAAATACAGTGTCGCGTCTCCCACTGCTGTTTTTCCCAGTGTTTCTGGATATACGATGAGCACCATTCTTGATGGAGTGGTCGATATGAAAATCAAGCCCTACAACCACAATACTTCCGATGTCGTTCCGTTTGGTGTTTATTCCGCAGCCGCTGCTGGAAACGCCCGTATCCCGGATTATGTAATTGTCGAGATCAAAGTGGTTGATGAGAATGTCTTGAAGACAATCCGCGAGAGAAAGGCAATGGGGATTGACGTGAAACTCGAACCTGATGATTACCGCTTGTTCAGTCGCAGAATTGATATCGACCGTGGCCAGTCATTTTAACGGAAGGAGATTGCACTATGAAAAAGTCCATTTATTTACGAAAAACTTCCGGTGAACGCGGTGTCGCACTCTTTTTTGCATTGGGTATTCTCGCAGTTTTGATCGTGACCGTACTTGTATTTGCGAACCGTGCGACAACGGACTTGAAAGTTGCATCTGCTTATGCCGCTTCCACACAGGCACGTCATTTTGCGGATTCTGCTTTGAATCGTGCATTGGCTAACATCAGCAAAAATTCCGCAATCGGTGTAACTTTTTACAGCGAGGAAACCTCCGGTGAAAATGCCAATACCTTTGACTGGCTGTGGAAAATCGAAACGGACGACGTCAAGCTGACAGGGAAGAATCGTACCCGCTGGCAGTATATTGACGATGGCAATGGAACATTGATTGGTCGTTATGCGTATTATCTCAGCGGTATGAATCTTATGCATCTGAACTCATTGCTGACGCATAATGATCTTTGCGGCGGTGTTTCCTGCGATAATGGAGATGGTCAGCTCTGTTCCAAACATCTCGGTCGTACACTTGCTGAATTGAATTATGATTACAGCAAATTGCAGATTTACAGTGATAAATCTGCAACAAACCGGATTGAATTCAAAAAGTCTGATTTGGTTGCTAAAAGAAGCGGTTCACCTGAAAAAATTCAGACTTACGGTTCTTACGACATCCTCAAAGCCTTCTGGAATATTCAATCTGCCACCTCTGAAAAACGGCTGGAAGACTTTTTCCTGGTCACCGATGCAGCTTCTCAGAATGAAGCGGATGCCTGGTTTATCGGTGATATTGACAATAACAAAGTCAAAGACAAAACAGAATTTTTCCACCGTTTCAATCTGAATCGCGGGGATGCCTGGAATAAGATGGTGCAGGATGGTGCCGCTTATAAAACGGATGCCGTCAATGCCATTTACAAAGATCTTGGCACTGCGAATGTAAATTATGCATTCTATGACAGCAGCAATAATGTGACGGAAAATAAAGATACGGGTATTCTCTGGCTGCGGAATTGGAATGATACCCAAGGTAATTGGCCTACTGCGGAAGCCAAGGCAAAGCAGATCATCGCCAACCTGATCAATTACAATGCATCCACTGATACTCCGGTTGTTTCCGATATTGATCCGAAAAACTGGAATGGAACCAATAAACCGGCATATACCGGCAACAAGCGCACCTGGTATTTGAATGAAGCATGGATTTCTGTCAATACAATCAATACTCCCGGAGCGGCTGTAGCAGTGCAGACCCCGGATGCCGAGGGTAATCCGGTGACCCGTTATTACAAGTGGGAAAATCCTTCGATGCAGGTCAAGATTGAATTGAAGCCGGAAATTATCAATATGTTCCGGAAAGATGGCGATTGGCCCGGAAATGCTGCCGATTACAGCGTAAAAGCATACGGAAAGATTTCCTTCAAGTACGGTAAAAACAATTTTGCATTCGGGACAGAAAGTTTCACACAGAATACCATGACTTCTGTTGATGCCGCTTGTAATCTCGATGGCAGCAACGGCAGTGAATTGATTGGAGCGGAAGAGAAAAACTATGCTTATTTCAATCTGGGCAGCGGCTCTGGAGCATCTTACATCTATGAATCTACTTTCCCTGTCGGTGCCTTTGCGCATAATAATGATATTTCTACTGATGATGCGCAGCTGGCAAACGGCGGCTATTTCACGCTGGATAATTTGGATATTGATTTGCAACTGGTGCTGTATAAAGGTTCCGAAGCGGTGGATTATGTGAACCTGAAAAAAGATTCCACACTGCTCTCCGGCGCCTTGCGTAACAACGGAAAATGCACCCGGGATGCTTACCCCTATTCCTTCTCTCTGGAAGTGAATGACCCGCGTCACAATCTTCATACTGAAAGTTGGGAAATTGTTTCTGACACTGCTTACGAAGGCGGTTTGAATAAAGGTAGTCTGTTGACTGCCAACAACAAATTCAGCCTGACAGGCGGCGATGCCGAAAACGCAACGGATCCGGCTGCTGATGCGGATAAGAACATGCCCCGTATTTCCACAGCTTATATTCGCCATGCATCCATGCAGTCTTTGTGGGAAATCGGAGCGATCCATCGTGCCGCTCCCTGGCAGACGATCAATCTGACGAAACCTACCAATGCCGGAGCTGTTAAGAATGAGTTGAGTGCCAACCTGACGGATAAGGGGGGCGGTGCTTATGGCGAAGGTGACTTCCGTATTTTGGATCAGATTACCATTCAGGAAGTGAAAGATGACGGATCCGGAGTCAAAAAGCCTGTAACGGTTGATAAATTCGGCAAGATCAATCTGAATGCTGCACCTGGAGCCGTAAAGAATTTTACTTTGGATGCCTTGTTCCGCGACATGATATTCCACAAAAACGGTGCGTACGATTACACTCTGGTTGGCGCAGATGATAAGCAGGCAATTACTGAGCCGTCTTCTGATATGATTGCAGCTATTGGTGCTCCGGTTCAGAAAGATCATATTCCGCTTTACCGCAGAACTGATATTTATCTTTCTCCGGCTGAAAGTCCGTTCTGGAAATTGTTTGATGGATCTCTCGTTGACCAGAACACGGATGCCAATAAAGAGCAGCTCATCGGGCGTATCATCCAGCTGACAAAGGCAAGCACCAACTATGACGTTGCACGATTGGTTGTGATTGCCCAGTCTATCAAGGATGTCGGTGCTGCCAGTGAGGTCGAATTTAATATCGATCGGGGCGATGATGATGAGGAAATCAAGAAAAATTCCGGTTATTGGAAGTATGGTGATAAGGAGGATGTCAGCTCTGTTTTCGGTTCCATCCCCACACTTGATAACAAAGTAATGGCAAAGAAAGGCAGATATGATAATGGTGCGGACCGCATCACCGGAACTGCCAAAATGTCCGCTTATCTGCTTTATGACAACGTTACACAAAAATGGAAATTGATCTGGGTGAAGTATGAATAAGAAATTTTTCATAACTGTTTGCCTGCTGCTTGCAGGTTTGATGTTGAGTCCGTGTTACGGACAGCAACAGAACCGGAGTCGTAAAGCCAAAGAACCGGAAGTGCCGAAAATGGCTTTACTCCCTTCTGTTTCCAAAGATTTTTTTGAAAAGCGTGTCAACGCCTATCTGGATTGGGTGGACAGCCTTGCTGATGCACCGGCGACGGTTCGGGAATACGGATCCAATCCCCGGAAATATAAATTTATGTCTGCCAGCGAAATCCGTCAGAAAATTCTGGAATATAAATCGTTGGTGCAGCATCCCGATTTGGAGGAAGTGACGGGACATTCCCGTGGTTGGTATGTCCGGATTTACAATGCTTCTCTGCCGTTGATCAAAGCGGCGGATCTGATCCAGAGTATGCGTTCTGTTCCGTCTGCGCAGAAATACAATGCTGCCCGTGGAATGTTGCACGATGCGATGAATGCGGTGCTTGATATTTCCGAAAAAACAAAACCGGAAAAAATGGCTCGCCGGGATTTGGTTGCCGTTATCAAACAGAATCAGGAAAGACGTAAAAAAGAATGGCTGAAATGGTATTATGCGGATCAGAAACGGAAGCAGCTGGAAGCGAAATCCGGTAAGAAAGAAAATAAAAAAGTCACGAAAAAAGATGACAGAAATGATAAAGACAGATCTTCCAGAAAAGGCCGGAAGAGGAAGGAGTCTGCAAGATGAGAAAACATTCCTTTACTTTGATTGAATTGTTAGTTGTCATTGCGCTTGCCGCGCTTTTGATGGGGATCGGTTTGCCCGCATTATCCAATCTGACCAGCGGACGTCTGCCGGAGCAGGGGGCAAGTCAGGTCGCCGCATTGCTGGAGCTTGCCCGTGTAACTGCTGTCTCTGATAATCAGTATGTTGCATTGGTATTTCCGGTTGCCGGGGAAGAAATGTCCGGTGTGAAAAACGTCGATTTCTGCAACTCCGTCTGCCGTATGGCGATCGTTTATAAAAATGACAGTGATAAATATGAATTCGTAAAATGGGCATCGGACAGCAAATGGGAACATTTTCCGGACGGTGTGCTTTTGAATGGCGGAGCAACGGATTTTGTGGTACAGGGCGCAACGGCGCTGGATGGTATTTTCAAAGTCTCAGGAGTCAAAGGGGTCGATGGTTCCAGTGATGTTGCCCGCTGTGTGATCTTCAAGCCGAACGGGCAGTTGGTGATGCCGTCGGGCAGTGAAATGAAAAACATGGTGATTCGCCTTGTTGAGGGGGTAAGACTTCCGGACGGGAATATTCAATTGAAGAAAGACAGTGATGGTAAAGTTATTTATACCAGTTTGATAATAAATCCTTTGACGGGCCGGAGCGAAATCAAAACATCGGATCCCGAATGATAAAAAAATAGATTGGAGAATGTTGAAGTGATACGTTTTCAGTGTCCCGAATGCGGCGGAATCGTTGCAATCGAAAGTGGTGATATGGGAACAATGGTCGAATGTGGTCATTGTTCCAAAATTGTTAAATCGCCGGCAGACCGGGTAAGCCCCGGGGCGGTGATTGGAGACTTTATTATCCGTCGAGAGATCGGGCGTGGCGGTATGGGTATTGTTTACGAAGCCTATCAGATCAGTCTGGACCGTCCGGCGGCATTGAAAGTATTGTCCGAAGCCTATGCAAACAATTCGGAATTCGTGGTTGGATTCATCAAGGAAGCCCGTGCTGCGGCGAAATTGAATCATCCGCATGTGGTTCAGGCGTATGCAGTTGGTGAGGATGCCGGGATATTTTATCTTGCGATGGAGTTCATTGATGGCGAGACGATGAAGGGTGTACTGAAGTCGAAGCGCATTATCGACCCCTTACAGGCGATCAATATTATCCAGCAGATTGCAGAGGCTTTGAGTTATGCCTGGACAGAGCAGAAATTGATTCATCGTGACATCAAACCGGATAACATCATGCTGACCAAATCCGGCAGAGCAAAACTGGCTGACCTGGGGTTGGCTCGTGTTGCGGGGGATGTGGATGATGCGGATAAAGATGAAGTCATGGGGACACCCCAGTACATTTGCCCGGAACATCTGACCGGTGCACCGATGGACGTCCGCAGTGATATTTACAGTTTGGGGGCTACGTTCTATCATTTTGTGACCGGGCGTTTCCCGTTTGAAGGGACTTCTGCAGCCGAGATTGCCCAGAAACATATTACATGTCAGCTGACTCCGGCGATGAATGTGAATAAGGATGTGCCTCAATGCGTTTCCATGATCATTGACAAGATGATGGAAAAGGATCCGTTGATGCGTTATCCGGATGCGGATTCTCTGGTGGATGACCTGCGAGCAGCCCGTAAGATGGTGGAAGCCGGCTGCACAATGACCCGTGTTACGTCGTTATTGCGTTCAAAAGATTCGAGTTCCACTTCGGCGCGTCTGTTTTCTGCGGAAGCGGATGATATCCGTCCTTCCGGCTTGCGCAAGTTGTTTATGGGGAAAGCGAAATATGCTGTGATTGGAGCAGCGGTCGTTCTGCTTGGTGGTATCGGAGCCGTGTTTGCGCTGAAAGGCGGAAAATCTGCGGAACCGGTGAAAGAAACTGAAACCGTTGCAAAGAGTGAAGTTGCAGAAAAGCCGGAAGTCAAGCAGGAATCTGCACTTGTCAAGAGTCTGCAAGCGGAACTTGCGTATGCGAATGACAGTAAAAACAAACCGGAAGACATTGTAAAACGTGCGGAAGCATTTGTTGCGACGTTATCACCTGACAAATTCGGCGAAGAGGAAAAGAAACTTGCCGATGAATTGAAAACGGCAGTATTGAAAGCAAAAGCCCGTATTTTGACCCCGGAACAGAAAGCCGCATTGGAAAAGAAGAAAGCGGAAGCTGCGAAAAAGGCAAAAGCTGCAGCGGAAGCCAAGAAGAAAGCAGATGCTGCCAGAGCCGCAGCGGAAGCCAAGAAAAAAGCGGAAGCTGCGAAAAAAGCAAAAATCGCAGCGGAAGCCAAAAAGAAAGCAGATGCAGCAAAGAAAGCCGCTGCCGCTAAGGCAAATGAACATAAGAATGTGGAAAATCAAATCAAGCGTGAACTTACGGCATTGTATCCGCGTGTGTATGCTACGACATCGAAACGGATTGTTGTAACATCTGAAAAAGATAAGGATAAGTACGCCAGCGAATTTGCGAATGCGGTCAAATTGTTTGAAGATTGGCAGAAGAAGTGGAATAAACAGGCGGAAAGCAAGCCGCATCTGAAGGGCGTGATTACTGCTCAGATTAACAGTACCCCTGTGAAGCAGACGATTGCCATGTTGAAAACATGTCAGTTGATTCATGAGATGGCCTACAATGGTGGCGATAAGATGAAAGGTGTTTATCTTGGCCGGGTTCAGATCGTTTCGACGAACTGGCAGGGAATTGATTATAAAGAGGATAATGTGGAATCCCGTCTGAAAATTTCCAAATTGAATGCGGCGGTCAAATTGCGTCTGATTATGCAAAGTGCCATGAGATTGCGTAAGAATACAGTTGCATTGAATGGTATTCCGCTTTTAGCATATTATCATATTCTTGCAGGTGATGCGGAAATTGCTGTCCGGATGAATCTTTCCCAGGCGCAGAAACAGAAATTGGCCACGTATTTCAAAGATTGGAAATTGCCAGCTAAGGAAAGTCAGCTTCTGTTGAAAAAGCCTGCTCCGCCCAAAAAGAAAGCAGCTCCGGCTAAGAAAGCACCGGCAAAGCCTGCAGCCAATAAAAATGCTGCAGCCAAGAAAGGGGATGGGAAAGAAGTCAAGATTACTGTCCCGGGCGCATCTACCACATTGAAGAATGGTTCCGATAAGAAGAAAACTTCAACCAAGACCACAAACAAGAAGAAGTAAGAGAAGCCGGAGTGATCGGAGCTGTTGGATATGTCACGTATAACAGAGCTTAATCGTGCGGAGTCATTACCGGTTGGCCGATGTGTTTTCCCGGTTCGGAATGGATTTCTCCTGCTTTGGCTGATGCTTGCAGTTTTGCTGTGTGTTGATCTTTCTGCATCGGAAAGCGGGAACGGGTCTGTATTGACGCGGCAGCTCAAGAGTGAACTTGCGTACTTGAAAACGCAGACGGTTCTGACAACGGATGTTGTCAACCGCTATCGGAATCTTTATTTGGAAATGCCTGCCCAATTGACGTCGGAAGAACGGGATGCATTGGATCAGTATCTGCAGGAATATTCCCGTCTCCGCAAGGCTGCTGAACTTGCAAAAGCGGAAAAGACATTTGCGCGTTATGAGCAGCTGGAAGCGGAACGTCAACGTACCATTGCGGAAGAACGGGCGCGTCAGATACGTTTTCAGAAAGCGCCAGTTCCTGAGACGAAGAAAAATATCGAGGCCGCCGCCGCCAAAGCCGCCGCCACCAAAGCCCAAGCGGAAGCCCGAAAAAAAGCTGTCGCCGAGGCAAATGAGCGTAGGAATGTGAAAATACAAATCAAACGTGAATTTGCGGCCTTGTATCCGCGTGCATATGCTTTGACATCGAAACGTATTCTTGTTACCTCTGCGAAAGAAAAAGACAAGTACGCCAGTGAATTTGCGAATGCAGTCAAACTGTTTGATAATTGGCAGAAGAAGTGGGTGGATCAGGCAAAACGTAAACCCCATCTTGCCGGAATAATTTCTGCACAGACCAATACTGACGCTGTAAAGCAGACCATTGTCCTGTTGAAAGAGTGTCAGGCGATTCACGAACTTGCATACAAGGGTGGAACGAAGATGAAGGGGGCCAGACTTGACCGTTACCGCATTGTTTCAACCACCTGGCAGGGAATTGAGTATGCGGATGCCGGCAATCATTACCAGTCCCGTCTGAAAGCCGCCAATTTGAATTCGGCGGTTAAAATGCGTTTGATTGCGCATAGTGCAAGAAGATTGAAGAAGAATACGCAAGCCTTGAATGGCATACCGCTTCTTGCGTATTATCACATGCTGACCGGTAATGCCGATATTGTTGTCCGCATGAATCATCTGACGGATGTGCAGAAACAGGATCTTATTGCTTATTTCAAAAATTGGGATCTGCCTGAGAAGGAGATTCAGATTTTAAGGAAGCCTGTGCAGAAAAAGGCGGAGCCCGACGGTAATGATGTGGAAGTGGAACGTTTTTGAGGTTTGATTTTTATGCTTTCTGAATTCTCTCATTTTATTGCTGACATTGAAAAAGACGTGCGTGCCGTTTCTGATTTTATCTATCAGAATCCGGAAATTGCCTTGCAGGAATACAAAGCCCATGAGACGCTGACCGGTTTTTTTCATACTTTGGGATATACGGTCAAATCTCCGCTGATTGAAAAGCTGTCCACATCTTTTCTGGCTGAAGCCCGTTTCGGCACCGGAAAGGGCCTGAATTTCGCGTTTTTTGCAGAATACGATGCGTTACCGGGGATGGGGCATGCATGCGGTCATAACCTGATTGCAGCGTCCGGAATCGCGGCATTTCATTCCGCCGTACAATACATGAAAACACATCACCCCGAATTTAACGGACGTATTCTCCTGATCGGTTCCCCTGCAGAGGAAGGATACAGCGGTAAAGTCGATCTGGAGAAGCATGGTGTGTTCGACGATATCAACGCTTCTGTAATCAGCCATCCATACGATCGGACATCCATGGATGACGGCGCATTATCGGTCTCCCGTTACCGCATTTATTTTCACGGCAGGGCATCCCACGCCGGATTGGCTCCGGAGAAAGGAATCAATGCCTTGACATCTATGGTTGAACTTTTCCACAATCTGGAAAAATGGCGTCAGACGCTGCCGGAATCGGCGCGGGTGCATGGAATCATCACCCACGGAGGCGATGCAGCGAATATCGTCCCGGCGGAAACGTCTGCATATCTCTATTTGCGTGCGCCGGAACTTGCCATGACTCATGAGATGTTTGATTATTTGAAACAGCTTATCCGTGCGGCGGCAGATGTGACCGGCTGTACGTACGATATTGAACAGGAAGGCAACGCCACCGCGCCATGTCTGGTGAACCGTCCGCTGAATGAAGCCTATCGCGAACTGATGACATCCCTCGGAGAAGAGGTTCGTTTTGCCAATGGCGATGAAGGGCGAATTTCCACCGACTTCGGGAATGTTTCCCAGCGTATGCCGGGTGTAAATGTTCACTTTGGAATTTGTGAGAACGGGGTGGATGCTCCGCTGCATACGGAAGCCTTGAAACAGGCAGCCAAAACCGATTATGCCTTTACTCAGGCGATGAAGTGTGCCGCTGCAATGGCGGCGATGGCTGTCCGTTATCTGACCGAGCCGGATTTCCGTGCTGCGGTGGATGAAGATTTTCAGCGGAAGAAAAATTGATTTATAAAAATCAACCCGTATTCTGTCTACCGGATGCCCATTCGGGATGAAGTTTACTTTTTTTAACTTTATAAAATAAAACAATTGAAAAAGTTGTCAATACAGTGTATATTATGGTATCAGGAGTATAAAATAATGAAAGATCTTACCAGCTACGTTTACAATTTTGAAGATCTGATACAGGGAAATTTCCTGTATGTGGATAAGACTGAATATATTTGGCAGCTGATTCGTCCGAGCAGTGCCGGATATTTTCTGTCCCGTCCGCGTCGCTTTGGTAAATCTCTCGCGATCTCCACTCTGAAAGCAGTTTTTGAAGGAAAAAAAGAGCTTTTCAACGGTCTTGCCATTTATGATAAGCCGTATGACTGGAAGCCGTATCCGGTGATTCATTTGGATTTGAATGGATTTGATTTCAGTTCTCTTACTGCTGTGAAAAACAGCTTAATTCGCTTGATGAAGGAAACGGCTGCATATCATAATGTGACGTTAACGGAAACTTCTCCCGACAACATGTTCAGAGAAATAATCGGCAAACTTTCACAGCAGCAGAATGTGGTTATTCTTCTTGATGAATACGACAAACCCATTCTCAATAATATCGGGAAAGCAGAATCTTCTGATGTCTTAACTTGCATGAAATCTTTTTATTCCGTTATAAAAGCATTTGAAAGCAAGTTACGTTTTGCATTCATTACGGGTGTCAGCAAATTCTGCCATGTCTCGCTGTTTTCTGATTTGAACAATTTGACCGATATTTCAATGGATGCCCGGTATGCCACCATGTTCGGCTATACACAGGAGGAATTGGACGCGAATTTCGGCGATCGGATTTCTACTCTTGCCGGAGTGCAGGATATTGTTGATTACAAGACCAGAATAAAAGATTGGTACAATGGTTACCGTTTTCATAAAAATGCGCAAACGGTTTATAATCCAGTATCCCTGGCGTACTTTTTTGAAAATGGCGGGGAATTTAATAACTACTGGTTTTCCACCGGTACTCCAACGTTTTTGTTGGAACTTATCAGAAAACAAAAATTTGATTTGGAAAAAGCTTTAGGTGCCCCGGTTTCCGCTTTTGCATTCAGTGCTTATGAAATAGACAATCTCAATCCGCTGACTCTTCTTTTACAAACCGGATATCTGACCATTGATAAAGCTGTGGAGCGTTACGGTGATACTACATATCAGCTTCGTTTCCCGAATCTGGAAGTTAAAGGCTCTTTCGATGTATATCTTGCCGGTTATTGCAGCGGACTTCATGTGAATCAGATTAAGGATTCTGTTTACATTCTTGCCGACAAGGTTTCAGAAGGGGATGTGGACGAATTTCTTGAGACGATGAAAGTGTTTTTTGCCAAAGTACCATACGATATTCATTTGAAGGATGAAAATAACTTTCAAATGCTGTTTTATCTTGTTTTTATGCTGTTGGGAATCAGTATTATTGCAGAATCGAAAACCAATAATGGCAGGATTGATGCAGTGGCTGCAAATGAGGACTTTGTGTTTGTCTTTGAGTTTAAATTGAATAAAAGCGATCGTATTGCTCTGCAGCAAATCAAAGATCGGGATTATTATCGCCGGTATATGAATTCCGGTAAAAAGATTTTTCTCATTGGAGTGAATTTTGACAAGGACTCCGGACAAATAGACAGCTGGAATTACGAGATTGCTTGATGAGCCATCACGGGATTTTTTAATTCCAAGGATATGTTATTGCCATCACGATGGCAATCCGTTATCTGACGGACTCGGACTTCCGTACTGCGGTGGATGAAGATTTTCAGCGGAAGAAAAATTGATTTATAAAAATAAAAAACTTTATCCGAATACAAGATTGCAGCGCAGGGCAGAAGACTTTTTGCAAAAAGTTTTCTGCCCCGCGTATCGTTTTTTACCGGAGTTCCAGTTCAATAATCCCGGCATCTTCTGCGGGACATCCCAACTGGAATTGAGTAAAGTCCGGAGCATTTCCGGCAACGTTGATTCTTTCAACGGCAGTGATTTGCTTGAGAGTCTTTCCGGCAGGAATGATTCCGGCAGGCAGATCAAACGTGATATTCTGCGGCGTTTTCAGCAGGTTCGCACAGAAAAGAACAAGACGTGTCTCATCCGTGTAAACATTGACGAAAAAGTTTTGTTCGCTTGCACCGATGGGCAGTCTGATCATGGTATGACGGTACATATCATTCAATCTGTATTTTTTGAAGATCGCGCCGAGCTCATAAACAAAATCCACTCTTTCCGCCCGGTTGGATGGCGGAGTATGTTTCAACACGGTGATGAGTACCGATTCTCTGATTTCATCTGCATTCCGCCAGCAGGGAGCGGCGGGACACCAGATCCGGTTGGTGATGGGCATGAAATCCATATCCGGCGGGAAGGTGTCGATAGTCGGGCGGGCGTATGACATATCTTCGCCGATGATCATCAGGTTTGCCAGATTTTCGCCGATAATAGTGGGGCAGGCGGAGGTGTGAAGATAGACGATTCCATCTTCGCCAACTTGTTGACGGCTCCAGAAAAGGAAGTCCAGAATTTCATCTGCATCGTTGTGCCAGAGACCGTTGGCGTGTTCGGGGTGATTGCAGTAACGGAACCAGAGATGATCGTAGTATACACCGTCGAATTTATGATTTTTCAGTACGCGTACAATGGTACTTTTGAGGAAGTCGAGCCAGCCGCTTTTCATACACATGTAACCGCCGTAAGGACCTTCTTCTGTCAGGATTCTGCCATCGGAGTGAGTCCAGCGGTTCCAGTGGTGAGCGTTTTCCGGATATTCCGGGCAGTCGGGGTGGAATTCCTTCAAAGAGAAATAGGGGACGATCTTGATACCGAATTCATGCGCCCATTCGATATTCTGATCCATCATTTTCATGTTTTCTTCATCGTACGGGGGATAATAGCAGTCACGCCAGGAGGGAGTGATGAATGTATTATCGTCATGCAGCCGGATAATCTGTACACCGCCGTCCGCCAGTTTTTTCATCTGTTCGCGGCTTGTGGGCCAGTTTCTTGCCTGCATGGAAAGGTTGAAGATTGCTTTCCTTGCATCATTGGTTGTCTTGAGGAAAGGCAGGCCCAAAGTATAATTGAAAGTGGCTTTGCCCGGCTGGAATGAGCGGGGATAGACCCAGGAATTGAAGGGTTCCACGCGGATGTATTTCTGACCCGGCTGCAAACGTTTGGAGTCGTCAAGGAACACACCGGAACCGGGATTGAGTCCGAAAGGACGATCCCACGTTTCGCCGCAATCTTCCCGCCAGAATTCAAAACCTTCTCCGCCTTTCTGGAAAAGACAGAAATAGGAGGGCATCCGGTTGTCGGAAGCACTGTACTGGTACGCAAAGGAACGTTTCCGGGTCAAATCATGCCAGCGCAGATTGGATTCCATTTCCCGGTAATAGCCATCCGGGGGAGGGGGCGGGCATCCGGGGCGGACACCGAGGGTATCGACTTCTTCGGGTGCATAGAAGCCGCAGACGCCGATTTCATAAACGTTATTGATTTCTTCATCAATCATGAGTTCGAGACTGACATTGACGCGTCCCCAAGCCTGATAGAAGAAGGTTTGTTTGAAGCGGACGGGGATGGTTTTTCCGTTTTCGTCGGTGAGCTGCCCATCGGTGAAGATTTTCACTCCATTTTCCTGAACCGAGCAGGAGAAATTCTGTGCTGTGCTTGAAGACTGACGGAAGAAACTGATCTGCCCGTCTTTCTTCAACGCCACATGAGCAAACACGGGCTGCTGAAAGAAATTGTTGCCAGTACCGTTTTTGAAAATCAGCGAGGCAATGGAGCCGCCTGCATTTTTCTCATGGGTGACGGTAAAATAGTCGTTGCTGAGCACGATTGTATTTTCGTTTTCCTGTGTGACGACAGGGATTTGCGGTTTAAACTTACGAATCATTTGAAATAACCTTTCACTTTCAAATTATTATCACCATCCGGGGTATACCATCCCTGCACGGGAGTTTACTTTGTTGCCCCATGGCAGAACGTGAGCACCAACGGTTGTATATCCGGGGACGCCGGTATAGTCCGGTTTTGCTTTATAGATGTTCGCGTGTCCATCATAGTAAGACCATGTGTGACCGGCATCTTTGTGGATCCCGATCGTTGCATCGCGCCAGGTTTCATAACTGGATTTTGAATTGACCAAACGGTGTTCCCCGGTCGATCTGTTTCCACGGTCAGCAAAGATAAATGCGGCAGACGGTTTCCCGAAACTTGCAATTTTTTTAACAGCGGCTTTTGTGTCACCGGCATTGGTCTGATTCATAAGATAATTGGTATCCGTTTTGGGAACGGCAGGGCAATTCAGGATTTTATTTTTGGATACAGGATTTTCCAGATATCCGGCTTTGATGAGGAATTGATGCCAATATCCCAATCCATCTTGAGAGGCGGGGAGATAGCAGGGCAGCAGCCAGTCATTGTAATCATCCACATAGCGCAATGTCAGGACTGCAAGTTGTTTCTGATTGCTCACGCAGTTTGCGGCGTGCCCTCTGCCTTTGACCGAGTTCAAAGCGGGCAGAAGCATTGCCGCAAGGATGGCGATAATTGCGATCACGACCAGCAATTCGATCAGGGTAAAGGATTTTGTTTTGTTGTTCTTTAACATAGTGAAACTCCTTTCTATATTGTTGTTTATTGTTATTTTCTCTTGTTCCAGTTGTTGCCGAAATACAGCAGTTTTGTATTACGGGTCATATCCAATTCCACCTGAATGGATTCGCCTTTGCGGAGCTTGCCCAGCTTTTTACCGGTGCTTGCGTCATACACTTCGCAATCCACAGCGAGAGGATTTTTGATCCGTTCCGTTGTGCTCTTGTAACGTTTGTAGCAGGAAAAGAGCAGGAGTGCTTCCTTGTCTTTGATCATGCCTTTGATATGAGCACTCTTGTAGTTCTTTTCTTTCTGTTCATAGAATTTGCCATCCATGAAAATATCTTCAAAGGGTGCGATTTCATTGATCGCCAACGCCTGATACCAGTATGCACCCACATCCCAGGCACTTTCATCGTAATAAGCAATCCCGACGCAACCGAATGCACAGGTTTCCAGAAATTGATCCCGCACCATTTCCTTGCTGAATGCCACGGGATATCCGGCGGCAGCCCAGGTGAAGATCGGCTGATCTTTGATATTTTTACGCAATTCGGAAAGACACAGAATATATTTGTCATCCATTTCCCCGGAATGATAGGGGGAGGGCATGGCGTAATCTACCAGTTTCTTTTCAAAGAGCGTATGAATGTTGAAAATCAGGTCAAACATTTCTCTGCCGGGGAAGCGGACGTGGGGGAGATAGAAGCAGCCGCCGGTTCCATAGAATCCGACTTGTGTCCGGCGTTTTCCGGGAATGTAGAGGGCATTCTGTACATCTTTAGCCAAACGGTCACCGCAGGATGAGAGATAACCTTTAAGAGTCAAGCCGGATTTTTCGATCCGTTCTTTTCCTTCTTTCCAGGCATAAATATCCTTTTCCTTGAATTGCTGATGATGTGCGAAATATTCGCAGTCGATGAGCAGATGATCGGGATTGAGTTTTTCTGCAATTTCTTTGAGGTCGGCAAGTTCTTTCTGATAAACCTTGCCGGTATAACCCGGATCCATAAACTTGGTGTTGCCCCAGCGACCTTCTTTTCTTGCAGAGTAGAACTCGCCCATGGTGGAATCGTGAACGCAGACGAGCAAACCATGCTTTCTGGCATCTGCCGCCATATCCAGAACACGCTGTTCGAGTTTTTTGCTTTTTGCGCCGGGATAACGTTTGTGATTATATTCCACCCAATCCCAACGCAGGGGAATGGAATTGAAACCGAGAGCTTTTATTTTTTGTGCGTAATCAGGAACAAACAACAGATAGATATCCGGCCACATGTTGATGACAAAGCGGCGCAGTTGTTTCACTTCCGGATAACGGATCACGGTGAAGGGATATTTTACGACCCCGGTCACGAGTTTTTCATTCTTGATGGTCTGTTCCACATGGATTTCGATTTCGCCTTTTGCACCTTCGGGGAGCGTGCTTTTCATGTACAGAGCGATATAATCAAAATAACCATGGGTGATCCGGTTCAGCGAATTATCTTTATCCAGACGGAGCGGGCGGATTACATATTGATTTTTGCCGGTCTGTTTTGCTTCGAACATGCTGCGGCAACCGATTTCACCGGTCATGAGCGTACAGCCTGCGGGCATTTTGATATGGATCCGGAGGGAGTCGATATACTGCTTCCATTCTTCTTTTTTT
This sequence comes from Victivallales bacterium, assembly GCA_045639325.1. Taxonomy (GTDB): domain Bacteria; phylum Verrucomicrobiota; class Lentisphaeria; order Victivallales; family UBA1829; genus RGIG8244. The sequence continues at coordinate 145,363 of JAZUCU010000038.1, forward strand.
CTGTGTGCGCTGGACCCGCTCAGGAAGTTTTTGTATTTGAACCGCTGATCTCTGATTTTGACAAAGTTCGGCGCATACAGGTTGTTTGCAATAAAAAGTTCTTCCCGGGGGAAGGTGCATTGAATGGTCTGTTTCTGCCGGTACAATTCTTTGTAGCTGTCCGCTGCCATAAATGCAATCGGGCGGTTGGCAAACGGTGCTTCAAAATCGGAAAGAATATTGAATGACGCCGTTGTATTGGCATTCTTGATCGGCAGTTTTGACCAGGAGGTCCATTTGTGATCCGGATTCGCTTTCGTGGAGGATGCCACTCGCTGACGGCTCATGTTGAACAGCCACAGACTGATTGTTTTCCGGTCAGGGCGGACCAGATCCTTGACGGGGATTTTACCTTCCACGTACCAGGCATCTTTACCGATCAAAGTTTTCAACGTGATATTACTGTTCCAGGAAACTTCACGCAGCGGATTTTTGACTTTGCTGTCCCAGACCGCCCCGTTACTGTTGATGATAAACTGATAATAGTCATCCAATTCACCATAGGGGCAGATGAACATTTCAACATAGTCATCCTGCCCGATATTGAAGTCTCTGCCCTTTCCGTTCCGGATGATGGACTTTACGTCCGGCTCCATACATTTTACGAAAAAGTACAGGTAGGCATCATCGTATGCCAGCTTGAAATTAGTTTTCGGGTCTGCTTTATCCGGTGTACCCATGTAGTAAAAGGAATCGGACCAGGGGACATTGTTCCAGACTGCATCATTCATTTTGCCGTCGATAACAGGAGCCTGTTTCAGTTTCTTCATTTCATAAAACGCAACATCATCACTGGCATTGCGTTCTTTTTTTGCGGAACTGAGAGCTTTCAATTCCTTCTGCAATTTCTCTGCCTGATTCTTCAGGTAATCGTAAGGCATCTGACGGGGGAACTGTTTTTTCGGGAAATGCCAGAACAGGAAATGGGCAGAATTTCTATCCTGTTTCATTTTGATTCTGGTTGTGATCTGATATCCGGCATAAGTGGAATAGGTGACCTGTTCCGTCTGTTCCGGCTGATACATCAGAGCACAGGGACCGAAAGTGCCATGATATTTATCTTCATACATTGCCCAGCCTTGTTCATCTTTGCCGGAAGCACAGGTGAAATTGCCTGACATCATCAACGCGAGTTTTGCGGTCTGGATCACCCGCTGCATCTGCTTTTTGTTATAATGTTCCGGGTGATTCAATAAATCAAATTCCAAGTTTTTTACCGGCTTGGCGAATTCAATTTTTACGTAAGAATAATACTTGTCTTTCTGCAAGGTCATGGTGATACGCAGTTCGCCTGCCTGTGTTTCAAAGGCTGTGCCGAGAACGGTTTTTTCCGCCGTATTGGATATGACCTTTATGACTTCCGGGTATTTGGATTTCAACAGCTGCACCGGTTTGCCATTGACCACAATATTCCGGATAAAGCCGCCCTGATACCAGTTCCCGGTGGGGACATACCCCAACTGGAATCCCTGTTTGTTGAGCGGTTGTCCATAGCCGCCTTTCTGCTGATAGGTTACGGCGAAACCGTGATCGACTCCGATCGTGGAAGTTGCAAAAATCTCTTTTGTAATGATCGACGGATCTTTTTTCGATGCCCGTGTCCGTTCCTGAATTTTCAGTGCGAACAGATTCGAAGTCAGAGCAGACAGCATCAATAAAATACATAATACTTTCAGCAATACTGTAGTTTTCATTGCCTTGTAAGCCTTTCTTTTTATTATTGTTTACAATTGATACGAATCTTTGCGGTTGTTTTTGTCGCAGCATCCGTGATTGTGACCTCATAATTTCCGGCCGCATCATTCAACGCAAAGGGCAGTTCAAAGACGGCTTTGCCATTGGATGTTTCCTGTGTCTGACGCAGATACCACGGAGTCTTGCCATCCGGAGTCTTCACCGTCATGTGGAAAACATGGTGTCCGGCTTTACCCGCGGAGGTCTTGACGGCTGCTGCGATTTTGACAATGTCGCCGGGCTTTGCAGTTGCTGCGGCTTTGACATCAATGCCTGTGACTTTGTAAGGCAGCAGAGTCAGCACAACGGCATGGGCGGGAGTCACATCAATACGCTTTTTAGCGACAGGTCCGTAATATTCTCCGGTGCGGGCATTGTAGAGATGTCCTTTGCCGGGTGCGGTGAAATCGACCTTGTAAGACATGGGCTTCATTTCATCGATTTTCGCTCTCTGCCAATTGCCGCGGGGCAGTTCGGGGAGCAGACCGATATAGGTGTTCTTGCCGTTGCGATAGAAGGTTGTCATGATTCTGCCTGCCGGTTTGCCATCCACATCCATGACGGGTTTGTATTTGGATTTGAAGTTCAGATACTGATCCAGCAGATAACGCAGGGAGCTGTCGCCCTGTTCACGCATTTTTGCATAATCGAACCGGAAGTTGAGATAAAGAGTGCGGCCTTTACCATATTTATTGGTAATCAGGATCGGATATTCCCGGTTCAGCTGATCTTTGAGTGTCGCATGTGCTTTGCCTTTGACCACTTTTGCTTTTGCGCATTTGCGGATATTGAATTTCTTTGTTGCAATCGTATTGGCAAAGCCCATGGATCTCTGACGGATACCCAGCAGATCATCCAGCTGACCTTTTGCCAGTGGTACGTTCCATTCGTCTTCCAATGCTGTTTCGTAGTCGGCAAGGAGAATCCCGCCGTTTTTGACGAAGTCTTTGACCGCCTGTGCCTGTTTCGCGGAGAGAGCAGTTGATTCGGGCAGGACAAGGACTTTGAACTTTTTCAAGTCTGCGCTTTCCAGTTCCTGCGGGAGAATGAAACGGTATCCCACCGCCCGGTCTTCAAAATAACGGGCGAAAGAAAGCAGATTGTCAAACACATCCAGCTTATCTTCTTTGAGGAAGTTGGAACGTGCGGAAGCGTGAGAATAGAGGATCGCTGCTTCGTCGGTGAATTTATCGGAATTGACGAACAATGCGGCAATTCCGGAGCGGAGTTCCCAGATGATCTTGCTGAAGAATTCCCGGTTCTTTGCAGGGGCTCCATCCGGCTGGAAGAAACTCCAGGTATACCAGTGGTTCGCGCCGCGTTCCCCGGCAAAGAGACCTTCCCAATAATTGAGATACTGAGAAATTTCCGTTCTCTTATAACCGCGATAACACATGATCATCCGTTTCTTACGGTCGAATGAGAGCGGAATACGGGCATCTCCGTAAGCGGAAAGCATGGTCAACGGGCGCATGTGTTCAAAGTTGCATCCGCCGCCGTAAACGTGGGGTTTGCCTTCCAGACCTGTGGGACCGTAATAGCCGTTGGGGTGGATCTTGCGGATGACATCCGCCTGCATGTTGACGTTGCCGGCAAAGACGCGGTCCATGAATTCCCGGTGTGTACTCCAGGGGGCGGGATTTTCTCTGGTGAGAACTTCTTCTGTGATCATGGGCATGACTTCATCCCAAGTCTTGAAGTTGGTTTCCCAATGTTTATTGAGAGCCGCCAGAGTGGGGTAAATGGTCTTGAGGAATTTACGGTATTCTTTCAAGCAATGGGGAGAGAAACAGATATCGACGGGCGTGGAATAATAAGTGATACTCATTTCATCGCCCATGTTGAAGAACCGTTCGCTGCCGTAATTCTTCAGCATATTCACTGCATTTTTGACGAATTCAACCTGACGCTTATGTGTTGCCGGATCGCTCATGCAGAGATTACGGATTTTCTTTTCTTTCGGTACCAGATTCAGTTTTTTGACATTCGGATTATGAAGTCCCAAATGGAGACCTGCGAATGTGTTGGTGGAAACTTCCAGCGGAGAATAGTGCAAGGATGCCAGCCCGAGTTTGTTGGGGAATCCGGCATAGAGCAGAGAGAAACCGTATTCTGCGGGGAGATTCATAAACGTCTGATTGGTGTAGTCGGAAACATTCTGATTGCCGATCCAGAGCATGGTCGGGTAATAATTTTCCTGTCCGGCACCGACAACATGGAAGTTGGTCCGGAAGATATCTTTTACCGTACCATCCTGAATAACTTTCACCGTCACCAAATGGGTGAGCACGCTGGATTTCGCAGTGTTGAATGTGAATTTATCGCCGCGGCTGATGTGGAGGAGACGTCCGAGGATATCGGAAATTTCCACCTGAAGCGCAGCACCTTCCGGCAACGTTCCGGCAAGTTTGATTTTGCCTTGTGCCTGATCTCCGGCATGAATGGGGAGTTTTGCCCACTGGACGGAGCGGAGAATGGATTTCTGCGGATTGATAATGGTCTTGAAGCCAAAATCCAATACCTTGCCCTGTTTGTCAAGGATGCAGAATTTTATACGGTTTTCGCCCGCCGGAAGTGCGGGCAGGGTGATTTTTTCTTTCGCAGAAATGGTGCGTTCGGACAATTTTTCGCCGTAACGGTTGTACACTGCATACTGAATCTTTGCGGCACCTTTGGTGACATTGTGTTTCAATACTCCGTTTTCCGGAGCATCGGCAAAGGTAATGACCGGTTTCGCCGGTGCGCCGGAGAGATAATGAACCAGTTTCGCCAATACCGCAAACTGATAATCCTGATAATCATAACGGTGTTTGATAAACAGGTTGTCCGTCTTTTGCCATGTTGCAAAAGACGGGGTGAGGAATGCTTTATCGACCGGGAATTTTACGGCGATGATTTTGCCTTTGCCGTAATTACCGCAGCGGATCAATGTTTTATCGAATCCGGGAGCTGCCTGTAAGTCGAAAGAGGCAAGAAGTGTTTTTGCGGTTTCGCCCTGGTCGAGAGCCTTCAGAATATCCGTCATCTGCGGATCCAATCCATCCGGATTGATGTAGAGCAGAGAGGCTCCGTTCTGTACCGCTTTCAGAATATTGGCGCGGACGGATGCCGGTAATTTATTCCAGCTTAAATGGGAATCACCTTTTGCTCCGTAACTGCCGCCGATCAGATAAAGTTTATAAGGCTTTTTCATATAGGCAGGGAGCATGCCGACACCGGTTTCGCCGGGGCGCAGCACCTGCATACGCCATGCCATCTGCCAGGCTCCGGGGAAGATGGTGGGGAAGGTGACATTGATTGCGGAACGGCGTGACAATTCGATAACGTCACGAACACCGAACGTCGGGATCAATGCCAGTGTATCCATTGTGCCGAAAGAGGAATTTACAGCCCACTGGAATTCTGTTTTTTCTTTGAAATGTTCTTTGGTAAGCGGAATATCCCAGACGTCTTCATTTTTCGCAATCTTTTTGCGTGCCGGGAAGTCTTCCATTTCGACGGTGAGACTGGTCTTGCCGATCTGGACTTTTTCGTACAGGTCGAAGAGTTTGACACCTTTCTCATTCAATACATCGCAAGTGATGAATGCACTTTCTGCCGGTGCGGGCAGGGTGATGTCACATTCTGTGATTTTGCCGGGCGTCAGCTGGCAGACTTGTTTCTGTTCTGCTTTCGCCAGTTTGATTTTCAAGGTGACTTTCTGATTTTCCAAACCGTAAAGGCGGATTTTTGCTTTGACTGGTGTCCCCGCAATGCATTTTTCCGGCAGAACGATTTCCCCGACAGCGGCAGAACCGGCGCCGGAAATATTGTTCAAGCCGCTTGTCATGGCGATGGCATGGTTGACGGTATAGGTTTCACCCGCAGGAATGGGTACGCTCTTCAGCTGCCATTCCAGAGTGTGGAGCGGTTCTCTGCTGCCGCAATCCCAGGAATAGGCAATATCGCTGTAAGAAAGATCATACATGGAAACCAGTCCGGCGTTTTTGGGGCCGTTCACGCCGATCCATCCGCGTGTGGGGATGTTGTTATATTTTTTGTTTTCGCTTTCGCTGGGCAGGAATTTTTTGATTCCGTTTGCCATCGGGATATAAATCATATTTTTTGCATTGGGTACGCCGTAGAAGTTGTGCGCACCGTATCCGATTTCGGTATCGCCCATACTTTCCGGTGTGTTCCGGAAATTGACCGCGATATCCAACCGTGCGGAGTTCTGCTTCAAGGTATAAACTTTGGTCAATTCCACAAATTTATACGGTTCCACGCCGCGGAGAAATGTCTGAACCTGAACTTCCTGCGGAGTGTTCTTGAGAATCAGCAGCTTGTGTTTTGTGTAGATAAAATGCATGAATGCAGGCTGAACACGGTCACGTGCGCCGCCGCGGGATGTTTTCCCGATCCGGTCGGTGACCATGTTGACGCCATTGACTTTATTGATCAAACGGCAGATGCGTCCGCCATCGGGGGCGATTTCGACTTCCATGAAATTGTTTTTGAGGATGATATTTTCCCCCTTCTGTGTCGCAGAAACTGCGGCAGAAATATTCCATGCAAGACACAGGCATGCGATTGCAAGAAGACTCCGTTTCATAATTGCTTCAACTCCGTTTCAGGTGAATCTCTTATTTGCTTTTTGCAGGGGCAGCGCCGGACTTTTCGGTCCAGATTTTGATGTTGTCAACATAGACTTCAGATTTCGCATAAATGAAGATTGCCATTTTGCAGATGCCGTCATCCGTTGCTTTGGAAGCACGGGGACATTTGAAATAGATCGTTGTCCATTCTTCGGAATCCAGGGGCTTTTTGAGGGAGATGCCAGGTTTGCCATTGAGCAGAGAGCCTCCGGCTGTTCCGATGAATTTATTCTGTGCAGTGTAATTGGCCAATGCCAGCTGGAGATAGCCTTTGCCGCGGACATCGGCAGAGAGAACAAAGTATTCATCTTTCTTGCAGTTGGGAATGACTTTATCGCACATCAGGAAGAAGACACCTTTTTCCTGCAGGTTGACCATCTTGAGAGAAAATTTACCTTCGCCGACTTCCCGTTTGCCGCGGATGTAGTTATATTCTACGCCTTCGGGTACTTTCTTTGTTGTGGGATAAATGTGAGAGCAGTACAAGATGCCTTTGTTATTCATCTTTGCATTCTCAAAACCTTCCTGCAAGAGAAGTTTTGCAGGTGCTTCGGCTGCGAATGCGGGGACCATGGCGGCGGCAAGTGTGCAGATCAACATTTTGACTTTCATAGTAGTTTACCTTTCGTTTTTTATTTTAATTTTTGTTGAACTTTCTTATTTGTTACTCCGGTGGATCAGCTGCGGCGGAAGCAGAATCTTTTTCTCTGTAATCTCGCCCGTCAGCATGCGGACACCGATTTCTGCGATTTCTTCCACCCGGTGATCGAAAGTATCGAATCCGAGCATTGCCGATTGTTCCGTATTAAAGTTGCCGAGAATGGCAAAATCTTCCAATGGATCCATACCCATATCCCGGATAACCGGCATAATACGCGCAGAAAAGAAACTGTCGCTGAAAGAAAAGATCCCCGTGGGAACGTTGGAACTTTTGATAGCTCCGGGCAGAACCGCATCAGCAGGTGCATCGCTGTGCATCCGCCAGAAAAGGGAGTCATCCACTTCCAGACCTTCTTTCTTTGCATATTTTTTGATATGCTCCAGAACGGTCACCTGCATGGATGCCCAGGCCCCGCGGAATTTGATTTCCGCATTGGCTGGGAACAGGATCCGTTTGATATTCCGTTCCGCGAAATATTGAACGATCTGCCGTCCCATGTCTTCCAAATCGCTGAGCGCATAATAGGCCGCCTTGAATTCTTCAAAGTGGTGATAACGGAGCAGAAATACAGTCTTGAATAAATTGTATGGCGATTTCTTCAGTTCTTCATAAGGAACATGGTCGCCCAGAATCAGACTGCCGCAAGGGTGACTTTTCTTGATCAGCTGACGCATGAATTTGATAACTTCATCATAATCGCTGTTCAAATCTTCATCCATCAACACGGGATACAAATCCCGCTTCAATAATTCCCGGTGAATCCGTGCGGTAAATTTGGAATACATCTCGCCACCCGTCTTGGTAATCAGGGCGACGGCATTGGTGCAAAGCATTTTTTCCTGACGCTTGACGACGGATCCCCGGCGTGGTGCGCGGTCGAGGAGATTTTCTTCTACAAGCTGATTCAAACCGGCGGCAACGGTACACTTGTTGACCCGGAATTGATTTGCCAGTTCCACATCGGTGGGCAATTTCTGACCGGGAACATACTTCCCGCTGACGATCCAGTTCCGTACTGTTTCGGCGATAATATCCTGTTTGAGTGCTGCATTATCCATAAAAAACCTGTTTAATACCCGTTTTAATTCCGGTTAATAACCATTTAATAGCCGGTTAATACCAGTTTAATGTACTATTGGATTTCTTATTTGTCAAATAAAAAAATGTATAAATTCCTTTTTTATCGGCAATTTCTCACAGATATCCCATAATTTTTCAAAAAAAGGGCTTTTAACCGTAATTTGAACGGAAGATTTTCAGATTTTTGAAAAGTGATTTTGTCAGATTTTATGATACAAGTTAAAACTTTCCGTCCGTAGCAACATTGATAAATCGCAAAATCAGCCCTGAATGGGCGGAAAGAGTCAAACAGCTCCGTCTCCATTGCATTACGCCGCGACAAGCCAAGCGCAGCGCAACCCTGGGTAAGACATCGAACAACATTGTTTAAGACCGGCATTGACGGATATGGCGTTCCGGTACGGAATGGCATATTCGCCAATGCAATGATTTTCCGGATATGTCATTGCCACCACGATGCCATCCGTTTCTAACGAA
>JAZUCU010000039.1:0-33700 GCA_045639325.1 Victivallales bacterium
GATGTGCTGTCATGAGAAAAATGCTGTTGATTCTCAGAGGAATGGTTATTGCTGACAAAAAATACGATAAAAATTTCAAAAAAATTAAAAAAAACATTTGACTTTTAGCAAACCATCTACAGGGCTGATTTTGCGATTGGCAATATCACATGTGAATTCGATGCAAGGAAAACAAGGCATTACTGTACCGCCCCGACAGGGCTGGAGTGCGATTAACCGATGTTTATTCAGACGGGATAGTTTAAGAAATCCCGGCGTGTTTTTTCAGGAAAAGAGATAAATTCTGTGGCGTGGTATGACATCCGTATTTTTGCAGTTCGGCTGCAATGGCACGGAGAGTCATGCCTTTCTTATGCCATAATTTGATTTGATCCGAATAGGGCGCAAGTTTGCTGTGTCCGGGGCCGTTCTGATAACTTCTGTTTGGCTTTTTGCATGATGTCAGATATTCCGCGTAAATCTGCTCCGGACTGGAATGCCATAATTTCGTTTCTTCCCGTTCCAGAAGTTTGTACGCTTGGGAACTGTAAAAAGTCAATAACGCCTGTTTCGGTTCCATGTGATGGTCTTTCTGCAGCATTGCCGCAATCCGTGCCGCTTTGGGCGGAATGAGATTATAAAGATTTTTCTGTGTTATTTGCATGGAATCACCTCCGTTCCTGCATATTCCAGAAACAACAGGGATTTTGCCGTGTGGAATAAAATTTGATCTACCAGAACGTATGTTTTCAATTTTTTTATGACCGTTTTCTTATCCGTCAAACCGGATTCCAGCATATTCAGAGAGACGTATACCCGGTCGTTGGCGACGGCCCCCTGTACCAGATCAAACTTATGATCGAAGTCCGGTTTTTTCCGGTTTGCAAGCACAAAATCCAGCCATGCGGTATCCGCTTTTTTGAATGATCTGACCAGCAATTCCGGATTTTGAAAAATAGAATCCGGAACCTCGAAAATGGTGACGATTCCCTGTGGCAAGGCTTCCTGTTCGGCGCGGATTTGAGCCCAACGGCGCGCCTGTTCCGGGCTGCTGGTGGTATAAAAACCTCTCCCGAAGTCTCCGACTCTTGCCGAGGTAAGGATTTTCGGATTTTTCACTTCGATATGACTGCCGTGATATAATTTCATTGCTGCCTCCTGTTTTTGAGAAAACGTTCAATTTCTTCGAGGAGCTGTTCTTTGCTGATGGTATGCAGAAGATCATAATTTTTCAGCAGGAAATCCAGTACGCCGTTATCCTCAAAATATTCTGCGATTTTTGCGCCGGAAACGCCGAGTTTCATTTTATAAGCCTCGATGCAGAAAGAGAGAAATTCCGTTTTTATTTCATTCAAATTCATTGTATCCTACTCCATTTGTTGTTGAAATATACTCCGTTATCGGAATTTGTCAAGTAAAAAATCAAGTCTTGTCAAGTCTTTTTTAAATATTTCATAATGGATGGTTCAAGGATAGCGGTGTTGAAAACTTTTGAAAACGGGAAAATTTATTTGATTTTTTCTGCGTTTTTTTCTTGCATTTTATAATATACTATGCTAATGTACGAATGAAACGACAAAAAGTTCAAGCAAAGGAGTTATTATGATTGCAATCATTTCACTGATCGGGGAATTCCTTGCAGGCGGCGGTGCCAGAGAGATTTATTGGGGTATCGCGCTTTTCGGGACGGTCCTTTTTGCACTTTCCGGTGTATTGCTCCTTTTCGGAATCGGCAGTTCCGCATTGCCCGATGATGTGGATGTGGACCTTGATGGCGATGTGGATATTCCGCATCCGGATACCGGGTTGCCGGATTTGCATATCATCTCTTTCCGCACAATTCTGGCGTTTCTGACCATGTTCGGCTGGGGTGGATTGGTATTCAGTAAATACGGCGGATGGTATGGTTTGCTCGGGGCTTTTCTCTGCGGGCTTGCCATGATGTTTGCAACGGCATTCCTCATTGCGTTGCTGATGAAACTGCAGCAGAGCGGCAACGTGGAATCGGCGGATATTGTCGGAAAAACCGGTTCGGTTTACATGAATATTCCCGGTGGCATGGAAAAAGCAGGGAAAGTAGTTGTCAACCTGGGTACAAGCACCCGGGAAGTTCTTGCGGTTGCGGATGAAGCAATTGGACATGGTACGCCGGTCCGGATCGTCAAATACCTTGGCGGCGGCAGATTTACAGTAGAAATCAATCAATAATAACAGTCATATAAACAGGAAAGGAAAAGAATTATGAATCTTCCCGTTATTTTAGCATCCGGTGCCGGAATCGGTACAGCTGCGGCTCTGGTAGCCGTGTTTATCCTCGTGATCATGGCACTGATTTTTGTCACACGCATCAAAAAATGCCCGTCCGACCAGGTTCTGGTTGTTTATGGTATGACAGGCGGACATCGTGCGAGTTACTGTCTTCACGGCGGCTCCAAGATCATCTGGCCTGTGATTCAGGATTATGGATTTCTTTCTTTGCGCCCTGTGCAGCTGGAAGTGAATCTGACGAATGCGTTGTGTAAGCAGAACATCCGTATCAGTGTTCCCTCTGTATTTACGGTTGGTATCAGTACAGATCCGGCATTGATGGGTAACGCAGCGAACCGTTTGCTGGGTTTGCCGCAGGATGCGATTGCGGATTTGGCGAAAGATATCATTCTCGGTCAGCTGCGTCTTGTGATTGCTTCCATGACCATTGAACAGATCAATGCGGACCGCGAAACATTCCTCCATAACATTGAAGAAAACGTCGGGGAAGAATTGAACAAGATCGGTTTGCAGCTTTTGAACGTGAACATTACAGACATCACGGACGAAAGCGGCTACATTGATGCTATCGGGAAACGTGCGGCGGCAGAAGCCATCAACAAAGCCCGTGTTGATGTGGCGGAAGAAGAACGGAAAGGGGGCATCGGGGAAGCCGAAGCCCGTAAAGTACAGCGTATTGCGGTTTCTGAAGCGGAAGCCCAGGCATTGTCCGGGGAAGCCAATGCGGATAAACAGCGCCGTATTGCTGTGATTCAGGCAGAAGCGGCAGCTGTCGACGGGGAAAACCTGTCTGCGATTGAAATTGCACAGTCCAACGCCTCCCGTATGGAAAAAGAAGCGGAAGCCTTGCGTGTTTCTGAATCTGCGAAACGTGTGGCGGAAGCCATGATTGAAAAAGCCGGGTACGAAGCGGATATGGAAGCACAGAAAGCCCGTGCAAAAATGGAAGAAGAAAAACAGCGTGCGGATAACATTGTCCGTGCCAGAATTGAAAAAGAACAGATTGTGATTGCGGCGGAAGCGGAAGCCGAAAGACAGGCCGCCGAAGCACGAGGTCAGGCATCCGCCATCTATCAGAAACTGGAAGCGGAAGCGAAAGGTAACTTTGAAATCCTCAAAGCGAAAGGCGAAGGTTATCGTCAGATCATCGAAGCCTGCGGTATGGATTCCGATGCAGCCAGCAAGATGCTGCTGGTTGAAAAACTGGAAGAACTGGTCAAACTCCAGACCGAAGCGATCAAGAATATCAAGATCGACAAAGTCACGGTTTGGGATGGTGCTTCTGCATCCGGTGATGGCAAGACCTCCACAGCCAATTTTCTCAGCGGTTTGATGAAGAGTCTGCCCCCGCTCCACGATGTAGCGAATATGGCAGGTGTGGAATTGCCGTCTTATCTTGGCAAAGTGCAGGGTGAAGCGGAAGCTGAAGTTGCGAAAGACGCAGAATAAGTTCTGATATCCCGAACAGTACGGGAGGAAAGATTTTGCATAAGAAATTTTTCCTCCCGATTTTTCATTTTATAAGGTATTATGTTGAATAAGAAAATTATAGAAGTTGTCGCCGCGATCATCCGTTATCAGGGGAAATACATGGTCTGCAGTCGCCCGAAACACACGGAACTGGGGAAATTTCTTGAATTCCCGGGGGGCAAAGTGGAGCCGGGGGAAAGCCAGCGTGACGCCTTGAAGCGTGAAATCCGTGAGGAATTGGGTGTTGAGATCGAAGTCGGCGCCTGTTTCTGGCGTCTAGACCACGATTACGGGGAAAAGTATGTGCGTGTGACGTTTTACGAAGCGGTACCGGCGGGGGCGGATTTCAACCCGGTGGGGAAAGACAATCAGGATATTTTCTTTGTGAATGGGGAAGATATGGCGTCATTGCCGTTTCTTCCGGCGGATCTCCCGCTTGCAGAAACGATAACATTTCTTGCAAAAAAAGAAAAAAAATTACAATAAAAATTATTTTTCCGACGTTATAAGGGAAGAATCGAACGGAAATGAGTGTGATGGATCAGGACAGAAGTGATATGGAATTGATACAGAGTTATCTGTCAGGAGATGCGGCATCCTTTGATATGCTGTACGGCCGGTACAAGAACCAGCTGTATTCGTATCTGAACCGCCTTCTGAACGGGGAACGCGCCTGTGCCGATGACATATTTCAGCAGACCTGGATGAACATCATCCGTAAGCTGTCCAGTTACAAAGACAGCGAACGGTTTCTTGCCTGGGCGATGCGGATAGCGCATAATCAGGCGATCGATTTTTACCGGAGCCGTTCGCGGAAAGCGGAAGATGCGTTGGATGAAGACTTTCAGACAAGCGCATTGTACGATACCACAGCGGAATCACCCGGGGATGAATTGGAACAGACGGAATTGCATCAGGCAATCGAAACTGCAGTGCAGGAATTGCCTTCTGAGATGAAACAGGTGTTTCTGCTCCGGCAGGAAGATGTCTCATTCCGGGAAATTGCAAAGATTCAGAATTGTTCGATCAATACCTGTCTGGCGCGCATGCAGTATGCGTTGAAAAAACTGCGTGTTCAGCTGAAAGACTGGGTATCAGACGGAGGAAATAAAATATGAAAACATGTAACGACGTAACAGAAAAGATCCTCAATGGTTTTGAGAACGATCCGGAAGTCATGGCGCACCTGGCGGATTGTTCCGAATGTAAAGAAATGGCAGAAAATGCAAAGCAGATCCGGCTGGAACCGGGGATGATGACACCCCCGCCTGCGCTGGATATGGCGATCCATAATATGGCAGTGGCGGCCGCGGAAGCCAGAAAGGAACGTCCGCTTTACTTTCGTCGCGCAATTCTCCGTGTCAGTGCGGCCGCGGTTCTGGCGCTCTGTGCCTGTGTGATCGGGGTGTTTTACATGCCGGGTGAAAAGATGGAAAAGACTGTTGCGGTGCAGAAAGTTCCGTCATCTGCTGCTTCGATTGATTATTCCTACTATACAATGGAAGGTGAAAAGGAATTGTTATCACTTTCACTGGAAATCCAGGGGACTGCAGAAATGTTCACCCAGGTGGCGAATTCGGGCAGCCGGTTTTTATATTGAGCAAGAAAGGAAACGGTAGCGTATGAAAAAGAATTTACGCGTGGTATTGATGATTTTTGCGGCAGGGTTGATTCTTTGTCCGGCAGGTGCGTTGTTGGCTGACCGGGTACCGCCTCCGCCGAAAAAAGGCGAAAAATGGCATGGCGGAGAACGCCGTCGTTTTCCGTGGGAAGATATGCTTGCCAATCTGCCGGAAGCGGAACAGAAACGTTTGAAAGCGTTGGCGCTGGAAAATCCTGCTGAGTTCCGTAAAGAAATGTTCAAGCTGATGGAAGTCCGACGCAAAAAGCAGCTGGATGAACTTCTTGCCTTGCGGAAAGCCTATTTGAACGCCCCGGAAGGCGCGGAAAAGGAAAAAGCAAAAGCAGCGTTGCGGAAACGCATCGAAGAAGATATGAAACGTCATGCAGACCGTGCGGAACGCCGGATACGTACCATGGAGAAACAGTTGGAACATCTCCAGAAACGTGTGGATGCCGCCCGCAAGCAGCATGAAGATATGAAAAACCGTCAGGATGCAATTATCGAAAAAGTCCTGAATGATTTTACCGATCCGGCAAAAGAACCCGGCTTGCAGCCGCCCCGGAAAAAGAAAAAATAATGTAAAGGAGAGCACCTTATGATCAGAAAAATCGTGTTGTTTACAGCGGCGGCAGTTATTTCAGCCGGTAGTATTTTTGCCCAGGATAATGCAGAAGGTGAACGTCGTGGCGGCATGCGCGGCGGCATGCGTGGTGGTATGCGCGGCAGAATGGGTGGTCAGGGCGGTATGCGGATGCAATTCCGTGATGCCCGTGGTGAAGCGGAAAAGCAGATTGCTGTAAAATTCGGCAAGGAATACGAAGCATTGGTAAAGGAACGTGCTGCCAACGAAGCCAAATTTCAGGAATTGGCAAAGAAAGCGGGCGTGACACTTCCCCAGGCAGACTTTGTCCGTCGGGAAAAACTTGCAGAATTCAACAAAAAATACGAAAAAGAACTCAAAGAGATCGAAGAATTGCAGAAAACCGATTTCCGTGCTGCCATGCAGAAGCGTATGGAACTCATGCGCAAAGAAGGCATTGAAATGCCGTTCGGCGGCAGAATGGGGCAAGGTGGTATGCGTGGTGGCATGCGTGGTCCCGGTGGAGCCGAAGGAGCCAATGCTCCTGCCGCGCGTCGCGGCAATCCCCGTGCAGCAATGGAAAAAACGATGAAGGAAAAAATGCCTG
The DNA here is from genome assembly GCA_045639325.1 of Victivallales bacterium. Classification (GTDB taxonomy): domain Bacteria; phylum Verrucomicrobiota; class Lentisphaeria; order Victivallales; family UBA1829; genus RGIG8244. Next base: position 6,529 of record JAZUCU010000039.1, read on the forward strand.
CTGACTTTGCGGAATATGAAAAATTGAAAAAAGAAGATCCCCGTCAAGCGCAGGTAAAATTCCGTGAAATGGCAAAAAAATTGCGTGAAATGAACCGTGCTGCTGCTCCTGCCGCTGCAAAATAACGAAAGTGAATTTGGCTTATGCGGCTTTCCGGACGCTCTGAATATACAATCATTACAATTTCCGATTCTGCGGTATCCCTTGCCCGCTTCCGTAAAGTGGGCAATAAATACCGCATTGCCGCATTTTCCTCCAAAGGGATCATTGATGGCGATAAAGGTAAAACTCTGCGTGAAGTTCTTAAGGATGCCGGTGGTGTCCGCGGGAGCGTGATCCTCAGCGGTTCTCTGCCGGATGGTAACTTCTTCCAATGTCCGGCGGTAGATTTGCCGGGCATCCGTGAACAGCGTCAGGCATTGGAGTTTGAGTTGAGCAAAGAACTGCTTCATGTGCCGGAAGACCCGGTAATTCAGTATGTTTCTTCCGGATCGCTGGATTCCGATGCGGTTTGGAATGTGTACTGTTTCCCCCGGAGCGCCTTCCGTTCCGTCGCTGCTGTGCTGCAGTCCTGCCGTTTGAAAGCCGATGAATTTATTTACCCGCTGCTGGGTATCCGTGAAACAGATGAAGATGTGCCCTGTCCGGCGCTGGAACGTAATTATGTGTATTCCAGCGGACAATGGCGGAGTGCTTCGGACTCTGATTTTGAGCTCAGTGCTTATTGGCGCGGGGAATTTGATAAACTTTTCATTTTCCCGGAAAAAGATTTTGTTACCATGGATTACATGGAAAGTTTGCTGATCATGCGTCTGATTATGGCGTCCGATTTCCGTAAAACGGAACGGAGTGTACGTATTCTGCCGTCAAAATTCCGCCCGAAACGGTTGCGGCTTCATGCTACTTTGAGTGTGATTCTGTTCCTGATTCTTCTGGGGGTGAATATGAAAGATTATGCCGCGGGCAGAATCAAAATAGCCAAAGAGTACAAGAGTCTGCAACAGGAACGGAATAATTACCGCCGTAAAAACAAAACTTTGAAGGCGAACCTGAAGAAACGTGATAAGGAAATGCGTGATCTTCAGCGCATTCTGGCTTTGCAGCCCGGCGTTTCCGATCTGTCCGGATGCTTTGCGGAATTGAGCGAAGTTTTGCCGCCCAACGTCATGGTATCCAGTCTGCGTTTTTCAGAAACGACGGTGGATCTGGTGTTGCAGACGGAAGCGGAGAACGTGAACCTTCCCCTGGTCCTGAAACGTCTTTCTTATTGGAAAGTAGCCCAGTTGAATCAGCGTAATATGAACGGGACCGTGAATATGATCACCTTGAGATTACAGCGTGTGGAGGCAGGCAAATGAGTACAAAAGCGAAACATTTTCTGCGTACACCGTACGGTAAACTGACTTTGGCGCTCGGGTTTATGGTTTTGACCTGGCTGTATCTGCTGTTGCATTTCAGCGGCGATATGGGAACATTGCTGCCGTCGGAAGATGCCTTGAAGAAATTGCGTTCCGAAGTCGCAAAAGATAAAAAGGAATTTGACAATCTTGATGCAAAAAAACGCAGTGCCGATGAGTTGAAGAAGCAGTATCAGGCAAAATTGGAAGATTGCTGGCAGGAAGATATTGATGGCGATGTCCAGATGGGATTGCGTCAGCTGATCGAAAATGCGGCAAAGAGTAAAGATTTGAAACTGGACAGCCTCGGATCCACAAGGACATCCAAGATCAGCAATGAATTGTGTTTTGCCGAACTGGATATTTCCATGACCGGTGAACTGAAAGAGATTGCGGCGTTGCTTACCGCTGTAAGCCAATGCAAACCTGCGGTTTATTGGAAACGTGCCGATCTCCGCCCCGGCATTATGCGCCGTCGTATGCCGAATCAGATGCAGCCGCAGACTGCAGCTCCCAATGCGGCACAGCCTGCACGTATGACCAATGCGCCTGAAGTGCAGGTCGATACCTCATCTGCTTTGCGTTTATGGGGTACGGTCCGCGTGATTTGCGTATTGAAGAAAAACGGGGAGGGACAGTCCAAATGAAAATTTTACTGATTGCTTTGAATTGTATTTTTGCTCTCGGGATTGCCTGGGGGATTTTATCTGCGCTTGGCAAGCCTTCTGTGGATGAAGATGAATATTTTATCAAGCGGAAACCGGGGAAAAAGACAACGGTCCGCAAGACAACCAGCAAAAAAAGCGCAGTTGCCTCCAATGGTCCGGCGAAAAGAGCTTCTGCTGAAATTGAGCAGATCATTGTGGAAAAGAATATTTTCAATCCGGCACGCTGCCCCAATGCCCGTGTTTTCGGCAGACGTCCCGGCGGAAATGCCCGTCTGAATCTTACGCTGGTCGGCACATTCACCATTGATAATGTTTCCGGCGCAATCATTCTTCAGAGACAGCAGGCGCAGCAGAACCGGATGATGATGAATCAGCCCTGGATGATGGGGCGCGGCATGATGATGAATCAGAATAACAACAACCGTTTCAGACAGCGTTTCATGCCCGGTATGTTCCCCGGTATGCAGAATAATAACAATAATAACAACAATCAGCCGGCGGTGGTGTATAAACAATATGTCCGCGTCGGTGAAGTTATGGCAAACGGATATAAGTTGGAAAGCGTTACACGTACGTCAGCGGTTCTGACCAAAGGCTCTGAACGTATGGAGCTGACGATTGTGGAAGCCTCGCAGAATGCAGGCGGCAAGAGCAATAGTGCCAATAATAACCGTAATAATCCTTTCCGTATGTCTCCGCAGCAGATGCGTCAATGGATGCAGATGATGGGCGGCAGAAACAATATGTGGAACTGGAATCGTGGCGGTAGAAACAACAATAACCGCAATTTCCGGGGGAACAGATGATGAAGCAGAAAAGAATAAAACTTAAATATAACGAGGTTGTCATGAAAAAAACTAATTTGTATATCGCGGCAGTCATGCTGATGACTCTGTGCGGTTGCGAAATGTTCAGCGAAGAGAAAAAGGATGACGGGAAGAAGAAAAATGAAAAACAGGAATTGACTTTCCTGCAGAAAGGTGTTCCTGCCGATAAGAATGCGAAAAATAAGGAATCCGACGAAATCGGATACAAAAAGGAACAGCTGCCCAAACTGCCCGAAAATACATTGAAGGCTTTGGAACAGATTCCCGGTACACAGAAAAATGCCAATCAGAAAGGCAAAAAAGAAGCGCCTTATTATGAAGATTTTATCCTCATGGATGGCGATCAATCTCTCGCCGTTTCTCTGGTTTTCAACAGCGCTCCTGTGCTGGATGTGATTCCCGCTTTTGCTGACGTCCTCGGATTCAATTTCATCAGCGATGCCGAATTGAAGAATACCGTCACTTTGAATATCAACTCCAATATGACAAAGCGGGAATTGTGGAATACATTTGACCGCATGCTGACCCTTGCCGGTGCAGCGGTCCGGGTGGATGGTTCCATGTTGCGGATTCTCCCCGTTTCCAAACTGGCACGTCAGCCCGATTTGAGCGTGAATGAACAGATCAGCAATGAAGTCTGCTATTATCCCCTGAAGAACACAACGGCAAAGAACGTTATCACTCAGCTGAAGCCTTTCCTTTCCAAAGATGCGGCGATTTCTGAACTGACACGTCCCAATGCCGTTCTCCTCAGCGATTCTGCGGAAAATGTGAAGAAATTGCGTCAGATTCTGGACCTGATCGACCGGAACGGCAAAAGTGCATGGCCCCGTTTGGTTATGCGTTGCGATAACATTCTCCCCAGCAAGATCGTGGATGAATTGAAAGTCGTCTTCCCCGTCCTCGGTTTTTATGTCCAGCAGACCACGGACCGTACGGAACAGCCCGGTTCTGTTCAGTTGACTGCGATCGACCGTTTGCAGTTGATTATCGGTGCAGCGGCAACGCCGGAAGCTGTGGAAGAAATCCGGAAATGGGTCAAGATCCTGGACAGCTCCATGTCTCTCGATCAGGAACGGGTCTTTGTGTATAAAGTCTTGCACGGCAAAGCAGACCGTCTTCTGAAAGGACTTGCCAATATTTACAATACGACCGGTCAGTCTTTGACAATCGACTCCAATACCGGCAATGTGAAGACGGAAAATATCAACTCCCAGAATACGGCCAATAACGCCCGTCGTACTACAACGACTACCAACAACCGTAATAACAACGTGAATAATGCTACAAATACGCAGACCGATCAGACATCCAGTTTGTTTGAAACACCGGTACGCATTTTTGCCGATGGCGAATTGAACCGTCTGGTCATCCGTACAACGCCCCGTACTTATGCCAGCATCAAAGCATTGCTTGACCGTCTGGATATTGTTCCGGCGCAGGTTCTTCTGCAGGTATTGGTTGTGGAAGTCACGCTGGATAAATCCACGGAATTCGGCCTGGAACTTTCCGGTATGGGCTCCATCAATGGCAACAACATTGCGTTCGGCACCAATTATTCCAAAATGAATGCCTTTACGCAGACAGTCAACGCTGCCACCGGTTTGACGGAAATGGTTCCGAACCGTGAAACAGGCGGCGGTATTCAGATTTATAATCCCGACAACATGCAGAAGTTCGGTTATATCAAAGCACTTGCAAAAACCGGCAATCTGAAAGTGGTATCCAGCCCGCAGGTTTTGGTTTCCAGCTACAAGGAAGCGGAAATCTGGGTCGGCAGAAAAGTCCCCTATATCAGTTCTGCGATTACGGACACCGCATCGACCGGTTCCAACTCAACGGTTTATAATGCATCCGTCGACTTCGAAGAAATCGGGATCCGTCTGACCATCACGCCCGAAGTGACCAGCAAGGATTATATTTCTCTGGATGTGAAGCAGGAAGTCTCTGATATTGACGACACCACCACTTACAACAATCAGACCTCCGCACCCATCTTCTCCTATCGCACTGTGGAAACGAATATGACGATTCAGAACGGCAAAACCATGGTGATCGGCGGTTTGATCAAGGAAACAAAGAAAGACAGTCTGGAATCTTTGCCCATCATCAACTCCATTCCGCTGCTGCGTCGCCTGTTCGGTTCCACCGATGCCTCTGCACAGCGTTCTGAAATCCTTCTGCTGATTACCGGTACCATCGTGCACGAAAAGAGTCAGGTGGAAGAAATGGTTCAAAAGTATAATGATGCATTGAAAACGCTGAATGATTTTGACAGAAAGACCGGTAACGGTCCCGATGCCAAAAAGCCGTTCCGTATCTTCACCAAGGAGGAATTTTTCTGATGCTCAGCGGTCATGAGATTCTGAAATCAACAGCGGAAGTTTTCAGCAAATATCCGGAATGGAAGCGGAAGGAAAAAGCTGCCACCGCTTCCGAATTGCGGAATGCTGATTTTGCGCTCGTTCAGGAAGGTGTTTGCACCGAACAGGAACTGGTCAGCGTATACGCCCGGATTTGCTCTTGCAATGTTCCTGATGAGAATGAAATCAAAACGCCCGGTATCTTCCCCGGCGGATCCTTTGATTTCTTCAATGCAAACTATTGTATCCCGGGAGAATGGGATGACGATTCCATTGTCATGTTCATTTCCGACCCCTATTCCATCGACCGGCTCCGGTATCTTGCCGACCGGGAATGGAAGCGCACGATTTCTTTCCAGTTTGTCCGCCGTACCTTCGCCGAGCGTCTCCTTGCCCGGTTGAAAAATGAGGAAGCGGAGGAAGAAGATACTCTGGTGGATACCGGGGACGAAAATATGCTCCGTTCCATGGCGGGCGAAGCTCGAATCGTGCGCCTGGTCAACGATATTTTTTCCCGCGCTCTGGAAACGGGGGCGTCCGATATTCACGTGGAACCGGGGCTGGAACAGGTCTCCGTCCGCTGCCGTATTGACGGTGTGCTGCGGGAGATCATGACATGTCCTTTGACCCAATTCCCTGCGATCGCATCCCGTATTAAACTCTTGGGCGGCTTGAATATTGCGGAAAGCCGTCTGCCGCAGGACGGACGTACAACGATCCGTTTGGGGCAGGATGAGCTGGATATGCGTATCAGTACCATTCCCATTCTGACCGGTGAAAGTATTGTATTGCGTCTGTTGAATCAGGATGCATTGAGTTTTGACCTGCACACCCTCGGTATGTCCGATCAACTGCTTGACCGTTTTGAAAATCTGGTGCAGATTCCCCACGGTATTATTCTGGTTGTGGGGCCGACAGGGAGCGGTAAGACGACAACCCTGTATAGTGTCATTCACAAATTGAACGATCAGCGCAAGAAGATCATTACCATTGAAGACCCGGTGGAATATAAAATGCCGGGCTTGTGTCAAATGCAGGTCAACCCCAAAATCGGCGTGACTTTTGCCGCCGGATTGCGCCATATTGTGCGTCAGGACCCGGATATTATTCTGGTCGGGGAAATCCGTGACCGTGAAACGGCAGATATTGCCATTAATGCGGCGTTGACAGGGCACCTGGTGTTGAGTACGCTGCATACCAATGATGCAGTCGGGGCTGTGACCCGTCTGCTGGATATGGGTGTGGAGCCGTTCCTTGTTTCTTCTGCGTTGTTCGGGGTATTGAGTCAGCGTCTTGTGCGTAAAATCTGCCCGGAATGTAAAGGCGTACCGGGGCAGGTGGAAAATTGCCGCCGTTGCGGTAAAACGGGCTTCAAAGGCAGATCCGGTATCTTTGAACTGCTGATCGTGAACGATGAATTGCGTGCAGCCGTCAACCGGAATTCGGACAGCGCCGAATTGGAAGCCATTGCCGTGAAACACGGTATGACAACGCTCCTGCAGGATGCGGAAGAAAAGATCCGCCTTGGCATCACCACGCGGGAAGAAGTCCGGCGCAGTACCGTTGAATCATAATAAGAGAGCAGTACTATGGCATTATATCGTTATTCAGCAGCAGAAAAGGGCGAAGCGGCGCGTGAGATCCTCATCGAAGCCGATTCCACTGCCGAGGCCCTGAACAAGATTCGCGGGCGCGGCATGATACCCGTCCGGTATCTCGGTGAGGTCGGGGCTGACGACAATGCAGGCTTGATGGCGTTCTTCAAAAAACGTTCAAAAGTCGATACGTTTGCGTTTACCAGACAGTTATGCCCTCTTTTGAACTCCCATGTGCCTTTGGAACGGGCGATGGCGATTATTGCCGAAGGTTCTCAGCAGGAAGATCAGAAAAATTTTGTAAATTCACTGCGCCAGGGACTTCATGAAGGGAAAAAGTTTTCCGAACTGGTCCGTTCCCACGGTTCTCTGTTTCCCGGCTATTATGCCAATCTGATTGAGAGCGGGGAGGAAACCGGATGTCTGCCGGAAGTGTTGAATCATCTTTATAAATTCATGGCGGAAAGCAAGGATTTACGCAGTTTTATCGTCTCCAGCAGCATCTATCCCTGTGCCATTCTGGTGGTTACGATTCTGGTTACGATCCTGATGTTCACCGTATTCGTCCCTCAGTTTGCTACGATTTTTGAAGATATGGGCAGAGCCATGCCGCCTTCCATGAACTTCCTGCTGACGATGAGCAGTGTATTCAAGTGTCTGATTCCCATTCTGCTTCTGCTTGCCGCCGGATTGTATGGTTTCCGCCGTTATATTGGCGAAGAACGGTGGCTGTTGGGGAAAAGCCGTCTGCTGCTTTCCCTGCCCCTGTTCGGCAGAATCATTGCGGATTTGGAAATGTGCCGTTATATCCGGACTCTTTCCATTATGATTGCAAACCATGTGGAAATCATTCGAACTGTGAAAATTGCGGAGAAAATCATTCATAATCCGGTGATTGGCAGTACTTTTCACGGATTGGCGGAGAAAATCAAGGGCGGGGCGAAACTTTCTGCCGCCTTGAAAGAGAATCCCTTTATCCCCGGCGAAATGGTTCCCATGCTCCGGGTAGGGGAGGAATCCGGTTCGGTCGGCGAAATGCTGAAAAATATTGCCGATAACCTGGAAGGTGATACCCGGTTGAAAATCAAACGGTTGCTGAGTTTGTTCGAACCGGCGGTGATTGTATTTCTTGCGGCGGTGGTGTTGATCGTCGTCGCTTCAATATTCATGGCTATGATGGACTTGAATGCAATTAATTCTCAAGGAGGACCAAAATTATGAGAAACAACAAGTTGTCAAAGAAAAGAAGATCCGCTTTCACCCTGGTGGAAGTGGTCGTGGTCATCGTGATCCTGGTCAGTCTCGCCGGTATCGCAACCCCGATTTACATGAATTATGTAAAACAGGGTAAGATCAGTACCGCTCAAATGCAGATTAAACTCATTGAACAGGAACTGGATAACTATAAAATCCAGGTCGGCAAGTATCCCAGCGAACTCCGAGGCCTTGTGGAAAATGTGGACAGCCATGAAAAATGGGATGGTCCTTACATGAAGAAGATTCCCCTGGATCCCTGGGGCAATGAATACCAGTACACCGTCCCCGGCGAAAACAATACCAAGTCTTTCGACCTCTGTTCTTTGGGCGCAGACGGTCAGACCGGCGGTGATGGCGAAGATGCCGATATCACCAACTGGGCAGCAACTGCCGAATAATAAGAGATTTCCCCTTTTATGACTTGTTTCAGGAGACAGCCTTACCGATTACGCAGCCATTTCACATTGCCGGAAGTGGTTGCCGTCGTGTTTATCATCGGGCTGGTCTCCTCCCTTGCCCTGCCCCTGCTCCGCAGCCCTTCCCCCTCCACCAAACTGGAGCAGACGGCTCTCAAATTCGAGGTCTTCTGTTCCCGCGTCCGCTATCAGGCAATGGAAAACGGCAAGGACCGTATTGTGGCTTATGACCCGGTCGCAAAGCTCTTTTTTATGCGGGAAGTGGAAGACGAAAATGAATCCGTCATAAGCGACCGTCAATTATCCGTCACTTCGGAAACTGCTGATATTAAATGGAAACTGCCGGAAGACTACGAGTGCAATCAGGGCAATGTTTACACCGGTCAGGACTATATTGACATCTTCCGTTTCTACCCTGATGGCGGCGCATGTGCCTTATCCAAACTCCGGTTCAACCATGGAAAATTCACCCGTGTCTTTGAAATTTCCATGTTGACCGGCACCCTTCGTTCCCGCGAACCGGAAGAGGGGGAGGAGGTCTCATGGGATTGATGAAAAAGAAATGTTTCCGGTTTACTCTTCTGGAAGCCGTGATTGCCGTCGCAATTCTGGGGATGTCCCTGACGGTCCTCTTTCAATTGTTGTCCTCCGCCAGAAAGCGGATCAATCATACCCTGGACGACTGGAACAACACGCACCGGATTATCGAAGCGGCGGAATACGTCCTGCTTCATAACGATAAGACGGAAAGCATTCCGTCAATGTTCTTTCCGTATGACGACTGCCGTATCTATATTGACTGGCAGGATATTAGCGATATTCATGATGAATATGACGGAACACTTGACGGACAGCCGGAACTGAAGACCTGCCTTATTTCCCTTATCCGCACTTCGGATGGCGAGACATTGGAAACGCTGGCAATCGACCGGATTGTATTAGAAAATGGATTGACGGAAAATGAAAACTGATAGACGCCTTAAATATTTCACATTAATGGAGTTGATCGCAGCTTTGACTGTGACGACATTTATTGCCGTCATTATCGGTACGGCATCCGTCACTTTTTATAATACATGGCAAACGTCTCAAAAGCAAACAGATAAGTTACGTCAATTCCGGAATATCGATATTATCATGGATACCGGCGTCCGGAACATGATTCCTTTCAACTGGAAGGATGACGAGACCAATGAGACTGCCAGCGACCTGATTTTTGACGGATTGACGGATGAATTGTTTTTCGTCACTTTGCGTCGGAATTACTCCAAAGATGGGGGTGCATTGCTTTTTATCCGCCTCCGGGTGGATGAGGAACACCGTTTGATAGCGGAATATTCCAAATATCCCCGTTTCCCCTGGCTTGAGGAGGATGACCCCGATATGCCGTTTACGACGGAGGTCCTGGCGGAAAAGGTGGATCATATATCGTTTCTTTATGCGGATAAAAACGCAGATCTTTCTGTGGAATGGCTGGATGAAGACTGGGACCGGGAAGTGCGGCCCTATCTGCCTTTGGCAATCCGTATGACTGTAGTTTGGCAGGATGGGACGGAAGAATCCTGGCTGCGCCGGACGGCAGGCAGCGGTTCCCACAGTGTATTCAGAGACCGGGAGGAGGTGATGAACAATGCATCGAGCACAGCATCTGGTGCCGGTCGCCGTTAAGCGTCGGCGCGGCGAATCGGGCTCGGCATTGATCCCGGTTCTGGCATTGATCATGGCATGTTCCATGATCGTGACAGCGGTGATCGGCATTTCCCAGCTGAACACATTCACCATGGCGGCGCATACGAAACAGCAGCGGAGTCAATACATCTGTGAAGGGGCGGCGAACCGGATCCAATGGCTGGTTGCCTCGGAGCGTGCGAAACACCCGTCCGTCTCCTATCAGAATTTTGACTATGCGGATACGGAATATGAGCGTTTTCTGCCTGATGGCGTGGAGCATACCATGGATTATCACGGTGTGCCGGTGAAATTCCGTATTACCGATGCAGCGGCAGGACTTGACTTTTCCGCCCGGATGCGCAATACCACACTCAGCCGTCTGCGCATGAACAGTGCCACCGATACGGAATATCAGGATGTGATGGAGAAACTCCGGGATCAGATCAACGATTATGTGGACAGTAATGATACGTTATCCGGGGAAGCATACGAAAAAGGGGAATACGATGAACTCGGTCAGACTCCGCTGCCCCGTAATGCGGCATTTCAGTATCGTGAAGAATTGTTCTATCTGAAAGAATTTATGGAGTTGTTCCCCGCCGATAAAAACGGCAGACTTTCTTCCGTCCGCGTGATCCCGCCGGATTCCATGCAGACGGTCCGTACACAAGTCCGTAACAATCAAGGCGGTACAACAACGCGTCAGACCAATCTGTTTGCCAACAGTCCCAATCTGTTCGGTGCGCCGGATCTTTATTTGCAACGTGTTTTCAATCTGGAAGACAGCGAAGTTGCGGAAATCCGGGAAGGTATCCGCCTGTATCAGACGGAGCAGACCAAATTGAGCGATGTGATCGACTCCACATTGTTCCAGAAAATCCGCAACAGTTCTTATCTGACGTGGACTCCGGGCAATGTTTATACGGTTGAAGTGGAACCCTATGCGGGGGAAAATGTCCCGTCGAAACGCCTTGTTTTCACCTGGACCCGGGTGAATGAATTGAAACCTTCCGACGGCATCATCCGTTATCTGGAATGGATGTTTTATTAAATTTCACTTGAAATTATGCCAAAAGGGTGATACATTACCTTGTATTATTTTTAAACAATCATAAATACATGGAGAAAAACAATGGCAGATGTATTGGTAATCGGTAACGGCGGACGTGAACACGCTCTTTGTTACGGCTTGAAAAAAAGCCCGGAAGTGAATCAGATTTATTGCGTACCGGGCAACCCGGGTATTGCACAGATTGCAGAATGTGTCAAGTTGGAAAATATGAATCCGGAAACACTTGCCGCATTTGCAAAAGAAAAGAATGTGGATCTGGCAGTCATCGGCCCGGAAGCCCCGTTGTGCGATGGTGCAGCGGATGCGATCCGTGCCGTCGGCATTCCGGTTTTCGGCCCGGTAAAAGCATCCGCCCGGTTGGAAGGCAGTAAAGATTTCTCCAAACAGTTCATGGTCCGCCATGGCATTCCCACTGCCCGTTATCAGACATTCACCTCTGCTCCGGAAGCAGAAGCCTATATCCGCAGCGAATATGCCGCTGGCAGAGAAACGGTTGTGAAAGCCGACGGTCTCGCAGCCGGTAAAGGTGTGATCGTTGCCGCCAATGAAGCGGAAGCTATTCAGGCTGTCCGTGATTGCTTCGGCGGTCAGTTCGGTAACGCCGGTGCGGTGGTTGTGATTGAAGAATTGCTCATCGGCGAAGAAGCCTCCATCCTCGCTCTGACCGATGGCAAAACCATTGTTCCCCTGGTCAGCTCTCAGGACCACAAACGTCTTCTGAATGACGATATGGGCCCGAACACCGGCGGCATGGGTGCTTATTCTCCCGCTCCCGTTGTGACAAAAGCCGTTATGGATGAAGTGACAGAAACGGTTCTGAAACGTTTCCTTGCCGGTGTGCAGAAAGATAATATGGATTATCGCGGCATTATCTATGCCGGTATCATGGTGACAAAAGATGGTCCGAAAGTTCTGGAATTCAACGTCCGTTTCGGCGACCCGGAAACCGAATGTGTGATCCCCAGACTCAAGAGCAGCCTGTATGATGTCATGCTCAAAACCGCAGAATGTCGTTTGGCAGAAGCCGATCTGGTTTGGAGTGAAGAACCCTCCGTCTGTATCGTGATGGCATCCGGCGGCTACCCTGCAGGCCCCCTGGATAAAGGTCACACCATTTATGGTATCGAAGAAGCGGAAAAGACCGGTGCGATCGTATTCCATGCGGGAACCACTGCACAGGCTGACGGTACCGTTGCCAACTCCGGCGGACGTGTTCTTGTTGTGACGAAAGTTGCAGCCGACATGGCAAGTGCGATCAAGGGAGCGTATGAAGGCGTTTCCAAGATCAGCTGGGAAGGCGAACAGCACCGTACGGATATTGCAAAACGCGCTTTGATCAAACGCTGAAGATAATTTAATTATTCTTTCATAAAGAATGCCGCCCGATATGGATTTGATTCCGTATCGGGCGGCATTTTCTGTTATTCAGACGGAGGAAACTCGCCTGAATTTCAATCGACTTTCATATTATCGATCAATCTTGTTGTTCCATAAGCACATGCCAGAGCGAACAATACCGGACGCTGACTGCCGGAGTTCACGGGGAGCATGGTGTCAGGATCAAGTGCTTCCACATAATCGACAGCACCGCCGGATTCTGTGAGTTTCTGACGGATGATATCACATTCCGCCAGAGCATCGGTGCGTGTACCGCTTTCCAACGCTTCTTTGGCTTCCCGGAGAGACCGGGAAAGGGTCAGAGCGCGCTGGCGTTCATCGGCGGAAAGATATTTGTTTCTGGAACTCATTGCGAGTCCATCCGCTTCCCGGACGATGGGTGCGACAATGATGCGGATGGGGAAATTCAAATCCCGCACCATCCGTTTGATAATTGCCGCCTGCTGAGCATCTTTCTGACCGAAAACAGCCAGATCGGGCAACGCTGCATTGAACAATTTTGTGACGACGGTTGTCACGCCGCGGAAGTGGATGGGACGTGTTTTCCCGCAGAGACCTTTGGAAATCTCTTCTTCCTGAACCCAGCAGGTCAGGGGAGCGGTATACATATCTGCCACTTCGGGGGCGAAAATGACATCTGCGCCATGCTGTTCGCAAAGGACGCGGTCGTGTTCAAAATCTCTGGGATAGCGGTCGAAATCTTCATTCGGCCCGAATTGAGTCGGGTTGACGAAAATGGAAACGGCGACAACATCCGCGCCTTCGGCGTGAGCCGTATCAATGAGGGAGAGGTGACCGTCATGAAGGAATCCCATAGTGGGAACCAGTCCGACGGTCTTACCCTGGCGTTTCTGTTCCATTGACCATTTCTGCAAATCTGCGACAGAATGAATGATCTGAGTCATTTACGCACACTCCTCTGCTTATGCGTTCAAAGCATTGGCAATGCGTTCTGCAACGGATTTTTCATAAGCATCGAGATCGTCGATCATGATCTGCGCAACACCGCTCTTCATAGCGGCTTCGACTACATAACGTGCGACACGGGGTACAACGCGGGGGTCGAAGGGTTTCGGGATCACGAAGGATGCTTTGAGAGGAATTTCGCCATCGAAAACGCCTTTAGCGGCTTCGGCGGGATAGGCAGCTGTCAGTTTTGCTTTGATATCGGCAGGCATGGGTTCGCAGACGATACCGGACAATGCTCTGGAAGCGGCCAGTTTCATTTCTTCATTGATATCTTTTGCACGGCAGTCGAGAGCACCACGGAAGATGCCGGGGAAACCGAGCACGTTGTTGACCTGGTTGCAGAAGTCAGATCTGCCGGTACATGCCACAGCGGCGCCGGCTGCGAGAGCTTCATCCGGGAAGATTTCGGGTGTGGGGTTAGCCATAGCCAGAACGATGGCATCTTTTGCCATGGTCTTGACCATATCAGCTGTCAAAGCGCCGGCAACGGAAACGCCGATAAAGACGTCAGCACCGCGGATGGCATCTGCCAGTGTACGGTCTTCTGTGACGTGTGCGAATCTCTGTTTCTGTTCGTTGAGGTCGGTTCTTCCGGCGTGGATGACACCTTTGGAGTCGCAGATGGTGAAGTTTTCTCTGTTTGCACCGGCGGAGACATAGTATTCTGCGCATGCGATACCGGCAGCACCGGCACCGTTCATGACAAATTTACAATCTTCGATCTTTTTGCCGACGACTTTCAGAGCATTGAGGATACCGGAAAGGGAGATGATGGCAGTACCGTGCTGGTCATCGTGGAAGACCGGAATCTTCATAGCTTTTTTCAGAGCGGGTTCGATCTTGAAGCAGGCGGGAGCACCGATATCTTCCAGGTTGATACCGCCGAATGTGGGTTCCAGTGTGCGGACAGCGGAAATGACTTTTTCCGGATCGGTTTTGCCGTCTTCTGTGAAGACATAACCGAGACACAGGGGAACAGCATTGATGCCTGCAAATTTCTTGAACAGAACAGCTTTACCTTCCATCACAGGCATACCGGCTTCCGGGCCGATGTTACCGAGACCGAGAACGGCGGTACCGTCGGAAACAACGGCAACGGAGTTGGCGCGGCCGGTGTATTCCCATACGGTTTCCGGATGGTCATGAATTTCCATGCAGGGGATGCCGACACCGGGGGTGTAAGCGAGGGAAAGGTCATCCTGCGTATCGCAGGGTTTGGACGGGACAACATTGAGTTTTCCCGGGACGGGTGAACGATGATAATTCAGGCTGTCAACAGCGAGTTTGGATTTGTTATCCATTTTGATACTCCTTCTATAAAAAATGGGTTAATTTTGTTTTTTGAAAAGATACAGCACACGCAGGAACGATGCGGTCAGCAGAACCACAATCAGCAGCAGCATGTAACACAGATGCGTCCGCCAGAACAGCGGATACTCCCGGAACATATTGCCGGATGTCTGGATGGCTGTAATAAACGGATTCCATGCGAGAATGGCCGCTGCTGCCCGGTGTGTCAGTTTACCCGCCAGCGGCAGGGGGAGCAGTGTTACAACGCAAAGGAAGCCCGTAAAACCGTAACTGAATGCCGTCGCCTGGGATGTATTGCGTGCAATGGAGCTGGCAAAGAGTCCGGCGCAGAGACAGACCAATGTAATCAGCAACAGAATTGCGACCCAGACGAAAAGGCTGAGGTAGATGCTGGTAAATTGCTCGCACCATTCAGGATTTTTCAGGTGATCGCCAAGCCCGCTCCAGAATTTATCGCTGAATACGGAAAGTTCGTCTGAAACATCCTGCACCTGGAGATAAGTCATGGTGACAAAGACCAGAATGCCGCTGAAAATAAAGATCATGGCATAGAAGAACGTGGCTTTCAGCTTGCCGATGATCAGCGTCAGCGGGGAAAGGGTTGTCATACGCAACGCCTGGAATGTACCGCTTGCGATTTCTTCCGTAATCAAACTGCTGCTGACCCCGGGAGCCAGGAGTGTGACAACGCCCAGCTGGAACAGAATCGCTGCCACCCGCACGGAGTTGGCATTCAACTGTTCGGAGAATTGAACGGCAATCAATGTCATCAGCAGAATACTGATAATGAGGATCGTCGAAACGGACCGGAGAACGAACTGGGGATTGGAGAACAATTTACTGCGCATTTCCGCGACAAAGACCGGATTGCGGAATTTGCCGATGGGTTTCTTTCTGCGGAGCGGGTCAAGCAGATAGAAGGGGAAGGTCAATTTCCGTTTGATAAAGATCTTCTTTTCGGTATAAACATTGCCCTTCTGAACTTTGCCGTCCTGAGGCGGCCGTTTGATATTCCGGTAGAATATGCTGAAAGAAACGACTGCAATCACGCAGGAGAAAAACAGGTAAAGGTTGTAGGGATCCAGCACCATAGCGGAGGCAGAATCTTCCGTGAGGGCAATCGCCATACTGCTGCGGTATTGTTCCGGATACAGCAGGAATGCCAAGGCATCAAAGGGGCTGATGGAACGGATACCCTGCCAGAGAAAACTCAGGGATGGGAGCAGATTCGCCAGCAATGCGTTGGGGAGCCATGTTGCTCCGGCAAAGAGGATGAGATAAATGTAAGTCAGGAAGATGGAGGAACTTGTCCGTTTGCAAACCGAACTGCATGCCAATCCGATCAAGCCGTATGTGATGGCGGCTGTGAAAAGAATGGAAGTAATCCGGATCATCCGCATCAAATCCAGTCCGCCGGTCAGTGCACACATGGAAGCCATGGGCAATGCCAGAATGGAGAGGATGAGCAGCATCAGGACAGCGGACGCCAGTTTACCGATCATGATTTGTGCAGGGGTGAGCGGCGTGATGAACAATGCCTGATACGTCTCGTTTTCTCTTTCCTGGGAAATGGAGCCGGAAGCAAATGCCGGAACCATGAGCATGAGCAGCAGCAGATTGATCCCGAAGAACATGGAGAAAATTTCCCGTGTGTTCTCCGTCACGACAGAATGAACGCCGCCCGCCGGCCAGAGCAGAATGAGCATCGCCGCAAGCGCCAGCAGATAAAGGCTGATCAGAATGCGGCTTTTCCATGCCCGGCAGGCGGAAAGGAATTCCCGGCGGAATATGGGGTTGCCTGTAAGAAACATGGATTATGCCTCCCCGCCGTTGTCCTGAGTGATGTTCAAATAGACATTTTCCAGGTCGGCTTCGTTTTCTGCAAACCAGCGGACCTGTACACCATTACTCATCATGTATTCCAGAATGGCGCCTGCTGTTTCACGGGAGCCGCGGTAATTGATGAAAAATTCGTTGATGTCGCTCATCTGTACGGAAACAACGCCTTCCAGCGGTTTCACCAATGCCATGGCCCGTTCCAGATCGGAATCCACGGTGACGGAGATGGACAGTGTTTCGTGGAGCATGTCGTTGATTTCTTTGACGGTTCCCTGTGCCAGCAGTTTCCCTTTGTTCAGGATGCCGACAACGTCGCAAATGGATGCCAATTCGGGGAGAATGTGGCTGGAAAGCAGGATTGTTTTGCCGAGGTTTTTCAATTCTTTGATTGTCCGGCGCATTTCAACACGTGCATGGGGGTCGAGCCCACCGGCCGGTTCGTCCAGAATCAGGACTTCCGGATCGTGAATCAGCGTTTTAGCCAGCCCGATTTTCTGTCTCATACCACGGGAAAGGCTTGCGACCTGATAGTCGATCATGGCTTCTGCGTTGGTGACTGCGAGAACGGCTTCGATGCGTGCTTTGCGTTCTTTCGGGGGGATTTTGAATGCGGCACCGTAGAAATCGAGGAATTCCCATACACTCATCTGTTCATAAACGCCGGTGATGTCAGGCATGTAACCGATCATGCGTTTGATTTTCGGCAGATTTTTCGGAATCACTTCATAATCGCCGATTTTCATGGTTCCGGATGTGGGCTTGAGAAGTCCGCACAGCATTTTGATTGCAGTCGTCTTCCCTGCACCGTTATGGCCGATAAAGCCGTAAATAGCTCCCTTGGGGACGTGCAGATTAATATCAAAAACACCACGGTTTGCGCCGAATTTACGGGTAAGGTTCTGAGTCGTTATCATTCTTTATTCTCCAATTGATTTCTTACGGTTAAAAACGCAGCGGCAGAGGCAGATCAGAACGGATGCTGCCGGTTATTTCCACATCAGCGGAACGCAGATTCCAGAATTTCGTGCGGAGAGATTGTTCCGTTGAGAAGGTGGATGCGTTGACCTGAAGCTGCGGTTTGAAATTCAGAAGCAGGCAGTTTTCTGCATTGACCGAGTTCGCAAGTTTGCTGCCGGCAAATTCAAAGTCCATTCCTTCTGTATTCTTTCCTGCCACGTCGCCGGACGGTGTGGTGATACTGAGCTGCATTGTCACATTGTCAGAAATAGAATAGTCTGTGGCTACTTTGATTTTTTCCGGCGGGAAAATTCCATGCAGGAACACCGGCAGGGAAACCGCAACCGTCAAAGTCTGATCCGTCATCAGCGAAGCCTTGCCGACCAGCATATTACCCTGAATGGATGCACGTGCCAGAGAATTGCCCGGCGCATGAACAAGCATTTCTTTCGGAACTGTGATCTTGCGGCTGTTGATGGTGACATGTGCCGGAATCATGACAACACGGCGTCCCTGGGACAGCATTTTCACATTCAGTTCAACCATATTCTTCCGGACGGGGTAGACCAGCGCCAGGTAAGGATTCTGTTTCCGGGAACCGTTGCAGATGGCTTCCATCAATGCCTGTTCCATTTCGTTGAGGAAGAAACTCGTATTTTCTTCCAGCGTACACACGCCATCCTTCACGTTTACTTTCCGGGCACCGCCGGGCATGACCAGATACACACCCTGCAAATCGCTGGTCCGGTACTGTTCCGGAATGGTGTATGCCGCCATATCCAAACCTTTTTCTGTCAGGAAAAGTTCGGCTTCCGGAATGGTTCCGGCGGGAACTTCACCATCTTTTGCGTAGGTCAGCATGAATTGACGGCTGGTGCGCGGTGCTACATGCATCCCGATCAGCTGATGTTTGCCGCGTGCGTCACGCTGGGTTTCTACGGGGAATGAATGGCGTACCTGGCGTGGTTGTATTTTATTTTCCCTGGATGGATCATAAAAATCTTCGTTGAAATTAACAAAGAAATTGCTGATATAAGGTGATTCCATCACAGAAGAGAATTCACCGTTGACACCGTTCGGCATATTCGCCCGGAGTACACTTTCATCTTTCGCAAAACAGGAGCCGTAGACTTCTCCCTGCTGGAACGGTGCGGCATGTTCCAGTTGAATTTCTGACAAAACAGATTCCTGAGACGCAAAGGAGGATGCACTGTTCAACAGCGTGATTCCCACGGTCCCCAAAGCAATCAGAACTGCTGCGATCCAGGCAAATCCGCTCCGTTTGAAGAAGACTCCCAGAAGCAGCACCAGAAAGAAGAGGATCAGGTAGATGGTGACACGGATAATAATTTCCGCCGTATCCGGAATTTCGAATCCGGTCAATTTATCCAGCACATTTTCAAAGGATTTGCGGTTGGGGTACAATTGCTGTTGAGAAAGCAGTTCACTCAGGAATTTTTCAAAACCCGCATTGCTGCTGCTTCCGAATGTCTTTTCGCTCACGGGGAACATGACGGCCTTGACCGTGCCGAGTCCGTATTGTTTTACCCGGATCAACGGCAGAGATTCCCAGGTCATCAGGGTAATGCCCCGATCCCGTTCGATGGATTCCAGAATTTCCGTTTCCCAACGCTTTGTCCGGTCGAAGCCGGTGATTTTTGCTGTGACCGGCGGGAGAGAATCGACTTTATGTTTTTTCACCGGCGTGACGGGGAGCAGATCCGCCAGAGGGGTATCCGCGGCTTCCATGATTGCATCCGGATGGAGGAAAATCACGGTTCCGCCTGCCGCCACATAAGATTTGAGGGCACGGAACTGTTCTTCGGAATATTGATTGAACGCAGGGCGGAAAATCAATACGGCGGCAAGTTCGTTGTAGTATCCGCTGTTGACCGGTGCTCTGCTGACGGTGACTGTGTTGAAAAAGAGTTTATCCTTGAAAGAGGGATTGCGCACCGGCAGACCGGGGTGCTCATCATTGTCATTCAGGATAACCGCGTTTTTCTGGGTGTAATTGTTGAGGTAAAGTTTAATATCATTCACAACACCTTTGCGGGGCAGCCGGACGCCATCGGAACGGACTTCGATGGTATATGCTTCGGAGGTGCCGAGCTGGACGGGGAAGGATAATGCAGCGGTTGTTTTTGCCGGCAGCATGATTTTCCCTGTGTTGTAAGTGTTCAACGTTTCGCCGGATGCCAGGGGAATGAGCCGGACATCAACGAGATGCGCTTTCGTATCCGTATTGGTCACGATGCAATCCAGAACGGTCTTGCTGTTACGGACAAGACGGGGAAAATTCCGGTTGAGATTTACCCGTTCAACCAGAATTTCCGCTTGAAGCATAAACAGCCCGGCCAGCAGGAAAAGCAGGGTTAAAGTTTTTTTGAAAAACGGCATTTTATCTTATTCCTTTCCCGGATCAGTAAAGGATGTAGAGCGGTCTGGGCAGATGGGTGATGTCATTGCCTTCCATGTACCGCAATTTGCCGGTTTCTTTATCCACACGATAGAAACAGATCAAATCAGAAAATTCATTGGCGGCAGCAAAAAATTCTTCCCCGGGGAGATAGTTGATATCACGGGGGCTGCTGCCGAAAGAGGAGACAATGTCAAACAATTCCAGTACACCAGGTGCTGTTACACGGTAACAGGCGATGCTGTCAAAACCGCGGTTGGAGGCATAAAGAAATTCTTCATCGGGAGAAAGGCGGATGGCAGAAGCTTTTGTGACTTCCTTGCAGCCTTTGGGCAGAGAGGTGTATTTGCCGATCTTTTCAAATTTGCCGTCCGCATAACGCAATGCGGTGACACTGTTGCCCAATTCGTTCATGACATAAGCAATGGTTCCGCTCTTGTCAAAAATAATGTGGCGCGGGCCGTCTGCCGGGTCAGCATCCCAGGAGGTTACCCCGGCGGCATCGAGTCCATTTTCGCCCAGCGGGTATACCATGACTTTGTCGATACCCAGGTCATTTACGCACAAATATTTGCCATCGGGCGTCAAAACGGTGCAATGGGTGTGAGCGCTTTCCTGACGGTCTTTGCGCGGACCGCTTCCGCTGTGCTGGATGACCTGTGTCAGTTTATCCAGAGAGCCGTCAGCAGCGATGGAGAATTCCGCAACATTGCCTGTGCTGTAGTTGGCACAGTACAGGAATTTACCATCGGGGGAGCAGGTCAGGTAACAAGCGGCTTTGCCCTGTGCGTTGAGGGAATTCAGGAATTCCAGGGAGCCGTCGGGGAGAATCTTGTATGCAGCGGCACCTGCACCGGTTTCAGCCGGATTGGTTGTGGCATACATATATTTACGGTCAGGAGAGAAGCAGATAAAGTTACATTCGGTCAGCGGAGTGAATCCGCGTTCGGCGATTGCGCCGCTTTCGCTGATGGAATAACGGTAGATACCCCCGCGTTCATCGGAGGAACACGCACAAAGATAAAAGGTCTTGCTCATAATTACATTGTCCTTTCGTTTTTAGTAAATTTTTGTACATCGCTACACTATACCCCGCAAACAGGAATTTTGCAAGAGGATAGTGTGCTTTTTTTCTATAAAAATATAATAATAATGTACCGATTCTGTCAAAATCAGGAAATATTCCCGGTTTTTCGATTTTTTTTCACAGATATCCCATAATTTTTCAAAAAACAGGTATTTTCATTCCGTTTGAGCGGGAGACAATTGATTATTGAAAAAGTGATTTTATCAGATTTTTGTTTATGAGCAGGAATGTTATCCCAAGTTTAATCAAGATCTCAGCTGTTTGAAAAAACTCAGATCAATCAAAAAACAAGCCCTGTAAGGGCGGCAAGAGTCAGACAGCCCAGGGTGAGCGAAGCGTAACCCTGGGTATAAGTCCCTTGAATTCGCATAATGACAGCCACCGCGTTGACAGCGTTTCGTTAGAAACGGATGGCATCGTGGTGGCAATGACATATCCGGAAAATCATTGCATTGGCGAATATGTCATTCCGTACCGGAACGCCATATCCGTCAATGCCGGTCTTAAACAATGTTGTTCGATGTTTTACCCAGGGTTACGCTTCGCTCACCCTGGCTTGTCACGGCGTAATGAAAAGAAGACGGAGCTTTACTGTGCCGTGCCGTTGGCACTGGTTTTAGATTTATCTCTGCATTTACGGACAGATTAGTTTTATGTACGCCATCGGACTTTTTCAAATCCGTCTTTCAATTTTCTTCTATTTTCTGCTCAGTTCTGGCACAAACCGTCGAAGAACCATTTCCAATCATCAGAGATACCACATGCAGACGCATCTTCCATATCTCTATCGACAATAGCAAGCAAATTGGCAATCTCGTTTTTATCGGTTACATGAGGGCGTAACCAACCATTATTTTGCCATTGCAGCAAACTCATCGGCATTCCCTTTCAAAAATATTTTCGGAGTATTTACTATTTCCATCAGAAAATGATCATTATTTTTCAAGCGTTTTTGAAATTCCTCTTTTGAAATCACATAAGGATTGATTTCCTGGGTAATTCCGTTTGAAACTTGCCGTAAACTTTTTGTAATTTCACGCAAACCGCAATCACCGATAACAAAAATATCAATATCGCTTTGAGCATTTGCAGTCCCTTTTGCTTGTGATCCAAATACAAAAATCAAATCTGCAGAAGAATCAATAAATATTTTGCGTAGCGATTCAATCGGACCACAACTTTTATCAATCAATTCGCATAAAACCGAATATAAAACGTGCTCCTTGTTTGCCGTAAAATTTATACGGTTCCCGTCTTCCATAATTAAAATGAGTCCCATTGCAGCAAGATTACGCAATTCACGCGACAATAAAGGCGCAGAAATACCTGTTACTCGGGAAAGCTCACGCAAATAAAAACATCGGTTATCGCCCATGAATAGTTTTTTCAGAATTTCAGCTCGCGCTTGCGAACCTAATAATTTTTGAAGCATATAATGTTTCCTTATTGTTTACAGTTGTTAATAATAATATAACACTTGTTAACAAAAAAGCAACAACTTTCTTGACTTTTTGACGTTTTTATTCCAATTTATCAAAAAAATCCAACTCTGTTTTTGCCGGAACTCACATTACTTTACATACAATCCTATAAAGTCCTGCCCCGGAATCGTGACCGGGAATGTAACGGGTTTTCCGGTGAAAAGATCATACGCCTTTTTACCGGCTCCGAACTGGAATGTACCGCTTGCTGCTTTATCCGTCTGATTGCCTATATACACAATCATATTGCCGTCTTTCCGCTGGAAACAGCTGGCAACCAGATCGGTCTTGCCGACAGCTTTCACCGGGCTTTCTTCCTGCCAGTAGCCGAAGAATTTCGTGCCGGGTGCAGCAATGCCGAATTCATTTTCCGCTTTACGGATCTTACCGTACAGATTATTATCGAAGCCGGGATGTGTCACCCAGAAACGCATGTCATACAGTTTGAACACGGAGAACAAAGCACGGTTCTGACCTTTTGCGCTAATCAGATTCATGGTCAGACGGCCCGGAGTCAAACCCCAGTCAACGCCGAGAAATACTTCATTCCAGGGAATATAGAAAGTCTGATAATATTTCTTGTAATCCATTTCACCATCAAAGAATCCATCCGCAAACGCATACGCCGCAGGCATGATTGTTCCGGTATTGTGGAGAACCACACGCGGATAACGTTTGCCGTACTTGTAAGTCAGCACCGCTGCCCGTTTGAGATATTCACGCTGGGAAAGCAGGTGATACACCCCCTGCACACGGCCGTCTTCCCGGACAAAGCCCTGATCTTTCAACAAAAGGTTGTTGCTGAAAGAAGAATAAGAGTTATCCTGATAGATTCCGTCCACATCCGTTTCACGCAGCAGTTTATCCAAACGCCAGAGCGCAAAATCCACGCGGGCACGATTCCATACCGCATAACGGGACGTATAATCCGCATAGACCATACCGCCGTTACGACGGGGAATCTGGCCGATTTCCCAGGGATTCCAGCCCGGCTTGTAATCAGGATCAAATTCCGTCGATACAGCCTGAAATTCCGGGTCACCCTCAATGTATTCCTGTCCCGCAGTATAAACCACGTAGGAGGATTTCCGTTCTTTGTTCAGCATCATGTTGGAAATGAACGGGTCGAGTGACATCAAACCCTTATTGAAGAATGTTCTGGCAAAAGAGGTACTCCAATTGAAATACTGATCTGCCCCGACTTCCCGCTTTTTCAACGGCGTGGCAACAAATCCGAATTCCAGTTTCCGGTTACCCTGCAATTTCGCTTTCTTCGCTACAAAATTAACGCGCAAGACCAGTTTTCCGTTGCGGCGGATCAATTCGTAACAGTTGGATTTCCGGCTGTTGATCCAGTTCCGGTCGCTTTCCGCAAAGAAGCTGAAACCGTTCCGGAAAGAGCCCAGCCACAGACTGGGCAGAAAACTGCCGAACACTTTGTTGCCGATCTGACTCTGGGAACTCTTCCAGATCACGCCCTCGCCCTTCATTTCCCGCGTGCGGTAACTGTGCGGATAACTCCGGAAGTTGGGGCCGACAACATGGAAAAGCTCCGCCTGTTCGTACGGAATTTCAAGATAAACGCGGCGGACACCGGTCGGCTTGGCTGCGTTCAGATCCATGGTGTAATAAGAGACGCCGTCATATTCCATCCAGCCGGTCAGGTTTGCGGAAAGATTGCCCGCATGGTTGGATGCCTTGAATTCGATCCGGTCGTCCGCTTTGGATGTGATGCGGAAACCTTTTCCTTTGAACGGGATTTCTTTCCCGTCTTCCATGACTGCATACAATTTGATCGGGGCGGAAAGCACTTCTTTCCCGGCGGCGATCACAGATTCCGGGAAACCGTTGGCGCCGAAACGGGTATCGCGCATGATGCAGCCGACCGTATTGCCGGAAACGGTCATCTTGGTAAACGGCGGCACAATAATACGGTCTTTCCCATAGTTGTTGCCCAGCCATTCAAAGGATTTTTTCGATGTGAAGGATCCGCTGTTTTCTTCCATCACTTTTCCGTCTTTCTGAATGACTTTCAACTGCCACGGATAAGTTCCGTCTTTGGAAATTGCAAAAGGCTTCTGCGTAATAACATAACCGTCATAATATGCAAATTTATCCAGCACAACCTTTTTCCCGCCGATCTTACATTCCACACGGGCAAGATTGTCACGCTGCTTGAATGAGATACCATGAAATACCACTGCAACTTTTTTCTGAATCGGATAATAAATCAACTGCGTAACGGTTTCCTTGGCAGGCGCGTTGACAGTCATTTTACCAAAACGGGCTTCCGTGCGGAAACAGGTCTTGCCGTCTTTCGTCAATGTAATATCAAACGCTCCATCCGGAATCTGGGGGCGGGATGATTTGATATCGGCACCGGCGGTTGCATCTTTACTGGCGTTGAACTGTTCGCCGCCGATTTCACGGACAGCCAGTACCGATTTATCCGCTTTCGCACGGAATATGAATTCACGTCCGGCAGGGATCAGGTCAATCGAACATGCACTCATGTCTTTGACCAGTTTACCATTCATCAGGTCTTTCAGATAATCACTGCCGTTCATGGAAGCATATTCGCTCATTTCCGGACGGTTGCGGCAGATGTTGAACTGCCAGCCGGCGGCAGGGTCAATCGCAACAGATTTGAACGGAACAGCAAAAATCAGAATCGTATCCTTCCCGTCCGCACAAACAGAGGTACGGACACCGGGGCAATTCCAGTTGACGAATTTCTGACCGACTGCGATTTCTTCGTCAAAAATTCCGCCGTTGAAGTTTGCAATCAAATGGAATTGACGCTTCTGACCGGCAGGCTGGAATATCAGCTCAACGGAACTGTCCAGAAAACATTCGCCATCCCGTTTATTACGGGTTCCTTTCCGGGCATTGGGAGTTTTCAGCAGCATGTAGAAGTTCTTGCCGTCACTCTGGAGCTTGACGGTTTCCCCATCGAAAAAGTTCACTTTCTGTGCAATGGAAATAAAGGGGTTGCGGAACACAAAGCTGTTTTTCCAGTCTTCCGGATGATATTTGCCATCCATGCGCGGTGCTTTGCTGTTGAAGATGACCGGAATTTCCCGGGTGATGTAATTGGACTTTGCCACTTTCATTTCTTCGATCATCACCGATTCCACTTCTGCACCGGAACCATCGAATGCAAACGCAGCATAACGCTGTCCCTGCATGCCGACTTTCAACGTTGTCACCAGCGTATTGGGTGTGGACGATGCCTGCAGATCAAAAGCCTGTCCGCACTGCTTGAAATACGTTTCATTCTTGTCGCCGTACTGGAAAAGATATACTTTGAGGAAGTTCTTCACGGACTTTGTTTTCAGCGTGATTTTGACCGTTGTACCGGGGAGTTTGAACCGCTCGGAAACGAGCATCCCGTCAAGCAGAATTCCGCCGTCAATCTTTTTGAATGTATTCGGGCGGTCATTGCGTTTCAGCAGAGACCAATCCGCGGGCTTATCCCCGTTCCATTGTGTAAAACTGCCATTTTCCGGCAATGCCGCCTGAAGCGGCAAAAGACAACCGAGAAGAAAAAATAATACTGCTTTTTTCATGAGTAATTCCATTCTTTGATTATGTTTACATTTTATTGATCTTCATCTCAGTTTCCGTACCAGAACATGCCGCGGAGACCCGTTTCTGACCACATGTCACCGGGAATATCCTGATACGACATCAGCTGTACGTGACCATCCGCAAACAATGAATTGGTTTTATTGTTGTTATGACGGAATGAAATCCGGTAATACTGCCAGAATCCGTCCTGGGCATTAATCGAATAGGTTGCAAGAGAACCGGAAGCGGAACCCCCCGTTGCATAGCCGAATGCGTCACTCAGAACATAAGTTTTGGAGGGCTTTTTAATTGCAGTGACTTTTTTCGGACGTCTTGCGTTGCTGGAAATATGCCCGCACAATATCACATTGGAACCGTAACTGATGATATACCCTTGCTTTCCATCATAAATTTTTCCATACCACTGCCCCTGACTGCGTGCCGATAACGGCGGCCAGTCTGCCTGACACTGAAACATTTTCGGATTCCGTGCCGTATCATAAAGCCACGCAGAAATGTAAGGCCCGATGATCGGTCTGGAATACCAATACCCCAAATCTCCACCGCCGATATAAGTCGAAATCAGATGATCCTGATAATCGTTGGAATATCCTGACATTGCCAATCCGAATTGTTTGATTTTTGCACTGCAATCGGCAAGGTGTCCCTGTTTTTTAACTTTCCCGAGCGCAGGCAGAAGCATTGCTGCGAGAATGGCGATGATAGCGATTACAACGAATGAAACTTGTTAAATTAGGGTTTTGGTGCTATATTATGGTGAAATGAAAAACTAAATTTGGAGGAAAATTTATGAAAGCTCTGATTTATGCCCGTCAAAGCAGTGGTAAAGATGATCTGTCTGAATCAGTAGAAGC
>JAZUCU010000040.1:0-70463 GCA_045639325.1 Victivallales bacterium
GTGAAAGAGATGGCAGAACGTGCTGATACAGATAAAATCTGGCGGGATTTCGGCGATGCGCTGGCTGATTTACTGACAGACTGGCAGAGTGAATTGCAGTTGGAGAAAATTTATGTCGGCGGCGGCATAAGTAAAGCTGCAAAACGTTTTATGACAGAAAAACTTGCCGCATTACCGCTGGAGTTTGTTTCTTCGGGGGATTTGAATTTATACGGAGTAGTAAAACATTTTCTATGTTTGAACAGGTGATATTATGAATGAAAAAAAACGTTATGTTGTTGAAAATTTTGCTGATATTGAAGCTGTCCCGTGTCCATGCGGCATGAGTAAACGCGCCTTTGTCAAATCTTCAAATGGAGCAGCGACATTTCATCAGGTAGAGATAAAAAAAGATGCAACTCTGCATTATCATAAAGAACATATTGAACTTTATCTCATTCTGGAAGGCAGCGGCTTCATGGAACTTGACGGAGAAAAAATACCGGTAGCTCCCGGCAATACGATTTTTATTGATAAATATTGCCGTCACCGGGCATTGGGCAATATGAAAATTGCCAATGTTTCAATTCCGTCATTTGATCCGGCAGACGAATGGTTTGATTGAGAAATAACCGGAGAGTAACAAAATGAAAATCACATTCACCGGCGGCGGTTCATTGCGGTTGATACCGATTTTGCGAGGTGTCATGACTGAATGTCCGCAGGTTTTTGAAGATGCTGAATTGCGATTTTTCGATCTTCACAAAGATCGTGCGCAGGCAGTTATTACCCTGCTTCAGCATTCGCCTGAATTCCGCAATGTCAAAAAATGCCGTTTTGTTTGTCCTGCAACTTTAGATGATGCACTGAAAGATATTGATATTTGCTATCTTACAATGGGCATACGCCGCGAACCGCAGACTGTGCAGGCGGCACATATTTGCAGTGAGGCAGGACTTATTTCCACAGATCAGCTGTCATTGACCGGAGCATTCTGGGGTGTACAGCTGGGCAGAACTGTTTACAACATAGCAGAAAAACTTGCCGAACTTTCGCCTGACGCATTGATGCTGATATTTGCCAATCCGGTTGCAGTTTACAGCAGCATGATAGAACGTTTTCTTGGAGTGAAAGCTCTCGGAATATGCGGCGGCTTCAATAATCACCGCTATGATTTAACCAGACTTTTCGGCAAAAATGAATATACCCAAAACTGTGATGTTGTTGCCGCCGGCATCAATCACCTTTCCTTTATCCTACACGGCACTTTCAATGGGGAGGATATTTATCAGAGTGTTGCTCCGCGTCTCCTGAATGATTCATGGCGTAATATTTTCGATGATAACTTTGTCATGCATGAAACAATGGATTTGCTGTACAATGTTTACCGCAAGCACAAATATCTGGTTTTTTCAACTGAAATTGACGGTATCTATCATCTCGCTCCGGAAAAAATCAATGAAATGCAAAAAAAACTTCTGCCGCCGAAAGAAATTTACAACCCGGCAGAATCTGCAAAAATTGCCGCCGCAAAAGTTGAAAATAATTTTAAAATCCTGCTTGATTCCGCAAAAAATCCGCTTCAGGAGGAAATTTATTCAAATAATCCGCTTTTTAAAATCGACAGTCATGACATTACCATTCCGATTCTCAAGGCATGCGCCGGTATTGAAAAAATGCGTATCGTTGCATCCGGTATCAATAACGGAGCGATTTCAAATATGCCGTTAAATGCGGCAGTTGAATATACAATGGATATTGAGGGCAAAAAGATAACTCCGGTTGAAAATCAGTTTGTTCCTGCACCTTTTGCAGATATGGTTTCGTCTCTTTCAGAGTTTCAAACTCTGCTTGGTGAAGCGATAGTCAAACATGACCACAGAATTTTTGCCGCCGCTTTGGAAACATATCCATTCTGCAACAGGCAGGTCGTTGGAAAACTTTTCGGATTATTCAAGGATATTATAAACAGTGAAATGCAGAAAGCGTCAGCTTTTTTTTAATTGATATAAATCATAAAACAGGAGGAAAAAAAGAAAATTATAAATCGGCAAATCTTACGAAATAACAGACAATTATGAACTTTTACAACTTTTAACGAAAGGATAAAAAAATGAAAAAAACATTCACACTCATCGAACTGCTCGTCGTTATCGCTATCATCGCAATTCTTGCCGGTATGCTTTTACCGGCATTGAGCAAGGTGAAAGAATCGGCGAAAAATGCCACCTGTTCCAGCAATCTGAAACAGCTCGGTACTTATTTTGCCATGTATTCCAGCGATTACAAAGGTTTTATGCCCTATGGTAACTATTTCGGTTCCGACCGTTTGAGCTGGCAGGAATGGTTCAATGTTGCCGGTTACAGCAAAGTGGAAAAAACTTACACATCCGAAAAAAACAATATCTTCGGCTGCCCCGTCAATTGGAGAACAAAAAGTCAGGAAGTCCTCGGCATGGACCGCAGTTACGGCAGATTGAAATGGTATTCTGCAAGTTGGCCGTCACCTTATGTTGACGTGGCGAATGACAGTAAAGCGGTTGTTTATATTTCCCACCGTATGAAACCCGGAGCACCTTTGCTGTTGGATTCCGCTATGTTGGTAAATAACGTGAATTATATGGCACAAATTACAAAACTTACACCGCTGAATTCAAACGCAAGTTCTACGATTGGTAATGTTGCGGCAAAGCATAACAACAAGATTTCTCTGATGACGTTCTCCGGCAGTGCATTTATTGTTACTCCCTCCGAATTGCCCAATTATTTCCTCGCTTATTACGGCAAAGAAAATACGCATGCACAGCGTGAGGTTGAAACCTGGTATGTGAACCGTGCCGGTACTGTGCTTAAAGTAAAATAAAATATATGAGAAAGATGAAAAAATGAAAAAAAAGAATCTTAGTGTCTTTTTCCTGGTATCTTTTGCGTTTTGCCTCTGCGGTCAGGTCACAATCGATAACCGTACCGCCGTACGGCTTGAGATTGCAAATCCCACACCTGCAGAACTTAACGCGGCAAAAGAATTGAAACATTATATGGGCAGAATTTTCGGTACGCCGGAAAATGTCCTCAACCGCAAAAATGGGCCTGCCGTTATCCTGCGCTATGATAAATCCCTCGGATTGGAAGAATTCAATATTTCTTCCGACAAAGCGGGCAACATTGTCATCCGCGGCGGCAGAATCCGCGGCGTACTCCTCGGGACTTATTATTTCCTCGACCGGAAACTCGGGGTACACTGGTACAGTCCTTATGATGAATATGTACCGAAGGCAAAAGCCATCAAAGTCAGCGGACTTCCGTATAAAGGCAAATCCGTTTATGAAGCCCGTTTGATGCTGGGGCACAGAGACCGCCAATCCAGACTCTGGACTGCCCGGAATCTTCTTACGACCAATGCTGTTGTCAAAGATCCGGATCCGAATCTCGGCGAAGTTTCTGTATTTGCTCCCCCCAATGCCTGTCATGGTCTGTTCCAGATCATCCCCGGCGTAAAATATAAAGATCATCCGGAATTTTTTGCATTGATCCGCGGAAAACGCCAGGACCCCATGAAGATATCAGTCGGTTTGGACTTCTGTCTGACCAATCAGGGGTTGATCGATGCCACGATCAAAGAATGTCGTGAGTATTTGAAAAAGGCACCGAATGCAACTTATATCTCCATTCAGGAGGGGGACGGCACGATCGGTAACTGCGAATGTGCGCCCTGTCAGAAACTGAAAAAAGATTGCGGTGGCCGTGAATCTGCCCGCTGGGTCTACTTTGCCAACAAAGTCGGAGAAGCTCTGAAAGACGAATTTCCCAAAGTGAAATTCCTGATCTTTGCTTACACCGCCAGTAAAGCACCTCCGAAAAATATCAAAGCAAACGATAACGTTGCAGTTCAGCTCTGTGCCTGGGGCAACCATCGCGGTAAACCCTATGCCCATTATCACAACAAAAACGGGAATGCCCTGATGCGTCAGCTGAAAGCATGGAAGGAAGTCTGCCCCAATATTCTGATTTGGGACTACACTTACACGTTCTCTGACTGCTTCCTCCAGCAACCGGATATTCTGTTGAACATCGACAACATCAAATCCTTTGCCGAATTCGGTGCAAACGGAATCTTCCCGGAAGATAACTATCCGAACGTAATCGCTTACGGGATTCCTTTCCGTTCCTGGCTGCTTGCCCGCGCCATGTGGAATCCCGATGAATGTGACGGCGAAAAATTGGAAGAAACATTCTGCATGGAATATTTCGGTCCGAAAGCTGGAAAATACATGCTGGAATATTATCGTAATATCCGCAAAGTCCATCACAAACAGGGACTTGTTGCCTTTACCGGCGGCGGAGCCATTGGTAACGCTGCTTTTGAACGACCGGAAGTCACTGCATACAGTCTGAAATTGTTTGATCAGGCTTTGAATGCAGTGAAAGGCGATCGTGTCTATACCCGCCGTATTCTGGAAACAAGATTGCCGGTACTGTATCGTGCATTGATCGATTATCAGAAAGTAAAACCGCTTGCAAATCTTAAAATGACACCGCAGGAATTGGCGGATACAATAATCCATTATCTGATGGGTAAACAGAAATCTGCCTATCTCCACAACTATTATAAAGGATACATCGCACGTGTCAATGCTCTGATCCATGGTGCTTCCATCAAAGCGGATACCAACCGCCGTTACGGAATGAACTCCCCGGCCCGGGCTTATGACGGCAAAATCGGAACCTACTGGCATGCCGGTGCAGGCAATGGATGGGTTCAGATCGAATTCGATGAAAAACGCCCGCTTCACCGCATCACTACCAGTTTCTATCATGGTTCCGGTGCCGTTACCATTGACTATCAGATCGACGGCAGTTTTGATGGGGTAACCTGGTTCCCCATCGTAAAACGCAATGTCAGCAAATGGAATCGTAAAACGTATCTCCACTTTGTCGATACAAAACTGGATACCATTGTAGAAGCAAAATTTGTCCGCACCACCATTCACAAAACAATGTATGAAGTCCGGGCAGGTGTTCTCGCCGGAAATGATGCATTAGTCGGCGAACAGTGGTTCAACTTGAAAGAACTCCCCGCCCAGTTATTCAGCAAAGAACGTCCCCCGAAACAAATTTGATGAGAAGGTGAATAAAATGAAACATTTTGCTTTAACAGAATTGATTATTACATTGGCAGTTTGCGTACTGCTCGGCTGTATGGTCTCCGCCGCCGCATCCGTAAACAATAAGAAAGCAGCGGAAACCATGTGTGCCGCCAATTTGAGCAAATTGGGAAAAGCCGTGTTCAAATACACCGCTGACAATAAAGGATATCTCCCGGAAAGCGGTTACATGCAGGATAACTGGCAGCGGAAATTGATTCCCTATCTGATCGGAAAAGATACGACCGATCTGAAAAAATCACGTCCCTTTTTCCGTTGTCCGGCAGACAGCAATCAGTTGCCGTCCTACCAGAGAAACAATCCTTCCTATATCGGCAAGAACAGCTATTGCGCCAACATTTATGTGATCGACATCAAAGGTGTTGACGTCAATAACGACCATGTAAAAGGCGGTCAGGAGCTGAAAAAACTCTATGGACCGGATACGATTATTCTGCTGGCGGAAGATCATACAAAACGGAACAGCATCGGTCAGGGTCCCTCTGTCCGGTATGATAAGAAAGGTGAATACATGTATCCGGAAGCGGCACAAAAAGGTTATCACGGCGACAAGAACAATTATCTGATGCTTGATGGTGCAGTGGAATTTGATACATATGAAAACACTGTGAACCCTTACTTCAACAAATGGATCACCCGTTTTGTTTACAGTTATTTCTGATAACACCTGAAAGGTCTTTTTGAAACATGAGCAAGTTTCCTGATGTATGGGACTACGGTCAACTTCTGGCATTTTCCGGCATGGATGGTCAAACCGATTTCTGGAACGGTATGTGCCTCCGGACCGCAAAAGACGAATATGCTTTTGAATTGAAGATCCAGGATCCGGATCAGAAAGCCAAGATTTGTTATACCGGTGCGAAAACGGACCGGATCGAATTGACCGGCGATTTCTTCCGTTTCTATGTTGAGGGGAAAGTAGTTTCCAGCGGCGTATTATGTGACGGCTGGAGTATTCTTCTGGATGGAGAATTTCAACTGGTCGATACAGAAGAATATTATGAATCCGAAGTCAGGGACGGCAGAATTCTCCTTGCGGTGAAAGAGCATTTCAACGGTGCATTTCTGGACGAATCCACAGAGTCACTGATTGCCAAACGTGCCGCATTTCTGGAATCCTTCCCGGAACTGGAAAATGTTCCGGAATCCGCAAAACGTACCGAACGGAAAGCATTGTCTCAAATCAAAAGTCAGGTCTATGCGCCGGAAGGCATGATCAAACAGCATTGGAGTACGCCGGACCGTTGGCCGCACCGTCACATGTGGTTGTGGGATTCTGCGTTTCATGCCATCGGGATGCGGAATTATAATCCGGCAATGGCACGGGAACTGATTTCCTCCATGTTCGATCTGCAACAGGAAAACGGCTTTATTCCGTTGAGCGGATGTCCTTATTCTTTCAATGAGGCGTATACACAGCCCCCCGTTCTCGGGTTGGCAATGAAACTGGTCAACGAAGCCGAACCGGCACCGGAATGGATCGCCGGACTTGCACCGAAACTTGCCCGATATCTGGAATGGCTTTTTGCAAACCGGGATACCGATGGTTACGGCTTGCTGGAATGGGCGATAAGTGCTCATGCCAACTGCCGCAGTGGAGAAAGCGGAATGGATAACTCCCCCCGTTTTGACGGAGCTATTCAATTGGATGCCCCCGACTTCAACGCCTATGTGGCATCCGAATGTGAAATCCTTGCAACATTCCTCCCTGAACAGAAAGCGTATTGGATGGCGCATCATGACCGGATCTGTAAATTGATGAATGAACGTCTCTGGTCGCCGGAACAGAATCTTTATGTGGATTATGATGTCGCAGGAAACAGACGCACCGATATTCTTTCCAGTGCGGGGTTCCTCCCCCTGTTCTGCGGTGCTCCGACACAGGAACAGGCGAAAAAAATGGCAGCACACTTGACGGATCCGACAACATTCGGTACGCCGTTGCGTGTTCCCTCTATCGCGGCAAAAAACACAGAAGCCTACAAGAAAGATATGTGGCGCGGTCCGGTATGGACGAACATCAATTATCTGATTGCGCTCGGTTTGGAACGGTATGGATTCCATGATCTGGCAAAATCCATTATTCAGGATACATTACGTGATCAGGAAAAATGGTATCTGGAATTTGGTACGTTCTTTGAATTTTATGATGATCGCAAAGAAAACAGCCCCCGCGAACTGGAACGGAAAGGCAAAATGCCGGAAGGTGAATTTCATCCGTTGATGATGCCGTTCCATGATTATGGATGGTCCGGTACGCTCTATCTGGAAATGATTAACCGGCAGGAATGGCGGTGACGACGTTTCTATAGAAATAATGCTTGGCGGCAGATCCGGAAAGCTGCCGCCTTTTTTTATGCCCGGACGGTTCTTTTCAAAAAGATGGTCTGGGGAGTTTGCGTCAATTCCAATTGTTCCAGCGTCAGCAAGCCTTTGTCGTCCGCTTCAACAATACCTGTTTTGTCGCCGAAAGAATAAGCGATTTTTTCATGAGGGGCGATTTTGAACTGCTGTAAACGGCGGAAGGAAACATTATAAAGACCGTGTTTGCGTTTTTTATTTTTCGGATGAATGATTGCAAAGGAATCGGTTTGAGGCTGTTTTGCGCCCCATTCTTCTACAGATCCGTGATGAAACAATTCAAGAGTCCGTCCTTTGAGGATACCATCTTTACGCGGAGAAAATTTTTTTTGCAGTCATAACTGTTTCTCTTTTGAAATTCGATTTTTATTTCTGATGCTCTGTAACGCCAAGAACAACCAGACCGGCATTCGCAGCGAATCCCTGAGCGGCGATTTCCATGTATGTCAGCGGAGAATCACTGAAGATTTCAACGGCAATCACAGGGGCAATACCTGCCTGCTGTAATTCATCCTGCCATGGAAGATAGTAAAGTACATTCTTCCTTTGATGATAGCCGGAAATATGCCAGCGGAAACTGTCAACAGAATCCGTAATCTTCTTGCCGTCAGCTGTCTTTGCAGTAATAAGTGCAACAGGACTGAATTTTTCAATAAAGCCGGAGGCCTGCAGATAAATCACTGCGCAGTTCCGTTTGCCGGAAAGTTTGATGGTGATTTTGCCGGATGCCGGGGTGCCGGGAACTTTCTTATAGAAATCCAATTTTGCACCGGATTTGATCAACGGTGCCAGCATATTGGAATTCCGATACAAGTGGCGGGTATTATCGTAAAGTCTCATACCGTGACGGGAAAGCGTCAGACAATCCTTTAGGATCGGGAAGTTTCCGATTGTGGGCAAAGCGTCGCGATTACTGAAACGGGCATCGGTAAGCTGTACGACATCACCTTTGAGAGCAAACTCAGTCCCATAGATGTTGGATCTGGTCGATTTGCCCCATGCCGGAGTGTAAATGACAAGTTCCTGCGCTCCCCGTGCTTTATTGAGTCCGTTTTTCGTAAAACTGATTGGAACAGGACTGCCCTTGATACCAAAGGAATAGTTTTTCAACTCTCCTGACTTGCACAATGCAATTAAGTCGGGAACTGTAATGACTTTTTCGTATTCGGATTTACCCTGGAATACTTTCGCTTGCGAGAAATCAACCGGGATCCCGGAATCTTCTTTGCAAACAGCCTGCAATTGCTTCATTGTGTTCTGATCCGCAGGAATGCCGCCGGAAAGTTCGGCAAAGACTGTATTTTTTGCCGCGATTTTCGTGTTGCGGGAATAGAAAAGTTGATCGCAATAATTGTTCAAGCGGTGTTGCTGATAAGGTTTTGCATAGGGATTCCATGCATATTCTGCAATGGCAGGGAGTCCGTTATTCTGCCCCGGTTCAGACCAAATCCCGGCAAACACTTTTGCCCCGTATTTGTGTCCTTCCGTAATCAGCAGACGAGTCGGTTCCGGATCATACCAAGGCATGACCCACAAATCTTTGAAGCCTTTCGAATGAAACTTGCCCAACCATTTCAACGGGCTGAAATCATAACGCCAGTAACAGATCGAGACATTTTTATCGACCATATCCAGTAATTTTTCTGCGTCTTTCGGTCCATTGGATTCTTCTCCCGGAGTGCGTGCGGGAACCCACATATCCTGACAGACAATGATCTTTGCTCCGCGTTTTTCTGCATATTTTGCAGTGCGGTTCAGAAATTCGGAATAGAAATCAATACATTTTTTTCCGGTATACTTTTCCAGCATTGGTGTTTCGGTAAAAAATTCATCCGAACGGATCATGATATATTCCGGATTGTTAAAGACTTCGCAAATTTCATCCAGAACTTCAAAGAAAATTTTGTAGAACTGGGGATGTCCCACATTCATTGCAGCCGCTTTTACGAGAGCTCCATTGATATTCGGGACTTTTTCCTGGCTGATCGGAAAAATCTGATATCCGCTTTTGTAATGTCCGATGGCACTGGTCATGGGATAAACTTTCATTCCCAAACCGGAAGCATAGGCGATTATTTTTTTGATTTCTTCCTGCGTATGAGAACGGAAGTTTCTCCAAACCAATTCAGGGTGCTTTTTCAATTCCATCCGCCCGCCGAAGTTGATGAATATGGTATTGTAGCCGAGCATTGCCGCAACGTCAATATGACGATAATATAATTTTCGCCAATCTTTCAACGTTTTGAGGGCAGGGGAAGCACCTTCGATCTGCAACATGAATGCACGGTCAGCAATCACGGGGAAATCTTTCATTTCAATTGCCGGAAAGGCAAAACCTTTTTCGGGAACGTTTTTGACCTGTTTTGATTCTACAATACCCATCAATCTGCCTGTGCCACGGAAGAAGCCTTCCCGGGTTGCCGCTTTGATGGCGATCCCATCTTTTCCGATGGTCAATTCATAATATTCTTGGGAACGATCTTTTTTTGCTGCAAGAGTCTGATAGGAAATCTTCATGGCGTCTTTTCCGGAAGCGGCACATTCCCAGCCGAGAACCCGTTTCATCCCGGCTGCGAGCCAGTTCAAAGAAGATTCCGGAACAGCGGCTTTGTTTTCAATATAAAATTTGTTACCTGCATATACGACTTCGCCGTTGTTTTTACATTCCACCGGAGTGGGGATAAAAGCATCTTTGGATTCTGCTTTGTCACTGTAGCGGTACAAATCTGCTTTGACATCGGTAATATATAATTCGGAATCTTTTACAGCGTAAAAATCAAGCAGAATAAATGACGTCTTTTTGAGATGGGTGTTGTAGATCTGAAAATCCATAACAACTTGTTGCCAGTTCGGAGTAAGTGTGACAGGATCATGTTTTCTTGAATTGGTCCAGCGTCTGTTACCGTCGAGAGTCTGTATGCCGAATGTAAATTTGCCTGATCCTTTGACTTTCGCAGTCACGACAACACGGTCACCGCTGACAGCCGGAAATCTTCCTCTGGTTGCCCAGGAGAATCCACTTTTACCTTTGATTTCCGAAAAATGGATGACGTTTTTTCCGTTTTCTTTGGTGATTGCAACTTTCGGGGCAGGTTGAAATGCTGCGCCTTTATGGTTCACCCAAGCCGTGCACATGCCTTTATGATTGAGTTTTTCAAAGCCGATATCCAAAGACTGTTTTTCCGCCATAAGAGTGGAAATAGAGAACAGCAGCAAACAAAGGATGATATGTTTCTTCATACAACACGCACTTTCCAATTACGGAATGAAATCCAGTTTTTCAATTTTTGTTGCATCAAAATTACGCCAGTAAATCAAGCTGCCGCTTGCCTCTGCAATTTCTCTGCCTTTTGAAACGTGTCCATCCCCCATGGCTAAATTTGCCGTCCCCTGATGACGGAAAGAAAGGTAGCGAATCGGAGAACCTGCCTTTGTATAATTAATTGCAAAAGGTACACCGCAACCTTCGTTCGCACTGGAAGAGGAATCGCCAAACAGGATTTTTCTGGAAGGCTTTTTTACATCAACAATTTTTTTCGGTGATGGTTTTCCTCCAACAAATTCCACACTGATGATTTTGATATTTACTCCGTAAGAAACCCGGTTGTAATGAAAATAGTTGTCAACAGTATATGCCTGTCCGTCAATAGGCTTTGTTTTCATGCGGCATTCTGTGAAAACCTTTTTATCATTTACATAATCGTTCAAGCGCACAAACCATTGCGGTGCAAGCCAACCATCAACAATTGCACAAGGAACATGATCATCATTATCATGCATATACTGCACATTTGCCATGCCAACCTGACGGATGTTATTCTGACAGGATGAGGTACTGGCAGACGCCCGAGCATTGCCTAATGCCGGTAATAACATTGCTGCAAGGATTGCGATGATCGCGATTACAACGAGCAACTCTATCAAGGTGAAGTGTTTTTTTGTCATATTTTTCTTCTCCATATGTTATTATCTTTTGATTAAAATACTGAACATGTTATGTACTATATAACTGTAAGTTCTTTTTTGCAAATGGTGGATGAAATTTTTTTTGCAAAATTATTTCAGTATACGACATTGAAAAAAAAGGCTGTCCGGTTGGCTTTCCGGACAGCCTTTTTTTTGGAATGTGATCGCTGGTATTATGCCAGTGTTACTGCGTGCGAGATTGCTCCGTTGGAAATCATCCAGCCGTGATAAGTTTCCGTTGCTGCGTTCAACACAACAATATCATCCGTGCCGTCATTGTTGAGGTCCGCAATTCCGGCAATTTCTTCGTTGACTCCAAGGTTGCCGAACCAGAAGTTTTCTGCACGCTGACCGTTCGCCATCTGCCAGCCTGCCACACCGGTGCCATCGGACAACAGAACATCATCAATGCCGTCACCGTTGAAGTCGCCGGAACCCATGACTTCCCAGCCATCGGTAGCGCAACCTGCGTAGGCAACGGTCGGGGCAGCACCGGCTTTGACTGCATTGATATCGCCAGTCAGGAATGTGAAGACGTCGCCGGACCCGGTGATGGTCACGCCATCGACTGTTTTCGGCATGATATTCTGAAGCATCACGTCATCCACACCGTCGCCGTTGTAATCACCGACTGAGACAACTTCGTACATGTAGTTCTGTGCGTTGATATCGGCAAGATCGGATGTATCACCTTTCAAGGCATCGCCGGGCTGCCATGTATTGACAAGTGCGCCAAGCCAGCCGTTGAATGTGGTACCATCCGTTTCACGTCCCCAGATCGGGAGACCGTAATTGAGGGAGACGGACGCATCACCGAATGCGGGCCCTTGCATGAGTACGCCATGGATGCCGGTACCAGTGAAATCACCGACTGCCAGAATTTCATACCCTTCGCCGACAACACCCAGACAATACTGTTTGTTGTTGACTTCATCAAAGGATGTCAGATTATTCTGCATGTAGACATAACCGGATTCTTTTTCCTGCCAGAGCAAACCATCGGTTCCGGATTTATTGAAATCTGCCACACCGACCAATTCCCATTTTGAGGGATCGAGGGTGCCGGAGAGCTGCACTTTCATGTATACATTGTGAACATATCCGATACCATCAACCGTCAATTCAAACATGCCGCCGACACCATTGAATTTGCCGAATGTAAATACCGGTTCATTTTCAATTACCACGGACCCGTTAGAAACGGTTAAGGTCAAAGCTCCATCGGTTTTGTTCAATTGATAAGTTACATCGTTATAAGTCAATGCCTTACCATTGACGGTCAGTGAACCGAAACAGGTATCTTGTGTACAGATTGAAATTGAATCTGTAAATGTCGATGCGCCTTGTGCCAGTTTATACGTTCCTGCCTCCTGATCGGCAGAAACGGTAATGGTATAGGTCGGAGCTCCATAAATCAGTGAAAGATTATTGATCAGATAATCATCGGCACTTGTGCGGTCTGCAACAGTAAAGTCGATCATTCCGCCATCATAAACATGTACATAAGCACCGGCACCAAGCTGCAGAGAACTGCAATGTTTCCCGCCGGAGTTGATAGCCATGTATCCCCGAGAATTGATTATTGTGTTATCTGCGGTACCGCTGTTCCAGATGTTCATGATACCGTTGGTGTTGAGGGTTGTGCTGTTGACGGTACCGCCGGAGTAAACATCTATATACCCCAGAGAATTGACGACTGTATTATTTGCGGTCCCTCCGGAAGAAACACCCATGCAGCCACGGGTAATGGTATATCCGGAAATAAAAGCATCTTTCATTTCGAATGTCGAACCGTTTGATATTCCTTGAACGTATGTATCCGAAGCAACCACAAACAAAAGAGTACCGCCGGACATTGTCGTAATGTTGGTAGCCGTCCCGCCGGAGAAAATGCGCATGGAGCCTGCAGAATTTATTGTTGTACTGTTTGCTGTACCGCCGGAGGAAACATAAACATATCCCATGGAATCAATGGTTGTGTTGTTTGCTGTCCCCCCGGACCCTATATGCACCCAGGCAGAATGGAGGGTTGTGTGGTTTGCCGTCCCGCCGGATTTGACCGCGAGAATACCCATGGATTTGATGATTGTATTATCCGCAATTCCACCTTCAATACTCATGTAACCGTTGTTATTAATGACAGTATCGCTTGCTGTACCGCCTTTCCAGATTGTGAAATAGCCCCCGGCATTGAGGGTTGTGCTGTTAGCTGTTCCATCAGAACTGACATCGGCGCTGCCCCCGGAATTGATCGTTGTGCTGTTGGCTGTTCCATCGCTGCAAATATTTATGGAACCTCTTGCATTGATGATTGTGCTATTGGCTGTACCACCGGAGATGTACATGGCGCCAAAGTAATTGACGGTAGTGCTGTTCGCCGTTCCGCCACTGGAAACAAACATGGAGTCGTTCCCGCCGGAAACAATTGTTTCTCCGGTAAAATCTGTTCCCTGTTTGACAAGACTACCACTGGAATAGATTTTTACCTGACTGCCGCCTGCGGATGAACCATCGCTGATAACCAACTGCAAATTGCCGCTGCTCTGTACCAGAGAATATGTCTTACTTTCGTATGTCAAAGCTGCTCCATTGACGGTCAATGAACCGAAACAGGTATCTTGTGTACAGATTGAAATTGAATCTGTAAATGTCGATGCGCCTTGTGCCAGTTTATACGTTCCTGCCTCCTGATCGGCTGAAACGGTAATGGTATAAGTCGGAGCACCTTTAATCAAAGCGAGATTGTTGATCAGATAATCATCAGTTTTTGTCCGGTCTGCAACGGTAAAGTCGATGATTGCTCCGGAATCAGCATCGACATACGCTCCGGATTCGATTTGCAAAGTTCCACAATGTTTACCGTCGGATCTGATATACATGGATCCGTTGGAATTGACGGTTGTGTCGTTTGCCGTTGCGCCGGAGGAGATGTCCATCCAGCCCCCGTAATTGACGGTTGTACTGTTCGCTGTCCCGCCGGAGTCGATCCATACGTAACCGCTGGAATTGATGATCGTGTTGTTCGCCGTTGCGCCGGAAGAGATGAACAAATGGCTTCTGGATTTGACGATTGTGTCGTTCGCCGTTCCGCCGGAGGAGATGATCAACTTGCCGTAATTGATAAGGGTTGTGCTGTTCGCTGTCCCCCCTGCGTAGATGCACATGCTGCCCCCGTCATTGACAATCGTGTTGTTCGCTGTCCCCCCTGCGTAGATGTACATGTTGCCATAGGAATTGACGGTCGTGTTGTTCGCTACGGTATTCGAGTGAACCGTCATTGCACTGCATAGTGTAAAATCATTGATCGTATTGGAAACAAAGGTTACATTAGCCCCATCTGCAATGTCAATAAATCCTCCATTTTCTTTGATAGACAATGCCGTTCCACCATATTCGATGCACATGCTGCCCCCGTCATTGACGGTCGTGCTGTTCGCTGTCCCCCCTGCGTAGATGCACATGCTCCCCCTGGAATTGACGACCGTGTTGTTCGCCGTCCCATCGGAAGAGATGCGCACGTAGCCCCATTTATTGACGGTCGTGTTATTCGCCGTTGCGCCGGAGTTGATGTCCATGCTGCCGTCATTGATAGTCGTGTTATTCGCCGTTGCGCCGGAGGAGATGTACATGTAGCCGGAATTGATGG
The DNA here is from genome assembly GCA_045639325.1 of Victivallales bacterium. Classification (GTDB taxonomy): domain Bacteria; phylum Verrucomicrobiota; class Lentisphaeria; order Victivallales; family UBA1829; genus RGIG8244. The sequence goes on from JAZUCU010000040.1 coordinate 15,118, forward strand.
TTGTGCTGTTCGCTGTTGCGCCGGAGGATATGACCAACCAGCCCTCGTAATTGATGGTGTATCCTTCAATGAAGCCATCTTTCATTTCGAACGCAGAACCGTTTGATGTGCCCTGGACGTATGTGTCAGGTGCTATCATTATCTCCAGTGTTCCGCCGGACATTACTTCAAGGTTTGTTGCCGTTGCGCCGGAGGAGATGACCATGCGGCCACCGTCATTGATGGTCGTGTTGTTCGCCGTTGCGCCATAGTCGATGCTCATGCTCCCACTGGAATTGACGACCGTGTTGCTCGCCGTCCCACCGGAGATGATGCGAATTTCGCCGGAATTGACTATTGTGTTGTTCGCCGTTGCGCCGGAGAAAATGGTTATGTCGCCGCCGGAATTGAGCGTTGTACTGTTCGCCGTCCCATCGGGGGAGATCCATATGTCGCCGGCATTGACGGTCGTGTTGTTAGCCGTCCCGCCGGAGGAGATGACCATGCTGCCCCAAAGATTAATGACCGTATTGTTCGCTGTCCCATTGGAATGGATGTACATGTAGCCGTCGGAATTAACAGTCGTACTGTTAGCTGTCCCGCCGGAGGAGATGACCATGTATCCGCTGGTGACGGTTGTATTGTTTGCGGTTCCACCGGAGGAGATGAATATGTAGCCGTGGTTGCTGATGGCTGTGTTGTTTGCGGTTCCACCGGAGAAAATGGTTATGTAACCGGAATCGGCGGTTGTATTGTTTGCCGTTCCACCGGATGAGATGACCATGTATCCGCTGGTGACGGTTGTATTGTTTGCGGTTCCACCGGAGGAGATGAATATGTCGCCGTCATTGACGGTCGTGCTGTTCGCCGTCCCACCGGGGGAGATGAACATGAGGCTGTAATTGATCGTGTCGTTTGCTGTGCCGCCGGAGAAAATGGTTATGTAACCGCCGTAATTATTGGTAGTATTGTTAGCCGTTCCACCGGAGGAGATGTACAGGAAGCCTTCTTGATTGACGGTAGTGCTGTTAGCGGTTCCACCGGAGGAGATGAACATGGAGTCTCCATAGCCGAGATTTATTCCGGTGCTGACTATTCCATTAGAAACATGATACGAACTCATATTGTTTGTTCCTCTTTTATGGATTATATTTATTTGTATTTTTCATAATGTATCACGGAATGATAAATATTTCAAATGGAAACTGGCTTTTTATACATTATTTTGGCAAACAAAAAAAGGCTGCCCGAAAACTCCGGGCAGCCTTGGGATTCCGTTGGCAGAAATCAGATTATTTTGCCAGATGCTTGAGAATGGTTTCTGCAATCAGACGATTGCCGATGGGACTCAGGTGAACACCATCGGAAACATAAAGATCTTTCAAGACCGGTGCATTACGCATAGCGGTCAGGACGTCGATATATTCCAAACCGTTTTCTTTGCAGAACTTTTTGTTTTCGGTATCATAAAGTTCCACAAATTCCTTTTTGCCGTACATGGGCATGTTTGCACCTTTTGCCATTTTTTTATCCCGCGCAAGGAACAAGGCTTCATCGGAGGGGGAGGGGGCAATCAGAATCAGTTTCGCACCCGGGCAATTCTTTTGGAGGATCGTCAGGATGGATTTGAGATATTTCTGCTGGAGGGCCGGAGGTGTCTGCTGGGTGGAATAATTATCTTTGCGCCAGCAACGGGTATCGTTATGGCCCAGGAAGAGGAAGATCAGATCGTATTTTTCTTTGAAGAGACCTTTATAATCTTTCTGACGCCATGCCCAGGCTTTGTTGCGCAATTCGCCCTGCATACGGGTGTCCATGCGTTCCAGGAAATCGCCGCCGATACCGGCATTACGGAATGTGAATTTGCCGGGATTGTATTTATTCATCCAGAAACTGAGACGGTCAACATAGTTTTCGCCGCGATAGAAATCGGTCAGGGAGTCGCCGAGGAAAAGCACGTGTGTTTTCTTGGTGAGTTTTATCTTTTTCGCCAGATCGTCAGCAGTTGCCATGGCTTCTTTTTTCTGGACATCGACGAATGTTTTTGCCGCTGCGCAATCGGCGGAAGCGGCGATCTGCCACAAGCCTTCGGGAAGCACGCCGGGATCGAAAGTAATTTTGCCGTTTTTATCGCTCTTGACTTTCTGCAGTTCGACTTTGTTGCCGCACTGTTTTGTGATAAAGATTTCTTTATCTTTCAGATTGCTTGTGAAGGTAACCGGTGCTGCTTTCTTGCCGGATTCGATGACCTGAATCGGTGTGACTGCGGTGATCTTATTGGCATTTTCGATGTTGTCCATGTAGAAAGACTGGACGATCACTTTGGAATCTTTCGGTGTGATTTCAAAGTAAGGCAGAACCATGCGATGGCGGTTCGTGAGCGTGGAGACAAATTCATAATCCTTAAAGTCATCTGTCAACTGGAAACTGCCGCCGGTGTTATATGCCGGTGCGCCGCTGCCGAACTGATAGACCAGAACACCGCTGGTCAGTTTGCCGGTACCTTTGGCTTTGATTTTGATGCGGATTTTGAGTCCGGGATAATATTCAATGCCCCGGACGTTGGTTGCCAATGCTCTGCCGAAAAATTCTGTTTTAGCGCGGACGCCGGAGTCCAGCTGAAGACATTTTTTACCGTTGTCGTCTACAATGGAAAGTTTACCTGCCCAGTAGGAGGGAGCCTGCCATCCGCAGAATTTTCTCTTTGCGTAATCGTCTTTTTTCATTTCCCGGGCAGAGAGGAGAGCCACTGCCGCGAGAAGCAGAAATGTGAGAGTTTTTTTCATAGTTGAACCTTTCTATTCAATTTACTTTTTGTTGATTTGCATTGCGAAGTAATGGAAGACGCTCAAATTGATCCGGAGTTTCCACTGATTGGTTTCCGGCAGGAAGTCCCCGATTGCGGAAAGGGGCTGCAGGGTTCCGTCTTTATCCAGATAATTGGCATTTGCCAGATCCAGGTCTTTATCCTGGAATGTGATGAGCAATTCTTCGGAAATATCGTAAGACGTATTGATCAGACTGCAGAAGACTTTCTTGCCGTCATCGTTATACTGCACTGCAAAGCCGGAGGGATCTTCCACGAATACGGGCACGACTGCAGGATCCATCCAGTTCAGAATCTGACGCATGGTGTACTGTTTCTGATAGCTGATGAAATGACGCAGGTCGACAAGAGCCGAACCGACTTTGAGTGTCATGACAGCCACTTTACCGCCCAGCTCGTTTTCAAAGAGGGTGATCGCGGGGCAGACTTCCTTGAGGTCATGGTCGGTGATGGTGGTGAGGACTTTCGCCTTGGGATCGGCATCGACGATTTTCCAGACATCGGAGATGGGGGTATCCTTGAGGGAGGCGTAAGTGCCTGCATATTTTCCGCAGAACGTTTCATCTTTGAAATATTCCGCACCGAAGGGAGCATCCATTTTTGTTGTACGGCATCCGATCATGTTCTGATATCCGCGATCGACGAATGCGGCAGCGGCGGAAGCGTCGAGGATCAGATTCTTTTTCAGATAGCCTTTCAGTTCTTCATCGGTCAGAGAGTATACGGTATCACCGGCGAGGAATGTGACGGGTGATTCATCGTAGGTGGCTGCGAATCCACTGTTTCCGAGGAAGTCATGGAGCACGAATGCAGGCCAGTAATAATCGCTGAGATCGGATTTATTGAGGGGGGTATCCATCACGGAACGGTGATCGAAACGCAATCCGATCCCTTTCTGTGTGTTGCGCGCCGGAGCGATTTTCATCAAGCCTTCAAAGAAGGGACGCTGTTTCTTGAGCATTTTTGCGAATGCCGGTTCAAAGTAGGGGGAGTTGCCCACGTATCCGCAAACCGAAAGCAGCGGGTTGGGCATCCGGTTGGCAATGCCCTGACTGATGTGCATGCGGACGACTTCCATACTTTTTGAGAAGCGGGAGAAGGGAGTTGTTTCGATTTCCGGTGTATATTCTGCGGTGTCGCCCATGATATGGCCGGTATACTGCATGTAATACAGTCCGGGGATGATCTGCAAGCGGTCGCGGTCGCAATAGGGGCCGATGCAGGGGCGGAGCAATGCTTTGCCGTCGGGCTGGAACAGTTTCGCCATTTTCTTGAGGTCGTACCCGTGAATGGCGGCGTTATGGAAACTGGTGACCATCATGCCGACTTTGACATCGGGATTGGTGGAGCGGACGGCGTTGCTGATGACTTTTGCCAGTTCTTCCAGAGATTCGTTGAGGAAGTTGATCCACTGTCTGCGGATGTCCTGATCATTGAACAAGGCCTTCTGCAAAGACTCACGGTCCCAGGTCTTGCCGGTGACTTTGGAGAATTCGGAAAGGTGCAGATCGCACATACATCCCCAGGTGTTTTTGCGGCCGGACATGATGTAACGGTGATCGTCATCCACGTAAATGTATGCGGCTCCTGTCGTTGCGAGGAGACTGTAGAAGTCGTGGAGATATTCTTTCAGTGCCGGATCGAGGAGACATGGGACACGTTTTTCGCAGGTTCCGTCAGCCAGGACGACCCAGTTTTTGTATTGGGGGTTATGCTTCGTGTGGTCGAAACGGGACATCAGCATGTTATAGGATGAGTTGATACCGACACGGATACCATACGGAGCCAGATCTTTGACGGCGCGGGCGATGGTTGCGGCTTCGTGTTCCGCTTCTTCGCGGGTCAACTGGTTCCATACCATGTGCTGTGCGTCGGTGAACAGTAGAACATCCTTTGTTCCGGTTTCCTGACAGAAGGAAATAATATCCTTCATGATATTGTCATAATTCCAGTAAGGCAGATACAAACGCAAGACGTAATTGACATGATCCTGCTGAAAAATATCTTTCATAATCTTTCTCTTTCTGTTAGTTATGTGAATTAAATCGATTTTACCGTGTTTCGTTCGATCAGCTGCGGTTCGATGAAGATTTCATGGATGTTGTCATCTTCTTCGAACAACATTTCAGTTGCACAATAAGCAATTTTATGTTCCTGAATGTTCAGCGTAGTGATCTGTTCCTGCTGATAGCCCGTATCATAAAAGCCGATGATGGAAAGATCATCCGGAATCCGGATCCGTGCTGTGCGGAAAGCTGGCTGATACCGTGCAATAAGGGAGTCGAACGGGAGCATGGCGGCAGTGATTTTCCGCTGCTTCAATGTGCGGAAAACGGATACGGAATCGTTGCCCTGCCAGAGAAGTTGGGGGATCTCTGCATCATATTCTATTCCATATTCGCGAGAGGCTTCCATCAGGGCTGTGTGATATATGAATTGCGGTGTGATGCCGGGCAGTTTCTGCTGCGGTGTGATGAATGTTACTTTTTTATGTCCATTGCGCACCAGATGGCGGATGGCTTTTTTTGCCGCTGCTTTGTAGTCGATCAAAACATATTTTGCCTTGAGCTGCTTGGAGTGGATATAATCGCAAATGAAAACAAGCCGTTCGATTTTTGACCGGTTGCGTTCAATCAGATCATAAGGCATAAAGCGTTCACCGTGAATGATAAGCCCGTAAGGCATATCATTAATGAAACGTTCGGTGAACTGGAAAAAGTTTGGATGGTTCGGCGTGCTTACGGCACTGTGATAGAGGCTTTCCGGAGCCCACATGGGGTAGAAGCCTTTGCGCAGGATCTGATCTGTGATTTTTGCTTCCATGGTGGAAAATACATCGCCGGAACAGGATGCAATACAGCCTACTACATCGTTTTTACGCTTGATGATGTTCTGACGGATCACGATGGTGCCGCGCCCGGGAGCTCTGGAAATCAATCCTTCTGCCACCAATTTGGATAATCCGGTGGCGACAGTACGCTTATTGACGTTGTATTCTTTCGCCAGCATTTCATCGGCAGGGAGTCGTTCGCCGGGCATGATTTTGCCGGAGAGAATGGCTTGCCGGTAATGTTCCGTCAATGCATGATGTTTCGGTTCGCACACATTTTTTTTCATTTTGATTTATCCATTGCATTCAAATTAGTGCACAGTTAGAGCAAGTTAATATATACTGTAAAAGGGATTTGTCAAATGCCGGGTGGTATTTTTTTTCTTCATTTGCCTGAAATCCGGTGTTTTGAGATATATTTTTTAAAAAAATATAATATTTTTCTTGACAATATGGACATTCGGGAGTATTTTAATAGAATATAAGTTTTAACAACCAATTTGAGGTAACAAACAATGGACTTGAATTACAGCATCCGCAGTATTGCCGCTGAAATCGGCAAAAATCCCAAAGAATTCACAAAGCGTGACATCATCGACTACATCGTCAAGAACGAAATCCGTCACGTCAATTTCCAGTATCCGGCAGGTGATGGCAGACTGAAAACTTTGAATTTCGTCATCAATGATCAGGATTATCTGGAAGAAATCCTCTCCTGCGGCGAACGCGTGGACGGTTCCAGCCTCTTCAAATTCATCGAAGCAAACAACAGTGACCTTTATGTTGTGCCGAAATTCCGCACTGCATACATGGATCCTTTCTGCGAATTGCCCACAATCAACTTCCTCTGCGCATTCTTCAACAAAGATGGCGAACCGTTGGCAAGCTCTCCGGAATACACATTGCACAAAGCATGCGAAGCATTCCGCAAATCCACCGGCAGAGACTTCCAGGCCATGGGCGAATTGGAATATTACGTGATCGCTCCTGATGAAGCTGTCTATCAGGCAGTTGACCAGAAAGGTTATCACGAATCCGCTCCCTACGCCAAGTTCGGCGAATTCCGTCAGCTCTGCATGAACTACATCGCAAGAGCAGGCGGCAACATCAAGTACGGTCACTCCGAAGTCGGTAACTTCACTCTCGACGGCAAGATTTACGAACAGAACGAAATCGAATTCCTCCCTGTTGATGCAGAAGAAGCTGCAGAACAGCTCACAATTGCAAAATGGATCATCCGCAACCTGGCTTATCAGGCAAATCTGGATGTGACATTTGCTCCGAAAATCACAGTCGGTAAAGCCGGTTCCGGTCTCCATGTCCACTTCCGCGTCATGAAAGACGGTATGAACCAGATGCTCAAAGACGGCGCTCTCTCTGACGATGCAAAACGCGCTATCGCCGGTCTCATGCAGCTTGCTCCCTCTCTGACCGCATTCGGCAACACCAACCCCACATCCTACTTCCGTCTGGTTCCCCATCAGGAAGCTCCCACAAACGTCTGCTGGGGCGACCGTAACCGTTCCGTTCTGGTCCGCGTTCCCCTGGGCTGGACAAGCAAGAAAGACCTCTGCAGCCAGGCAAACCCGGGCGAACCCTCTGCCCAGTACGATACAACTCAGAAACAGACTGTTGAAATGCGTTCTCCGGACGGTTCCGCAAACGTGTACCTGCTCCTCGCCGGTATTGCCGTTGCCGCCCGTTACGGTTTCGAATGTGCAAACGCTCTGGAAGTTGCCGCCAAGACATACGTGAACGTCAACATTCATAAAGATGAAAACCGCAGCATTCTGGAAACTCTGAGCGTTCTTCCTGACAGCTGTGCAGCATCTGCAGACTGCCTTGCAGAACAGCGTGCCGTTTACGAAGCAGAAGGCGTCTTTGCTCCTGCTATGATCGATGGTCTGATTGCTGAACTCAAAGCATTTGATGACCGCACACTGCGTGCAGACATCAACAACGACCAGAAGAAGATTCTGGCATTGGTTGAAGAATACTTCCATTGCGGATAATCGGATCGTTCTGATCTGAGACAAAAAAATTCCGGCAAGTCATGCGAATTCATGACCTGCCGGAATTTTTTTTACTTGCTGATTGTGTTTTTATCAGGGTTTCCGGATAAAGATTTCTGTCACCGTTCCGTTATAGTTCCCGCCGGTGATGATCTGTGGGATGTTTTCTGTGAAATCTGCCATAATCTGAAAATGCAGATGTCCGGCAAAAATCCCTTTGATCAACGGTTCCGAACGCAGGAATTCCAACATTTCCAGAGTCGGCTCATCGGGCTGCTGCTGTTCCCGGCGGGCAGGGGGATAAGGGAGCAGTTGTTCTTCCGGCACGCCGCACAAATAAGTGCAGGGTTGCTTTCTGATTTGTCGGGAAAGATCGTGTAAACCTGCAGAATAAAGGGGATTATGAAGCAGAAGAATAATGGGGTATCCTTTTTTACATTCCTCTTTCAATTGCAGCAAATGCCGTTCCTTGAACAAGTAATAGGAATTGTCGATGGCGATGAAATTGATTCCGTTGCATTGCAGAGCCGCAAAATCAAGGTGATTGCGTGCCGCACTTTGAATCTGTTCAAAACTCTGTGCTTTATACGCATCATCTTCTTTCGCTTCGCCCACATACTGACTGAACTCATGATTGCCCGCTGCCATGAGCAGGGGGATTCTGATTTCAGCCAGACTTTCTTTCATCACCGCGCAGTTTTTGTGGGAAACAAAGTCGATCAGGTCACCGGCATGAAGGAACAGATTGCAATTTTCATTGGCATACCGGATGGTTTCATCCCAGTATGCCTGCACTTCTTCTGCCGGACCGAAGTCCCGGACGCGGCGAACGGCAAGTTCCTGTTTCCGTTGATTGTCCAACTCATCCACATGGATCAGGTGGGTATCGCCCGCCAACAGGATACGAAACGGTTTTGTGCAGGGAACTTTCAGTTCTATCCGGGTACAATTCAACATGATCGACTCCGTTCTATCTGCGATTATTTTTTCTCAAGGGGGATGACTTCGACATCATCGAGCCATACCCAGCCGGGCTGTTTTGACATATTGATACGGAACGTCAATTTCTTGGTGAGTTTACCGTTACGGCTTCTGGCGACAGCTTTCTTGAAATCCTGTGCGGAAATCACGGTTTCAAAACGCTGCCAGCTGTAATTGCCCGGGTAGAAATTGAATAAAGGCTTGGAATATCCGTTTTTACCTTCTTTTGTCAAAGTCCAGAGACCGACGAAAGGCAGGTTGTTCATCTGGATACCTTCATACTTATACCATCCGCGGATCAGCAGGTCGTTATTCCATTTATCCAGATCGGCAAGGTGCGCGGCGATAAAGATGGACTTTTTGGCACTGTTACCAACCTTGAGACTGGATTTGCCGGAATGACTGACCGTGTTATCGACCATGCAGCGGTCATTGGCGCGTCCCCAGCCGGCAATCCAATTTTTGTGGACAGGCTGTTCAAAGCCGGAATTTCTGATCAGATTTTTCTTCGGATCGACCGGTTTGTAATGGCGCAGCGGATCCGGATCTTTGACCAGGAATACGCGGTCGAAAAGGACCCGGTTGGGATTTTTGGAGCCTGGAACAAAATTGGGTCCTGTGAATTTGATGGAGACCCAGATATCCCGTTCTTCGGGCACGATACCGACGGTTGCGAGCCAGGCACGGAAACGCCATGTTTCGTCAAAATTGATATACAGCGGAGCCATGATTGTGGCACTGCCGAGTTTATACAGATGGAATTTTTCATCCGTGGGGATTTCCTGCTTCTGCAGCGTGATACCACCACCCTGTTTTACCTTGGTGCTGTAAAAGCCGATGTTGTAGGGTGCTTTCGGTTTGAGCGCGGGATTATAGAATGCTGTACCGCAAACGGCATCCGGATCGTTGACAAAAACCGGTTTATACTGGTTGCCGATCCCGCTTACAGGGATTTGAGTCCAATGCATATCAATGACTTCGCAGCCGTCAAAAATTTTCGGGATTTCTACGGGGAAGTATTTGTAAAGGGCGGCTTCCTGTTCGAGTTTTTTCAATTGCTGTTCTCTTACACCCGGCTTTCTGAAACTGGACCAGTTGTTCAGGGTATTACGTCCATTTACCAGGAATCTCTGTGCGATCTTTTTCAAATCGGGAGCATAACCTTCTTTGAGAAGTTTTGCAAGATTATCGTACATGGAGCGGTCGACAATGACTCTTTCCTGACCGATATGCAGCAGGGATCTTTTATCGCCCTGGGCGAGTTTTTCGGCTTCGTCCAGATATTTGTTGACGGTTTCAAAGAATGTACGATTGAGGAATGTACGGTCTTCTTTCTGTGTCTTTTCCAGATACTCCAGATATTTGAGCATTGCGGGAGCGGCTTTGCCGTAATAACCTTTCATGAATTGATCGGCAAGTTTGAAGGCATCCCGGTCCGGATCTTCCATCAATTTCAAACCGAGCCAATGCTGCAGCATACTGAAACTGCGGGAAAGGGGAGCTTCTGCTTCCGCAAAGTAGATTTTGACGTTCATTTTTTTGCAGAAACGGAATTCATTCTGCAAATCTTTTCTGCTTTTCACCTGGGGATAAAGGCTGCCTCTGTAGGTGCGCCAGTATGACCAGACGGAAAGATAGGGGGCTTTCTGTCTCCAATCTTCCAGCATTTTTGCCTGGGGTGTACCTTCTGCCAACGGATTGAAGATCCAGGCGGAACAGTAACGGATGATTACATTTTTTTCAGCCTTGAGAGTTTTCGGCGGAACAGTGGTGAAGGAATAAGCAAAGGTGTTCAGGTAAATATCCGGATATTTTTTTGCAACTTCCCGGGCAAGATAATTCACAAAGTCCAGGTTCGGACCGCTGTAGGAGCCCTGTTCTTCTGCCAGTTTTCTGCAAGGTTCGCACCAACATTCACCGCCGGATGCACCATCCTGCTGGCTGATATCATAGATACGCGGATAATGATAATCCGGGACATTCTGCGCACGGTCTTTTTCAATATTTTTCAGCAACTCTGCAAGTATGATCTTTCTGACTTCAGGATCAGTCATGCACAACATGGAGCAGGGATTACCGGCTTTGGAGACCTTGAAAAGTTTCGGATCTTTGATTTTTGTGACATAATAATCAAAGGTGTGATTGTCTCTGGGGCTGCCATAGTTGAAATTGACTCTTGCGCGTGCATTTTCCCGGTTACGGAGCCGCCAGTTAGAGTCAATCAAATCTGCAATATAGACTTCACGCCGCCACATGGCAGGTGCGCCGGATTCTTTGATTTCCGGCAATTTCCAGTTTTTCTGTACGGGCAGAATTTCGGTATCCGGTGCCAGCCAGGCACAACCTGCATATTTTTCCAGGAAGTTGTAGATCCCGTAGACAATCCCGGGGGTATTGTTGCCTTCAATATAAAGAACGCCACCTTTTGTTGTCAGGCTCCATGCCTGTTCACCCAGAGCCGGATTGTTTTTGATTACAATATCTCCGGCTTTGATTGCAGAGGCTTTTGTTTTTGCTTCATACTTTTTCCCGGTGACGGAGCTCAGACATCGTGCCATATCATTTGCGGCAAAGCGGATGATCCCGTCTTTTTTGGGTTTGACATAATGAATTGTTTCTGCGGAGAGCGCAAAACAAGTCATGCACGTCAGTGCGAGAATTAAAGTTGATTTCATTTCTGTACCTTTCCTGGTTATTAGAATTTCGTTGGTTCTTTGTTCCATTCGTATCCGTAATATTCGCGGGGGAAGCCCTGTCTTTTTCTCAAGTCAACGTGCCCATCAACATACAATACGTTCAATGCTTTGTTATGGCGGAAGTGCAGCGTGGAATAACCGGATTTACCCACATCGATGGTGGTTGCATCGATCTGCTGCACGTTCCGGGATTCGCTGATATAAATGAGGCGGGAGGGGAAACGCAATTTGGAACGTTTTCTGAATTCCGCATGTCTGAATTCCTTACCATTTTTTCCACGGAATGTTGCATTCATCCCGTAACCGAATTCTCCCCCGCGATCTGCCGGAGACATGGAGGCAAATGTCGGACAATGAAGTGTGGATCTGACTTCCCCGATGTTGGTGAATGTTTTCAATGGAAGATACGGATCCAGCCAGAGTCCCGGTTCATTTTTTGTGTAATATGTCCACCATTCCGCAGCCAGAGTACCGGAGGCTTTACTTTCCCGATAGGGCTTTGTTGCCGGCATGACATAATCGGAATTATCATTGGAATACATCAGGCAGCCTGTGCCGATTTGCTTCAGCGTATTACTGCAGGAAATCTTTTGCCCCTGTTGTTTCACCTGTCCCAATGCGGGGAGCAGCATGGCAGCCAGAATTGCGATAATCGCAATTACGACCAATAATTCGATTAATGTGAAGAACCGATTCCATTCACATACTTTCTTTGTGCATCCGTCATGTTTTGATTGTTTTGACATACTCACCTCTCTGTTTATTAAAATTGTTTTGAAAATTCGTTCGTAAAATAGAAAAAACGCCATGTCCATACGGTCCGTTCCGGCAATATCCGGTAGATCGGCAAAGTGCCCGGGCCGTGACTTCCATTGCCGACACCGGCATTTTTCTGATCCAGCGACCAATACAATACCTTGCTTTCCGGTAATTCATATTCATGCTGTGCCTTTGCCATGGTCATGGCATCCCAGCGGCGCAGAGATGTTTCAAAGGGCGTTTTTGAGACAACGCCGAATCCGTTTCCATTACGGTCACAAACGCCAGCCGTATAAACGTCACAATGATTTCCGTTTTCCTGAGGCATGACATACCGATTCCACAGTTCATCAACGGAAGCGGAATATCTGCCCATCTTTGCCCCGCTGCAGCGGTCACGATAACATTCCTGCGGTCCGCGACCGAACCAGAGGAGCCGGTCAAATTGTTCCGGCAGTTTCAGAGTCAACCCGAGTTTCGGCAGACATTCGGGGAGATTTTCCTTTGGCTGGAAATCGACTGTCAACTCAAAGCCGTTTTCATAAAAATGATAATTCTGAATAGCGGTAAAGAATGGCGAATTCTGTTGGATTTTCGCATAATCTTTTGTCATGTCGATTAATGTGAAATCCGGTTCCGGACATTCGGCAAGGGATTGCCACATTTCCAGGAACGGCTTATCATTATTGGTCGGTGCACGATACAATTCCACACGGAAGCCTTCCAGCTCGATCCCGTTCCAACGGGTCAAATGCCCCTGTGCATCGAATTCTGTGTTTCCGCACGTTGCTCCGGATAACGGGATCTGCGGCAGTTCCGGCAGACCGAACTGTTCTTCCTCCAGGAGAGCACCGTTTGCATCCAGCACTTTAATTTCCAGATATTCCGGAATTTGTTCCAGGAGACATCTGATTTCTCCGGGCGGGCAGGTAAACGTATGGAGGCTTCCGTTGATAAACACCCGGAATTCATTCAAATCGAGAAAAGAATAGCGGTTTCTGACTGATAATGTACCGTTATCGACGGAGAATAAAAACGGGCGGAATACGTGTTTCAGATCTGCCAATGCACCTTTGATTTTGCGGTCCGGCAACACCAGACCGTTATGACAGAATTGATAATCATTGGGTGTATCGCCGAAATCGCCGCCGTAGGCAAAGAATATTTTACCATCGGGGCCGGTTTTTTCCAATCCCTGGTCAATCCAGTCCCAGATAAAACCGCCGATCAAACGTTTTTCCGATTCCCAGAGCGCAACGTATTCTGCCATGTTGCCTGTCCCGTTGCCCATGGAATGCGCAAATTCTTCCAACAGGATCGGACGGCCGCTTGTTTCCGTCTGTAATTTTTCCCGGACCGCATCCAGAGAAGGATAGTGCATCCCGACGATATCGACATAGGCATCGGACCCGGCATGATAATAACTGACCGGGCGTGCCGGATCCCGTCCATGAAGATATTCTGCACAATCGCTTATGTTTTCCCCGGTTCCGGATTCATTTCCTATAGACCAGATGATTACAGACGGGTGATTTTTATTTCGTTCCAGCATACGTTCATTCCGGTCCAGATAAGCTGTTTTCCATTCGGGATCTTCACTTAATTGGTTGTTCAGCCCGTGCGTTTCCAAGTCGGCTTCATCAATCATGTACAGCCCGTATTCATCGCACAATTCATACCAGCGTGACTGGTGCGGGTAATGACTGTTCCGTACGGCGTTGAAGTTATGTGCTTTCATTGTGCGGATATCCCACAGCATATCTTCTTCCGTTATTGCGCGCCCGCGTTTACTGTTGAATTCGTGATAATTGACTCCGAACAGTTTTACGCTTTTTCCATTGATCAGAAGTTCCCCATCGCGGATTTCCACGGTCCGGAAGCCGATCTTTGTTTCCACTTCATCATCGGGCGTGGTCAGTTTGAGGCGGTAAAGAACAGGCTTTTCCGCACTCCAGGGGGATACCTGAACTTTTTGAGTCAATTCCCCGCCGGAAACGATTTCGTCGGAAAAGACATTTTCCAATTCCACCCGGACTTTGCACGGTATTGTGGTTTTGACGGATAATGAGAAGGTATCCAGCGTTGTTTTGACCTCAAAATCTTCAATAAAACAGGGCCCTGCGGCATACAGGAAAACTTCGCGGAAAATTCCGGACATCCACCACATATCCTGATCTTCCAGATAGGTTGCATCTGACCAGCGCAATACTGCCGCATCGATCCGGTTTCTGCCGGGCTGAAGAAATTCCGTAATATCAAATTCAGCAGGATTTCTGCTGCCTTTTGAGCAACCGGCATTTTTCCCGTTTACTGCCACTTTCAAGAAGGAATCCGCCCCTTGAAAAGAGAGGATCACACGTTTGCCGTTCCAATTCTCTGGCAGCTCAAACTCTCTGCGATAAACGGATAACGGATTGTTGTCGTGGGGGACAAATGGAGGATTCGGCGGAAACGGATATTGGATATTGGTATAAATGGGAATATTGAATCCGGCGGACTCGGGGTGTGATGGAACATCGAGCGAATGAGGGAGTTCCAGAGTGGTGAACCGTTCCAGATCATCGGGCAGGAAACTGCCGAACTGCCAAGTGCCGTTCAAAGACATCCGCAACGGATAATCCCGGTCCGCATGAGGCGGTAATTTATTTTTTCCTGTTACAGAAGGATTTTCCCAATCAGCAGATTTCATAAAAAAACTCCGGAATATGATTTGACTTATTACTGTTACAGTGATATTATACAGCATATATTGTGAATTAACAAGTCAATATCATGCCAAAGTACTATACTGATTGTGCCAAAAGAACGAAAGGAAGATAAAAATTATGGATAACAAGACTTATGATCTGAAAGATTGCCAAAGATACCATGATTTTCCTTTGAATATTTCAAACGCAGCCAGACGGTATGCCAACAGTTTTCAACACCGGAAAAATAAACTCACAATGATCCATTTGTGTTTTGTTCTTTCTGAAGAGGAAGATGAGATTTTAGAAATCGACGGAGTAAAAAGGTATGACATCAACCCGCCTTTTATGCGTGTGACTTATCCGGGAATGATTGCACATCACTTACATTCTTCACGAAGGAATGAATTGTTTTTTACATACGATTGCTCTTTTCTGGAAGCATTCCGGCAATTCAAATTCAGCGATTGTAATTTTCAAATGACAGAACGGTTTTCCGGTTTATTGAAGGAAGTGGAAGATTTGTTGAAACAAACAGATTCTCCCGGAGTCGCAGACCGTCTGGACCGATTGGCTGTGATGATGGGGATGGAAGCCATGCTTGCTGCGTTGGAACCGATCAAAGAAACCGGAAAAACAGGATCAGACCGAATCTATCAGGTAGAGAAATATTTTCAGTTCCATTATACTGAAAATTTTGATTTGGAAGTAATCCTTCGCAAATACGGAATGAGTCTCAGAACATTCTACCGGGAATGGAAAATGGCTTTTTCTGTTTCGCCGGCAAATTATCTGTTGAATTTAAGAATGCAGGAAGCACGCCAACTTTTACGGAAGACCAACTCAAGAATCTATGAGGTCGCAGAAGCATGCGGGTATAAAAATGAACTTTATTTCAGCCGGATATTCTCCAGAGAAAACGGATTGACTCCATTGGCTTTCCGCAAAATGTATACAAAAATTTCGTCCGCCGAATCAGATAAAACTCTTTAAGAATGTAATGTCCAGCTCAATGTCGGAACGGTGGATTGACATCTGTGACTGCAATTCCCGGCGGATTTCATCCTGATTCATGCCGTAACGATGGGGAATCAAAAGATGGAAGCCCAATTTGTTGACTTCGCCCTGATCGTTCTTGCAAATACGGAAATCGTAAAGTTTGAATTCACTGTCGAATTTGGAAACCACGTTTTCCATACGGCTGCGCCAGAAAATCACTTCCGGATTCTCTTTATTGTAGGGGTCGCCATGGAGAAGCAGATGGACCGGTAAGGCTTTCGCTACGGCAACTTCCGCATTTTCCAGAATATCATGAGCAGAAAAACGGTCGCCTTCACTGGAAATTTCCGCATGGGCAGTGACATAATACGCATTTTCCCCATAGTTATGGATGATGATATCATGTACGCCATCAATGCCGGGGGCGGCAAGGATCTGTGCGCGAATCTTTTCCACCAGTTCGCCATCCGGCGGCTCGCCAAGGAGTTTGCTGACGGTATCTTTCAACACCATACCGCCTGCCCAGAGGATCATACCTGCAACGATGATCCCTGCACAGCCATCGAGGGGGAATTTTGTGTAACGGGAAGCGATGAGGGAAATAATCACCAATCCGGTGCCGACGCAGTCGCTCAGACTGTCGAACGCCGCTGCCCGGATGACTTCGGAATGAATCATTTTACTGATTTTATAATAGAAGAAAAAGAGCCAGCATTTGACCAGAATCGCAGCGGAAAAGATGATAATACCTACATTGCTGCATTTGATTTCTGTGGGATAGAAAATTGCCCGGATCGAATCTTTCAGGAAACTGATACCGAGTCCCATAATCAGCAATGCCACCACCAGTGCTGCCACATATTCGGTACGGCCGTGCCCGAAGGGATGTTCTGCATCCGGCGGCTGACTGGATAAGCGGAAACCTGCAATGGTGATGATGCCGGAACCTGCATCGGAAAGGTTGTTGATGGCATCGGCAGCCATGGCAACACTGCCGGACATGGCTGCGAGAGTTACTTTGACGATGACCAGCAGAAGATTGCAGATGATCCCGGTGATTCCGCTGACGATACCGCAACGGGTGCGTTGTGCGGGTGTGAGGGGGGTACACATGCCCGGAATGGAATATTTCAGAATAAGAGATGTTAACATAGCGCAAATACCTTTCGATGTTGTTCAGTGGGAAATGTAGCACAATCCCGGGAAAAATCAATTGTATTTCCGCAATGAAACAAATAAAAGTGGAAAAAAAATCAGGGAATATGCGATTTCACATATTCCCTGATTGAGATTATTCAAAATCAAGTTTGAAGCCGTTGACGTTCTGCAATTCTTCCCGCAGAACTTCATAAGGCAGTTCATGAGGCAGAATGCCGCGTTTCAGCGACAATGCCGCCGCCGTCCCTGCTACTTCTCCGGTCATTGCCGCAACCGGAATCACGCGGGTCGCTTCCCATGCGTTACCGGTGGCTGCGATACAGCGTCCGGCTGCCAGAACGCCGGTAGTATCGGCGGGGAGGAGTGCCCGGTAAGGGATTTGCCAGATGTTTTTATTGTTGCACCATTCGCAGAAGATGCCGACGGGGTCTTCAATCTTCTGCCATTCCATGCCGTCCGTCATGGTAAATACGCCGTTGATGCAGCGTCCTTTACGGATGGGCGGGACGGTTTGCAGAGTGACGGGATAATGAGTTTTTCTGGATGCGGTCTTTTCCTCATATTCTTTCTTGAGGAGATTTCTGTAACGGCGTCTGCCTTCCAGAATAAAATCCGAAACCATTTTGCCGGAGAGATGTTCTTCCGTGTAGACTTTTGACAACGGGTCGGCATGAATGGCGACGTGGTCATGATCGTTCAAATCGTTGTTGCCCCGGGGAGCATTTTCGTTATGCTCAATCGTCCAGAGTACCATGGAGTTTTGAGCATAATTACAATTGTGCCCGGAGAGATAAAGAATGTCGGCATCACCCGTTGCATCAATGAACAGTTTTGATTCAATGTCGATCAATCCGCTCTTGTTGGAAACGGTGATGGATGTCAGGCGGCTATCCTGTTTTTTTGCGCTGACCAGAACGGTATCCAGCCAGACATCGACGCCGGCCTCTTCCAATAATTCATCCATGGCGAGGACGAATGAGGAGGGGGAGAAGCGTGCAATGTATTGGCCTTTTCCTTCCTTCCAATTGGGGGTGGGATCAAGGGGGCCGTATTTATTGGAAGCCAGCAGCAATTCTTCAGAGATGCCGGAGATGAGCTGTTTGCCCTTGCCATCGCAAAGCTGAAGATAGACCAGGACGAGTCCGCCGGTGGCGAGCCCGCCCGGTTGAGTTGTTTTTTCGATGAGCAGAGTTTTCATGCCGCGTCTTGCCGCGGCGAGAGCTGCGGCGACCCCGGCGACGCCGGCACCGCAAACTGTAACATCGTATTGATTCTGTAACATGAGAAACGTATCCGTAAATTATTTATCCAATGTCATGGAGAATTTTGAAACTTTGCATGCTTTCGGCGCTTCCAGAACGATTCGGAAAGAGAAAGGAGCTTTGTTTTTCATCTTTTTTTCCGGAAGATTGAAGACGATATCAAAGTCTTTGGTCTGTTCCGCATTGGGGATGCGTGTTGTGTTGATGGTTCCCAGCCAGGTACCGCTTTTATCATAAATGTACATCGCGATGGTGGCACCCTTACCCTGGAGCGCAAGTTTGATATTGAGCTTTTTATTTTCGCCCATGATGTATTTGCGTTTGGTGTAAGTTCTGCCGGTGAATTCCATGGCATTGTCTGCGGTGCGGGTGACTTTGCCATGCCAGTACATGATTTTGCCGTCTTTGACTTCCCATCCGGTTTCGGGCAGGGGATCGGCGCCGAGTGTGATTGAGAGAGCGGAGAGGATAGCCAGAGAGAATATTGATTTCATTTTCATGTTGTATGATCCTTATTGAACTGTTACGTTGCTGAGGCGGAATTTTGCACCATCTTTGCCGGTTGTGAAGACAACGCGGTAGGAGGAGCAATTTGCCGGAATTTTGATGGCGACTTCATAGACACCGTTGCCTTTGGAGACCTTTTTGCCGTGTGTGACGCCATAGATTTGTTTGAGACCGCGGAATTTCTGGATCCCAACCTGAACGGGCTGAGATTTGCCTTCGGCGGTATAGGTGACCTTGATGGTTTCGCCGGCGATGGCGGGGAACTGTTTGGTGTTGATCATGAGATCATTCGGTTTCATATCCACATCGGCAACTTTGGGGTTTTTATCTTTGCCGGTGAAGTTGATCACGCCGTGCGTCAGATTCCAGTTGCCGATTTCGTTACGGATGCAGCCTTCATCAAAAGTCAAAGCGTTTGTTTCGGCTTTTGATGCATCGTCTTTGATGCTGATGTAGCCCATGTTACCGATACATTCGGCTGCGGAGGCAAAGAATTTGTTCCAGACAAGTTTATGTTCCGGAGCAAAACGGCGGAAGTTCATACGGAACTGACGCATGCCGTTTTTGCCGATCTGGGAGAGGGGGACAGCCATCTGCCAGTGCCATTTATTTTCGGTTTCCAACTGACGGAATTTTACTTCAAATTTGCCGCTCTTGAGGTGTGTTACGTCGTTGATGAGTTCTGTTTCATAGCGGAGCGGGATTTTTGTCCGGCGATCCAATGCGATCTGTGTGATGGGAGCAGAACCTTTTTCAGAGAAGAAGACTTCAAAGAAGTTTTTCCACATATAGTCGGTCTGCTTTTTGTTGTCGATGAACTCCATGTAGAGAAACTTGCTGTCCGCCTGCAATTTCAGCTGGAAGGCACCGGGGACGACATCGCCTGTTTCCAGAGTATGACAATCGGATAAAGCAACGCCTTTGGACCAATCGACTTTTGTCAGATCGCCGTTTGCATCTGCCACGCGGAGAATGGTAGCCGTTTTTTCTGCCATTTTCAGGATTTTAGCACGGCGTTTCTGGTCTTTGTGACCTTCCACTGCCTGATCCCAGAATCCTTTGCGGATCCAGGAGATACGTTTCTTGATCAGCGGGGAATCGGCTTTTGCTTCTGCGGATTCGATCAACTTGGAAAGACGTGCCATACGTTCATCGGTACCCACGCTCCAGTTGTTTGCTGCGTTGAGCATACCGGACCCGAGGGAGTGAGCGCGGAGACGTTTTGCGATGGAAGTTTTGCCGAACATGGAAGCCGGATAATTTTTCCAGTTCCAGTAAATGCTTTCCAGTTCGGTGAAGAATGCTTTCATATCATCGCCGGCTTTGCCGTAGAAGAGGCGGAAATGTTCATCCAGAAGGGCGCGGACATCCTGATCTGCGTCATAGAACATCTTGGTTGCCACGTAAACTTCCAGCATATTTCTTGCCCATTCGCACTCGATGAAGTAACCGCGCATCCCATCATTGACCATTTCTTTGACGATCTTACCGGTATTTTCGGGATAGACGCCGGGGAAGAATTTGTGTTTGAAACGGGTTTTGGAATCCCAGCTGGGACCGAAGAGATAAAGCCAGCAGGTCATGACCCGTTTGCCTTTATTGGTCATCCATTTTTTGTAGATTTCATCATGCTGGATCTTGTAGAATTCCGGATTCCACCATGCGTGAATACCCAGACACATCTGGACGCAGAGGTTTTCCGGGAGTTTCACGTTGTCCGGATAAGCGAGGGAACGCTGGTATGCCAATGTGGAAATACCGATTTCCGGATTCTTTTTCGCCACACCGTTTGCAATGTCGGCAATCCACTGCCACATCAAGTGGTTCTGGCTGTGTTTTGCTGCTTTTGCGGCGCAGGTATCGCAGTGGCAGGGACCCTGGGTGTCCTGGTGCTGAACGGAGGAGAAGAAGGGCTTGCCGGGAATACGTTTCTGATATGCGCCGTTGGAGGGGAGACCGACCATGGGTTTGCCGTCCCACTGTTCCAATGCCTGATTCACAAAGAAGTCGATTACCCCTTGGGAGGAGAAACAAACACTGGAGGGGCAGTCTGCATCATTGGGATATTCTCTGCGGAGGAAGCCATCGAGGGGAGTCATTTTGCCCTTGTAGCCTTTTGCAAAGTAGTCGGGACGTTTTTCCTTGAAGAGTTTTGCATAAGCGGGCTTTTTTGCTTTATCCCAGTAGGTGAAATAGATCCGGTACACGTTGTGATTGGTCTGGCCGAAGAAGCCGACTGTACGCCAACGCAGACGCATCAGGGTTTCATCACGATGCGTGTATTTCAATACGGAAAGCATGAGATTGCGTCCACCGGAGTTGTAAAGACCGCGGAAGGCATCGACTTTCGGTGTATGTTCGTGATCTTTGACTGTGACGGACAGGGTTTTCCGGGGAATGAATGCGGTTGCATCGTCGGTCAAACCGTACCAGCGGACACCGCAATATTTTTCCAGGAAGTCGTATACAGCAAAGAGGGTACCGATGGAACCGTTGATGGGGAAAGAACGCCAGTTTTTATAATCGACTTTGCCGGGGGCTGTCTTGTCGTAACCGAAAATGCGGATCTGATTGCCGTTGAATTGGACGGCGGAAAATTCTTTTTCGTATTTGAGTTGCTTTTCATTCCCAAGAATAATCTGAATTTTGCCGTCGGATGCCTTGCCGTTTTCCACAACAGGCAATGTTGTGCCGGTGATCATTTTGATGTGATGATTCAATTCCAACGCACCCATCTGGGCAGGTTTTGTAGCGTCTTTGTAAAGAACGATCTCTGCCATGGGCTTGCCGTCTTTGACAAGAGTCAATTCTTTTGCGGGGAGCATCAGGGCGGCAGCGCAAAGTCCCAATGCTAATAGTGTTTTTGCTTTCATGATACTTTTATATTCCTTTCAAATGTAATAGTTTTTATAAATTGTTCCACGGTACTGAGTCTGTCAGCGCGGCATGCCAGAACAAACTCTTTTTCATCAGATCCAATTTGGACGTTGTATTCATATCCGGATAGCCCTGAATGCAGGGAATCGCTTTTCTCAAGCGCAGTTCGGTATGACCATCCATGAATGTGACGGCAGCTTTTTTGTTATGGCGGAATGCCACAGTTGCTTTTGTGTGAGTTGCCGGGTCTGCGGGAGTTGTTCCATTCATATCTACACGCCAATGGTTGTAATTTTCAGCAAGCAGACAGGTTTTCTGAGGTCTTTTGAAAACTGATTTCTTGCGGCTGTTGGCAACGCCGGATTCCTTTGTCGGGGATTCAGAACCCACCAAACCGTAGATATTGGCTCCGTAGGAGGTTCCGAACAGACCGTTTTTATATCCCTCAAAAGGATATTCCGGGCAGCGGAAAACGCCATTGGGGTATTTCGTTGCGCTGTGCTGCAATTTATACATAGTTGCGATTGACCCCAGATAATATTTGTTGTCATTAAAGGTATAAGGCTGGGGGTAATATTCCTTGTAATCTTCGCTGTAAATATTGAAGACCTGACCAATCTGGCTGATGTTTGAGACACATCGTGCACCATTGCCGGTCTGTTTGATTTTACCCAATGCCGGGAGCAGCATTGCCGCAAGGATGGCAATGATGGCGATAACCACCAGCAACTCGATCAGAGTGAAAGAAGCTCTTTTTTTCATGATTTTGTTTCCTTTCTTGTTTGTTTTTATTTTATTGTTTGTACATTATGTTGTTTGACGAAGTGTTTGCCAGGCGGTTGCTTCATCCATTACGGGATGCTCAAAATCCTGTACGGCATCCGGTGTTTCTGCACCGGAAAGAAAATATTCCGCCATCTTTTCCGCTGTTTCCTGAAACGGACTCCGGGTAAAAAACAGATTCGCCCGCTGACTGGCAGTCCCGTTGAGCAGTTCCCCGTGGCGGACATAGATCTGTACGCTGTCGGGCAGGGCGCATAACTGGTGAAGAGAAGCCGGAACTCCGGGATCCGGTTTACCGTCGAAGATCAGGGCATCGAATTGTTTTTTCCGGTATTGGCTGCGGATGGCAGCGCATTGTTTCAGGAACGGGGTATTTTGTTGACATTTGCACAATTGCAGCTTGGCGGGGGCGGCATTTTCTTTTGCTGCTTTCAAAATATCCTGTCTGCGTTTTTTTGCTTGCGCCTGCAGAGAAAGGGAATGATTCTCCAACAGGAAAAGCAGGATTTGTTCCGGCTGTTTTGCTTTGATATGTTCCAACACATCCGGCAGGTAATTTGCCAGAATACTGCGGTAAAAAATCCGGCATGAGGGATCGGTACGCAACAATTTTGGGATCCATCTCAATTCATTGATAATGATGCCGGTTTTGCATTTCCGTTTCGATAACAGGGGGATCATTTTCCGATACCAGTCACCGGCAAAGAGTACAATATCATTTTTACGCAGACGGGAGAAATTCTCCCAGTTGATGTTTTTTCGATCATTCGTTTCGGAAACGGGCAGGGTGACGACATTTGTGCCGTAACGGACTGCTGCTTTCATGGCACCGTGAATCATATCCCGTACCAGATTATAAGCGATGCTGTCAGCCTTTACAAAAACGTCGGGGCAGGGGACGAGTACATGAATGAGTTTTTTACCTTTTTCCTCATGAGGGATCAGCCCGGTGACAGGATCTGTAACAAAAATACCGCGTGGCTTTTTGACGATTCTTTTTTCGAAAACCAATTGATCCAATGTTTTGCGGAGTGTCATTCGTGCCACTCCGGCTTTTTGCGCAAGAAATCGTTCCGTGGGGAGTTTGGATCCCGGCGGATAATTTGCTTCGATCAACGAAAGCATAATTGCGTATAATTCTTTCTGTTTAGAGGGATACGGCATAAATTTTCCTGCACTCTATGTTATTTGAAATATAAGATAACTTTGGTCTAACTTCATGTCAAGGAGAAAAAAACAAAAAAGCTGATTTTTTTTACAGTTAAGCGGATTTTTTATACGATACAAGATATGCTCTGAAAAATCCTCATTGAAAAAATAAAAAACGGTGATACATTATATCAAAACATAATTTTTTAATACAAGGAGTTCTTATGATTCTGCCTGATTTTATTGATGCACCCCCTGTTGTTTATGCTGTCGGCAAGGAATATCAAATCTTTGTTCAGGTCAAGCACGAATGTTTGATGTGGGTAAAAGTCGGTTCTGAAGAATATTACGACGATTCCAACGGGATCCTCCGTTCCGCTTCCATGACTCATAAGATGATCGTTCCCATGGAGGAACTGGATCAGGCAAAGAAATATACCATTTGTTACCGTCTCATCGGGGAACGTTTGCCGTATTTCTCCAAGACCGGCCCCGTGGAAGAGCTGACGTTTGAATTCCGCCCTGTTCCGGCGGACGGGGAAAATTTGCGTATGTATATGATTTCGGATACTCATAACCGGGTCAATGCGCCGGTGGAAGCCGGTAAATTTTTCGGTGATAAACTGGATTTGCTGATTCTCAATGGCGACATTCCTGATCACAGTGGCGACATTAAAAATTTTGGTGCGTTCCATAGGATCGCAGGCCGGGGCAGTAATGGCAATATCCCCGTTGTGCTGGCACGTGGAAATCACGATTTGCGCGGAATTTGTGCGGAACAGTTGGCAAATTACACGCCTACGGATAATGGAAAGAGTTATTACACAGTCCGATTGGGCAGCCTCTGGTTCCTGATTATGGATTGCGGCGAAGATAAGGATGACAGTCATGAAGCCTACGGTTTTACCAACTGTTGTTCCGCCTTCCGGAAACGGGAAACGAAGTTTCTGGAACGGGTGATCCGCAATGCTGCCGAGGAATATGCTGCGGACGGCGTGAAATATAAATTTGTGGTTTGCCATGTTCCTTTTACGGATATTCAGAAGCCGCCGTTCGATATTGAACAGGAACTTTACGGCTACTGGTGTAAATTGCTGCGTGAGAGTGTGAAACCCAATCTGATGCTGTGTGGTCACATGCATGATTGTTATGTTTCTCATATCGGGAGTGCTTATGATAAACAGGGGCAGGCATGTCCGGTGATTGTCGGCGGCAAACCCGGCCCGAAATCCCAGGAACAGATGGGAACGGCGTTGGAACTTGATGGTATCAAAGCGCATATTATGTTCACGGATCAGGATCGCCGGATTCATGGCGAAGAGACGCTGGAAATAAAATAACGCGCCGGAAAATTTGAAATACTTTATTCCTGTGGTATATTATATGCCCTTAATAACAGGAGTTTAAAATATGTTCAAAAAATTGTATTTGCCCGGCGGCATGATTCTTGCCGTTATTCTTTCTTTTCTCTGCCCGGAACCCGGAACCTGGTTCAAAGCCTTGCGTGCCGGTTCCTGGCTGACTATGAGCAATTTCCTGATTGTGGTCATTTTCCTTGTTTGTGGCTGGAATGTAGATGTCAGTTCCGTCAAGTTTGACCGCAAGTTTGCGCTGTTGTTTGTTTCCGGTGCCATATTTTCTCTCCTGGTCAGTCCGCTTTTGGGTTGGGCGACAGCCAAAGCATTCTGCATGAGTGTGTTGCCTGCAACCGGATTGATTGTTGCCGTAGCCATGCCGCCGACACTTTCCAGCGGGATCGTGTTGACCGAGACGGCAAACGGCAGCACGCTGCTTGCCATTCTGATGACGGTCGGCTATAACCTGTTGAGTGTTATTACGATTCCGTTGATGCTGGCATTGTGTATCACATCCGGCGGCGAAGTGGATACGAACCCGCTGCGCATGTTTATTCAGCTGGTGGCGTTGGTGCTTCTGCCTTCGATTATCGGTTTTGTATTGAAGAAAGTCACCAAGCGCAAGCTGCCGAAGATTGCAGGTTATGCGCCTTCGACTGCGGTGATTCTTTTGATTTGGGGATTTTTCTCTGCATCCAGTGCGGAATTCAAACAACATTCCCCCATGGCATTGCTTCAGGAAGGTGCCAGCGCATTGGTGCTCCATGGCATTCTGCTGGCGGTGATGTGGTATGGCGGACGTCTTTTCAAATGCGGATCAGCGGAACGGAAAGCATTGCTTTTCACCGGCGGATCCAAAACGATCACCATTGCCATCACCATGCTGAATATTATCGGAGCGGGAACAGGTGCGGCAATGGTGCCGTGTCTGGTTTACTATTTTGTGCAGTCTCTGGTCGACTCTGCGCTTGCGGGCAAGATGGGGCTCAGCGCATTGAAAGAAGGGGAAGAAAAAGCGGCATCATAAACCGCGTTTCATCCAGTAATCATCCATAAAGAACCCATTGCCGATGTCAATCTTGACGGATCGGAATGTGGTATAGCCGTTTTTGTGGTAGGTCTGATACGCACGTTCGTTCTGCTTATTGACTGCCAGAACCAGATTTTTGAATCCATGCTTGCGACATTCCTCCGCCACATGGTCAAGCATGGCGTGTCCGTATCCTTTGCGGTGATGTTCAGACAACAGATAGAGTTTGTGCAGTTTTGCGGTTGTTTCCGGCTCTTCCTCCCAGGGAGACCAGACCATATATCCGGCGGGTTCGTTTTCCACATACAGCAGCAGGAAATGATAGCCGTTGCGGAATTCCTTTTCCATGACATCGGGTGCATACATCATGTGCATCATGTATTT
Source organism: Victivallales bacterium (assembly GCA_045639325.1). Classification (GTDB taxonomy): domain Bacteria; phylum Verrucomicrobiota; class Lentisphaeria; order Victivallales; family UBA1829; genus RGIG8244. The sequence goes on from JAZUCU010000040.1 coordinate 41,393, forward strand.
GATCTGTTCCGGGGAGAGGATGGATCGGAACGTTTCCGGCCAGATGGAGTCGGCAATATCCCGTACGATCTGCAAATCAGCCGTTTCTGTAATTTCTCTAAAGTAGTGCATAAGAAAATAAAATGCCGGAGACATTGATGTCTTGAGAACAGACACAGGTCCCCGGCGTTTCAGGATCAGAGATTATTTTTCAATAGTCAATGTGACATTGCGGATCTGGGAGACTGTATCTTTCCGTTTGAATTCCCAGTTTACCAGAATCATCGGGATGATGGTTGCAGTGCCGGGCCAGAAGTTCAGAATGGTGTTGTTGCCTGCGCGTTTATTGACACCCTGGACGGTCTTTGTCATGGTCTGCCATTCTTTTGCAGGTGCGCTGATGATTGCATATACATAACCGCCGGGGCGATGATTGCGGACTGCTGTACCTGCGGGATAGGCTTGGGGAATTGCTTTGTTGAGAGTCAGAACCCATTCACCGTCTTTCTTTTCGATTTTTGTGATCATATCGAAAACGGCGTAGTTCGGCAGGTCGGAGAAATCTTCTTTTGCATTGAATGCAATATAAGTTCCTCTGTGCCATTTGCTGCCGTCTTTGATGGAAACGGTCTTGTCACCGGCTTTTACGGCTTTTGTCAGTGTTGTGAATGTGTTGGAATGATAAGTGACGTTTTGATGATAAATACGTCTGCCGTTTTTGTCATGGCAGTAATATCCGGCATAGAAAGTGGCGGGTTTTGTATCCGCACCGTTTTTGATGTCGAAAGACAACGTGTATTTTGCCTTCGGATCAAATTTGAATTTGCCGAATTCAATGATATTGGCGGTTTTTGCTGTCAAGACGTTTTCTTTGACTGTCTGATTGGAGGATTTTTTGAGTTTGTTCAGGTCAAATTTGACTGTTTCTGCGCTGAGTGTTACAGCTGCCAGCACACCGACGGTGATGAGAGAGAGAGCTTTCATTTTTTTCCTTTCTCGGGTGATTTGTTTTTGTTTTATGGTTTATGGTTTGATTGATTTTCTTTTATGAACTGTCCCGCACGATCAGCGAATAAGGCAGGACCACTTCCGCCGGGGACGCATCTTCATTGATCATTCGATCCAGTTGACCGACTACGGTTTCCGCCAGTTTGCCGTAATCAGGCGAAATTGTCGTCTGCGGCGGGATACAATAACGGGAAATTCTGTGCCGTTCGGAGCTGACCAGTCGGATATCATCGGGAATTTTTTTGCCGAAAAGGGAAAGAGAGTAGGCGGCAATCCCACCGAAATTTGCTCCGCCGCAACAGAAAAATCCATCAATTCCCAATTGCAGCATCTTGCCTATTTCTTCCAGAAAATTCTCTGTCAGGATTGCCCGGACCAGTGAGGCATCGGACGGCAGATCCCGGGATTTCAATGCCGCTTGAACTGCCTGCATCCGGATATCCACATTGCCGCATCCGGGGGTGCCGTGGATGATGACACCTATCTTTTTGCATCCTCTCTCTGCCAAATGGCTTATGGCAAGATCCATGCCCTGTTTTTCATCGGAATGAACAAAGGTGACGCCGGAGACTTTCTTTTTCGGTATTTTGTCGATGATGACCAACGGCAGAGCGAATTTTTCATCCCATTTATCGGGTATATCGATTCCGATTCCGACGGCACCGCAGAACGAGATTTCGCTGAGCCGTTCCAGATTATCCAACGGCAGCAGCTCGATACGGTAGCCGCATAATGCCAGTTGTTGAATCAGTTCCGATGTCACCATATCCACAAACTCCGCAACGGGGTAAATCTGTTTGTATGGCACGATAATGACAATATTTTTCTGCTTGCCGGAAAGCCGCGGGCGGTATCCATATTGCTGGGCGACAGCCAATACGTGTTCGCGCACGTTTTTACGGATGTTCGGATGATGGCTGAACACCCGCGAAACCGTTGCGGTTGAGACGCCTGCAAGGGCGGCGATTTCCTGGATTTTCATGTGATATGCTCCATTTACGATTGATTCATTTACAATATAATTGCATTTTTTCTGAAAACAAGTATATTTTTCAAGAAATTTTACAAAAATATCCGGAAAAAGGTGTGGAATTTGAATTTTCAGCGTTTATATTATCCCAAAATAAGCAGAATAACGTAATATATTAAGGAGATGCATTATGAATCCGAAAAAAGTATTAGTCATTGGTGCCGGCGGTGCCATGGGGCAGTATCTGGTCCCTTACCTTGCAGAAAAAGGCTGTAAAGTTGATGCCATTGCATTGAATGATATGACCAGTGAACATCCGGATGTCACCTGGTACAAAGGCAATGCCAAAGACTGGGGATTCCGTAATGAATTCCTTTCGAAAAATTATGATGCAATTATCGACTTTCTGGTTTATCCTTCCAGAGAAGTGCCTTTCTATCTCCCGCAACTTCTGGACAGCACCGGGCATTTCATTTACATTTCCTCCGGTAGAATCTACGACAATCTGGAACGCCCCGTCCGGGAAACATCGCCCCGGCTTATCGATACCTGTAAAGATCCGCTCCTGATCAATTCCGACGATTACTGCATTTATAAAGCACGCGGCGAAAATATCCTGACTGCCAGCGGCAAAAAGAATTGGACCATTGTCCGTCCCGCAACTACGTACAGTATCATGCGGTATCAGCTTGTGACACTGGAAGCCCGCGACACAGTCGGCCGTGCATTTGCGGGGAAAGATGTGGTTGTTCCGATTCAGGCAAAAGACAAACCTGCCGCTTTGAGCTGGGGGAAAGACGTTGCCCGGATGATCGGCGAATTGTTGTTCCATGAAGCAGCCCTCTGCGAAGCATTCAACGTCAACAGCGCGGAATGTCGCACCTGGGGCGAAATTGCAGATTACTACAAAGATATTTGCAATCTCAATGCGGTCTGGGTGGATAAGGAAGAGTATCTCAAGATCATCAATCCGAATCCTTATGAACTCGGCCCCCGCTGGCAGTTGGAATATGCCCGGTTGTTCGATCGGGAGGTGGATAACAGTAAAGTCCTGGCGGTCACCGGTTTGAAGCAGGAAGATATGATGCCCCTTTACGATGGCTTGAAATATGAAATCACCCGTACTCCCCGTGATATCGACTGGGGTACGAATGTGCGGATGGATGATTATCTTGCTGCAATGAAACGCTGATAAGGATGAGGTTATGCTGAAAGTCTGTATTAATCGTCAGACCGGCGGAGGACGTCGCGGCGGACATCACACGCATTTTGCTTTTACGGGTTTGCCGGGTGTTGAAATCGCAGCATTGGCGGATGCTGATCCGGAAGCGGTAAATAATTATCATCTCTGCGGCGCAAAGAAACTTTATGCCGGATACGAAGAGATGATGTGTGCGGAAAAACCGGACATTGTCATTCTCTGTTCCCGCTTGCCGAAGGAGCATTATACCGAGATCAAATACGCACTGGAACATCATTGTTATGTTCTTTGTGAAAAACCTCTTGCCGATGATCTTCCTCACGCTTATGAACTTGTGGAACTTTCCCGGAAGACAGGATGTAAAGTCCAGATGGCACATCTTGCCCGTTTCGCCCCCGCATTCCGGGAAATGAAACGGATGATTCACGCCGGAGAAATCGGGAAAGTCCTGACCTGTTACATGCGCGGCAAAGAGGATACCCGGGGCGGCGGAGAGGATATGCTTGTCCTGGGGACTCACATTTTAGATGCCGCCTGTTGGATGTTTGATTTGCCGGAAAGTGTTTATTCTGATATTCATTGGGAAGGTCGGCATATTACCGCCGCTGATACAGTGGAAACGACGGAGCCGCTGGGACCCTGTGCCGGAGATGAGATTTTTGCCCATTTCCGTTTCAAGAACGGTGTCAACGGCATCTTTGAAAGCAGACGGGGGCTTGTCCCCGCAGTCGCCGATATGCGCATGGGTATCACGGTCAGCGGGACGGAAGGCGCATTGACGATCCGTTATACCGACAAACGCACGTTGCGTCTCAGCCGGAATTTTCCGGTTCCGGTGGAAGACACGAATCAATACGACATTGTGGAACTGCCTGTAACGGAAGAAATTCCGGGTGCTGCCCCCATCGATCCTGCGGCATGGGGTATTAATACGCAAGCGTTTCACAATGTATACTTTATGGAAAACAACCGGCGTGCGGCATGGGATTTGCTGCAAGCCATCGAAAACAATCGTGAACCGGTTGCCGGAATCGAATCTGCCGTGCAGTCATTGGAAATGATCGTGGGGATTTATCAATCCGCATTGTCTCATTCCATGGTCGGGCTGCCGTTGAAAAATCGTCAACATCCGTTAAATCCGGAGAAACAGAAATGAACGCTAAAGTAATACAATTTGTCAGTCAGGGGAAAGCGGAGCTGCTGGATATTGATTTTCCCGATCCTTCTGATATCGCGCCGGATATGGTTTATCTCAAAACCATTTGCACATTGATTTCACCCGGAACGGAATTCGCCTGTATCAATGGCAGTGTGAGTAAGAATCAGTTTCCCATGACTCTGGGCTACAGTGCCGTTGCAACGGTAATGGCGGTGGGGGCGAACGTGACAAAGTTTGCCGTCGGTGACCGCTGTCTCTGTTATCACAGTGCGCACCGGAATTATCAATTGATGCCGGAACATAAACTGGTGAAGATTGTGCATGATTCTCTGCCGTCCGAAGAAGCGGTTTATTGTGTTGTCGGCTGTATGGGCTTTCAGGGGGTACGCCGATGCCGTCCGGAGTTCGGTGAATCGTTGATGGTCATGGGCTTGGGATTGCTTGGACAGTTTGCCGTTCAGACGGCGCATCTCTCCGGATGTTTTCCGGTTATTGCCTTGGATTACAATGAAAAACGCCGTCAGATCGCCTTGGGATCCGGCGCGGATTATGCGTTTTCCCCCGGCGATCCGGAACTGGAAGAAAAAGTTCGCGCTGTAACCGATGGCAAAGGTGCGGATTCTGTGATCGAAGTTACCGGAAATCCGCAAGCGGTTGTGCAGGGGTTGAAACTGACTGCCCGCTTTGGACGCGTTTCTCTGGTGGGTTGTTCCCGTACTCCGACAGAAAATATTGATTTTTATAATCTGGTGCATCGTCCGGGTATCAGCATCATCGGGGCACACAATCAGGCACGCCCCATGGATGACCGGCGTCCCGGCGTCTGGACAATGGCGGAAGATATGTCTCTTTTGCTGAAATATATGGATGCCGGGCGTTTACAATGCAAGAATCTGCATACGATGACCGCCGATCCAGCAGAAGCTCCGGGGATTTATGACCGTGTATACAACCGGGATCCGGATTTGCTTGGTGTAGTTTTTGACTGGACAAAATATTGAGGTGTTATCATGAAAGCAATGTTGATTGAAAATAACGAATTATGTTTGCGTGACATTCCGGAGCCTGTTCTGAAGCCCGGATATGTTATCATTGAAATTCATGCCGCCGGATTGAACCGGGCAGATTTGCTGCAGGTTGCCGGAAAATATCCGCCGCCTCCCGGGTGGCCGGATTGGCCCGGATTGGAATGTTCCGGCGTTATTGCGGAAGCACCTGCCGGAAGCCGTTGGAAGGCAGGGGATAAAGTCTGTGCATTGTTAGGCGGTGGCGGATATGCGGAAAAAGTTCTTGTGCCGGAAGGTATGGTCATGCCGATGCCAGAAGGCGTGTCGTTCATTGAAGCTGCCGCTTTGCCGGAAGTATATACCACCGCCATGCTTAACATCCTCCGTCTCGGTAACTTGCAGAAAGGTGAAACGCTTTTTGTACAGGCGGGTGCCAGCGGACTCGGTATTGCGGCGATCCAACTCGGTAAATTGCTGGGCGCGAAGGTCGTTACAACCGTCGGTTCGGTAGAGAAAGCGGAAACAGTTAAGAAACTCGGTGCCGATGTTGTTATCAACCGGAAAGAGGAAGCGGTGGATGAAGTCCTTCAGCAGCATCCGGTTGACGTGGCTCTTGATTGTGCCGGCGGGGCATTGTTGGGGAAATGTCTCAATGGTGTCAACCCCGGCGGACGCTGGATTCTTGTTGCGACCCTGGGCGGAGAAACGACGGAACTGCCTTTGCGTGTTCTGTTGAAGAAACATATCCGATTGATGGGTAGTACCTTGCGCAGTCGGAGCGATGCAGAAAAGAGTGACATCCTCAAACAGCTCACCGAATTGGTCTGGCCGGAAGTCACAGCGGGCAGAATCCGTCCTGTGATTCATACGGTATTCCCGTTGGAAAAAGCGGCGGAAGCTCATGACGTATTGAAGAAACAGGCGAATACGGGTAAAGTGATTTTGACTTTGAAATAAGTGTATGAAAGACAAAAAGATGAAGAAGATTAAAATTGCACAGATCGGGATCGGTCACAATCATGGCGCAGACAAAATGAACACGTTGCGTGCTTTGCCCGATTACTTTGACGTCGTGGGAGTTGCCGAGAGTGACCCGTACTGGTATAATGCGCGTCATGAACTGGGGGCTTATGCCGGTTTGCCGTTCCTGACGGAAGACGATATTTTTGCCATCCCGGATTTGGATGCCGTTGCCATTGAAACCGATGGTAAATATTTGATCTCAACCGCATTGCGTTGTGCAGAGCGGGGATTGCATCTGCACATGGATAAGCCCGGCGGCGAAGATTTTGAAGGCTTCCGTAAGTTATGCCGGATCTGTCAGGAAAAAGACCTTGCGTTTCAGGCGGCTTACATCTACCGTTATAATCCGGCGCTGAAATTCTGCATGGATGCGGTAAAGAACGGCTGGATTGGAGATGTGTTTGAAATTCATTCTGTTATGAGCCGGGATGACAGTAAGAATGATGCATACCGTCAATGGCTTTCCCAATTCAAGGGCGGCGCATTTTATATTTTTGCCGGATACCTTATGGATATTATCCTGTTGATGCTTGGCGCACCGGATAAGGTCACATCCTTCCTCAAAAAGACTCGTGACGATGCCTTGATTGATAACGGTCTGGCGGTGTTGGAATATCCGAAAGCTACTGCAACGGTTCGTGTCTCCGTGGCTGAAATCGAAGGATTCAATTACCGCCGGTTCATCATCTGCGGAACGGAAGGCTCTCTGGAATTGTGTCCGATCGAAGCCGTTGCATCCGAGTATTATACACGTCCATTGCAGGTGCGTATGACCTTGAAACATCCGCGCGGCCCCTATGCTGCCGGAACGCATACCGTGGATTGCGGTCCGCTTGGCGGCAGATATGACCGTCAGCTGATTGATTTTGCAAAAATCATCAATAAAGAAATGGTCAATCCGTTCCCCATTGAGCACGAACTGCAGCTGCATAAAACGCTGCTGGAAGCCTGTGGCGTTCCGGTGTAAGAGTCCCTGTTTTTTCGAGGTTCCTTTCCGTTTCAAAAAAAACGTTTATTTTATGATTTTGCTGTGGCGATTCATAAAATGTATGTTATATTATTTGAATACTGTTGAAAGGAGAACCTTATGCTGCCATTTGAAAATAAAACATTATCTGCTGCGGAACGTGCGGATGATTTGCTTGGACGTTTGAGCCTGGATGAAAAAATCGGGATGCTGAACATGAAAAACTGTGCAGTACCCCGCCTTCATATCCCCGCCTATCACTGGTGGAATGAAGGGCTGCATGGTGTCGCACGCAACGGGAAAGCAACCATGTTCCCCCAATCCATCGCAATCGCCGCCACATTTACACCGGAATATGCTTATGAAATGGGGAAAATCATCCGGGAAGAAGCACGGATCAAACACTCTCATCTGGCAAAACATGGTCAGCGGGGGATTTATTGCGGATTGAATATGTTTTCGCCGAATATCAATATTTTCCGGGATCCGCGCTGGGGCAGGGGACATGAGACTTACGGCGAATGTCCGGTACTGACATCACTGATGGGGACGGCGTATATTACCGGTGTGCAGGGGGATGATCCCGAACATCTGGAATGTTGTGCAACCTTGAAACATTTTGCTGTACATTCGGGTCCGGAGGGTGTACGCAGTTCCTTCAATACTTCGGTCAGCGAGCGGGATCTGCAGCAGACTTATCTGTATGCGTTCCGTTACTGCATGGAGAAATCCGGCGTGAAAAACCTGATGGCATCTTATAATGCAGTGGATGGTGTCCCCATGGCAATCAACCGGAAAATGCTGTTTGATGTACTCCGCCGGGAATGGAATTTTCAGTCTGTGGTAGTGACCGATGTTGCTACGGCAGCCAATCTTGTCAATGAGTTCAAAATCTGCAAGGATATGCCGGAAGCGCTGGCATTGCAGATTTCTGCCGGAGTGGATGTCTGCAGTGAACTTGGTGATCATATTCCGGCATACATGCGGGAGGCGTATGACCGGGGCTTGCTCAAGGAAGATGATATCAATCGTGCCATCCGCAATCAATTGATTCTGAAATTTCAACTTGGCTTGCTGGATTCTCTGCCGGAAACGGATTATTCCCGCTTGGAATGTAAAGAACACCGTGCCATCTCCCGCAGAATCGCAGAACGCAGTCCGGTTCTGTTGAAAAACAATGGTATTCTGCCGTTGAAAGATTATGCCGGGAAAAAGATTGCTGTTATCGGCCCGACCGCTGCCGATGTGGAAGTGTTACGTGGCAATTACAGCGGGACAGCGACAAAATATGTGACGATTCTGGATGGTATGTTGGAAACATTCGGAGAAGATCAGGTAATCTATGCCCGCGGATGCGAAATCCTCCGCAGTAAAACCGAACTCTGCGGTGAGCCGGGCGACCGGTTGGCAGAAGCGGCAATTGCTGCCGAACAAGCCGATCTTGTGATACTCTCCCTCGGTTTGACTCCGGAATTTGAAGGCGAAGCCGGGGATGCCGGCAATTCGGAAGCCGGGGGCGATAAAGCTTCTCTGGATTTGCCCGCCGTTCAAACGGAATTGCTGGAAACGGTTCTTGCTGCGGGTAAGCCTGTCATTTTGCTGAATTGTTCCGGCAGTGCGATTGCCATTCCGGAAGATAAGGTGGATGCCGCATTGCAAGTCTTCTACCCCGGTCCGGAAGGGGGACGCGTCATTGCCGATATCCTGACGGGTAAAGTGAATCCTTCCGGCAGATTGCCTGTGACCTTTTACCGTTCGACGGAAAAATTGCCGCCGTTTGAAGATTATTCCATGAAGAACCGGACGTACCGTTATTGCTCGGAAAATATTCTTTATCCATTCGGCTATGGTTTGAGTTATACCACATTTGAATATTCTGCGTTGACAGCGGAAAATTGCCCCGAAGGCGTGCGGTGTCAACTTACAGTCAGCAACACAGGAATGTACGCAGGGGAAACAGCGATACCGTTTTTCTTCCGTCATGAGAACGGCCCGGCGTATGAACCTTTAAAACAGTTTGCGGGTGCGATCCGCTTGCATTTGAATCCGGGTGAACGGCAGGAAATATGCTTTACTTATCCGGCGGAATTTCTGCAATTTGCCGATGAAGAGGGCGTATTTCAGCCGATTACCGGCGGCATTACATTCATGGTGGAAGAGCAGAAGATTACCATTCATCGTTAATAAAATCTTTTATGCAGCTTGATATTTACGATGTATCATGCTATATTACGTTTTATAACTTAACTTGAAAGGATTTGCATCATGAAAAAAATCGTCATTCTGGCTGCCGCCATGTGCAGCGCACTCACTCTCTCCGCCCAGCTTCCTGCCGTGACAGGTGCACCCGCCAATAAACAGACAAAAGTCATCCGCAACTGGCTTGTTCAGGCTCAGCCCTGTGATAAAGCGACCGTTCAGACCAATATCGGCAAAGATGGCAAAGTCACATCTCATGTTTTTGCTCCGGTAAAAGACGGCTTTATTTTCTTTTCCGGCGTTACACTCAAGTATCAGAAAGGCGACAGCTTTGAACTGACCTGCAAAGTCAAAGGTTCCGGTTCTGTAACTCTGGGATATATTGCTTACAGCAACACCAATAAATATCTGACATCCGTCCGCAGCAAATCTTTCACATTGAAAGAAGGGGAAGAAAACACATTCAAGGCGGAACTTACCGTTGTTGACGGCAAGGAATTCCCCACTGCAACCATCCGCCCGTTCATTGGCGTGAACAAAAACAGCAAAGTGGAATTGCTTGATCTCAAATTGATCGACGAAGAATAAGGATTTTTCAGCCATGAAAAAACGTTTTCAGGTGTTCTTTGTTTTTTTCTGCATGATCTTTGCGGTTTCAGCAAAGACCGTGTATGTGGATAACGTGAAAGGGAAAGATTCCAACCCCGGGACAAAGGAACTTCCCGTTGCTTCCGTTGATAAAGGTTTGACTCTGTTGAAGGTGTCGGATTGCATGGAAGTCATCAATACGGGCAAACCGTATCAGCGTTCTTACCCGGGCGGAACAGGCAGAACTCTTGCTGTCGGTCAGGGTGGAACACTTGAAAAACCGATGGTGATCAACGGGAACGGCGCAGTGGTCACAGGGCTTTCCGTGATCCCTGCGGAGAAATGGAAAAAGGAAGGGGACTTTTACACTCTTTTCTTTTACCCGATGAGCAACCAGTATAAATTGAACAAAAAGGCGAATTACTGGCTTGACCGCACCCGCATCTGGTGGGTGGATGGCAAAGCCGCGCCCAACTGTAAAAGCCGGGAAGAATTGCAGAAGACTCCCGGTGGTTTCTGGTGGAACAAAGTAGAAAAGAAAGTGTTGTTTCACCTGCCTGCCGGGAAGAAACTTGCGGATCTGAAAATTGAATTGCCCGCCAATTCCGGATTCAGTTTTCATGCCCAGCATATTATCATAAAAAACTTTTATGTGACCCATTCCTGGAATGACGGTTTTGATTCATCCGGCAGCAATTACAAAGGCATTTATAAAAATTGCGTTGCAGTGGAAAATTGCGGTCAGGGTTTTTCCTGTCATGGTACCGGGCAGACTTATTACGAAGATTGTGCGGCAATCCGCTGCGCCAGTTCCGGTTCCTGCGATGTTCATTGGTCAATCAGCCGTTACAACCGTTGTATCTTCTATGACAACACTTACGAAGCCGGCGTTTATACCGTTGACGAAGGTCTTCACAGTTACAGCGACTGCATCATTGCCGAAAACAACCCCACCGAACAGATCTGGCAGAAAGGGGCATCCGCCCAGCATTTCAGCAATTGTCTGATTCTCGGGACACCCGGCAAACATGTGCTGTTGATGGAAATCGGCACTGTCACTTTCCGGAATTGTACGATTCGCGGGGGCAAAGGCCTCTGCCGTGTTCCAGGCGGCGGTACCGGACAGCTTTTCATTGACAGCTGTGTGATTCGTGATATGGAAGAATATGCGTATTCCACCCCTGGTACGGCACATAACCGTACCAAGACACGCGGCAATCTGTATCTCGGTAATCCCGGGGTTATGGATAACGGCAAACTGTACAACGAAGCCAACTGGAAAGATTTCCCTGCATTGAAAAAACGGTATGAACGTACTTCTGTAATCCTGGATGCAAAAACAGCACCGGCGGATCTGAAAGTGAAAAACCGTTACGGCACACCGATCATCCCGGGGGCACAGCTGCCCGAATCCGTGTTGAAACGGTTTGAACAGCTGAAAAAGATCAACGTTTCCCCTGCCGGTGTTACTTTTGATAAGTAATCACTGTACCGGCGGCTGACAATTCTTGATAAAATATTCCGTGCCGATGGTTTCAATCAAATCGGCAGGGATAAATACTTCCCCATAACGCAGGATATCGCCGCGCTCTGTAATCCGGCAGAATGCTTCATGCAAGGCTGTCGTGCAGGGCATGTCCTGCGGCGTGATGTCCTGACGTCCATAGACAAAGAACAGACCGGACTTCGGATTTTTTCCGGAGGGCAGGGCGAATAAATTTCTGCGGAACTTCGCCATGTTGGAGTCCGGCAGCTCAATTTCCCAGTCCGGACTGAAAATCCAGGAACTGCAAATAAATCCTTTGACATCGGTATGGAAGACATCGCGATAGAATTTGCGTGCTTTCAACAGGGAATCCTTTACGGCATCCAATGTCATACCGCCGCCGCCCGGAATGTGGAAGGAGGGAATCATATCCCACGGTGTGCAGAATGCTTCATATTCCTCACAGGAAATCGAGATTTTGTGCTCCTTCAGAACAGTCCCGTCAGGCGCAATGGGCGTGCCGGTGATTTTGCCGTCAAGCACTTCCAGCTTTGCCGTGAAGTCCGGAACTTCTTCTGTCGGCGGGAAAATCTGACAACCCCTTTTATCATACATGGCACCATCCGGAGAGAGTGCGATAATGGATTTATTTTCCCGATGGCGGTACACGGCGGGGAAGTTGGGATACCAGTGTCCATTCAGATATTCCAGTCTGCCGATGCGGAATAATTTTCCCAGGATGTGAAGGTTCAGCCATGAGGATTGGGAAAACGAGTGACCGGGAATGCCGTTATGACCCGTCCGATAGTTGATGATAGTGCCGGTGATCCATTGTCCCACCTCGGCAAGATTGGATTCGGGGATATTGAACTTTTTATGTGTTTCTGCGATCAGGGGCAGGGATGACATGGCATTCATCAAATGGAAAATGCCGGTATTTTCGCCGTAAAGATGTTCTGGCGTGATATCGTTTTTGATAAACGGAACCTTGGCAGCATATAATCCGTAATGGATCAGATTTGCCAGACAGCACAATTCGGGGCGTGCGGCAGTTGTTGCGGCGACATCATCCATTCTGTCGATGGCATCCTGGGGTATTTTGCAGAGATCAGCATATTTTGTATAAAACTCTTTTTTGAAATGAGCGGGGAAGCCCTCGGGCACATTGGTGCAGAACGCATCCCAGGAAGCCGCGAGAGTTTCTTTGATATTGTCATTCAAACCGATTGCATTGCAAAAAACATTGAGATCCATAATATCCGCCTTTCCTTTGACATAAATTTATTCCGCTTTTGGAATAATATACACTGAGCTTGCGCCATTTCAATAAAAAAAATAAAAGTTTCTTGTATTTTGGATTTGCATTTGCCATATAGGCTGATATATTATCTGTCCTAGGACGCATTAATGGAAAGAAATTGCAATGTCAGGAACAGGTCTGAAGAATACAACAAAAAAAAGCGGCAGAAGTTTTCAGCTGCAGGAACTTCTGCAGTATCGTATTGAGTCCGGTCAATATGGCCCGGGCAAGAAGATCGACAGTGTCCGGACGTTGGCGGCAGAATTTCATGTAGGGAAAGAAACGGTACAGAAAGTCTTGCGTGAATTGGAGATGCGTGGTTTTGTTTGTTCCGTTCCCGGCAAAGGCGTGTATGTGAACCGTGACTTTGCCAAAGAAAAAAAGACGGTGAAACTGGCATTTGTAATTCCCGCAGCAGAAATTTCCCCGGATTCGTTTGCATCGGAATCTCAGGGGATTCTTTCCGGTATCCGGCGGGGCATCATGTTGGGCGGGGAACGTTACGGTGCGAAAATTGATTTTATTCATGTCCCGGAAAACACCCGCTTGACCAAGTCTTCCACCATGGTGAAAAATCTGAGTAAATACGATGGCTTATTGTTTATTGGCGGCAGATTGCGTTCTCTGAAACAATTACTATCCCGCACCATGCCCCTGTTCAGTTATGATGATAAATACAAATACGAAGGCCATCATTTCTGTGTATCATACGACCGTTCCGGTGTATACGAACGGCTTGCGGAACACATCCGGAAATGCGGGTGTCGTACCGTTGGAATATATTCTTTTGCGGCGCCGGAGAATCCGGAAGCGGGCAATCCGAATCAATTTCTGCTTCAGCGGGCGGAGATGTTCCGCGATGTTTTTGTGAAAAGCGGGTTGATTGTTCGGGATGAAGATATGGTGGTTCTGCCGGAGGACAACACGCTGAATGACGTATTGTTCCGCCAATTATCCGGCAAGCGTCCGGACTTTATTTTCTGCAACAATGTGTATCTTGTGCCGGAAGTCTACCGGGCTTGTATGAAACACCGTCTTCTGATCGGGAATGAAGTCCGGATCGGCGGACAGGGTACGGGGTATACCTTTCAGGGAATCGTGCCGTCATTGACCTATATCAAAGTTCCCGTCTTTGAAGCGGGGCAGCGTTTGGTGGAACTGGCATGTGAATATGTGAATGGCGGAGGTCAACTGAATATGGATGGCAGATGCCGTTTACCGGTCGAATTGGAATTAAAAGAATCAACATCAGGATGTTTATAAGAGGAGCCGAAAATGGATAATATTATTCGTGAAGAGTATGTAACGACTCGTGACGGAACAAAGTTATATACGGAAGTTGTGATTCCGGGTGAAGGCGGTAAATTCCCCGTGATCGTGGAACGTCATCCCTACGTTTCCACGCCAATTGATGCGGATTATTGCCGGAAGAAAGATTATCGCGGTTATGTGCATATTTTTCAGCATTGCCGCGGTGCCGGGATGAGTGAAGGCGAGTTCCTGCCGTATCAGACGGAAGAAACAGATGGTTTGGATCTGCTGGACTGGATCCGGAAGCAGGATTTCTATAATGGAGAAATCTATCTTGCGGGATCAAGTTACGGTTCTACGGTTCATATTTCCTACATGCGCCATAATCCGCCGGATGTGAAAGCCATGTTGATCTGGGTTCAGGATTGTAATCGTTATAACATTGTTTACCGCAACGGTTTTTATAAAATCGGTCTGGTCGGGGACTGGTGTCTTACCCAGCTTCTGCGGAAAACCGTCAAGGAGCGTGCATACATAAAATCCGAGACATTCCGCACGATGCCCTTATCCGGAATATCCGAATCTGTATTCGGCAGACGGATCGATTGTTTTGAAGAAGAACTGGTGCATCCGGATAAAAATGATCCCTACTGGCAGACCCCGGCGGGCGGATCCGAGTATCGTAATATCATGCAGGAATGTAACGTGCCGATTCTGCTGGTGACAGGCCTTTATGATATTTACACGGAAGGTGTATTTGATATGTGGGACAGTATTCCGGCAGACCGGAAAAATCTCCATGCCATGATCGTGACTCCCTATGAGCACAATTTCAATCATACCGGCGTGCGTGATCCTGAAAATTTCCCGGACTTCACCAATGGGCGGATTCGTGATCTTTACCCGGAAATTGAATATGACTGGTTTGATCATCACCGTCTGGGGACGCCGTTCCGCCCTGTGGATAAAGGCAGGATGATGTATTATACCCTCTTTGAAAATCAGTGGCATACGGCAGATCGTCTGCACGATTCCCCGACGGAAGAATCATTCTATTTGACTGCCGATCGTCAACTTACGGCATCTGCTCCGTCAGAAAAGGGCGAAATCACTTACGTGTATAACCCGTTTGTTCCCGCCACGTTCCAGGGTGGTGTCTGCAACAATTTCGGTGGGATGCAGTTCCAGGATCCGCCCAATTCCCGGTATGATATTATTTCGTTCCAGACGGAACCGTTTACGGAAAAACGCATTTGCAACGGCAGAATCCGTGTGAAACTGCAGGTCAAAACATCTGCCCCGGATACCTGTTTCTATGTGCGTCTGTCCCTGGTGCGGAAAGACGGAACGGCACTTGCATTGCGTGATGATATTGATTCTGTTCTGCGGACGAATCCGGATTATCAGAGCGGCGGGACAGCGGAAATTGAATATCTGTTTGCTCCCCATTCGTTCCAGATCGGGGAAGGGGAACGGTTGCGTCTGGATGTTTCGTCCTCCTGCTTCCCCCACTTCCACATTCATACGAACCGCAAGGGCATCCAAACCTTGCAGACGGGTGCGGATATTGCGAAGAATACGATCATTACGGGGGAATCCGTACTGCGTATCTATACAGAAAAAGTGAAATCAAATTAAAAATTTTCAACTTTAAGAAAGGAAATAGAAATTATGAGCGATCAGAAAAAAATCAGAATCGGTATTGTCGGTACCGGCAGCCGTGGAGTTGACTGTTTCGGTCAACTTTTGATCAAACGTGATGATGTTGAAATCGTTGCATTGTGCGATATCAACCCTGTCCGTGTCAAAGCAGCCAAAGAACACTTGAATGTGGCAGCAAATCTGTACAACAGCATTGAAGAAATGGCACAGAAAGAAACATTGGATGCCGTGATCATCACCACTCCGGACTTCTTGCATCACTCTCTTTCTCTGTATGCATTGAAACAGAACTGGCACGTCCTTGTTGATAAACCGCTTTGCACAAAAGCGGCGGACGGTGCAGAATTGATCCGTGCGGCAAAAGAATGCAGCAAACACCTGATGATCGGCTTCAATCTGCGTCATCATGCCACATTGAAACGCTTGAAAAAATTGATCGACGATGGCGAACTGGGTAAAGTTTTCCTGGCAGAAAACCGGGAATTCTATGATGGCGGCAGAACTTACATGGCTCGTTGGAACCGTTTCTATGAAAAATCCGGCGGTCTCTGGATCCATAAGGGCAGCCATGACTTTGATATTTTCAACTGGCTCCTCGATTTCCCGAAACCGTTGCGCGTGACAGCTTTTGCCGCTGTGAACGTATTGAAACCGGAAGGCGTTCCTTTTGAATTGGAAGACGGTCACGAACCCGGCCCCGGCTGCAATACATGCTATTACAAAGACAAATGCAAAGATAAATGGGAACTGACGGAAGATAACCTGAAAGCCTGGGGCGATGAAGCGGTTGCGCAGGACGGCTATTTGAAAAATACCTGTATTTACATGTCTGAAAAAGATACCCACGACAATGGTATTGCCATGGTTGAATACGAAGGCGGTATCAAAGCAAGTCACTTTGAATGTTTCATCGGTACAAAGAATGACCGTTGCTATACGATCGTCGGCGATCGCGGTGTAGCAGAAGTCAGCCTGCACCATAACAAGATCACCGTTATGCCCCGCTGGAATGCAGAAGGCAATTATGTGATCGATGTCCCGCCGGAAGATGGTTCTCACGGCGGTGCCGACCCGTCTCTGGTCGATATGTTCTGCCGTGTTGTTCGCGGGGAAGCGATCCCCAACTCCACAGCGGAACACGGTCTGCTGTCTTCTTCGATCGGTCAGGCGGCGGAAATTTCCCGCCGTGAACATCGTACGGTAGAAATCAGCGAACTGTATAAGTAATAAAAATCAGAGATATTTTCTCTGACCGAATGGCAATTATGTGAAATACATGCTATATTACCTCGTATATTTATAAAATTATATAAGGAGCATGTATGAATCATAATTGCCGTTCTGCTTTATTGTATGAAGCATTGAAAAAACGTATCCTCATCCTCGATGGTGCGATGGGGACAATGCTGCAATCTTTTCATCCCGAAGAAGCGGACTTCCGCGGCGATATCCTGAAAGATCATCCGGTCCCTTTGAAGGGCAATAATGACGTGCTGGGTTTGACCCGTCCGGAGTTTCCCCGCAATGTTCACCGGATGTATCTGGAAGCCGGGGCGGATATTATTGAGACGAATACATTCAACTCCAATAAAGTCTCACAGGAAGAATATCAGCTTTCCCACCTTGCTTACGATCTGGCTCTTGCCGGTACGCGCAATGCCCGTGCCGAAGCCGATCTCTTTACAGCAAAAACACCGGATAAACCCCGTTTTGTTGCCGGATCGATCGGGCCGACTTCCAAGACACTCTCCATGTCCCCCGATGTTTCCAACCCAGCCTATCGGGATTTGACTTTTGACGATATGGTTGCAGCGTACCGTCCTGCCGTGGAAGGTATGCTGGATGGCGGCGCGGATATGCTGCTGATCGAAACCATTTTTGATACCTTGAATGCAAAAGCTGCTGTTTATGCGGCGATTCAGGTGTTTGAAGAACGGAAAACTTCCCTGCCGATCATGTTCTCCGGAACGGTCAGTGACAGCAGCGGACGTCTGCTTGCCGGGCAGAATGTGGAAGCGTTCCTCATCTCTGTCATGCACACACCGGGCTTGTTATCCATCGGGTTCAACTGCGCTCTCGGTGCGGCGGAAATGCGTCCCCACATTGAAGAACTGGCCGGGAAAGCACCGTGCTTTGTCAGTGCACATCCCAATGCCGGATTGCCGGATGAAGCCGGACGTTATACCCAGACACCTGCCCAAATGGCAGAAATCATTGCAGGATTTGCGAAAGACGGTCTGTTGAACATTGTCGGCGGCTGTTGCGGTACGAATCCGGATTATATCCGTGCGATTGCGGAAGCCGTGAAAGATTATGCGCCGCGTGTCATTCCGGATATCCCGAAAAAATTGCGTCTTGCCGGGCTTGATCCGGTGGTGGTCAGTGACAGTTTGCCGTTCCTGAACATCGGGGAACGTGCCAATGTTGCCGGATCCCGCAAGTTCCTGAATCTTATGAAAGCGGAAGATTATCCTGCCGGTTTGCGTATCTGCCGTTCCCAAGTGGAAAACGGGGCACAGGTTCTGGACGTGAATATGGATGATGCTTTGCTTGATTCCGAAAAGGTGATGAATACATTCTTGCTGAACCTGGCATCCGACCCGGATATTGCCCGTGCTCCGTTGATGATCGACTCCTCCCGCTGGGAAGTTTTGCGCGGCGGTCTTGCCCGTGCGCAAGGCAAATGCATTGTCAACTCTTTGAGCTTGAAGGAAGGGGAAAGCGCCTTCCTGGAAAAAGCAAAGGAAGCCCGTAAATTCGGCGCTGCCATTCTTGCGATGGCATTCGATGAAAAAGGGCAGGCGGATACCGTTGAACGCCGCGTGGAAGTTTGCCGCAGAATGTATAAACTGCTCACCGAAAAAGCGAATGTTCCGCCCGAAGATATTATTTTTGACCCCAACGTGTTTGCGGTCGCTACCGGTATGCCGGAACATGACAGCTGTGCGATCGACTTTATTGAAGCCGTCCGCCGCATCAAACAGGAAATGCCCTTGTGTACGGTTTCCGGCGGTTTGAGTAACGTTTCGTTCTCCTTCCGTGGTAACGAACCGGTCCGCCGTGCTCTTCACAGCGTATTTCTGTATCACGGCATCCGCGCCGGATTGGGAATGGCGATCGTCAACGCCGCCCAGTTGGATATTTATGACGATATTGAACCGGAATTGCGTGCAGCTGCAGAAGCCGTGATCCTCAATACATCTCCCGATGCCGCTGAAAAACTTCTTGCCATTGCCGCCGGAATCAAAAACGAAGCCGGTGCCAATACAGCGGAAAAAGTTCCCCAGTGGCGTACCGAGCCGTTGGAAAAACGTCTTTCCATTGCTTTGGTCCGCGGTGATGATGCTTATCTTACGGAAGACCTGGACGAAGCCATGGCAAAATATCAGTCTGCCGTTACTCTGATCGAAGGTCCGCTGATGGATGGCATGTTCACTGCCGGTCAGCTTTTTGGCGAAGGCAAAATGTTCCTGCCGCAGGTGGTGAAGACGGCGCGTACCATGAAACGGGCAGTTGAGATCCTGACGCCCTATCTGGAAGAAGCCAATGCCGGTGTCAATGCCGGAACGATTGTGCTGGCAACGGTCAAGGGTGACGTGCACGACATCGGGAAGAACATTGTTTCTGTGATTCTGCGTTGTAACGGTTTCCGCGTGGTTGACCTGGGTGTGATGGTTCCGTGCGAAACGATTCTTGAGGCCATCAAGCGCGAAAATCCGGATGCCGTTGCATTGAGCGGTCTGATTACTCCCTCACTTGCGGAAATGGAATTTGTTGCAGAAAAAATGGAAGCTGCCGGCTTGAAGATTCCGTTATTCGTAGGCGGTGC
Source organism: Victivallales bacterium (assembly GCA_045639325.1). Taxonomy (GTDB): domain Bacteria; phylum Verrucomicrobiota; class Lentisphaeria; order Victivallales; family UBA1829; genus RGIG8244. The sequence goes on from JAZUCU010000040.1 coordinate 61,022, forward strand.
AACCACATCCAAAGAACATACGGCACTCCATATCCAGCCGAAATATTCCGGTCCGTGCGTGCAGACCTGTGATGCCTCTGAAATCATTCCTGCGATGAAAGCGGCACTTTCCGACCGTGAAAACTTCTGTAAGGAATTGGCGCAGACTTATCAGGCAATCCTCGAAGCAAAAAATGCGCCGCAGAAAACGGCAGTCAGCAAACGTGCGACGGTAAAAACACAAAATGCATCTCCCGCTCCGGCGGTGAAAGACTTGCAGGTCATCGGCGCATCCGTACAGGATTTGCAGGCATATATTGATTGGAAGCTGTTCTATCACATCTGGAATGTGAAAGGCAGAACACCGGAATCGGAGGATGCCAGAAAGCAGCTCCGTGCCGATGGGGAAGCCATGCTTGCAAAACTGCATAAACTTAATGCTTTGATGCCGAAAGCCGTTTACCGCATTTTCCCTGCGGACAGTGTTGGTGAAACGGTGAAAGTTTATGATGAAACCCGTCAGAACGTTCTGGAACAGATCGTATTCCCCCGTACCGAGAACGGTTCTTCTCTTGCCGACTTTATTGCGGAAAAGGACGATTATCTGGGCATGTTCTGTGTGACCGTTGACGGTGCCGATAAGTATGCAGCAGAAGATGAATATGACTCTCTGCTGTGCAAAACGTTGGCGGAATGTCTTGCCGAAGCTTTTGCCGAAAAATTGCATCAGGCAATGCGACTGCGTGACTGGGGCTTTGCGGCGGATGAAAAACTTTCCGTTGATGAATTGTTTGACGGCAAACCGCAGGGTATCCGTGCGGCTCCCGGTTATCCGACCTGTCCGGATCACAGTTTGAAACGCCCGCTGTTCCGTCTGCTCAACGTGGAAGAAAACACCGGTGCGTCCTTGACGGAAACGGATATGATCATGCCGAACGCTTCTGTTTGTGCGTATATCTTTGCATCGGAAGACAGTTTCTATTTCTGATTTTTCTATTCCGAATATAAAATAATAACCCGGTTCTGTTATTTTTTACAACAGAACCGGGTTTATTTTTATCTGCTTTTTGAGTCAGATCAGAGCTGCATACCACCTGCAACAGGGATTTCTGCACCGGTAACATATCCGGCGGCATCCGAGGCGAGGAATAATGCAATTCCTGCGCAGTCTTCGGGTGTGCCGAACCGTTTTGCCGGGATGATTTCCCGCAGATTGTCAGCAAATTCCTTATTGCTGAGAACCTGTGCGTTGCGATCGGTTTCGATCACGCCGGGCAGAACGGTATTGGCTGTGATGCCGTAAGCGGCATATTTTTTTGCCGTTGAGAGCATGAGATTCGCCAATGCCGCTTTGGTCGTAGCATAAATGCCCAGACGGTCCGCGGGGCGGATCTGGTTGATGCTGCTGATGGCAATGATTCTGCCCCATTTGTTTTCCATCATGCCGGGTGCAAACGCTCCGATCAGCTGAAAACAGGACGCGACATTTGTCTGCATCTGACGGTTGAATTCTTCCACCGTGAAATTTTCAATTCCCGTATAAGACTGAACGGAACCGTTGAGAATCAGCACATCCACATTTCCGAGGATTTTGCGGACGTTGTCGGCAAGGATGCTCACATCTTCCGGCTTGCTCAAATCACCGGCAACATAGGGAGATTGTGCCGCTTCTGCCGCCTTGATCAGTTTTTCCGATTCTGTCGCACCATGATAAAGGACCGTTGCACCGGCTTTGACACAGGCATCGGCAATGGCTTTCCCGATACCGCGTGCGGATCCGGTGACAAATATTTTTTTATCTTTCAGGTCAAACATAATGATCCTTTACTCTTATGCCAGATGAACGATCTGTTCCTGCTTGCTGCCGTTTTCGGCTGTCCAGCTGAGCCGGTAAGTACCACGGAAGCCGCGGAATTTGACCGTGCCGCCTGCCGCCGCTTTGAGGGAACATTTTGTCATCCACTGATTCTTGATCAGATCCTCCAACGCATGATAAGCCGGTTTCGGATCCATATCGCGGGAGAAGAGACCGGAGACGGAAGGTTCACCGGGTGCACCGCAATCATCCACCACGTTCCACCATGTAATACCCATCATCTTTTCTGTGCTGAACCAGAGACGGTACAGGTTGCGTGTGATGACTTCCTGAATTTCCTGACCGCGTGCGTCGTTATTGGGCGCAGTGATGGTGATTTCACTCAGGTGAATGGGGCGTCCGGCCTGGGAAAGACGTGCCATGGTTGTCATGACATTTTCCGGAGACTGGACGTCTGATTTGCCGTCAGCGATATCAAGGCAGGTCTGGGGGTTGAACAGGTGCATCTGTGCGCCGACAATATCAATCTTGCAGCCGCGTTTATCCAAATCGGCGATCTGGTCGACATAAGCCTGAGAGAGGTTGTAGTCGTTGATATTGAGTTTTGCTTTTTTCGGCAGAACGGCATCGCTGATCTTGAATGCGCGATAGGTGTAGTCGCCGGGCATGGGGCCGTAATGACTCTTGCACAAGGGCGCATCGGGGATCATGTTCCCCCATTGGAAGTCGGTTGCACTTTCGTTGCAAACGTCCCAGCTGTGGACTTTGTCGCCGTAACGGAACGCAATTTCCGAGATCCGTTTTGTCATGAGGAGCTGGAGTTCGACAGCCAGTTCCGGCATGAGTTTATGGATCTGTTCTGCGGAATATTCTGCCAGAATATCAGCCATCGGATTGCGGTCGGCAAAGGGTGCTTCTGCGGGGAGACGGTCGCGGAAGTGTTTGGGATATTTGTTGACGAGCCAATCGGGCTGCATCCATTTGTAATTACCCCAGACCAGCGGATGACCGTGGATGCGGATCCCTTTCTTTTCGCAGAAATCGATAACGGGATCGGTTGCGGGACGGCGCCAATGGGGTTCATTTTTCGGGTCTTTTACGGTGTTCCAGTATTCCGCAGTATCCCGGAATTCCTGTGCAAACCGGGGCTTGCCTTCTTCCAGTTCAAATCTGCGCCAGTAGAAAGCGACGGTGGCACTGTTGAATATATCGCCGTACAGGGCTTTATACTTTTCATTACGCTCATCGGTTCCGAGCTGATCATAGTTGAAGATATGGGCACCGAAAATAAAATCGTGCTTGATCTGTTCCACTTTGACCGGTGTACCGGCTTTGAGACCTTTGATTTTGAATGTGCCGTCTGCTTTCCGGTTCTTTTCAATATTGGCATCGATCTGTGCCTGGACGTCATCATTCCAAAGATTCCAATAACCTTTTTTCATGACTTTTGATTTTTTCATGGTGTCAGCTCCATTCATTTTTTTTGATTACAGAAATCAGAAATAACCGCCTTTGTCGATGATTTCGCTGATGGTGTCGCCCTGGCGTACCCAGGAGAAGATATCAACTTCGTTCCGTTCGATACCTTCGGCACGGAGCAGAACGTCGTATGCGATTTCACGCGGGATACACAGAACACCGTCAATGTCACCGAAAATGATGTCGCCGGGGCGGACTGTCACTTTACCGATACGGATGGGGACCTGATAATGGGTAATCATGCAGCGACCGAGAGAGCCGTTGCTTGTGCGATATTTGTAGAAGACGGGGAATTTCTGTTCCAGGATCTGTTTTGTATCACGGATACCCCCGGCGATCACGGCACCGCGGATGCCTTTTGTGATAGCTGTTGCAGTCATAACGCCACCCCAGAGAGAGGCTTCGGTATCTTCAGAGGTATCCCAGACAACGACGCCTTCCGGTTTGAAATCGTCGAGCATCTGAGCGCGGAACGTCATTTCTCCTTCGATCATGACGTTGGGAGCACTTTTGACGGTGAATGCTTCGCCGCAGACGGTCATTTCATCCCGCAGGGGCATGATGTCGCTGGGCAGATTCTGGTTGATGAGACAGAGTTCGCGCATAACGTCGTTGATGCAGCCGGTATAAAGTTTTTCATACCGTTCGCAGAGTTCCTTGATGGGAATGGGAATTTCGCAGTTCGGGATTCTCTGACGGGTTGCGATGAGTTTATCGAGTTTCATCAATCCGGCTTCTTTTGCTTTTTCGCGCATGTCTTTCAATGAGGGCATGTTGTTTTCTCCTTATATAAGTGTTGTTGTTTTATGATTTCTTGATCAGGACTGCATAACCGTATTTTTCAAGCGTAATGGTGTTACCGCTGCGGGTCATGCTACGTTCCATAACCGGTGTAATTGCTGTATAATCCGCCAGAATGTCATGGGTGAATGTCTTTGTGCCGCGTCCCAGATTGACCAGACAGATCGCCTGAGCGCCATCTTCAGCGGTTCGTGCGATGGCACAGATGTCATCCATGGATTCATGATGGAGAAATTCCGTATTGCCGTACAGCAGAGCGGGCTCCGTCCGGTGGAGTTCTGCCAGTTTCTGGAAGAAGGCAAACCGTTCTGCCGGATCGGTGGAGCGGTCGATATAATACGTGCCTTTCAAGCTGAAAATGCTGTGGCGGGCATAATCTTTGTATTCGCATCCGTTATACAGGAACGGGACACCATCCAGACAGTAACAGAGAACGTATGCGGCTTCGCATTTTTCGTGGCTGAACTTTTCCACACGACCGTAATAATTATCATTTGCGGTATCGTGATGTTCGATTCCACGCAAGACCATTCCGCCTTCACATTTGCTGTGTTCCTTGTTCCAGACATTTTCCAGATCGGAAACCGGGGCTTCGTATGCAAAAATCAATTGCATGGCATGTTGTAAAAATGCCTGGGAATAATTGATATCGAATGCATAGACCTGTTCTTCCGGACGGAATGGCAGTTCATTTTCATCCAGCATGATAAAGTCCGGGCGGATCGCTTTGATCCGGCGTACACCTTCTTCCCAGAAATCCAGCGGAACGTAGCCGCCCACATCGCACCGGTAGGCATCGATTCCGAATTTTTCCACAAAATACAGCATATTTTTCCACAGATGATCCCGGAGTTCCGGTTTGTCAAAATCAATTGTGCAGAAATTGTAACTGTTCAGTTGCGGTGTGCCGTCCTCGTTCTGTTTGACATATTGCGGATATTTTACGCCGAATGAGGGACCGGCGTGCATATAGACCAGATCAAACATGACTTTCAGGTTCCGGTCATGAGCCGCTTTGACAAAGGAATGAACATCCTCTTCTGTCCCGTATTCCGGGTCGATTTCGAAGTAGTCCATCTGCCGGTACGGATTCCGTGGGTTCTCGATCCCCGACCGTCTCTGGCGCATACTCCAATAGGATTTGTTCGGATGATCGTCTGACATGACGATGGGGCAGAGATATACGATATCGGCACCGGTCGCAGCAACATCGTCCAGATATTGTTCCGCTGCTTTCAGCGTACCTTCTTTTGTAAAAGAACGGAGATTGATCTGATAAATGATCGCTTTCCGTACAGCATCGGTAGGTGTTTTGACTTTCAGCATAGTTTTATTCTCTCCATGTTTTCAGGGAACCATCCGCTTGTGTTTGAAAATAGACAAACTTGCTCAGTTCCTTGTTGAGGTGAATGGATGTATTTTTTACTGTTCCATCGGCAAAGGTGATCTCAAGATCATATTCTCCGTAGAAGCCCTTGAACGGTGCAACACCGTATTCGTTACTTTCCGATTCCGTTTCCGTATGCCATTCCTTGTGAATGAGGTTGTACAGCATATCGTAGACCGGCTTTTTGGTGAAGTCGTAACGGATCAGACCGCCGTGATAATAATTTTCCCCGGCTGTCATGTCGCCCTGCGGTGCAAAGGCGGCAAAGCCATCGACCAGATTCCAATAGAGAATGGCTTCCATGGACTCATGACTGAACCACATGGAGTAGATGTTGCGCATGATTTCTGCCTGAATTTCTTCGTCGCCTGCCGTGTAAGAATATGCCGGGATCGTGAGCTCGGTAATCTGGATGTTACGCTTGAGTTTACCGTAGGTATCCAGAATATCATAGATCCGTTGCGGATCGTAATAGACCGCCGTTTCCCGCTGTTCATCTTCACGTCTGTAGAACATGTGATACTGCATCCCGATCGCATCAATACGCAATCCTTTCAGCAGGGCACGTTCGATCTGTGCGTAATAAGGACTCCGGTTGCCGTAATAACCCGCCACGCTTTCCCAGACACGGGAATGAGCTTCGTTGATGATCAGACGGTTCGCCGGGAAAAAGCGGTCCGCCTGATCAAAACTCCATTCCACAAAATCATCCTGATAATACATGTTGGCTTTAATTGAGGGATGACGATGTCCCCAGAACGTTTCGTTGGTCACTTCCCAGTCACGGATACGATCCGCATAACGTTCGGCAAGTTCACGGAACCGCTTGGAGAGCAACCGTTTTTCTTTGTCGATGGTCCCGCATGCCCATTCCGGGGTGAAATAGGCATAATTCAAACAATGGGCTTTCGGCATGATGTTGTTGGCTTCGCAATATTCCAGACAAAGATCCGGGGCAGGGCGACGATAGATTTTCGGGCTGTCCTTTGCAAAACGGGGTTTTCCCTGTTCCGGTTCCAAATCGACCCAATAAAAGGGCAGGGTGGCAATATTGAACAGATCGGCATAGTATTTCTTGTACATGTCGTTCTGTTCTTTTGAGTCGAATTCTTCCAGCATGAACAGATTCGCACCGAATTTGAAATCATGGGTCTTCTGTTTTACTTTGACCTTGACGCCACTCAATGGTTTGCCGTCTTTGTCCTGAAAATTCAAACTCATAAAGCCTTTGCGGTTCGTTTCAATGCCGCTTTTGATACGGTCATCCATATACGCCTGATGGCGCGCAAAGGCTTTTAATACATCTTTTCTATTTGCATCACTCATGATTCAGCCTTTCAAAGAAAAACTTATGACCACTGACGGTCGTTAGCCCATTCTTTATCCCATTCATCGGTCGGTGCCCAGGCTTCCGGGAAGCCTTCGCAGAGATGTTCATTAATCAAATCTTCATTCAGAGATTCGATACCGAGACCCGGTGCATCCGGAACGGTGATGTAACCGCCGTCATAATGCAATGCCGGGTTCACCAGATCGCCCCACCACGGCACGTCGACACTGTGGAGTTCCAGTGACATGAAGTTGCGTGTGGCTGCGGCAACATGAACCGCTGCCATACAGGCAATCGGACTTTCTGCCATGTGGATGTTCATTTGGGCTCCGTATTCTTCTGCCAGGTCGCCGATCTTCTTTGTTTCAAGAATACCGCCCGCTGTCAGAACGTCGGGGTGAATCACAGCCAATGCGCCGGATTTGAGCAGCGGCAGGAAGTTTTCTTTCAGATAAATATCTTCGCCGGTACCCATGGGGACAGTTGTGGATTCGGCAAGACGTTTCCAATGATCGGTCATCTGCCACGGAATCGCATCTTCCATCCAGGCAAGATTATATTTTTCCAGACGTTTTGCCAATTTGATGCAGTCTTCAATCGGAATATGTCCCAGGTGGTCAATGGCAATCGGAATTTCATAACCGATTTCTTCGCGGACGTCTGCCATATATTTTTCCAGATAATCCAAACCGACTTCAGTCAGATGAATCCCCGTGAACGGATGAGCGGTATTGAACAGGTCGTATGCCGCACCGCGCATGGTACGCGGGTCGATGGAACCATGAGGTGTCTTGAAGACCTGTTTATATTCTCTCATTGTCTTGAGAAAACCGAGCGGAGCAGAAAGTGCACCGGGGACATCCATCAAGAGCTCGATCCCCAGGTCCATTTTCAGGAAAGTGAAGCCGCGAGCCATACGTTCTTTGAGAGCTTTACCCATATCACGGCCGCCGCCTTCGGAGTCGGTGTCACAGTAACAACGGATTTTGTCACGATATTTGCCGCCGAGCAGCTGCCAGACCGGGACGCCCCAGGCTTTCCCTGCAATATCCCAGCATGCCACTTCAATGGCGCATACGCCGCCCGCCTGACGGGAATCGCCGCCGAACTGTTTGATGCGGCGGAAAATCTTTTCCACGTTACACGGATTTTCGCCGAGGATACGGCTTTTCAACATGGCTGCATAAGTACGGCTGGAGGCGTCACGCACTTCCCCGTAACCGACAATGCCCTGATTGGTGTAGAGTTTGACCAGTGTACAACGTTTCGGAGCACCGTCAATGTCCGCAAAACGCATGTCAGTGATTTTCAGTGTGGATGGATCGATTTTCATAGTTCATTTCTCCTGTTGCATCAGAATTTCTGTACATTCCGATGCGTATTTTATTAATGTTTGTGATAAGTTTTTCTCTCTCGATGCGTGGAAGTCATCCTCCCAACCCAACAACGTCAATGCTCCGGTCAATTCTTCATTTTCATAAACCGCAGCACTCATCGCGTGGACATTCCAGCGATTGTTGTCGCAGACCACATACCCATTCTTGCGGAAAAATAAAATCCGCTTCATTAACAGTTTGCTGTCGGTCGATTCCGGGATGTTGTCCTGACATTTCAGCATCATCTCTGCTAGGTCCTCCGGGGAGTCTTGCGATAACAATACCGTTCCGACAGATCCTTCGATAATCGGGAATTCTCCGCCGACTTTCCCGCTGACATGTACATTGGTCCGGGGATCCCCGCGCAGAATTGTAACCTGATTCAATCCGCGGCGGATGGAAAATTTACTGCTGAGTTTTGTCTCTTTCGCAAGACGGTCAAGCGTCCCCTGCAATTTCTGATAACGCGATGAAACATCATGAAGGGTACGTAAAACCGGCAGAAGGCCGCCGCCCAAACGGAAACGGTTTGCATCTTCCCGGCTGATCCAGTCATATTCAAGCAACGTCTGCAGAATCCGGTAACAGGTGGTTGGTGTGATCCCCAACTGTTTTGCCAGTTCGGTACGCGATAAGGGCACATTGGATTTTCCGATGCACTCAATCAGCTGTAACGTTTTTTCAACTGCAGGTATGGTGTTTTTGCTCATTTTTTAATAGTGGCGTTTCATATTTGAAATATTAAGTTTCTATTTTGAAATCAATATATCATCTGCAAAAGAAAATAGCAAGAAAAAAAGTAATTATTTTTGGAAAAAATCGCATATATCTTATAAAATATAATATCGTTCATTTATAAAGCACATCCACAGATATCCCATAATTTTTCAAAAAAGGGACTTTAAACCGTCATTTGAACGGAAGATTTTCAGATTTTTGAAAAGTGATTTTTTCAGATTTTTATGATACAAGTTAAAACTTCCCGTCCGTAGCAACATTGATAAATCGCAAAATCAGCCCTGAATGGGCGGAAAGAGTCAAACAGCCCAGGGTAAGCGCAGCGCAACCCTGGGGATAAAACCAAATGAACTCGCATAATGACAGCCGCCACGTTGACGGCCTTTCGATAGAAACGGACGGCATCGTGGTGGCAATGACATATCCGAGACCTCATGGCATCACCGTATGTGCCATTCCTTGCGGAACGCCCCAAACGGCGATGCCAGTCTTTACCCCAAATTTTATGCGATATGTCCCAGGGTTGCGCTACGCTT
>JAZUCU010000041.1:0-13634 GCA_045639325.1 Victivallales bacterium
GGAGATTTCTTGCAGAAACATACGAATAAATGTTCCAAATGGTAATATTTTTTAGTATTTTTTATTTTTTACGATTGAATTTTATAATAATGGATGTATTGTAAATAAACGTCGAGTTGATAATGTTTTTACCATATAAACAGGAGTGATGCATGAAGGGTTTAAGCGAACAACAACAAAAGATCATAGAATTTATTCGCGAATTCAAGAAAATTAATGATTGCGCTCCAACTATATATGAAATCGCTGAATTTCTGACGATCAGACCTTCAACCGCGTTCGCTCATATCAATGCCCTGCAAAAGAAAAATATCGTCTGCAGATCATCCCAGGCAAGAAGTATCCGACTTGTTAACGAAGATGGTAAAATAAACACTTGTTTTCACATTCCTTTACTTGAGCATTTTTCCGATATTGATTTCCATTACAAGACGTCAGAATACTTGAATTATCAACTCCCGAAAAAGTATGAACGGTTTCAAAACGATCTTTGTGCATTAAGAATAGATGGCGTGAATGATGATACATTCACCGATGGCGATGTTGTCATTCTGATTCGTCATCCGGATCATTTTGTCTTGAAATCCGGTATGATGATTTTGGTTTGGACGCCGGATGGTCAATATCATTTTACACGTTACAAAGAAGCATTGGAGTCATCCTGCAAGATTGTTGCTGCTGCGATAGAGATTTATCGCAGTTTGTGATGAAACATCGAATAAATTTTCAAGTTTTGGTAGATATTATCAAAATATAAGATGTAAGTGTTTGATTTTATAGTATGGGTAATATAGATTAAAATAACAAATGATAAAAAGTTGAAGAAAGGAATCCGTTCGATGCATACCTTGACAGAGAAACAAAAGGCGATTTTACGTTTCATTTATATCTATCGCTATGACTTCGATATGTCACCGACGGTGTATGATATTGCGTATCATTTCGGACTGAAAATTCCTTCCGTGTTTGCACATTTAAGTTCCCTTGTCAAGAAACGGCTCATTACGAAAACGGGCAAAGCTCGCAGCATCAAATTGATCGCTACGGAAGAACAGCTTGCGGAATTGGATATCCCGATCAGTCATAATCCGGGAATCTATTCCATTCCGGTAGCCCATTCCCCCTTTGATAAACGTTCCGAGATCAAAGAAGAGTTTATGTTCGATGGCAGAGTTTATCTGAAGCTGATCGGCGAATTCAAATCCTACGCATTGGCAATTGATGAAGATAATCTGTATCTTTCCGACAATCTGAAAAGTGGTGATTTATTGTTAATCAATCCGGAAATTGTGTTTATTTCTGAAAACACAATTATTTTATCCTCTTGCAATGGAAAATTATCTCTTTGCCGTTGTATCGAATGGCGTTATGGTAAATTTGCCTTGATCCCCTGGAGTAAAAACGATGCTGCCGCTCAAATTTCCGGCGAACAGGCGGATATTGTTCTCCTCGGCAGCGTGATCGGTCTCCACCGCACGAATCTGTATTGAGTGCAAGGTTGCGCCGTGCCCCGGCCTCGGATTGCCGGTACAACTCTACGCTGTGACAAGCAAGCGCACAAGTGATAAAGTTTGGGAATATTTTGTAAGTCAAAAAAGAAATAAAGCCGGACGGTTATCGTTATGATGCAGCCGTCCGGCGTTTTTTAACACATTTCGGAAAGGAAATATTCCGCAATCCGGGTGTCAGTGCCTAATTCAGGATGGAAGGTCATCGCCAATTGTTTTCCCTGGCGGACCGCTGTAATTCTGCCGTTATGTTCCGCCAGAACTTCTACTCCGGGGACACAGAATTCAATCTGCGGCGCCCGGATGAAACTCATGGGAACGTCTTTCATTCCGGCAAAGGTTCCGGCAGTGTAGAAGGAGCTCAATTGTCTGCCGTAGGCATTGCGGCGGACAGAGATGCCTAATGTGCCGAGGTGTACCGTCGGATCATCCAGAAGCTGCTGAGCCAGCAGAATGGTGCCGGCACAGGTTGCCATGACGGGTAACCCATTCTGAATACGGGAGCGGATTTCATCGAACATATCCAATTCCCGCAGCAATTTACCCTGCACGGTACTTTCGCCGCCGGGCAGAACAAGTGCATCAAAATTCAGATCCAGGTCGCTCTTCTGCCGCAACTGACAAGTGGGGATATTCAGGCGATGGAACACTGCTTCGTGTTCCGCAAAATCTCCCTGCAATGCCAAGACTGCAATCTGCATCAGATACCCCGTTCTTCCATAATGATTTTGATTTCAGCAGGATTGATGCCGACCATAGCTTCGCCGAGACCGCTGGAAAGTTCCGCAAGCATGTTGTAATCCTGATAATTTGTAACAGCTTTGACAATGGCAGCTGCGCGTTTTGCGGGGTCGCCGGATTTGAAAATACCGGAACCGACAAAGACGCCTTCTGCGCCCAGGAGCATCATCAGAGCGGCATCGGCGGGAGTTGCCACGCCGCCGGCGGCAAAGTTTACGACCGGGAGTTTGCCATTTTCATGGACGTACTGAAGAAGGTTGAAGGGAACCTGCAGTTGTTTTGCTGCTTCGTACAGTTCATCTTCCGCCATATTGGCAACTCTGCGGATTTCCTGATTCATTTTGCGCATGTGGCGGACAGCCTGTACAACATCGCCGGTACCGGGTTCGCCTTTGGTACGGATCATGGCAGCACCTTCATTGATACGGCGCAATGCTTCGCCCAGGTCTCTGGCACCGCAAACAAAAGGAACCTTGAATGCGCGTTTGTCGACGTGATAAATATCGTCTGCCGGGCTCAAAACTTCGCTTTCGTCGATATAGTCGATTTCGATTGCTTCGAGGATCCGTGCTTCTGCAATGTGTCCGATACGGCATTTTGCCATGACCGGGATGGATACGGCTTCCTGAATGCCTCTGATCATGCCGGGATCGCTCATTCTGGAAACGCCGCCAGCTGCACGGATGTCGGCAGGGATGCGTTCCAAAGCCATTACAGCGCAAGCACCTGCATCTTCTGCGATTTTTGCCTGTTCGGGTGTTGTGACGTCCATAATAACTCCGCCCTTGAGCATCTGAGCGAGATTACAATTCAGTTCGTACTGTTCGTTGTTCATAATTTTTCTCCTGATTTGTTTTTTAATTTGTTTTTTATTTGACTTTAATATAATGCGGGTGTATATTCAATACAAATCTTAAAATTGTATGGATTACAATAAAATGCCAACAAATTCCTTTGAAAACTTTTACTTGAGTTGGACGCCTGACCGGAGCAAAATCAAGCGTCCTTACTATCTTGCCCTTGCCAATGCGCTCGAAGCGGATATCGTTTCGGGCAAGCTGGCGTCGGGTACAAAACTGCCGCCCCAACGGGAATTGGCGGATTATCTGGATTTGAATTTTACAACGGTCACACGGGCGTATGATCTCTGCCGGGAACGCAAGCTGATTTACGGTGTGACGGGGAAAGGGACCTTTGTTTCACCGCTCCCTGGGAAAGCAATCGTTCAACAGGTGAAACATTCGCCGGGGCTGATTGAACTCGGTCTGGTAAAAGGATTCGATCAGATCAAAGCGCCGATTATCGAAGCCAGCGAAAATGTATTGAAAAAAGGATATATCGAGGAGCTTTATTCTTATACGGAAGTCGCAGGGCACCTTCATCAGCGGGCCGCCGGAGCCCATTGGATGAAGCAGATGGATGTGCATACGGACAGCGAACACACGGCGATTTTCTCCGGCGCGCAGAATATTATCAGTGCCGCCATGCTTGCGTTATTCCGGATCGGTGACAAAATTGCGGTGGATGAGTTTACTTACTCCAATCTGATCGGGACGGCGCATCTTTCTCACATCCGGTTGATTCCGGTAAAAGGTGATGCCGATGGTATGCTGGCGGAGGAGTTGGATATTCTTTGTCATAAGGAAGGAATCAACGGCATTTTCCTTATGCCCAACTGCGCAAATCCCACCACTTGCACGATTCCGGAAAAACGCAAAGATGCACTTGCTGACGTTATCGCGCGTCATAAACTTATATTGTTAGAGGACGACAACACCGGTATTCCGCAGGTAGCGGACGGCAATTATCACTCCATGTTTTCCCGTTTGCCGGAACAGACGATTTACATTTGCAATTCGACTATGGCATTGTGCAGCGGTCTGCGTGTGGCATTTGCGGCGTTTCCGGAAAGTTTCCGTGTGCCGCTGCTGAATGCATTGTTTTATTTGAATATCAAAACATCCTCGCTGGATGCCGAGATCATGACGGAATTGATTCTGAGCGGGAAGGCGGCAAAAATTCTGGAACAGAAAGCCGATCTGGCAAAGGAAAGAAACCGGATATTCGACCGTTATTTTGCACAAGCGGTCAAACCCGGGACTCCGGCGGCATTCTTCCGTTGGCTGCCGATTCCGAAGTTGACGGTTGACGAAATGGCGGCGGAACGTATGCTTTTGCAGCAGAATGTGAGTGTGCACTGTTCCTACCGCTTTACGGTGACTCATCTGCCGTACAGTTTCATGCGGATTGCGATTTCATCTCCGGCGGATAACGCCCAATTGGAAAAAGGCTGCGCTATTATTCGTGATTTCATCAAAGAAAACAGTCTTGCTGACAGCGTTTGAACACAAAAAAGCCGCTGTCAGAAAGAAATCCGGCAGCGGCGGTGTGTACGGATCAGGAAGAAATCAGTCGATCAAAACTTTTGCGACTGCCTTCTTGATGAACATTGCACCTTTTGCCTGAGATGCAAGTTTGCCGAAATGGGCATCCCGGGGAGTAAATACTGCAAACATGCCGGGAGTTACATCCATACGGACGAGTTCCGCAGGAGGCTTGACGAATGTATAATCATTTGCATCGTCATAGGGAGTGATGGTCTCCATATTGCCGTAATCGGGGGCATAGATCATACCTTCGACACCATCAATGACGTATTGGATATCGATGTATTTTCTATGGAGCTCCAACTTATCGGGCTGTGCATCGGAAGTCATACCGGACTGGATCATGACATAAATGCGTTTGCCATCGAGTTCAACGGTACCGTCGGGCGTATCTTTTGTGAGAGTTTTGAGGTATTCAAAAACTTTCCGGAACGCTTCGGAGTAGTTGCCTTCCGGCGTATATTTCAGGAGATCAGCAATCATTGAGACGACTCACTTTCCGCAGCATTTTTTGAATTTTTTACCGGAACCGCAGGGGCAGACATCGTTTCTGCCGACTTTGGGTTCTGTACGGACGTAAGGGGCGGGAGCAACGATTTTGCCATCGTAGAAGAACCATTCGCCATCTTTGCGTCTGAATTCAGAATATTCGTGATGATCGCGGTGTACAACACCCTGTTCGTTGTAGGAAGCGATGAATTCGACAAAGCCGGTATTTTCATCGGGACCATCTTCTGTGTTGAGGATGTTCAAACCGAGCCACTGAGAAGTTTCTGCCCAAGCCTGCAATTCCTTGCGGTCATTGGCATCTCTCTGTTCGGGATGAGTGGAATTGATAATAAAATCGATTTCCGCTTGTGTGTAAGCGGAATAGCGTGCGCGCATAAGTTCTTCCGGAGTGGAAGCTTTTCTGTTTCCTTTGATTACAGGCTCGCAGCATTCGCTGTAAGATTTACCGGAACAGCACGGGCATTTCATAGATTCAGACATACATTTACTCCAAAATCTGATTTTCACATAGGGGACCGAATTTGAGTATAATATACCGTCAGGTGGAGAAAATCAAGCCGGAAACGCATTTTTTTTCGAAAAAAGTCATAACTTGTAAGATTGAGCCGTTCCGTTGGGGCGGCCACAGCCCGGGCAATCGCTACGGCAGCCTCGGCTTCCGCCTCGCCCTGGTTCCGGTGCAGTAAGATTGGGCAGAGTTTTTTTGTCAGACTTGTCGGACTTGTCCGACGGTGCGGAGCGAAGTTTTGTACGGAGATATACGGAGGATAACGGAGAATAACGGAGGAGAGCAGGAAATGCCCATGTTTCTCATTTGAACGCATTGCAACGGTAATTCATGTGATATCGGGTGCATGGGTGATTCTCCGTACCCCTCCGTACAGCTCCGTAAAACTCCGTACTTCTTCTGAAGGTCTCTGTCCTGCCCTTGTTCCGGAAAATCATTTTCTGTTGATCGGCGTGAAAAAATAAAAAATCCATAAGTCCTGCATGGAACAATGATTTCTGTGCAGGACGTCCCCTTTTTCTTCCTGTCATATCCAGTATCTTCCCCCTTACTTCCTGCTCTGATATGTAAAAATCCATTAAAAAATCAAAAAAATATTTGGAGTTTTGCAGTTGCGGATGTATATTATAAGATTACCAGGAGTTTTATCGGATATGAAAATCTTGTTTGTCTGTACCGGAAATACATGCCGCAGTGCGATGTGTGAGGCTTATTTCAACAGCCTCTGCACAACTCATAACTGCGACAATTTGTGCGCGTCTTCCGCAGGGACTGACGCCTGGGAGGGCGAACGTGCATCCATGTATACCATTACCGCGCTTGCCGGATATGATACAAAGATCGCAACCCATCGCGCCCGTTGTCTGTCGAAAGAAATGCTGGCGGAGGCTGATCTTGTGATTGCACTGACGGAATCCCATCGTCAGCGTATCCTGCGTCTGGATCCGCGGCTTTCCATGCGTACCAAACTTCTGGGAGAATACGGGGAAAACGGTGGAGACATCCGGGATCCCTTCGGCGGCGGGGCTGATATTTATTCATTATGTTTTGAAACGATGAAGGCGCCCCTGGACCGTTTGTTCGAACAATTAAGCAAAATTGCAAATATAACAACCCAAAATTCATAAGGAGAAAAGCTAATGCAGAAGATTACAGACTGGCATGGCAAAAGCGGTTTGACCGCAGGTATCGCATCCGATCACGGTGGATTTGAATTCAAAAAGAAACTTATCACAGTCCTCGAATCTCTGGGATTCGGCTGCAAGGATTTCGGTCCTTTCGTCATGGATCCGCAGGATGATTACTCTGATTTCGGCAGTGATCTGGGCGTTGCTCTCACTCGCGGTCAGATCGATGTGGGTATTCTCCTTTGCCGTTCCGGCGTCGGTATGGGCATCAACGCCAACCGTTTCCAGGGTATCCGCGCTGCTGTTGCCTACAACGAACGCGTTGTGAAATCCAGCCGCGAACACAATTGCTCCAACGTCCTGGTTCTTCCTGCTGACCACATCACAGAAGAAGAAGCTGTTGCATTCCTGAAAACATGGATCGCTACTCCCTTCTCCGGCGATGTCCGTCACCTCCGCCGCCTGGAAAAAGTGGAAAAGAAATCCTATGATGATATCGCTGCGATCCGCAGTGCTGATCCCGAAATTGCAAAATGGATCGATACAGAAGCTGCACGTCAGAACGACGGTATCGAGCTGATTGCTTCTGAAAACTTCACAAGCACAGCCATCCGCGCCGCTCAGGGCAGCGTCCTCACCAACAAATACGCAGAAGGTTATCCGGGACGTCGTTACTACGGCGGTTGCGAATTCGTTGACGAAGTGGAAAAACTGGCGATTCAGCGCGCTTGCGAACTCTTCGGCGCAGAAGCTGCAAACGTTCAGCCCCACGCCGGTTCTCAGGCTAACATGGCTGTCTACTTCGCATTGCTGAACCCCGGCGATACTGTTCTTGCTATGAGTTTGGATCACGGCGGACACCTGACACACGGTCACCCGATGAACTTCTCCGGCAAACTCTTCAATATTGTTCCCTACGGTGTTTCCCAGGAAACAGAAGCCATTGACTATGATGAAGTGGAACGCCTCGCAATGGAATGCAAACCGCGCATGATTCTTGCCGGAGCTTCCGCATATCCCCGCGTGATCGACTTTGCACGCCTCCGTCAGATTGCAGACAAAGCAAACGCTTATCTGTTCGTTGACATGGCACACATTGCCGGTCTCGTTGCAGCCGGTGTCCATCCCTCTCCCGTTCCCTATTGCGATGTTGTCACAACCACAACGCACAAAACTCTGCGTGGTCCCCGTTCCGGCTTGATCCTCTGCAAAGAAAAATACATCAAAGCCATCAACTCCAAAGTCTTCCCCGGTCTCCAGGGCGGACCTCTGATGCACGTTATCGCTGCAAAAGCCATCTGCTTCAAAGAAGCCATGAGCGATGACTTCAAAGCTTATCAGAAACAGTTGGTCAAGAACGCATCTGTTCTGGCTGATGAACTGACACGCCTCGGCTACCGTATCGTTTCCGGCGGTACTGACAACCACCTGATGCTGGTTGACCTCCGCCCGAAAAACGCAACCGGTAAAGAAGTTCAGATCGCTTGCGATAAAGCTGGTATCACACTCAATAAGAACATGATCCCCTTCGATCCGGAAAAACCGATGATCACAAGCGGTGTCCGTATCGGTACTCCTGCTGTTACAACACGCGGTATGAAAGAAGCGGAAATGCTCAAGATCGCTGACTTTATCGACCGCGCAGTGAAGAACAAAGACAACGATGAAGCTCTGGCAGCAATCAAGGAAGAAGTCCGTCAGTTTGCACAGGCTTTCCCCATGCCCCAGTTCTGAGAAAGGATGATTGAATCATGATCGATATTAAATTGATCCGCGAAAATCCGGATCTCGTACGGGAAAATATCCGGAAGAAATTCCAGGATAACAAACTCCCGCTGGTGGACCAGGTCCTCGAACTCGACGTCAAAAACCGTCAGATCAAGACCGAAGTGCAGACTCTCCTGGCGAAACGTAATGCCGCCGGTAAACAGATCGGCGGTTTGATGAAACAAGGCAAAAAAGAAGAAGCCGAAGCCTTGAAAGCGGAAATGGCTGCCGATGGCGCAACCATTGAAAAACTTTCTGCCGATGAAAAAGCAGTCGAAGAAGAATTGACCAAAATCATGATGGTCATTCCCAATATCATCGATGCTTCTGTGCCCATCGGCAAGAGCGATGAAGAAAACGTGGAAGTGCAGCGGTTCGGCGAACCCGTTGTGCCGGATTTCGAAATTCCTTATCATACTGAAATCATGGAATCTTTCAACGGAATCGACCTGGACAGCGCACGCCGTGTTGCAGGGAATGGTTTCTATTACCTCATGGGCGGTATCGCTCAGCTCCATTCCGCTATCCTCACATACGCTCGCGACTTCATGATCGACCGTGGTTTCACATACTGCATTCCGCCCTTCATGATCCGTTCCAACGTCGTTTCCGGCGTGATGAGCTTTGCTGAAATGGAATCCATGATGTACAAGATCGAAGGCGAAGACCTCTTCCTCATTGGTACCAGTGAACACACCATGATCGGTAAATTCATCGACCAGATCATCCCGGAAGAACAGCTGCCCATCACTCTGACCAGCTATTCTCCCTGCTTCCGTAAGGAAAAAGGCGCACACGGTCTGGAAGAACGCGGCGTTTACCGTATCCACCAGTTCGAAAAACAGGAAATGATCGTCATTTGTAAGCCGGAAGAAAGCATGGAATGGTTCGGCAAACTCTGGCAGAACACTGTTGACCTCTTCCGCTCCATGGATATTCCTGTTCGGACTCTGGAATGTTGCTCCGGTGACCTGGCTGACCTCAAAGTGAAATCCGTCGACGTGGAAGCATGGTCTCCCCGCCAGAAGAAATACTTTGAAGTCGGTTCCTGCTCCACCCTTGGTGATGCACAGGCACGCCGCCTGAAAATCCGTGTCAACGGCAAGGACAGCAAATATTTTGCACATACCTTGAACAATACTGTGGTTGCTCCTCCGCGTATGCTGATTGCATTCCTGGAAAACCACCTGCAGGCTGACGGCTCTGTCACGATCCCGGAAGTGCTGCGTCCTTATTGTCACTTTGACAAACTGGAACCGAAGAAATAATACGTTTCTTCTATTTCCATTATAAGATAAAACCGGCAGTTCTCTGTGCGAAACAGAAACTGCCGGTTTTCATTTTTCCCCGATTTATGCGCACAATCCGGTGAAAAATCAAAAAAATACGATCTTCTGCGTCAAGTCCTTGCAAAAAAAGTCTTTTTCGGCTTGACAAGTCCGTTCTTTTGTGGTACATTAGCCGGAAAGCATGAAATAAACGCAAAATGCAAACCATAAAAATTATATCAGAAGGAACAGAAAGATCATGGGACTTCAGCCGCAAGATTTTGTAGAAGAACTTCATACCCCGTTGGAAATCTCCGTCGCCGGAAAGGAAACCGAAGCCGGAAAACTCGTTATTCAGGCGAACTTCCCGGACCCCGATGGCGTTCTTGATACCGCTTATGATTTCGCTCGCCGTTTGAAATGCGGCAATGCCGTTCTGATTACCGAACAATGTGAAACTTCCAAATTCGAAGAATATACCGTCCGCACATCTCCCGGTAAATGCATCATCGCTGCCGCTGATACCGAAGGGATTCGCCGCGGGATTTATCATTTTGCCGACATCCTGCGTCTTTACACAACGGATGCGCTTCCTGTAAAAGAGGAAACCATTACACCATCGGTCCGGCTCCGCATCAACCGTTACCGTTTCGGCTCCGAAAAATACCCGCTGACCGGCTCTGATGACTTGCTTGTGGATCGCGACTTGATGCCCGATGGCTATCTGGAACGGCTTGCCTATGAAGGCGTGAATATGGAAATCCTTGCTATGAATGGTTTGTATTTTACCAAGATCGTTCCGGTCTTCTGTTCGGAAGATACCCCGGAACAGCGTGAATTGCAGCTGAAACGGCAGGAAAGATTGCGCTGGTATGTGGATAAGGCTGCCCGTTACGGAATCCGGGTGTTGCTCTATATGAATACTCCGCCGTGTCTGTGGGAAAATGATCCCGCATTGAAGAAACATCCTGATATGATGGGACCCAATATGTCCGGTCACTTCCGTATTTGCCCCGCATCCCCTAAAGGCAGACGTTTCCTGTACGAAGGAATGTATAATCTTTTTAAAGCGGTTCCGAAACTGGGCGGAACCATGCAGATCAACTACGGGGAAGGCGCAGAACCCTGTATCAATCACCTGAAATTTGGTCCCGATGCGTTGCCTTGTATGAAGGAAAAATGCGGCATGACTCCCGGCGGCGTAATGGCATTGATCGGTAATACGCTCTATGAAGGAATGCGCGATGCCGGAAGCAATGGCGAACTGATCCTGTGGAATTATGACCCCCAGGTCAATGCCATTCCACGCTATCGCAAAGAATGGATGCCTGATCTCCTGCGTAAAGTTTATGATGGCGTTATCATTCAGGCAAATGCAGAATCCGGTTGCGGTACCGAACAGTTGGGTAAAGTTCGCTATTGCGGCGATTACTGGCTCGCAGAAAGCAATCTCGCCGACTGTTTCAAGGAGTTTGCTGCAGATGCGATGAAATACGATCGGGAAGCCGGAGCAAAAATTCAGGTCGGTACCTCTCACGAATTGGCATGTGTCCCATATCTGGAAGTCCCCGGTCTCGTTTACCGGAAATACGCCAATCTGCAGAAATACAATGTAACCAGTGTCTTCCAATGCTGGGGCGCAGGCGGTACACCCGGTTTTATGAATGCCGCCGCCCGTGAACTCTCTTTCCTCGATACGTCCAAAGTGTCAGAAGAGGAATTCTTGAAACGTATGGGAAAATATTATTGGGGCGAAAAATATGCGGATCGTGCCGCTGAAGTCTGGAAATTGTTCTCCGATGCTTTCAGTTGTTATCCCAGAGCCAATATGATTCAATACTTCGGGCCGGTAGCAGATGGCGTTACTTGGCCAATGTATGTACGCCCCCGCTTCGAACGTCTTTATCCTACATGGATCGTGAATCAGGAACTTTCCGGCAACAGTATTTGGGAATGTCTCGATTCCCACACATTGGATGAACTCGTATTCCTTTTGGGTGAAATGAGCCGTAAGTGGAACGAAGGTCTGGAAGAAATGCGTAAACTTGTCAAAGAAATCGGTACTTTGAATCAGGAACAGGATCGGTCCCGCATTCTCGGCGAAGCATTGGCGATTCATTTTACCACAGCATACCGTATTACACGTTTCCTGCAGCTGCGCCGCGATCTTTACAAGAATCCTTCCATGGAAATGTTCAAGGAAATGCGCAATCTTGCAGAAGCGGAACTCGTCGCACGTGCCAATATGATCAAATTGCAGAAAGAATGGCCGCTCCTCGGATATAACCCCGAAGCGCGCGGATACAAGTATACCGGCGAAAAAATCGGTCGCGCAATCGAAAATATCCGCCGCGAATTGGCAGAAGAATTCCCAAAAGTCGAAGACGCAATCAAAAACGGCACGCTCAAAGTGGAATATCCATGCAATATGACCTATAAAACCGGCAGCGGACCCTGCAAACTTTCCGATATGGAATGGGAAGCCGACTGGAAAGGCGATACTCTTTCCATTAAAGTCCGCTGCTATAATCGCCTGAAAATCCTCGATGAACTCTTTATCGGCATTGACGACTCCGGCGATTCATACCCGTTCCTCGTTCATGTGGTCGGGGAAGGGAAGGTTTTCCGTGTTGATGGACGCGGCAAGGCATCGTGGCGTTTTGAACACCCCGGCAACGACTACATCTTTTATCTGGATATTCCCCTCGAATGTCTCCCCGGTAAATCAAAAGAAAATTTGAGAATCAATATCAGCCGTCTTTTTGATACTGTCAGCAACCGCTGTACCTGGCCGGGCATTTTGCCAAAACCGGTGGCTGGACGCCTCAATTTGGTCTATTATCATCCCGCAGATATGGGATTTCTGAAATAAAATCAGCAATTTGGAGTAAAAATGATGGATGTAAGAAAATATTTGGAACGGATCGGCATTGATCATATCCCCGAACCCACGGTGGAAAACCTTATCATGATCCAGAAAGCACATTTGCAGA
Source organism: Victivallales bacterium (assembly GCA_045639325.1). GTDB lineage: Bacteria > Verrucomicrobiota > Lentisphaeria > Victivallales > UBA1829 > RGIG8244. The sequence continues at coordinate 12,810 of JAZUCU010000041.1, forward strand.
CGATTCCCTACGAAACTTGCGATATTTCCTTGCGGAATGTGATTCCTTCTATGGAGCTGGAGGATATTTACAATAAAATCGTCGAACAGAAACGCGGCGGATATTGCTTTGAACTCAATGGCGCTCTCGCATGGCTTCTGAAAAATCTCGGCTACCACGTTAAAGAATCATTCGGCAGATGGCATTTCAGTGAAACAGATCCCGTTCCGACACGACGCCATCGCGTCATTCAGGTGTATTTCGAGAACGAAACCTATATCGTCGATGCCGGCGTGGGCAGACCGACCGCTTTGACACCCCTTCTTTTGCGTTTTGATGTCGAACAGGAACGCAATGGCATGATTTTCCGCGTGAAAGCGGACCCGATCCTTGGTTATGCAGTGCAAATTCAAACGCCGGAAGGTTTCCAGAATTTCTATTCCTTCCAGGATAGACTTGATATGCCTCAGGATTTCGTATATGTGAATTATTATCTTGCGACACACCCGGATTCCCTCTTTAAAAAGAAATTGATGATTAATTTGCCTGCACCAGACGGCAGACGCAGCGTTTATTTGGAAGATGGAGTCTATGTCTTCCGGGTAGATGGCAGAGAAACGGAATATATTCAGCAGGATAATATGACGCGTTTAAAAGCAATTTTAGCGGAATATTTCAAAATTACATGGTAAAATAGCCTGAAAAACACCATTTTTTCAGCTCAATGTCAACTTTTTTTCATTTTTTTTTCGAAAAATTATTTGACAAATGAAAAATCGATGGTATATTAAGGGCATGATGACAGAAATGACATCGGTGCTGATTGAAAAAGATGTACTCCGTTGT